>NZ_MUXW01000005.1 GCF_002015085.1 Glaesserella parasuis
GGTTTGGTTTTTCTTGATAAGTTGCGGTTCAAAGGTGCCGTCACGGTCACGAGGCGTCTCAATTTCTATCTCACCTTCATCACAAATGACGGTCTTAGATGTGTAACCGTTACGTGCATTTTTACCTTTTCTAGACTAATGTTTTTCATAACCAAGATGGTCGGTCAGTTCACCATTTAACGCAGCCTCGACGGTGATTTTCTTGAGCATCCGTGAAAATTGATTGAGGTCTTCTGGTGTTTTTAGGTTTTTGGCAAATTCCGCTGCCAAGGCGTGAAGTTGTTTTTCGTTCATAATAAAATACCTGTGTCTGAATGTATTATCTCAGAAACAGGTATTTACACAAATTGTGGGAGAGACTTTTTTAAGCTGCTTTTTTGCAACAAATTTGTCTATTACACCATTTTCGTCCGTTTATTTATATGCCGAATGATACAGTTTTCTTAAGCTATCTAAACGCGCAATAACTGTTTTTGCTTCCGTTAAATTACCTTGACTTGCTAAGTTTTTTGCTTGAGCAACAACATCGATGACTTCTTGCATACCTTGTTGATAGCCTTTGAATTTTTCTTGATCGCCATCTAAGCTGTTTGGCATAGTTGCTTGGGCTTTTTTAGACACTTCGATAAATTTATCTGCATTTTGCGTAAATTCTTCAGCTGTTTGGGCATTTGTTAATAGGTTAATTTGGCGTTTCATTTGGAACATTTCCATTGATACACCACTTGCCACTACATTTGCCGAAATTGCTAATACTAAAATAGATAATAAATGTTTAAACTTTAACATTATTCACTCCAAATAAATAAAAAAGACGTGGGAAAATTCCCACGCCCTTATATCAGATTTCATAAATTAAGCAAGACTAGCCTTGATATTTTTGGAAGACTAAGCAAGCGTTTGTACCGCCGAAGCCGAAACTGTTAGACATTACGGTTGTTAACGCTTTGTCTTGGCATTCTGTTACGATATTCACACCTTGTGCTTGTTCATCAGGTTCTTCAATGTTGATACTTGGTGCAATGAAATCGTTATCTAACATTAATAGCGAGTAGATCGCTTCGTGAGCACCTGCTGCACCTAATGAGTGACCGGTCATTGATTTAGTTGATGAAATCGCTGGGGTTTTATCGCCAAAGACATTTTTGATTGCGCCTAATTCTTTCACATCACCCACTGGTGTTGATGTACCGTGTACGTTGATGTATTCGATTTCGCCTTTAACTGTTGCCATCGCTTGTTTCATACAACGTTCCGCACCTTCACCACTTGGGGCAACCATATCGTAACCGTCTGATGTTGCACCATAGCCTACGATTTCCGCATAAATTTTTGCACCACGAGCAAGGGCGTGTTCAAGCTCTTCAACCACAACAACAGCACCACCACCTGCGATGACGAAGCCGTCACGGTTGGCATCGTAAGCACGAGAAGCTTTAGTTGGGGTTTCGTTGTATTTGGTTGAAACTGCACCCATTGCATCAAATTCCGTTGCACATTCCCAAGATAACTCTTCTGCACCGCCAGCGAAAACCACGTCTTGTTTGCCTAATTGGATTAACTCCATTGCGTGACCGATACAGTGTGCTGAGGTTGCACAAGCAGAGCTGATAGAGTAGCTTACACCACGAATTTTATAAGGGGTTGCTAAGCAAGCAGATACACTTGAAGCCATTGTTTTAGTTACGGCATAAGGGCCAATTGCTTTTACACCACGAGGACTACGCACTGCATCACAAGCCACTAATTGACTATGTGCAGAGCCTGTACCAGCACCGATAATTAAACCTGTACGATCATTAGATACCTGCTCTTCGGTTAAACCAGCATCTTCAATTGCTTCTTTCATTGAAAGGTAAGCATAAGCAGCTGCATCGCCCATAAAGCGATAAATTTTACGGTCAATTAATTCCGCAGGGTTTAATTTAATTGTTCCAGCAACTTGGCTACGCATACCCACTTCAGCAAATTTAGGTACAAATTCAATGCCTGATTTACCTTCTTTTAATGAAGCTAATACTTCTTCTTTGTTATTACCGATACTCGAAATAATGCCGATACCTGTGATGACGACTCTTTTCATTCTTTTTCCTCTATGAATAATAAATCACGAAAACTTGGCTATTTTACACTACTTTGTCACTAAGTTCGCAACATAAATGTAAACTAGCGGTCAGATCCGAGCTGTTTTATACAAAAAATCCCCTAATTTCTACAAACTAGGAGATTGTTATCGTTAAAATCTAATTACTCTGCAAACGGATCACGCAAAATCATTGTTTCAACACGGTCTGGGCCTGTTGAAAGAATATCGACTGGTACACCTAACACTTCTTCAATGCGTTTGATGTAGTTGATCGCATTTTGCGGTAAATCTTCTAATTTAGTTACACGGAAAGTATTCTCTTTCCAACCTGGTAAGGTTTCATAAATCGGTTCAACCCCTTCCCAGTCTGCCGCCGCAAGCGGTGAGTATTCTACGATTTCGCCATTTGGTAATTTGTATGCGACACAGATTTTTAATTCCTCAAAGCCATCAAGCACGTCTAATTTGGTCATACAGAAGCCTGAGATTGAGTTAATTTGAATTGCACGGCGAACGGCAACGGCATCGAACCAACCGCAACGACGTGGGCGACCTGTGACTGCACCAAATTCGTTACCTTTACGAGCAATTTCTGCACCGACTTCATCAAAAAGTTCAGTAGTGAACGGACCTGAACCCACACGAGTACAGTAGGCTTTGATGATGCCTAATACATAATCTAAATTGCGAGGTCCGAAGCCAGAACCCGTTGCAACACCACCAGCAGTCGTATTTGAACTGGTTACAAATGGATAAGTACCGTGGTCAATGTCTAACATTGTGCCTTGCGCACCTTCAAACAGGATATTGTCGCCATTGGCTCGTGCTTTGTGTAATAGGGTTGTAATATCTGCAACCATACCTGTGATGATGTCTGCCACCGCAAAAAGGTCATCTAAGGTTTTTTGGTAATCTACAGGCTCAACTTTGTAGTAGTGAACTAGTTGGAAGTTGTAATATTCCAAAATAGTTTTTAATTTTTCTGCAAAGGCTTCACGGTTGAATAGATCGCTGACACGCAGACCACGACGAGAGACTTTATCTTCGTAAGCTGGACCGATACCGCGACCTGTTGTGCCGATTTTGTTTTTACCTAACGCCGCTTCACGAGCGTGATCCATTGCAACGTGATATGGCAGAATTAATGGGCAAGCCTCAGAGATTTTTAAACGGTCACGCACATTAATACCACGGGACTCTAATTCGCCCATTTCTTGCATTAATGCCGCAGGAGAAAGGACTACACCGTTGCCGATTAAGCAGGTCACGTTTTCACGCAAAATACCTGATGGAATAAGGCGAAGTACGGTTTTTTCGCCGTTGATAATTAAGGTGTGACCTGCATTATGTCCACCTTGGTAACGAACCACATATTTCACACGATCCGTTAATAAATCTACGATTTTGCCTTTACCTTCATCGCCCCATTGAGCTCCAAGGATTGCAACACTTTTACCCATAATAAATTGCCTCTTTTAGTTAGGTTTAGTGAATGTCAAAAGCATACAAGCGGTTAGATTTTTTTGGTTGTTACAGTTACGCTAAACCTCAATCTTTCAGGCATACTGTAGGGACACACTCAGTGTGTCCTCAACATGATCTTTTATGAGCGGACACACTCAGTGTGTCCCTACATTTTGGCTAATATAAACTGTTATATAACAACCTAAAATTTTACAACCTCGTTGTAGCTTTCTATTTTAAAGATAAAAAAGACCCGCTTTATCGGGTCTTTTGATATAACTATTTTGTAGGTGCTTTCATAAAGCGGAAAAATTCGCTGTCTGGTTTAAGCAACATCATATTGTTTGAGCCTGCAGCAAAACTTTCTTCGTAAGCCTTTAAACTACGCACAAAACTGTAAAATTCAGGTTCTTGTTTAAATGCTTCAGCATAGATTTTAGCAGCTTCTGCATCACCTTGACCTTTTAGTTCTTCAGCGGTTTTATTTGCATTGGCTAAGATGAGTACCACTTTTTTATCAACATCAGCACGAATAAATTCTGCTTTTTCTTCACCTTGTGAACGGTGTTCACGAGCAACGGCGGCACGTTCAGCTTGCATACGTTGATAAATAGAGGCTGATACTTCATTTGGTAAGTTGATCTGTTTTACACGCACATCAACTACTTCAATCCCTAATCGTTCTGCACCATCTTCGCCATCATTCAAGGCTTTTTGCGCTCCTGCCATCAGTTCACCACGAGAACCTGAAACGATGTCTTTAATGGTACGAGAACCGATTTCAGAACGTAAACGGTCATTGACTTTACGTTGTAATAAGGTTGAAGCTTTTTGTGTATCGCCACCAGTTGAAGTATAAAATTGACCAAAATCGCTGATTTTCCATTTCACATAAGAGTCCACTAGCAAGTCTTTTTTCTCGACTGTGACAAAGCGATCCTCTTGTCCATCAAGGGTTTGAATACGAGCATCTAAGGTTTTTAGCTGATCGATAACAGGCACTTTAAAGTGTAAACCTGGTTTATAAACAATCACTTTATTATCGGCATCACGATGTACTTTGTTAAAACGTAACATAATGCCACGCTGACCTTCTTTTACTACGATAACCGATTGGAAAAGGATAAATGTCACAACAGCTAAAACAGGTAAAAGTAACTTACGCATTCTTAAAATCTCCCTTTACGCACAGGCTCATTCTGTTCCACTGCAGGTAATTGAGCAGGGCTAACAGGTTGAGCAAGTTGCGGCTGTTGTTGAATAACAGGTTGTGATGATGGTGTTTTTACCGCTTCATTTGTCGTTGATTTAGCCATCAATCTATCAATAGGTAACACCGTTAGATTATTGCCGTTTGAGCTATCTACCATTAACTTCGGTGTATTTTTCATCACTTTTTCCATTGTTTGAATATACAAGCGGTCACGAGTGACTTCTGGTGCGGCTTTATATTCAGGCAATAATTGAGTAAAGCGTTGTACTTCACCTCGAGCATTTAACACAACTTGCTCTTTGTAGGCATTTGCTTGCTCTAAAATACGTTGTGCTTGACCACGAGCAATTGGCTCTTGCCCTCTTGCGTAGGCTTCGGCTTCACGAATTAAACGCTGCTCATCTTCTTGTGCTTTAATGGCATCATCAAATGCCGCTTTCACTTCTTCAGGCGGACGAGCATATTGGAAGTTCACATCGGTGATCAATAATCCCATATCATAATTTTTGATAATATCACGCAAGGCATTCCACGTTTTTTCACGCACA
The DNA here is from genome assembly GCF_002015085.1 of Glaesserella parasuis. Classification (GTDB taxonomy): domain Bacteria; phylum Pseudomonadota; class Gammaproteobacteria; order Enterobacterales; family Pasteurellaceae; genus Glaesserella; species Glaesserella parasuis. The sequence continues at coordinate 5,312 of NZ_MUXW01000005.1, forward strand.
ATCGCACGCCCTGTGGTTAAAATATCGTCCATTGTCATATGTCCGATCACATAACGCAATGCACTGTCAGTCGCTTGTTTCAAGCTATCATCAGGTTTGGTCACGCTAAAGAGATATTTCGCTGGATCTTCAATACGGTATTGAACGGTCATTTCTACCAACACCATATTTTCATCTTGGGTAAGCATAGAGCCGTTAGTTCTCAGTTCTAACACACGTTCAATATTCACTGGCGTTACATTATCAATAAAAGTTGGTTTCCAGTTTAGACCAGGTAAAACAATTTCGTGTAATTTACCGAAACGAGTAACTACACCACGTTCTGCCTCTTGGACGGTATAAAACCCTGAAGCTCCCCATACAACTAAGCCTAAGCCGAGTAATACAGGTAAAAATTTTCCTGCAGAAACAGCTGGACGGTTATTTTGGTTTGAACCATTGCCTTTACCGCCACCCATTTTTCTCAATAAGCTATTAAAAACTTCCTCTAAATCAGGTGGTTGCTGTTCATTTGATTGCTTATTCGGCTCTTTTTCTTGACCCGATGGTTGTTTTTGTTCAGGCTTTTTTTGCCCTGGTTTACCCCAAGGATCTTGCTGATTGCCTGATTCGTTCCACGACATAACGTTCTCCAAAGTTAAATTTTTCTTCGCAAATGTTAATAAAATGCAAGCGTTTGATTGTACCTATTTACAAAACTTTTGGCTAGATTGAATGTGTAAATTATTTTATCGTCACTTAGCAATATATAACGTACAATAAAAAATATCGGATATATGTTTGCTCCTATTCAATATAATGAAAAAACATGACTAAAATCAGCCTAGTTTAAATATGTGAAAGATAATTAATGAATAAGAGAGGAAAAATGTATAAGCACCTTTGGCTTTCTAATTTTTTTGGTCGAAATATCGCTGATCTGGATCTTATTAGTAAAGGGAGCAACTCGGATTTAGTTCTCGCTGATTTCTCTCTCATTCAAACAAAATTGCCAAGCTGGGCAATAACGGAAATAGCTTGGGTGCAGCAGCAAGATTTTCAGTTTGTAGAAGGTGAGATTGTTTTTGAATATGATCTTGCACATTTTTCACCTGAACTGACCGCTTGTCGTGTGGCAACGGAACAGGATTTGGTTCAACTTGAACCCTTTTCGCATTTGTTTTCACAAACGCGTTTTCGTTCGCCTTGGTTTTCATTGTTAGAAAATCGTCGATTTTATTGGCAATGGATTAAAAATGCAGTTAAGGGAGAATTTGACGATATTTGTTTACTCAGTGAAGCCACAAGCGGTGAAATACAAGGGATGATTACCCTTCGAGTAAAAGAGACTACGGCACATATTGGCTTGTTGGCGGTCGCAGAAAAATGGCGGAAGCAGGGGGTTAGCTATCGCTTATTAATGAATGCGATCGCTTGGGCGAAACGTCAGCAAGCGACGAAAATGGTGATTACCACCCAGCTGAGCAATTTAGCTGCAATTCGGCTTTATCAACGCTTAAACGGAAAAATCAGCGGCACTTATTATTGGTTTTATCGATGATGCAAAACATTCCTTTTAACCAACCGCCTGTATTAGGTACAGAGCTAAATTATATCCAGCAAGCGATCTGTTCAGATAAGCTATCTGGAGATGGTCACTTTACCCGTCTATGTGAGCAATGGCTTGAACAACGGTTTCACGCACATAAAGTGTTACTGACACCTTCTTGTACGGCGGCGCTAGAAATGGCAGCGATTTTACTTGATATTCAATCGGGTGATGAAGTGATTATGCCAAGCTATACCTTTGTTTCTACGGCAAATGCCTTTGCACTGCGTGGGGCGAAAATCGTGTTTGTAGATGTTCGACCGGATACGATGAATATCGATGAAGCCTTGATAGAACAAGCGATTACCCCCAAAACGAAGGTAATTGTCCCTGTACATTATGCGGGTGTGGCGTGTGAAATGGATAGCATTATGGCATTGGCACAGAAATATCGCTTATGGGTGGTAGAAGATGCGGCTCAAGGGATTAATGCGTTTTATAAAGGGAAAGCACTTGGCACGATTGGGCATATTGGCTGTTACAGTTTCCACGAAACGAAAAATATCACCGCAGGGGGAGAAGGTGGGGCGATTGTCATTAATCAGCCTGAACTGACCGCTCGTGCTGAAATTATTCGAGAAAAAGGCACAGATCGTCAGCAATTTTTTCGTGGCGAAGTAGATAAGTATAGTTGGCGAGATCTCGGCTCAAGTTTTTTAATGTCAGAAATACAAGCGGCTTACCTTTATGCTCAGTTACAAGGGTTAGAACAAATCCAACAAAAACGGCAGATGATTTGGCAATGTTATTTTGACGCATTACAGCCTTTGGCAGAGAAAGGGATTGTGGAATTGCCCTACATTCCCCAAGAGTGCCAAGCAAATGCCCATCTGTTTTATATAAAATGGCAAAATCTCAAGGTGCGAACGGATTTTGTTAATGCAATGAAATCAAAAGGAATTTTGACGGTCTTCCATTATGTGCCATTATATTCAAGCCCTGCAGGGCAGCAGTTTGGCCGATTTTGTGGAGAAGACAAATGGACGACTAAAGAGAGCGAGCGGTTAGTGAGATTGCCACTGTTTTTTAATATGCAAAATGAAAGTATTGAACATGTAATTAGGGCAATATTGTTTTGGAAAGCCTGATATATTCTCTTAAAGGAATGTCTCAGGATTTGAGCTAGGGTGAAGACTTTTTCTTTATACCATCGCAATTAGGTTATATAGAAAATTCTGCAAAATCACACCGCTTATATTTGTCGATATTCTACACCTGCCACGAAATAAACGCTCAACGGGCTTGATCGTGGCTGATTTTTTGTTGAGATTGCTGTTTTTGCTGATAGAAAGCCTGTAATTTTTGTCGTTCTAGTTCGGTTAATGTCCCTAGCGAAAACTCCACGGCATTTTGCAGATCTTGGTATGTTTCCCCTTGCAAGCCCCCTGTTTCTCCCTGTAAAAAGTCAGTTCTGCCTGAATACCACGCTGATAAAGACGGTTTAACAGATAGATATAAAAGGCGTAAACTTGTTTGCATAAACGGGCTAGGAGAATGGCAAGCGTTCCCGGTCCTGAGCCAATATCCAATACACTATCTGTCGGTTCAATCTTCATTTTATCTAGAAATTGACGGGTATAACTGTTCTCTTTTTCAACAAAGTTTCGGCAAATCTAACCGCTTTCTTATCCCATTTCTCAGCGGTAACATCATGATAACGACATGCAATCAGATGTTGTTTATAAAGTTGAGCAAAATCAATGTCGTAGAATGAATTCATGTTATTCCTTAAAAGGTAAATGTTGAGCCAAACTTGCCGTATCTATACGATAGGTTTTGGCTAGTTGATGAAGAGTGAGCATAGCGGCTTTTTTCCCTTGTTGAAAGGCTGGCTGATGTTGTTTATCTAAAATCACAACGCTATCTGCAAGGTAATCGGCGTGCTGTGGGTGATGTGTAGTGATCAGTAACGTCATATTTTGTTGATGTAGTCGTTTAATTTGGTTCAGCAGACGAATTTGATTACCGAAATCAAGGCTTGAAGTTGGTTCGTCCATAATCAACATCTTGGCTTGCTGTGCAATGGCTCTGGCTATCAAAACTAACTGTTTCTCACTACCGCTTAATTGTGGATAGTAACGTTGAGCTAAATGTACAATATTTAGCTGTTCCAATGCGTTAAAAGTAAGTTGTTTATCTTTATGGCTAGGGCTTTGATACCATTTTAGATAAGCCGAACGCCCCATTAAAACCATCTCTTCAACTGTAAAGGGAAATAAACTTTGATGCGCTTGCGGCACATAGGCAATTTGTTGGGCTAACTGTTGTGGTGAATAGGTAACAAGCGGTTGGTTTGCAAAGAAAATTTCCCCGTGCAATTTTGCTTGAGTACCCAATAACGTGCGTAAAAAGGTACTTTCCCTGCCCCATTTGCCCCTAACACACAGCAGATGTCATTTGTTCCCAGACGAAAATCGATCCCTGAGATCAAAGGCTGACTGGCATAGCCAATCGTTAGGTTTTTCGTTTCCAGTATCACAGTTACCAACAATACCGCACTAATACCGCCGACAAATGCAAAAAGTTGCACATACCACATCGGCAAATTGCAAAAAATCGCCAACGAAGCCCCAAAACCAGCCCCTACAGATACGCCTAGAATATCGGGGGAAACCAACGGGTTTTTAAACATCCCCTGATAGGTTGCCCCTGCACAAGCTAGTGCAGCTCCGACTAAGCAAGCAACAATAATCCGTGGCACTCGAATATGCCATAACACCGTTTGAACTTGGTTGGTTTCGCATTCAACAGAGAAAGCACAAACGACCGCTTGCCACAGTGCTGTCGGCGAAATCGGATACTTTCCGAGATTAAGCGAAAGCAAAATAGCCAGTAATAAGAGCAAACTCAATATCAGTAGCGACCGTTTGGAGATCATCTCAACCGAACATTTATCTACCTTTCGGTAATAATTCGTTAGCCTGTGCGTCAGTTAAATCAATATGATAAAACAACTTGTAAAAGGTATTTAACTCAGGAATAAATACCTTCGGTTCACCGCCTGACAAATGGTGTTGTAGCCATTTCATACCTAACAAACGATTTAAACTTGGTGGCGAGTCTAACCAACCAAAAGGTTGATGTGGGATTAAATAGACTTGCTTATTTTTCACCGCATCTAGTGCTTGCCATTGCGGTGCTTCCCAAATCATTTGATAAAATTCAGGAAATTGCGTAAAAATGATGTCAGGGTTCCATTGCAAAAGCTGTTCCATTGACACTTTCGCCAAACCTTTATGTTCCCCTTCCACCACATTTTTCAACCCGACCAGTTCCATCGCCTCCGTATGGATTGAACCTTTAAAGCCTGTTTCCAAGCCGTCGGCACCTCGTGCAAGATAAGCGGTTTTTGCAACATTTTTCGCAGAACCAACCGCTTGTTTTAAGGTTTCTTCCGCATATTTTGCCAAGGTTTCAGCCTGTTTCGTCTGCCCCACAATTTTATCTAATTCACGCAACAATTCCGGGGTACGTTCAAGTTTACCGTCCAATAAAACATAAGACACTTGAGTATGAGCTTGAGTTTTCTTTGCTTGATCAAGATAGTTTGGTGACACATTACCCACATCGACAATCAAGTCAGGGGATAACGCTACGATTTTTTCAGGCGATAAACTACTATTTTTGCCCGAAACTCTCCCTAGCGTTTCTAATTTCTGTAACGTTTCAGGGAATAATTTGCCTGATGTCGATTGCATTTTGAAGCTGGCAAACCCGGCTAATTTTTCAGGGGCAACAGCAAGTAACACAACATCACTTGGATTACCTGCACTGATAATTTTTTGTACACGCTCAGCTTTGGGTAAATCGCCCAAATGGGTACTGATCGGCTGCTCATTGGCAGACACACCACTTGTCACAAACGCCAACAAAACGAATGCAGAAAGAAATTTTTTCATAATCTAGCACCTGTGATTAAGATAAAATCATTATATTTAAAATTATATAACGATGGAGATTGATCAACAAGTCAATACATTATGTAAATTTTTGCAAAAAATGAATGATCGTTCAGTTTAGAGCTAGTCGAAATGGGGCGTTTTCTTTAAAATACGCCCCATTATTTTTTAATCAAGGAATTTTTAATGAAAGTGTCAAAACTTACTTTTACATTACTTTCTGCACTGGTACTTTCAGCTTGTACCAATATGAGCAACGATGGCTCTCTACAAAAAGCACAGCAAGATTATCAACAATATCAAGATATTACCAAACAATATCAAATCAATGAGCAATGGTGGTTAGGCTATAATGATACTCAGCTTAACCGCTTAGTTGAAACGGCACTTGCCAATAATATCAATTTGGCAAAAACAGCTATTTCTGTGAATAAAGCCTTATATAACGCAAACTTAGTGGGTGCAAATTTAGTTCCGACTTTCACCGCTTCGGAAAAATCTTCTGCTTCCAAAGGGGTTGGATCTAGCAGTAACCTAAACTCGACAGGAACATCAAGTATTGGTCATCAAATTGGCTTGAACCTAAGTTATACCCTTGATTTATGGGGGCGTTTAAGAGATACCGCAAGTGCGGCAGAGTGGGAACATAAAGCAACCCAAGAAGATTTACAAGCGGCGAGATTATCCCTAATTAATGCCGTTGTAAGTAGCTATTACAATCTTGCCTATTATCAAGATGCGATCCGCATTACGCAGCAGAGCGTGAAAAGCTATGAGCAGATCAACCACATTTTAAGCAACAAATTCAAACAGGGATTAATCGACCAACTTAGCGTAGATCAATCAATGCAAGCGGTGCTTTCTGCACAAAATGCCTTAATCAACTTACAATCAGCTCAAAAATCAAGTGAACAAGTTTTGCGTAATTTGCTAAATTTAAAACCAAACGAACCGCTTGTAGTCAATTATCCAAGTATTCTTAAGGTTAAATTACAAGATGTTGATGTGAATGTTCCTGTTTCAACCATTGCTAATCGTCCAGATGTACTGGCAAGCCTAAAACGTTTACAAGGGGCATTTAAAAACCTCACCGCAACTGAAAATAGCTGGTTCCCGACAGTCACATTAGGGGGAAGCCTAACAGGAAGTTCAACGAAGTTTAACAATACGTCAGATAACCTTGTTGCTGGTGGCGTGGTGTCTTTTGATTTGCCGTTCTTAGATTGGAACAGAGTACAAAATAACATTAAGATTTCAGAAGAGGGTTATAAGCTGGCTAAATTGAACTATGAACAGACAGTAACAACCGCATTAAATGAAATCGACACCTACTATTCCACTTACCAACTGTCAAAAAGTGGCTATGCGAATTTACAGAAAAAATATGAGTACGATAGAAAAATCAGCGGATATTATAAAAACCGCTACGATCAAGGTATCTCTGAATTGCGTGAATGGCTAAGTGCAATGAACACCGAACGTAGCTCAGAACTTTCATTGCTTGAAAATAAATACACCCTGCTCAAAAATGAGAATGCCATTTATCAGGCAATGGCTGGGAAATATCGCAAATAGTATATTTAAGTATAATAGCAGTGAGAAATTAAGCTGCGCCTCTAATTTCTCACCTTTTACTACATTCTAGCCTTTAAATCGGGAAACCCACCCAAATCCTTCAACTTATTCACCATTGCACAAAACAGCTCTGCAGTGCGTTCCGTATCGTACAAGGCAGAATGGGCTTGTTTGCCGTCAAAAGGAATTTGTGCCATTTGGCAGGCTTTGACTAAGACCGTTTGTCCATACATAAAACCAGCCAAGGTTGCAGTATCAAACATTGCAAAAGGGTGGAACGGATCTCGTTTGGCATTAATGCGTTTTACCGCCGCTTGTAGAAATGCCTGATCAAAAGTCGCATTGTGTGCCACAATCACAGCACGTTGGCAGCCGTTGTCTTTTACCGCTTTGCGTACCATTTTAAACATCTCGGTAATGGCAACATCTTCTGGCACAGCACCACGCTCTGCATTATCTACATCAATTCCATTTACTTTTAATGCCTCTGGATTGATATTGGCATTTTCAAAAGGTTTAACGTGGCGATGAAATTTTTCATCTAAATGCAAATAGCCATCGTCGTCCATTTTTAGCGTAATCGCCGCAATTTCTAACAATGCGTCCGTTTGAGCATTTAATCCCCCCGTTTCGACATCAACCACAACAGGAAGATAGCCACGAAAGCGATTTTTCAATAGATTGTAATTGGTTGCTTCTGTTTCAGCCATTAACCTAACGCCTTTTGTGCATCTTTGTTGGCGATAAATTCGATTTTGTAACCGTCAGGATCTTCTACAAACGCAATCACGGTTCTACCACCTAACACAGGACCAGCCTCACGAGTGACCTTTCCACCTGCTTGACGAACCGCTTCAACCGTTGCGTAAATATCATCTACACCGATAGCGATGTGTCCGTAGGCAGTGCCTAATTCATAGCTCTCAACTCCCCAGTTATACGTCAGCTCAAGCACGGCACTTTCGCTTTCATCTGCATAGCCTAAAAATGCAAGGGTATATTTTTATTGCTCATTCTCGCTGGTGCGTAATAAACGCATACCAAGCACTTCTGTGTAAAATTTGATAGAACGTTCTAGGTTTCCTACTCGCAACATTGTATGTAAAATTCGCATCGTAAAATCCTCTTAAAAATAGAAAAAAGTGCCAATATTATGGCATAATCTCGCCCTAAAATCATTTTTGAATTGAAACTATGGCTCACGATCACGATACACCTTCTAAATTAGAAATCGCCACGCACGCTATTTTGCCGTTGGTGACGATGTTATTGATTGAAATGTCACTCAATCACTATTTTGCACCACAAAATGCAATCTTTGTTTCGCCTTATCTGCTCACCTTTTTTAGCGTTTGTTTGATTAGCTTCGTGGTGCTGTGGAAAGGGCAAATTTGCCCAGGGCAAAAAGGGCGTTTAACGGCTATTCTGCCTTGGTTCTTGGTCTTTGCGGTGGGTAATTTTCTCTATTCTCTTGTCTTTACCCCGAAGCATTCGCCTGCATTAGTCGCTGGATTTGCTTCTGTTATTCTGCCGTTTATCTATTGGAAATTACCTAAAGATAAAGAGATTTATCGTACGGTAATTTATTGTGGCTTAGGCATCACCGCCATTGGTATGCTGCAATATTTGCTGATTTATTGGTATGAAGTACCGTCGCTGTTTAACTGGATTAGAGCCAATAATTTTGCCCAGATTTTACTCGGTATTTTATTAAGCGGTTGGTATTTAATGCTAGCGAAAAGCCGTTTGGAAGGCTTTTTAAAACTGTTGGTATTGTTAGCACTTATGGTATTAATCATCAACTATGTTTGGGTGATTTTCGTGTTATATCAACAACTTGCGATTATGCCTGAGATGGTGATTTATCCTTACTTTATCTTCTTTGGGGTTCAGTTTGTGATTTTGATGATGTTAGCTTGGTTGCTACTCGGCAAACAGGGAAAAAACATCAAAAATCCAACCGCTTGGACGGTCGCTACCTTCCTTGCAATGCTTTATCCATTAACAAATATTCTCTAAATGTTACGCAGAAGCCTATTGATTATCGGTGCGGTACTTGCCATTTTAATGGCTGGCGGTGCATCGTTGCTTTCAGGCTCTCAATTAGCTTCTGCGATTAATCTTGTATTGCCAACGGGCTGGAAAATAGAAACACCCTATGGTATTGAGCCACATTTAGAAAAAGCAATCCTGCCACAATTTACTATTTACTATCAACATTGTCCGATTATTTCGGCAGAGAGCCTTTCGGTGCAATGGCTTGATGAACAATCTATTCGTCTTAATCAAGCGACTGTTGATTACGCCTGCGTATCTCTTTTTCCTAAATCGGAAAAAAGCCAAACCGATCCCACAGAAACCATTAAAACGATCCTTGCGTTACTGCCAGAAGGTAACATAGAAATCAAATCTTTGGCGTGGAAAAATCTTCCCAACGAAATGCACGAACGTTTGAAGGGATTACTGCAATCACCAAGTGAAATTAAATTTGCATTTTTTCAGCAAAAACTGACCGCTTACATTAAGCAACAAGCGGTCACATTTGACGCAAATTTTGCAAATCAGCAACTCACCACACAACTTAGCTATCAACCAAATAATGATGAGCAACATCACGTAACACTTTCTGCTCAGTTAGATGAACATTTTCTAGCATTGCCCGAGCAACTTAGCTTGGATTATCAGTGGCATTTGCCTGAAGCCTTGATTGCGGAACCAAGTTTGCAACAAGGACATTCAACGCTCAACTGGTATAAACAAAATCAACAACTTCACGGAAATTGGCAGTTAAATTCCGCCATAACACCTGAAAATCAGTTCAACTTGCCGTTTCATTTTGATACGCAAAGCCTGACGATTGAAAAAGGGAAAATTGATTGGCAACTCTCAAATGATTTTCCGCTCAATGCATATCTGACAACTACGATTAGTCCTAACCGTTTTTCCTTAGATGAGCTTTATCCGATAAAAACGGCGGTGCGTATCAGCTTACTTACTCAAAATGCCAAAGGGAAAGGCAATGTTGTGATCAGTAGTCCACAAGGGGAAATTCAGCAAGACAGTTTGATTTTGCCACTACAAATTACAGGTAATATCAAACAAGGTGAGCATATTTTATATAGCACTATTCCTTTAGATGTAAGGGGAAAATTTGATGATCTCACCTTACGCTTTTTGCAAGGTGCTTTGTTACGTCTAACTGGGACTGAACGCTTTCTTACCATCAACGATTTGCGTTTTCCCCTTGCTGGCGTACGGGTAGATAAGCAGGGCATTCATGGTCGATTGCAAGCGATTTTCCGTGGAGAAAGCCCTGACTTTAAAAATATTGAAATGCGGTTGGACGGTTATGCCAACAATTTCAAAGCGGGATCATTACACTTTTTCCAAGATCCAACCGATAAAAAAGCGGTGAAAGATCAATGGAATTGGCGTTTTTGGGGCAGTTCGCAAATAAAAGCCTTAAACCGACCGCTTGCGGTGTCTGGGCGTGGTGTGTGGCATAAAGATTTGGTGCAACTATCTGAATTTAAAGGTAGTCTGGAACAGATTGGTAAAAATGGGGTATCCATTCCCAAAACAGAGCTGGTTTTGAATGAGCCGATTAACTTTGATTACGATAAATTTCATCTCACTGGGGGAATAAAACTCTTTTCTCCGCAGATTAATTTTGCCTATGGTGGCACTTTAGAAAAGCCAACGGCACACTTAAATTTTTACGGCGAAGTGGAAAATCTTAACTTTAGGGGTGATGTTACCGCTAATCAATTAGGACCGATTAAACTCTTTGCTCGCCGAAAATTAACCAATAATGCCAGTGATTTAATCGGTAAGCTATATTGGTCAGAGCAACCTGCAAATGTATTCCAAAGCCTTTTTCCTTTTAGAAACCAATGGGTCATCACAAACGGTACCATCAAAGGTGAAACGTCATTTAGTGCGAATGCAGCTCGTGGGCTGATGGCTGGCGGGCATTTTGCTATTCGCAACGGTGCGGTTTCTCTACCAAACGGTGAGATCAAGGGCATTGATTTCTCACTCCCTTATCAATACAAACAGGGCGAAGTAGATATTGGTGTGAAAAAAGCCCTTGATGTGAATATTGATGAAGTGAATATGGGTATTCCGATAACCAATGTCAAAGTAAAAATTCAAGGACACTTACCTTACACTAAACGTAAGCCTCTGTTTTTACGAGAGTTAAGTTTAAATTTGCTTGATGGACGTTTAAATATCGAACACTTTGCCCTGCCACAAACGAAAATCGCTTATTTAAAGCTGTTTGATATTCGTTTTGAACGCATTTTAGAATTGGCACAGTATCACCAACTGGATTTAACTGGCAAATTCAACGGTATCTTTCCGTTTTGGCTGTCGGGTAAACCTTGCTACATCTGCAATGGAACATTGACACAAGCGGATAGATCTTACCTAAAATTTACCCCTGAATTGCTTGAAGCGATTAAACAAGGGGGCTATACGGAACAGATTTTGGCTTATATGGTCAATAAAAGTGAGATTGACGATTTCACCGCAACGGTGAATTTAGACAGTAAAGGCGATATGGATTTATCAGCTAAAATCCATTCTAGATTGACTGAGCATAAACAAGCGAAAGTCAATTTGAATTATAACCATAAAGAGAATATGTTCGACCTGTGGAAATTGATTAACTACGGTTCTCAGTTTGAGCAGAATATTGAGCACTCAATCTATAAACAATTAGATAAACAATAACCGCACTCAGTACATGCTAAAGGCTCAGAATTATCTAAGCCACTTATTTACTAGAAACTTTTCTCAAAACTCAAATAAACTCGATTTCGTTTATACGAATAAAGATCCACTAAATTTGAGTTCACTCGCTGATATTGATAGCTGATTTTCGGTGTAATTCCCCAAAAATGCAGGTTACGATGCCAAAGTGTAACATTCAAACCTAACTCTCTATCTTTGCGTATCTGATTAAAAATGCGGTGAGCTTGGTCAAATTCACGTTTGCCATAACTGAGCTGAATACGGCTGGAAATTCCGCCCCACCATTCTTGCCCCCAACCAATTCGCCCTGTATAACGTTTTGAGGCTAAAGAACGTTCTAACGTCCGATCTCGCAACAAATCTACACCACCATAGAGATAACTTTTCGCATCAAAGGCATAGAGTAGCGTAGCAGAACCAAATAATGTTGTGCTATCTGCAAGCTGATTTTCGCCCCGATGTTTGAGCTTGCCCATTTCGCCAGCCGTAGAAAGCTGCCATTGTGATGTAAGCCAATGCTCTACTTCTCCCCGAACGCCATAGCCGTGATTATAGCGATGATTACCATACCAACGCATTTCATAATAAGGCAAAAAAGCAAGACGACTTTGAGCATTTTGATATTGATAGCCAAGACTTGAACGGTTTTGCTGATCGTCAAATTGATGATTATCCCAATAGGATTTTCCACTAAATTGGTTCTCAAAATGTAGATAATGGGATCCGCTAACATTCCAATTCTTAGCCAAATTCAGATGGTAGCTCAACCCATTTGCTGATTGCGGTAATGATTCTTCCGTTTTCTTAAACGGCACATTCCCCACTCGAACATAAGGCGAGCTTGAGGCATTATTAACATTGCTTTCGTGCAAATAATTCACACCAAAATCGAATGACCAGTCTGAACGTTTCTGAATGGCAGCAATATATTGTTCCACCCCATTTGCAATTTGTGGAGGCAATCCGTCCGCTTGTAGCTTACGAAATTGTGCAAGTGAGGCTTCGTTTTGCCGATCTTCAAACAACATTTGTGCTAAACGAAAACGCACAGGCTGAAAATTAGGGTGCTTCGCAATAATGCCACGATAGAGATCGATTGCTGTTTTATAGTCCCCCTGACTTGCCAAAATAATGCCGTTAGCATAATCGATCAGTATCAAATCGGGATTGGGCGTTTGTTGATAAATCCGAACCAGCTCAGGCAATAAATGAAATTGTCGGCTATCAATCGCCCGATTTAACATTTGACGAGTAAGTTCGGGCTTACTGATCAGCTCTTGGGTTAAAGTGATTTCCCCATTATTTGCCGATTTTTCTGAAAAAATAACCGCTTGTACTGGTAATGTTGGCTCGGCGGATTTGATTTCCAATTCGGGAGTAGCGTTTGCTACTAGGGGGATAAAAAGGGTAAGGGGTAGGAGTTTTTTCATAAGATAGATTTATTGACTTTTTCTGTTTATTTTTTACTATCACGCTAAAGATGATAGCGGTATAAATTTAATGAGAATTTTTAAATCTAAACATTTTGATAAATTTGCCCGTAAAGAACGTATTTCAAACGATACGTTAAGAAATGCCATTAACGACATTGAAAATGGTCTGATTGATGCCGATTTAGGTTCTGGCGTTATCAAACAGCGTTTACCCAAATCCCTTGATGGCAAAGCATTTATAGAGGTATCCAATGAGCCAATACAACAGCCCAGCAAATGCGGCGATCCACGAATTGATGAGTGATTTACACGACGTTGGTTTGGTTGATAAAACAACAATGCGGAGTTTTGATAAACGTTGTTTAACGCCAGTCAAAACGCTCGCTCCCAACGAGATCCGAGAAATCAGAGAGAAAGAAAATTTTTCTCAAGCTGTTTTTGCTCACTACTTAAATGTAAGTAGCAATCTTGTTTCCGAATGGGAACGAGGTGTAAAAAAACCAAGTGGTGCTGCACTGAAACTGCTTTCTTTAGTACAACATAAAGGCATTTCTGCAATAGCTTAGATTTTAGGTGGGGATGATCCCCGCCCTTACGATTGATTATTGGCGTTTGCCACCAAAGCTAATATCTGTCCCAGCGGTTCCAACGACTTCTTCTGCATTAGGTCCAGAAAAAACACCTTTATAATCTAGGTTATTATCTACTTTTCCAGAGAAAATAAGATTTCCTTGATCTGAAATATTTATATTTCCCTTTTCCAAGACATAATTTTTACCATTTAGATTGGCTATATTCCCTTTGACACTTTCATTTTTAAAATCTGCAATTAAAGAAAATTCTCCTTCATATACATTTTTTGTATCTATATTATAGTTTTCTATTCCTAATGCTTTACCTTGATAAGTTGCGATTACAGGGGTTTTAATATATTCTGAATTTTGAGATGTCGGCAAAGCGACATAACCTGCTGATCTTCTCAGATCATCATCATTTATATTATCGGAATAAGACCAATTTAAATAAGTAGAGTATTCTTGGTTAATAAAATGAACATTAGCAACTTGGAATGTCTGTTTTTCGCCAGAAATTGATTGGCGGCTTGCATATACAGGTAAAATCTGAACATTATTGGATATTGTATTTTTATTAAAATCAATCCCATTTTGTAAAACTAAGCTCTCAGATGCCCCGATTGGGTCAAGATACCATGCTTTTCCATCAATATAAGCATGTTCGGCATATCCTTTTAAACCATCACCTCTTGCTATATGTCGCCATTCTCCACTTTGGGTTAAAAATGCCCATTTTTTAGCTTCTTCTTCCGCTTCTAAGCGTTTTCTTTCTGCTTCGGCTCTTATAGGAGCTAATTCTTCTTCCAATGACGCAATTTTGTCTTGAGCTTCAGCTAAATCTTTAGCCGCTTTATCTGCAGCCGATTGAGCTTTCGCTTTTTCTTCTGCAGTTGCATTTTCAGCATCTTTTAAAGCTTGCAGTGCTTTTGCCAATTCAGCCTCCGCCTTTGCTTTAGCTGCTTCACTTGCTTTTACTTTTTCAGAAGCTTGGTTTGCATTATCCTGCGCAGATTTAACCGCTTGTTGCTCTGCTTCCACCTGTTTTTTCAAGGCTTCAATTTGCTTTGCTTGTTCGGGGTTATTAGCCGGTGCAGATGAGCCACCGCCACCACCGCCTGAGCTACAAGCTGTTACACCTAATGAAACTAAAATCGCCATTGCTGCTGTTTTAACTGACAAACGCATAGAAAGTCCTTATTTTAATGTGTTATTTAATGAAAATATGTGTAAAATACGAACTATTCTAAAAGCAGGCTTTACATTCTGCTAACAACAAACTGTGTGGAAAATCCACTCAATTTGTGGGTGGAAAAAGAAAGAGAGGAATGATTTGTGAGTGTAAATGAGAAAATCCGTATGGTGCGTGAAATGAACCAGTGGTCACAGGAAGAAATGGCTGAAAAAATGAATATGTCCACCAACGGTTACGCTAAAATTGAACGTGGTGAAACTAAGCTCAATTTGCATAAACTCGAACAAATCGCTCAAATTTTTAATATTGATGTGTTGGAGTTGATGAATTGTGAGGGAAAAGGCGTTCTCTTTTTAATGAATGAACACGCTAATAATACTAACTATTATGGAAATCCTGAAAATCTCACTGCCGAAATTGAAAAACTAAAACTCACTATTGCCCATAAAGACGAGATGTTGGCTCAGAAAAATGAAGAAATCATTGCTTTGAAAGAGATTATTTCATTGTTAAAGAAAAAAGATGATTAAATAAGATAAACCTAATAAATCAAATCCCTTCTAAGAATGAAAGCTATATACTCACTTTTTACAATTTTTTGCTTAAATTTGACCGCTTGCACTCCCAAAGTGCAACTTGAAACACCACCTGAAGGTATTACGATTAATATGAATGTGGTTGTAGATCATAAAATTGAAGTTACCATGGATAAAGAATCCAAAGCGATTATAAAAACAAGGCAGCCGTAATTATCAAAAACAATTTTAGAAAAATACTTGAGGAATAAGAAGTAAATGAGCGTGAAAAATCACGCTCATTTCATTTTTACTAAGCCTTCACTGCCGCGAACGCCACCATATTAATGATACGGCGAACAGAAGACACTGGGTTAAGAATATGTGCTGATTTATTCATACCTAATAGGATAGGTCCTACGGTAATTGCTGTTGTCGTCGCTCTTAATAGGTTATAGCTGATACGAGCAGCCTCCATATTTGGCATTATAAGTAAATTTGCCGAACCTTTTAATGGGCTATCTGGCATATAATCACGGCGTAATTTTTCCGATAAGGCTAAATCACCGTGCATTTCACCATCAATCATTAACGCAGGATCACGCTCTCTCACAATCTCTAACACTTTACGCATTTTTGGTGCGCCTAGCATATTTGATGAACCAAAATTAGAGTGTGAAAGTAGTGCCACCGCAGGCTCAATACCAAAACGACGAATTTCTCTTGCTGCCATTAAGGTAATTTCAGCGAGTTCTTCCGCCGTTGGATCTGCATTAACATAGGTATCAGTAATAAAAACGTTTCCTGTCGGTAAAACCAAACTGTTTAATGCAGCGGGTACTTTTACGCTTTCTTTTACACCAATAATGTCACGAATAGCTTCTAAATGGCGACTATATGTGCCAAACAAGCCACACACTAATCCATCAGCATAACCCATTTCAACGAGCAATGAAGCAATGACTGTTGTATTTGAGGTTACAACACGTTTAGCTATCGCTTCGGTAATCCCTTTGCGTTTCATTATGCTGTAATAACGTTTCCATAACTCATCGTGTTGGCTGTTATGTTCATTATCAATAACATCAAAATCTTGCCCTGCAACGATATGTAGCCCCAATTTTTTGATTTTGGCTTTAATAATTTCCGTACGTCCAATTAAGACTGGATATGCCAAGCCCATAGAAACCACTTCTTGTGTCGCGTGTAATACTTTGTCCTCTTCCCCTTCTGCAAGCACGATACGTTTTTTCTCTGCTTTTGCTTGGCTGAAAATCGGCTTCATAAAGAGGTTGGTTTTATAGACAAACTGAGTTAATTTCTCGTGGTAGGCTTCCCAATCCGTAATCGGGCGAGTAGCAACACCTGATTCCATCGCTGCTTTTGCAACTGCTGGGGCAATGCGTACAATTAAACGAGGGTCAAATGGACGTGGGATAATATAATCCGCACCAAAGGTTGTCCCCTCTCCACCATAGGCAGAAGTGACCACCTCATTTTGCTCTGCAAGGGCTAAATCAGCAATCGCATAAACCGCCGCACGTTTCATCTCTTCATTGATCGTTGTTGCCCCTACGTCTAAAGCACCACGGAAAATGAATGGGAAACAAAGTACGTTATTAACTTGGTTTGGATAGTCTGAACGACCTGTACAAACAATCGCATCTGGACGAGCAGCTTTCGCTTCCGGCGGTGTAATTTCTGGATTTGGATTAGCTAATGCTAAGATAATCGGGTGAGCCGCCATTGTTCTAACCATATCCTGCGTTAAAGCACCCGCTGCAGAACAGCCTAAGAAAATATCTGCATTTGGCATCGCATCGCCTAATGTCCGCCAGCCATTATCATCAATCGCATAATGTTTCTTGGTGTCGTCCATACGATCGTCACGATCTTTATAGATCACCCCTTTTGAGTCGCAGACAACGATATTTTCACGCTTCATACCTAAGGATACAAGCAAGTTCAAGCAAGCAATAGAAGCCGCCCCTGCACCTGATGCAACTAAACGCACCTCTTCAATTTTTTTATCCACAATACGCAACGCATTAATCACTGCTGCCGCACTGATAATTGCAGTACCGTGCTGATCATCGTGGAATACAGGAATGTTCAATCGTTCACGCAATTTTTGTTCGATATAAAAACATTCTGGTGCTTTAATATCTTCAAGATTGATACCACCAAAGGTAGGTTCAAGAGAAGCGATAATTTCAACTAATTTTTCAGGATCTTTCTCATTAATTTCGATGTCAAATACATCAATTCCTGCAAATTTCTTAAACAGAACGCCCTTCCCTTCCATCACAGGCTTACCTGCTAATGCACCGATATTGCCTAAACCTAACACGGCAGTTCCGTTTGAAATCACGGCAACTAAGTTACCTTTTGAAGTATAACGATAGGCAGCCGCTGGGTCTTTTTCAATTTCTAAACACGGCTCAGCAACCCCTGGCGAATAAGCTAATGCAAGATCACGTTGCGTTGCGAGGGATTTAGTCGGGGTAACTTCAATTTTACCAGGGATAGGAAATTCGTGGAAATCAAGTGCTGCTTGGCGTAATTGAGATTTGTCATCCATAGTTGTGTCCTTTATACAATTGAATAAATGAAATCATCAGTATTCTACCTAAATTTTGGGAGGAATATTGTGATATAGCTCTAATTTTTTAACAAATAATTAAAAAGTATAGAAAGGAATAATCTCTAATTAAATGAGACGTTTAATCATGATGCCAAAATTAAGTATTATTTGAAATAAGTATTATAGAGCGATACTATGATCAGTAATTGAAAGAAAATCAAGAAGTTAATTGAGGGCAGAGCTGTTTTATACAACAAGCTCTGCAAAATAATGTGATTGTTAGACGCTATAGAGAATATTTTTTTGCAGTATCTTTCAACAAGGTCTGCAATTCACCTTTTTGGAACATTTCGAGAACAATATCACAACCACCAATTAATTCTCCATCTACCCATAATTGAGGAAATGTTGGCCAATTTGCGTATTTTGGTAATTCAGCTCGAATATCTGGATTCGATAAAACATCAACATACCCAAATGGAACTTGGCAATTTACAATAGCTTCTGAAGCACGAGCAGAAAAGCCACAGGATGGGAATTTAGGAGAGCCTTTCATATAAAGAAGAATGGGATTCTCGCTGATTTGTTTTTGGATTTTTTCTATAGTTTCCATGTTTTTCCTCATTGATCAATAAGAATATGTACCCTATTCTAATGTGAAACAGAATTTTCTGCAATTTGCCATTAACATCTTCTAAAGTATTTCTGTGGATTATAGTCCACTTATTCCAAATCATTTCATTAAAATATCTGCCAATATTTGTTCTTTTAATCCACTTTGTCGTTGAATTTCTGCTTTTACTGCTTGTTTCCAAATTTTTTCTTCACTAAACAAGGTAAACTGTTTTTTAGCACGGGTAATCGCCGTATAAATCAGTTCTTTTGTTAATACTGGCGAATGAGAAAGTGGCATTACCAATAAAGTATGATCAAATTCAGAACCTTGTGATTTATGCACGGTCATTACATAGGCGGGTTCATAACTTGGCAAACGACTAAGGGAAATGTCTAAATGTTTTCCATTTTGTTCTGTTTCAAAATATACTCTCAATCTTCCTGCTTCATCTGGAAGAATTAAGCCAATATCACCACTAAAGATATGAAGTTGAGGGGCATTTTCGGTAATCAAAATTGGCTTGCCAATGTAGCTGTCTCGGCTATGTTTAAAATGTAATAAACGTGCTTGTAATAAGGCTTCTGCAATGGTTTGATTTAATCGTTCTACGCCCAATTCACTGACGCGTAAGGCTGACAAAAAGCGTACTTGTTGGAATGCTTTAAATATCTCACCGATAGACACGGCTTCTGGGGAAAGTACTCGAGCTTTCACTTTGTTCAAGTAATCGGAATATAACTCCACCGCTTTTTCTACCACGCTATTTACACAGTGTTGTATCCATTGTGATTTTTCAGGAAAATCCGTGACTTTAGGGTAACACGCTAATGTTAAATCATCATAAGCTCTATTCGTTAAAATCTGCCACGATTTCACCGCTTGTTGGGTGTTCACTTGTTTAGCTAACTGCCCAATCCCTGAATTTTCGTCAAAACGAAAACTTCGACGAAGATGACATAATGAATTACAAATTGCGGGGACATTTTCCACTGTAGGATAAATTTGATGTTCTGTTACCTCAGTTAGATAGTCACTATGCTCATTGCTATAACCAAATCTGATCAAACTACCCAACTCCCCCATTAAATTTCCAGCTTCTACAGAAGCAAGTTGATCTTTATCCCCAAGCATAATCAAACGGGTATCTGGTTTTAAGGCATTCAACAGTTTTTCCAGTATGAAGAGATCGATCATTGACGCTTCGTCCACGACTAACAGATCTAAATGCAGTGGATTTTGAGCGTGATGACGAGGTAGATCACTATGGGGATTAATGCCGATTAACGAATGGATTGTTGAGGCTCTGGTTGGTACTTCTGCTTTCAAACTGTCAGGAATATCAAGGCTAGCGAGATTATTTGAAATAGCTTCTTTTAAACGAGCGGCAGCTTTTCCTGTCGGAGCAGCAAGGGCAATCTTAAAAAGCGGTTGGTTCTGTTTTAACTGTTTAAGCTGTAATGCTGCAAGTAAAATGGCAACTGTTCGGGTTTTGCCTGTACCTGGACCGCCTGAAATCAGACAGAAGCGTTTAGTTAATGCCGTTGCAACAGCAACTTTTTGCCAATCCGTGTCAGCTTGTTTTGGAAAAAAGCGTTGTAGAATTTGACGATGAAGATCGATATCTGCTTTTTTTAAATCCAAACTTACCGCGTGTTGTAAATAGTGTGCTATACGATACTCTGCCTGCCAATAGCGATAAAAATACAGCCGCCCCTGTTGAAATAATAAAGGGGCAACCTGTGTAGGATCTTGGCTAAAAGCAATATGGTTATGTAGCAACGACTGCCACTTAAGCGGTGAAATTCCCTCAATTTTTTGCAAAATCTCCGTATGAAAATCACTGCTGAAATTCTTTTTTTGCAAGCCAAAAGGATTGGTTGTTAAATCAGAATTTAAACGAACACAACTATGTCCTTGCATCACATTAAAAGAAACTAATGCACTCAGAAAGATAGCTAAATTCTGCTGTTGAGCTGTATAGTTATAATCCTGCTGTTTCTGATCAATCATCTTTGCAAATTGATAGTTTAATTCAGAAATCACATTCTCCGTTTTTAAGGCATAAAGTAGGGATAACATAAGCAAAATTTTGATAGGAATTGATGGAAGCAGTATATAAAAAAATCCACGCATTTGCGTGGATTTTTTAAGACAATATTTGTTAAAAATCAGAACTGATAAGAAGCGTTCAATTTAATATTGCGCCCAGCCCCTTCCATTAAGCTAAATGCAGGTTGGAATTTTTTATCAAAGACATTCTCGATCATCATATCCAAACGTAAATTACGCCATTCGCCAGAAGGGGTGTAACTTGCTTTTAAATCTGTGAGAGTATAACTTGGATAAGTCATTGCGTGTGTTTTAGGCACTCGTTTCTGACTTGCATAGTGAGTGATATTCGCTCCAACCATAAATGTTTGAGGCACTATCGCGTAATCAATAGTAAAGCCTAATTTATTCGCTGGAATATTGGATAAGGCTTCCTGTGTCTGGCGATTTTTGCCTTTTGTTTGAGCATAATTCAATCCCAATGCTAAACGTTCTTGCTGGTAAGCGAATTCTAGTTCATACCCTGTTAAGCGAGCATTTTCTACATTTCGATACTGCGAGAGAGATGGAATCATATCTCTTTGTGAAGCTCGGAAAATATCAAGATGAATAAAATCTTTGACATCATTTTGGAAATAAGTCGCATTGAATATGAATTTATCTTGATGCACAAAGAGATTATCAAAATGAACTTTCGCCGCAATTTCTTTATTTTTCGCGGTTTCTGGGCGCAAGTTTGGATTACTTACAAAGGTATTATTAAATGAGCGTCCCATTAAATTTGTACCAAAGTGAGAGCCGCTAACAAAACGTTCTTGCATTGATGGCGTACGGAAAGCTTCATTATAACGAGCACTTAGATCTAGCCAATCCGTTGCTTTCCAAGTCGCTGCGATTGATGGAGACCAACGACTTGCACTATATTTGGCTTCGTCGCTTTGCGTTTTAAAATGATCATAACGAACGCTTGGCGAAACAATAATGCGTTCATTCCATAATGGAATATGTGTTAAAAGATAAAATGCATTGTTTTTAGATTTAGCATCATAATTATTCGGGCGGAATGGTGTTGTGGCATTTTTCTCACGCTGCGTTACTACTCGGTCTGAAATAAAATCTACACCATAGTTTAGGGCTAACCAATTTAGATCCGTCGAATTGCGTATGCTTAAACCCACAGAGCTGAGTTTTGTTTGATCTTGCAAACCGCTTGCAATACGCTGTTCTTTTTCTTTTGTGCTGTTACGATATAGTGTCAATTGGCTATTGATATAATCATTATCTTTAGGGTTAAAGTAGTAGTGTAGTGCGCTACTTTGGTCTGTGATTTTTTGTTTAGCTCGATAACTTACACTTCCAAGTACTGATGTGAGTCCTTCATAGAAAGCAGACATCTCGGTAGGAGCAGCATTTAGATTATTTCGGTGCCAGTTTCCAATAAGTTGTATCACATCTTGGTCGGTAAATTCTTCAGCAACTTCATTGTTAGTTGGGGCAATTTGTTCAAAATGACTTAAACGATGAGAAAGCTCAAGGCGATTTTCATCATTAATTTGCCAACCAAATTTAAAAAGTCCGCCTTTTTGAGTATAGCGACTGTCTACTAATTTTTTACTGTCTGCTAAACGCAAATCATCAGCGTGGTTATAAAAGCCACTCACTAGTCCATCAAACTTCTCATTTGCAGCAAAGACACTGACATCTGTTTCAGAGAGAGAATTGGCAGATTGATATCCTTGATGAATTTTTGCTCCAATTTGTTGATTATCTTTTAATAAATCAAGTGCATTTGGTGTTCTGATCGCAACAATTCCTCCTAATGCACCACTTCCCCATAAAGTACTTGTAGGGCCTTTGATCACTTCTATTTCTTGAGTTAGTGCCATAGGTAAAAAATATGAACCTCGGTGAGATAAGTCAAAATTTTGGCGAACCCCATCAATCACCTGAACAACACGATTGCCACTTAAGCCTCGAATAATAGGCTTTTGCGCTATTCCTCTTGAGCCGCCAGCAATGTCCACGTTTGTAATCTGTTTAAGTGCATCTGCCGTACTTATTGGTTGTTGGGTTAATAATTGATTTTTGTTTAAGGTCGCTTTCTGACTTGTGTGATTTGTCCAGTGAAATGCGTCTCTACTTGCAATAACAGAGATTTCAGCGAGTTCAGCTGAAACATTGTTATCTGCAAGGGATAAAGTAGGCAAAGAGAGAAAGAGGGCTGTATAAATTTTTGATAGTCTCATTTTAATTGCTCCTTTTAGTTTGAATAATAAATATCCTACAAAAGATATTGTAAATTATCAATAATGATATTGATAATTCTTATCATTTGATTAAAAATAAACGATAAAAAGAGTTTTAACAGATTGTTAATAAAGGAGACCTATCAAAATGAAACATTTTCATAGAAAAAATGTAATTACTGGAATCATTCTTTCGTGTGTTGCTGGATTTACTTATGCAAATCCAATGCTAGATTCAGGAACATTGAACAAGCAGTTGGAACAGACACGCCAGATGCAAGCAGCAAAAGTAAAACCCTCTGGTGAGCTGTTCAAAACACCAACACGAGAAGAGAATCTTCCAGCCAACAAAGAAAGTCTTAAATTCCGTTTAGATTCAGTGAAATTGCTTGAGTTGGACGGAAATGAAATTAAAGATAATCTGACATCTATCACCTCGCCTTATCTTCATCAAGAAATTACCTTAGATGACTTAAATCGGTTAGCTCAACAAATTACTAACTATTATCGTGATAATAATTATCTTGTCGCTAAAGCTTTTATTCCACCACAAGAAATTAATAATGGTGAATTGCAAATTTTCGTGATAAAGGGAGCGCTTGATCAGGTGGTAGTTAGAAATGGAAGCCGTTTAAAAGAAGATTTGGTTATGCGGATGGTGAATACCACTGTAAAAAGTCATTCATATTTGGTTAAGAATGAGCTAGAAAAGTTGGCTCTATTACTCAATGACATTAAAGGAATTACCTCAGCATTATCTTTGAAAGCAGGACAAAATACGGGTAAAACAGATCTTACGGTTAATCTTAAAGATAATAAACGTTGGAATGGATATATTTCCATTGATAATCAAGGAAATAATAATACTGGAAAATATAGAACAACATTAGGAAATAAAATTTATAACCTAGTTGGGCTTGGCGATGAATTACATTTTGATGTACTTGCTTCTAATACCTTCGATTTGTATAACCTAAGAGCAGATTATTCTTTTATTATTGATGGATATGGCACAAGAGTTGGCGTAAATTCAAACTATTTAAAATATAAATTAGGTGCGAATTTTAAAGACCTTAATGCTCAAGGAAGTACTTATAATTTAGGTGGTTATATTACTCACCCTACTATTAGAACTGCAAGTTTAAGATTAGATAGCAAATTAGCATTTAATCATCAGAAATTATCAGATGAACAAAAATCTGTTGATTTACAACAAAAACGGAAAGTAAATACGACTAGCATAGGACTGGGTGGTTCTTGGAATAGTATAAAAGAAGGCGTTACCTATTTTTCTTTCAATACTATTTTTGGGAAAGAAAGCCATTCAACGAATGAGAAAAAACACTATTTATCAGAGAATTACCAACCTAAACGTACATTTACGACATTTAATTATTCACTATCTCACGAACAATTTTTACCTAAATCCTTCAGTATTACGTTGGCTGTTAGTGGGCAATTAACCGATAAAAATCTAGATAGTGGCAATAAATTCCTATTAGGTGGATTATCAGGAGTAAAAGGATATCAAGCAGGCACTGTTTCTGTTGATGAGGGGCATATTATCCAAGCGGAACTAAAACATTACTTACCTGTTTTCTCAAAAAGTATGTTAGTAAGCTCACTCTTTTATGATGAGGGTTTTGGAAAACAATATAAAAATACCGAGAAATTATCAGAGTCTGTTGAGAATAAAGTCCGTTTAAAAAGCATCGGAGTTGGTTTGAATTTAATTGAACCTAATCATTATTCTATCAATTTAGCTTATTCAAAACCTATTGGTAAAAAATATAACAATGTAGATAAAAATCAATTTTGGTTATCTGCAATTAAAACATTTTAATTAAGGAGAACATAAATGCGTAAACAAACTTTACTTTCCATAGCTATTTCAACGGCACTTAGTACAGCAAATATTTATGCTGCAGATTTACCTCAAAATCATAAAATTACAGACGGCAATGCACAAATTAACACCTTAAATAAGACAATGACAATTACTCAAGAATCACCCAGAGTGAGTATTGAGTGGGAAAGTTTTGATATTGGAAAACAAAATAGTGTTGAATTTAAACAGCCTGATTCAACCGCTATTGCTTATAATCGTGTTATGGGCGGAAATGCAAGTCAAATACAAGGTAAATTGCAAGCAAATGGTCGTGTGTTTCTTGCTAATCCTAACGGAATTATTATTACGAAAGATGCTCAAGTGAATGTGGGTAGCTTACTTGCTACAACTAAAGATCTTGAAAAAATTAGCAATAGTAATAATTTCAACTTTACTCCACGCCAAAATCATAAAACCGCTGAAGGAAAAATTATTAATGAGGGTAAAATTGTTGCAAATGGCGAAAATGCGTTTGTCGCTTTACTTGGAAATGATGTTGAAAATAAGGGAATAATTGAAGCTAAATACTTTAAACAAGAGAAAAAAGTTAAAGGTCGCTATTGTAATAGTATTTGGGGAGAAGCAAGTGATTGTCGTGAAAATAATCCTTGGGGATTTAAGTGGATTGATTTTGAACGTGATGAAACCATTGAAAGCCCCGGACAAGTAGTGTTGGGGGCTGGCGGAAAATTTAGCTTAGAATTAGATACAACATCTATTGATTTAGATCTTGAAGAAAATACAGTAAATAGTATTGTGAAAAATTCAGGTTCTATTATTACTGAAGATGGTTATATTGAGCTAACTGCTAAGGGAAAAAGTGAGTTAATTAATAACCTTGTTAATAATGATGGATTATTACAGGCTGATAATGTTGTAATGTCTCGCTCTGGAAAAATAACCTTATTTTCTGATGATATCCAATTTGGAAAAAATAGTGATATTCAAGCTGAAAGTTTAGAAATAAAAGCGAAAAAGAATGAAATTAACTTAAATGCTGAAAAAGGCGCAAAACTTACTGTTAAAGATAGCATTGATTTTTCAACTAGTAGTTATTTTGAACCAGCTATAAAAAAAGTTAATCTGAGTGGCGATTTAATTCGAGAAGATAAAAACTATTATGATGATGGTTCTAAAAAATTAAAGACAAAAGTTAATCTGAAATTAGCCGATAATCTTGATATTGGAAATAAAAAAGTAGGTGAGAATTCTTTTGTAAGCAGTAATTTTTTAGGTTCTTTACTTGGTATTTCAGGAGAAGTAAATCTAAATGCACATAATTTTGATATTTCAGGTGATATAAATATAGATTCATATAAAGATACTGATTCAGTTTTATTATTAAATACACAATTAAATTATACTAATCCTAGCTATATTCGTTTTAATAAAGCAAATATAGATACTAAAAATGGGCGTTTATTTATTGCGACAGATTTAATGGATAAAAATTTTGCGGATAAAGGCATTTCAGATATTCAGATTATAGATAGTAAATTTAATTTCAATAATGGCGCTATTGTATTGGGCAGAAATGGTTTAAGAAGAAATTTAGAAGATTCTAGAACTTGTATTAATCTTGCCTATTGTTTAGAAGATACTCAAAGATCGCCTTTTAGCGTAAATATTAGTAATTTGCAGCTTGATAAAGTTGATGATTTTGTCATTGTTGGTGGCTTTAATAATGTTGATATTGATCGTCTTACTCATATAGGAAGAGGTAATTTCTATATTTATGGGGGATATTCCTATAATAAAGAAAAACCAAGCTATGACTATGCGATTTTCAATACCAAAGATAGAGCGTTGCGTACAGAAAGAAATCATACTCAAAGACGATGGAAGTTCAATAATAATTTACGTCAATGGATTAATAATGAGTTCCTATATGCATTTGATTGGTGGACAGCTACAAATAATAGTTATGACAAAATTAAACAAGAAGTTATTAAAACACCTAAAAGCCATTTAGAAACGACAATTAATATTCGTAATAGTAATATAAAAACGAATGATGGTTTTATTAATCTTATGGCAAAAAATATTAATTTAACCGACAGCCAATTTAATGTTACTTTTGATCGAAATATGTCTTTTGAATCTGATTACGATCGTATCCATAAAATTGGGTTAAGTGCAGATAAAACGATTTTAGATCACACATCATTAAATATTCAGGGGGCTGAAAAACTGAATGTTTCACCGAGTTCAAAAATGAAAGCGGCAACAATGTATGTTGTTGGGGATTTAGAAGGGCGAAATAGCAGTTCGATTAACCTGAAAAGCCATCAAGGTTATACGTTGATGACAGATAAAAATGCAACATTACGCGGTGAAAAATCAAAAAATGATTTAACGATTACTTTGTTAAATACTGGACCTAAACCTGCACCTGAAATTGGTATTACAGGCTCTGCTGATAATGATGCGAATGCAGCTAACTTTGCTTTAGCACTAGGTGATGCTACAAAGACAACGATTGAGAATGCAACGGTTATCGCACTAGCTCCAAATGGCGCTAAAGCCTATTACAGCCATAAAGATATGCCTATCGTGCTAAAAAATACTGATTTTACATTTTATGAGCAACCGAGAGAAACAAACTATGGTGATGATGAGTTGGCTGGAGATGGGAATATCAAAAGACTTAATGAGCGTCAATTAAATACGATATTAGATAAACTTAACGGACTCAAGCCAACTTATCTATCTCGCGAACAGAGTAATTTAGTTGAAAATAATAAGTCGGGAGTTAAATCTCTACAATCTGAAGCACTAGAAGATGAGAAGAGTGTTGTTGTCTCTATTTGTGATGAAAACAATAAATGTGAAGATCGAATTATTGGCAATAAACATACCGATGCCAAAGTCTCAGTAGGCGAAATTCGTTAGATTAAATTTGAGAGAATAAAAAAATCCACGCATTTGCGTGGATTTTTATCGACTTAGTAGATTATTCTACGCGTAAGATGCGGCAAGTATTTGTACCACCTTCTTTTAACTCATCACCATGAGTTAGTAGCACTAAATCTCCGGTCATTAAGTAGCCTTGTTCTTTCAGTAGAGCGATTGCTTTTTTCGCACCTTCAATAGTACGGCTGTCTTGATCGTAATGAACTGGGGTTACACCACGGTATAACGCACAACGATTTAACGCTTGTTCGTTACGAGAAAGGGCATAGATTGGTAAGCCTGAGCTGATACGGCTCATTAATTTTGCGGTTTCACCTGAGTTGGTTAATGCGATAATTGCAGAAACGCCTTCTAAGTGGTTTGCAGTGTACATTGCAGACATTGCCACAGCTTCATCTACATTTTCAAATTTACCTTCCATACGGTGACGTGAAACATTGATGCTTGGCATTGTTTCAGCACCTAAACAGACTTCCGCCATTGATTTTACTGTTTCAACTGGGTAGTCGCCGTTTGCCGTTTCACCTGAAAGCATTACCGCGTCAGTGCCATCTAATACTGCGTTTGCTACGTCCATAACTTCTGCACGGGTTGGCATTGGTTTTTTGATCATTGATTCCATCATTTGCGTTGCGGTAATTACAACACGGTTCAATTTGCGTGAACGACGGATAAGTTTTTTCTGAACGCCAACTAATGCTGCGTCACCGATTTCAACACCTAAGTCACCACGAGCCACCATAATAACGTCTGCACCTAAAATGATGTCGTTCATTGCTTCTTCAGTTGCAACGGTTTCAGCACGTTCTACTTTAGCGACAATTTTAGTGTCTAATCCCGCTTCTTTTGCTAATTGACGAGCATAGTTTAAATCTGCACTTGATTGTGGGAAAGATACCGCTAGGTAATCCACGCCAATTTTCGCTGCAAGTTTAATATCTTCTTTATCTTTGTCCGTTAATGCTGGAGCAGATAAACCGCCACCTAATTTGTTGATACCTTTGTTGTTTGATAATGGACCGCCCACGATAACTTCAGTAAATACTTTAGCGCCGTCAATAGAAAGCACTTTTAATTGAACGTTACCATCATCTAATAAAAGAATATCGCCTGGAACGACATCGTTTGGTAGGTTTTTATAGTCTAAACCAACCGCTTCTTGATGACCTTCGCCTTTTGGTAATTCTGCATCTAAGGTAAATTTATCACCGATGTTTAAGAAAATTTTGCCTTCTTTGAAGGTAGAAACACGGATTTTAGGGCCTTGTAAGTCACCTAAAATCGCAACGTGTTTGCCTAAACGTTTTGCAATTTCACGCACTTTTTCTGCACGAGAGATATGATCTTCAGGCACACCGTGAGAAAAGTTCATACGAACCATATTTGCACCAGCAGCAATGATTTTTTCTAACGTATTGCCACGATCTGTAGCTGGACCCATTGTACAAACGATTTTGGTTCTTCTGAGTTTACGAGACATTATTCAATTACTCCATTGTTTAAATTGTGAAAAATAGAAATCTTTTATCTGTTGCTTGCAACAACAAAAAACGCCGTGCATTATACGCCTAAAAGTGTTCTGTTTAAACCACGAAGAGGATAAACCGATGAATATTTGGATCATGCGACACGGCAAAGCAGGTTTCAATGCCCCAACTGATGCACAGAGAAACTTAACTGAACAGGGTAAATTGATGGCATATCAACAAGGGCAATGGCTTGCAAAAAGGCTTGAAAATCAACAAATTAAATTAGATAAAGTGATCATTAGCCCCTACCTTCGCACACAGCAAACGGCACAAGCCGTAGAACAAGGTATGCAAGCGGTCAACACTATGCAAAGTTTTGCAAATCTTGCGGAAACATGGGAAGAGATTACCCCTGACGGAAATCCCGACACAGTGATTGATTATCTTGCATTTCTACGAGAAGAGGGAGCGAAGCATGTGCTGATTATCTCTCACTTGCCCCTTGTCTTTGACTTAGTCTATCAACTAACACAGCAGAGAGTACATTTTTCTCCTGCGGTTATAGCAGAAATATCCAAGGTTGAAGGGAAAAACCATCTGTCCGTTATTGTTCCTAGAAATTCACAATAAACCCTAAAATGTGATCTTAGTCACAAAATACAGTTAACGGTATCTAAACTAGGAAATTTTCTTATTCTATTTAGGGGATTCTCTCAAGGAGCAATGAAATAATTTTCTTAAAATTTAAACATCTTTTTAAAAATATCAGAGGAAATTATGTTTTCATTTTTAGCTGAAGTTAGACGCCCAGTCTTAGATCTATCCCTAGAAGAAAGACGGAAAATGTGGTTCAAACCTTTTATGCAATCTTATTTAGTTGTATTTATCGGTTATATGGCAATGTACTTGATTCGTAAGAATTTCAACATCGCACAAAATGATATGATCGAAACTTACGGTTTAACTAAAACAGATTTAGGACTTATTGGCTTAGGTTTTTCAATTACTTATGGTATTGGGAAAACCGTAGTCTCTTATTATGCTGATGGTAAAAATACAAAACAATTTGTACCATTTATGCTTATTCTTTCAGCTATCTGTATGCTTGGCTTTAGTGCTAGTATGGGAGGAGGGAGCATTGCACTGTTCTTAATGATTTCATTCTATGCACTTAGTGGCTTTTTCCAAAGTACAGGGGGATCATCTAGCTACTCCACAATTACTAAATGGACGCCTAGAAAGAAACGAGGAACATTTTTGGGTTTCTGGAATTTATCACACAATGTAGGTGGTGCGGCAGCTGCTGGAGTTGCATTATTCGGAGCTAATGTCTTCTTTAATGGACATGTCATTGGAATGTTTGTATTTCCATCAATTATTGCATTAATTATTGGATTTATAGGATTACGCTATGGTTCTGATTCTCCTGAGGCATATGGTTTAGGTAAAGCGGAAGAATTATTTGGGGAGGAAATTAGTGAGGAAGATCGTAATACTGAAGAAAATCAACTGACCAAATGGCAGATATTTGTTCAATATGTATTAAGAAATAAAGTTATTTGGCTACTATGCTTTGCTAACATTTTTCTATATATTGTTCGTATTGGTATTGATCAGTGGTCCCCAGTATATGCCTATCAAGAATTAGGATTTTCAAAAGATGCTGCTATTTCCGGTTTTGCTCTATTTGAAGTCGGGGCATTAGTGGGTACATTCTTATGGGGATATTTATCTGATTTAGCAAATGGTCGTCGTGCCTTAACCGCTTGTATTGCCCTAGGTCTGATTGTTTTTACTCTTGAGTTCTATCAGTTTGCAACTAATGAATTTATGTATTTAACGGCATTGTTTGCTTTAGGCTTTTTAGTATTTGGTCCTCAATTACTGATTGGCGTGGCTGCTGTTGGGTTTGTCCCTAAAAAAGCAATTGCTGTTGCTGATGGTGTGAAAGGTACCTTTGCTTACTTAATTGGAGATAGTTTTGCAAAACTAGGATTAGGAATGATTGCTGACGGTACTCCAATTTTTGGTCTAACCGGATGGAGTGGTACTTTTGCAGCACTTCATGCATCAGCAATTACTTGTATTGGATTGTTAGCCTTCGTTGCAATCGCAGAAGAGAAAAAAATTCGTAAAAGATAGAATATGCTGAGTAACAAGAATACGGTGGACTTTTCCACCGTATTTTTTATAGAAATACGCTATTATTAATTGGAAGGATTTTATGATTCATGTTGTTCTTATTGATGATCATGTCATTGTACGCTCTGGTTTTTCTCAACTCCTTTCTTTAGAGAGTGACGTTACTGTTATTGGAGAATTTTCTTCTGCTAAAGAAGCTCGTCAACATTTACCTTATTTAAAACCTCATGTATGTATTATTGATATTTCAATGCCAGATGAAAGTGGCTTAGATTTATTAAAAGATATACCGTCAGGTATCCACTGTATTATGCTAAGTGTAAATGACTCAGATTTAATTATAAAAAAAGCGTTAGAATTAGGAGCAAAAGGGTATTTAAGCAAACGATGTAATCCTGGTGAGTTAATTCAAGCGGTTAAAACAGTATGCTCAGGAGGTGTATATCTAATGCCAGAACTAACCACAAAATTAGTTTCATCTAAACAGTCTAATCTGGTAGGGCAATTAACAAAAAGAGAAAGGGAAATTTGTGAGTTATTAATCTTAGGTTTTGAACCAAAGGAAATAGGCGAAAAACTTAATTTGAGTTTTAAGACAGTACATGTTCATAGATCTAATGCAATAAATAAACTCAATGTCAAAAATAATGTTGAATTAGCGAATTTATTAAATTCACAACTAAAATGATATTTACTATATTATACTCTTGGTTTTTGATAATTTGTTCTTATTTCTGCTTATGGATAATCTCAGATTATTTACTTTCAGATATTGTTTTGGCCTGTCTATTTTTGCCGTTTGCCTTACGTAGTGGTATTATATTGCATATTCAACCTAAATTCTGGCCTATTGTATATTGTTCTGAAATTAGTATATTGATTTTATTAAACTATTTATTTCCAGAAATATATCAATATTCTATTTTTATTTTAAGTATATGTAGTATCCCAATTATTTACTTATCATATTTATACTATAGTGGAAATCAATGGAAAAAATTATCAATTCAACTTAGCACTATAGTTTCAATTAGTATGATCAATGCTGTAGCCATTTCCTCATCAGAATTTTACTTCACATTTCTTGTAAGTTTTACTGGTGGGGTATTGATTGTTCCTGCTTGCTATTTAATCAATGAGTTTTTATTTAAGACTGAATGGCTTCCTCTTACTTCTTCTCTAATAAAGAAGTCGGTAACTTTAAGAATAAAGCACATTTTTATTTATATTTTACTATTTGTTTTAAATATCTATATTCAAATGAAATTGCCAGATACCTTCTATAGGTTTGCTTTATTCTACCTTGCAATCCCTATTATATTATTAGCTTTTCAGTATGGTTGGCAAGGTGCATTTTTAGGAGTCCTTCTTAATAGTATAGCACTTATTGGTACTACACATAGTTTTTCTAATCTCACTATAGCTGATTTATTACTATCTATTTCAACCCAAACTATCACAGGAATATTTCTAGGGCTTGCGATTCAAGATCAGCGTAACTTGAACCAGAGTTTATCAATAGAATTAAATAAAAATAGATTACTAACTCGGCAGCTGATTAATACTGAAGAAACTATTCGTCAAGAAATCTCTAGAGAATTACACGATGAGGTCGGGCAAAATATTACAGCCATTAGAACTCAAGCAAACATTTTAAAAAGGATTGCACCTAATTATGAAAAAATATCAACCACAATAGAGCAATTATCTCTTAATATTTATGATACAACAAAAGTACTACTAAATCGAATTCGACCTCGTCTACTTGATGATTTAGATTTACCCCAAGCTATTGAGAATCTATTTATTGAACTAAATTTTCAAGATAATCAAATTGATACTGAATTAATATGGAAAAATGATCAAAATTTAAAATTAGAACATATTCTGGAAATTACTATATATAGATTATGTCAAGAAAGTTTGAATAACATTATAAAATATGCTAAAGCAAATAAGGTAAAAATAGAAATTGAAATAAAAAATAATATACATATTATTATTACAGATAACGGGGTTGGATTTGATACATATCAGATATTAACAGGATTTGGAATTCGTGGAATGCAAGAGAGAGTGAATATTTTATGTGGTACATTTGAAATTATCTCTATTCCTATTGAAAAAAATCCAATTCAACATGGAACAACACTTATAGTTAATTTACCTTACGTATAAAAATAATGGAAAATCAAAGTCATAAAATTTATCACTACTGGCGACTACATATTATGATAGGAATGTATATTGGTTATGCCGGCTTCTATTTGACTCGGAAAAGCTTTAATTATGTCGTTCCTACTCTAATTACTGATTTAGGCATTGATAAAAATAATATAGGGATAATCTCAACATTATTCTACATAACCTATGGTATTTCAAAATTTATTTCAGGTGTTTACCTAGATAAAGAAAATCCTAAACATTTTATGGCTTATGGATTATTTCTTACAGGAATCACAAATATATTATTTGGCCTATCTAGCTCTGTTCTCATGTTTACTATATTGTGGGTTATTAATGCTTGGTTTCAAGGATGGGGATGGCCCTCTTGTTCTAAGTTACTAACAACTTGGTATTCAAGAAATGAAAGAGGCTTATGGTGGTCTATTTGGAATACTGCACACAATGTTGGTGGAGCGATGATCCCATTAATTATTGGTTATCTCACCTTACATTATAGTTGGAGATATGGATTTATCGCCGCTGGAGGCTTAGCAATATTAATCAGTATATTCCTATTTTTTCGATTACAGAATACTCCAGAAACCATGGGATTACCTAGCATAGGAAAATGGCGCAATGATAACTTAGAGCTTGCTCAAGAGAAAGAAGGTAAATATCTCACATGGAATAAGATCTTACATCAATATGTTTTTTTTAATAAATACATTTGGCTATTAGCATTAAGTTATGCTCTTGTTTATGTGGTTAGAACTGCCATTAACGATTGGGGAAATATCTATTTAACTGAAAAATATCACTATGATCTTGTTTCTGCTAATAGCGCACTTTCACTCTTTGAAGTAGGAGGATTTATAGGATCTCTAGTTGCTGGTTGGGGATCAGATAAATTATTCGCTAGCAATCGTGGTCCAATGGCATTGTTATTTGCTATTGGTATTTTTTTCTCCATTATTGCAATGTGGCTTATGCCAAAAGAAAATTTCATATTACAAGCAGGAATTTTCTTTTCAGTAGGTTTTTTCGTATTTGGTCCTCAAATGCTTATTGGTATGGCAGCTGCTGAATGCTCCCATAAAAAAACTCCAGCTTCAGCAACAGGATTTGTGGGATTATTTGCATATTTAGGTGCTGCTATAGCTGGTTATCCTTTAGCATTAGTGATGGAATCATACCACTGGTCCGGATTTTTTGTCGTGATTGCTTGTGCAGCCTCTGGCATCGCATTATTGCTATTGCCTTTCCTTAAAGCACAAAATTGACAAATTACCTATGAGTAAATAAAGCAATTAGTATTTTGGGATAAAGCCGAATAGAACACCGACTCATTCAGTGATTTGGTTAAAGATACGGATAATAAAAAAGTGGCTTAGCGCCACTTTTTATTAGAATAATTTTCTAGAGGTATTAAAGATTTCTTCTTTAAACGGACGACGCATATTAGTGATTGCATCAATAATATCGTGGTGAACTAATTTTTCATTTTGAATACCCACACAACGACCACCGTAGCCTTGCATCAAGAGTTCTACTGCATAAACGCCCATACGAGAAGCTAAAATACGGTCAAATGCACAAGGCGCACCACCACGTTGGGTATGGCCTAACACAGCAGCACGGGTTTCGTGGCCAAAGCGTTCTTCAATCTCTCTCGCTAATTGGTGTACATCTGTCATTAATTCTGTAATCGCAATAATTGCGTGACGTTTTCCTTTATTGAAACCATCTTCGATGTTGCGTATTAGTGACTCTTTATCAAAACCTTTTTCTGGAATGATAATGTATTCACAACCGCCTGCTAATGCCGCACTTAAGGTTAAATCACCACAGTGGCGCCCCATAATTTCAACGATAGAAATGCGTTGGTGAGAAGTTGAAGTATCACGCAAGCGGTCAATTGCTTCTAATGCGGTTTCAAGTGCTGTTTGGAAACCGATAGTGTAATCCGTGCCTGCAACGTCATTATCAATAGTGCCAGGTAGACCGATACACGCAATGCCGTGTTCTTCGGTCAATAGTTTTGCCCCCATATAAGAGCCGTCACCGCCGATAACTACTAACGCATCAATTTCATATTTTTTCAAGGTTTCTACACATTTTGCACGCACTTCTGGATTTTTAAATTCAGGGAAACGTGCAGAACCTAAGAATGTACCGCCACGGTTGATCACTTCAGACACTGAACGGCGTTCAAGTTTGATAACACGGTCGTGATATAAACCGTAATAACCGTCTTGAATACCATACACTTCTAAACCTTCACTTAAACCCGCACGCACAACACCACGGATCGCTGCATTCATACCAGGCGCATCGCCGCCACTGGTTAATACTGCAATTTTTTTTACCATATCAATACCTATAAATTTAATTTTAAAAAATAAATCAAAAAACTTGCAAAGATTACCCTATAACGCCCTTTCGTTCTAGCAGAAAATCGGGAAATTTACGATTTTTTGATCTAAGTTGAGATTAATTTTCTAAAATGTCGAGAGCAAAATCTAATGCGGTAAAAAAGCGGTCAAGATCCGATTGAACATTGTAATGAGCAAGAGATATTCTCAAGGTGCCATTTTGCGCTAAATAACGTAAGTAGGGTTTGGCGCAATGTTCGCCACTACGCAAAGCGATCTGCTGCTCGGCTAAAATCGCCGCAATATCTGCGTGATGTTGATGATGAAAGACAAAGCTAATCGTTGGGCTTAAACACCCTTCCGCTAAAATACGGATATTGGGATAAGTCGCTAACCGCTGGCGAGCTTCTTTCGCAAGCTGATAAAGCGGTGAGTTTAAAGCTGAAAAATCCCATTTTTCCAACCACTCCAGCACCTCACCAAAAGCGATAATTCCTGCGATATTTGGTGTACCTGCTTCTAAACGATAAGGCAATGTTGCCATCGTGAGCTTTTGCTCAGTAATCTCTTGTAACATTTTTCCGCCAAATAAAAGAGGGCGGAGTTGCTCAAGGCTACTCAATTTCCCTGCTAATACGCCAACCCCAGTTGGTCCGTACATCTTATGTGCAGAGAACGCATAGAAATCGGCATCAAGTGCTTGTACATCAATTTGTTCACAACAGACCGCTTGTGCAACATCAAGCACAATTTTGGCTGAACATTGCTGACGAATAAGCGGTATCAATTGCTCTGCAGGCTGCCTAACCCCTGTTACATTTGACACCAAATTAAACGCAACGATTTTAGTGCGTTCTGATAAGGCTGTTTGTAGCATTTCAGGGGCAATCTGGTAGTTGCTATTAAGTGGCAGCACAATCAACCTCGCTTGTTTACGCTCAGCAAGTTGTTGCCACGGAATAAAATTAGCGTGATGTTCTGCCACAGAAATCACAATTTCATCACTAGCTTCAATACTGTCAGCTAAACCATTTGCGACCAAATTAAGTGAATGGGTTGTGCCACTTGTCCAGATAACCGCATCTCGTGTTGCAACATTGAAACGTTTTGCCACTAAATCCCTTGCTAATTCATAACGTTGCGTTTGAGGAAAATCATATTGACTACGGTGAACTGAACCAGATGAACGATAAAAATTGAGCGTTGCGTCTATCAACACTTTCGGTTTGAGTGTCGTTGCGGCAGTGTCTAAATATACCGCATCGGGATTATCTTGAAAAAAAGGGAAATAGGAACGAAAAGTGTGATTAATCATTGTCGCTGAGCCTTTCTATAAAGTTTATTACAAGGGATACCATCATTATTGCCGTCTAGCTCTCGCCAACGGCATTGTTTAAAGTAGCGTTTCGCCGTGTCATAATCGGGAAGATCGTTACAACTTTTCCTCACATTACAATCTATAGTGACAAGCGGTGCCTTAGGCGAAAAACCTTGCCAAAATGAATGTTCATCTGACCGCTTACTTGCACGCCAGTCCGCAGGATTGATCGGATTTTTATCTTGCCATAAACCTATTCTTTGCTGTTGAGCAAGTTGCTGAGCTTGCAGATACATCGGTTGCGTTTGGCGATACGCCCACGCCATTCCTCGTTGCACCTGAATTAAGTTAAGATTTTCACCCGTCTGATCATAAACCACTGCCAACAGCCGTTGATATTTATCATACCCCGTAATCTCAAGTTCAACCTCTTTTTTAAATGCCAGTTGAGCTAACGATTGCTTCGCCTTATTACCAAAAGGCTGGGCAAATTCTGGGGCATCAATATATTGCAGGCGTACTTTAAGTTGTGTCCGCTTGTGCAAGCAGGTTAAAGTATCGCCATCATAAATACCTACAACTATGCATATTTTCTGTGCTATATGTTTAGCAACAATCGGTTCATTTGAAAAAAATAGAGAAAGTAATATTGCTAATTTATGGTAGTAAATAGTTTTTTTCATATTTTAAGTAATATTTAAATAGAAGGCTATTTGCCATTTATAAAATGATATAGATAATAGAAACTATGTATTTAACCCAGCATGCTAATAAAAAATAAAGTAATGCTGATTAGGAAAACGATTTTCTAATATAGTAAATACATGCTATTCTAGGTCAATTGTAGTTGTTACATTCAAAATTCAGACTAATGAAACCAATTTTCTTAGAGCTTCGTCATTTACGAACTATTATTGCTTTAAAAGAAAGCGGCAGTGTTTCAGCTGCCGCCAAATGTATTCATTTAACACAATCAGCATTATCTCATCAAATTAAATTGTTAGAAGATCAATATGATCTAACTCTATTTGAACGTAAAACTCAGCCAATCCATTTTACTCCAGCTGGAGAACGTTTAGTACAGCTCGCTTATGAAATTTTACCTAAAATAATAGAAGCTGAATCAGATATAACCCGAATTAAACAAGGAGAAGTTGGAGAATTACGGATTGCTGTTGAATGCCACACTTGTTTTGATTGGTTAATGCCAGCAATGGATATTTTTAGACAAAATTGGGGGGGAATAGAATTAGATATTGTGTCTGGTTTTCATACTGATACTGTT
Organism: Glaesserella parasuis; assembly: GCF_002015085.1. Taxonomy (GTDB): domain Bacteria; phylum Pseudomonadota; class Gammaproteobacteria; order Enterobacterales; family Pasteurellaceae; genus Glaesserella; species Glaesserella parasuis. The sequence continues at coordinate 43,895 of NZ_MUXW01000005.1, forward strand.
GGTCTATTGCTTGCTCACCGAGCAGACTGGGCTGTTGTATCAGAAATAGAAGAGTCCATTGGTATTATTTATAAACCTTTGTTTTCTTATGAAATGGTTGCTATTTGTGCCAAAGATCACCCTTTGGCTCAAAAAGAAATTTGGGAAGCTGAAGATTTTCGTCACGAAACACTAATTCATTATCCTGTTCCCGACAATATGTTAGATTTATTGAAAAAAATCTTACAACCAGTAGGAATAAACCCAACAAGACGCACTAGTGAATTAACTATCGCAATCATTCAGCTTGTTGCCAGTAAAAGAGGTATTGCAGCCTTACCTTATTGGGCTGTAAAACCATATTTAGAAAAAGGCTATGTTGTTGCAAGAAAAATCACTTCTAATGGCTTATATAGCAATTTATACGCAGCAATCAGGGAAACAGATCTAGATAAAGTTTACATTGAAGAGTTTCACAATATAGTGAAATCGCAAAGCTTTGCCACATTATTAGATCTATTTTCTTTAGATTAGAAATATTATTTATGAGTACACCAATTTCCCATTTAGATATTTTAAGCTAAATGGGATCTGTAATAATTACTTATCTGCTACTGATACTTTCAGCTTTTGCCGTTAAGTTTTCTGCACCCGTCGCTCTCATCACAATGTTATCTTCTGTCCGAATACCGCCGTAGCGTTTAAATTCGTCGATTTTCTGCCAGTTAAAGAAAGGTGCAAGCGGGTGGTTTTTCCATTGATTTAGCAACATCTCAATAAAATAGAACCCAGGCTCAATGGTGAGAACCATACCTTCGGCTAAATCACGAGTGCAGCGCAAACTTGGATAAATCTCAGGCGGAGCTTTGCGAGTGCCACGATGGTTTTGTTGGAAACCTGCAACATCGTGGACTTGCAAGCCAAGCTGATGCCCTAAACCGTGTGGAAAGAAAGTACGGCTAATACCCTCTTCAAAAATTTGATCGGCAGGTAATTTCACAAACTCAAACTGATGAAGCATTTGCGAGATCCAACGGTGCATTTGGGTATGGTAACTTAGATAATTAATCCCCACTTGCATATCAGCAATCGTATCCAGTTTAAACTGTTCCATTTGAGCAACCATTGTGGCAAATTCACTTTGTGGCTCAAAAGCATAAGTTCGAGTAAGATCGGAGGCATAACCAAGATAGCTTGTGCCAGCGTCAAGTAAAAAACTGTGGCGTTCGCAAGGTGGCGTGAAATCCAATTTTGTGTAATGTAAAATCGCACTATGCTGATTAATGGCAACAATATTGCCATAAGGCACATTGTTATCCGATTGCTTGGTCACTTGAAGATAGGCTAGATTAATTTCAAACTCACTTTTACCTGCAAAAAAAGCCTCTTTTGCCGCGTGATGTCCTGTTAAAGCTGTGAGTTGAGCTTGATATATGCACTCAATTTCAAATTCGCTTTTGATCGAACGCTCAAAATGCAGTACATTTAGCATTTTCTGTGGATTGATATGCTCAAAACCTAGCGATTTGGCAAGCTCCGTTTGTTCACCAATAAAGGCACAATGGGTCGGATTAAGGATATATTGTTGAATTTGTTGGCTATCCGTGAGCATTTGCCATTCAAACTCATCAGCAAAAAATGCCGATGTCGGTGGATTTGGCGTACAATGCCAATAATCTTGCGGTGCATAAAAATAGAGTTTCGGTTTATTTTTACCGTCTAAAAAAAGCCAACTTTGTTCTGCGGTAGGATCAGGGAAAATATAATTAAAATGCGGATTGATTTTAAATGGCGATGTTTGGTCGTCTAAAAAATGGTATTTTGCCTGCCCTGCATAAATCCAAAGCCCGTCAAGACGCGCCAGCTCTAAGGCGTGCTGTACAATTTGTTGAATGCGTGCGATATGTTGTGAAAAGATATGTTGCATAAAGATCCTTTATATAATCATCCTCTCTCCCGTAAACGGGAGAGAGTAAATTTTTACATAGATAAGATAATAAATATGACCGAACTAACCATTAACCACACTTTAGATACCCTAGGGCTACGTTGCCCTGAACCCGTAATGCTTACTCGTAAAACCATTCGCAATATGGCAGACGGTGAAGTGTTGCTAATTATTGCTGACGACCCTGCAACTACTCGTGATATTCCGAGTTTTTGTCAATTTATGGATCATCAGCTATTAAAAAGTCAAACGGACACTAAGCCGTATCAATATTGGGTGAAAAAGGGGCTTGAATAAGCCCTTTTTTCTGAGGTAGTCCAAAGTTATACCAATTTCAAAATCTTAGCAACGTCTAGACTTTCTTTAAGAAATTCTTGCTTTAAGCGAGATAATTCTTCTAAAGTTTCATCTTCCTCTTTAAGTGCTTGATTGTCTTTAAGCAGCATCTGATTATGTAATTTCAAAATAGAATAAGCATATTCTTCCCATTTTTTCTCTGGAATTTTTTGTTTATAAGCAGAAATAAATATAATTTCAATATTATTCATTTTTATTCCGCCACCAGTCACTGGGCTTGCAAGTATATTCACTGCATTCAACGAAAATAGATTATCAATAACCATTTGATTAAATTTATCACAATCTGCTTTCACAGCCTTGATTACATCATCAGGTTGAACAACCACAATATCATTACGGCTGGCTAATAATGCAATAACTTTAAATAAAACGACAGGTTGAATAATCTCTTTTAAATCATTACATAAACTATCTAAAGAGTGAACTTTATAATCCGATAATTTCTCAATAATAGGTTGCAAATACTCTTCTTTAATTTCGGCACGTTGGTATTTCACAAGTTCCTTTGAAATATTTTTAACTTGTTTGATGAGTAGTATATTTAATTTCCGCCACTCTTTTTCTACCTGATGTTCAGTGAGTGGTAATTGCCCCTTAATCCAATAATCACGACGAAATTGCTTATTTAAAATAAAATCTTTTGCAGTCTGTTTTAATGATGGGTCTTTAATTTGAGCCATAAATTCTAGTTGTTTATCATTAAATAGCACATCATCAAAATCATCTAGATAAGATGTGGAACAAGCATAGGTTAGTTTTGCTTGTTTAAGAGCATCCTCAACTTCAGAAAAGTACATCGGCTGCCAATCTTTATTTAAATATTCGTGAACGAGATAATTTATATTCTGTTTTTCTATGTGTTCTAATTCAGATAATAATTTAGGGGATTTTTCAATTAAAGCATCACTTACAGATAATAATGCCTTTACATTTTCTAAAGATAACTTAATAGCATCTTGCTTATTTTGACTAGAAGATAAATTAGTATAAGAGTGATTTAATAAATATCTAATTGGGGATTTTGATGCCCAACCAGGTAATGTGTTGTAACTAATATAAACCACACCACCCACTTTTAATTTACGTTGAATAAAATCAACAATGATTTGTCTATTTTGTGGCGAAATCCAAGACCAAATACCGTGTAAAGCAATAAAATCAAAATCAGGTAAGTCTGGACGCTCACAAAACTCAGCAAAAGCCTCGTCCGAAACAACCAACTTATTCGGATTTACTTGATTTGAGATTTGTTGTGCAAACAACGCATGTGAAGGATTAAAATCCGTGCCGTACCATTTTGTTGAACTTGCCGCAGCATGAACATTGATTGACACCCCAAATCCAAAACCTAATTCACAGGCATTTATCACCTTAGGTGGTTGTAAATTTGACATTAAAAAAGGGATAGTCATTTGATTAGGGTTTAAAGAATCATAGTAACCCACAGTATAATTTACATCATTAATATAGCCTTCTGACCAGTTTTTCATAAAATTTCCTCTATTTTTCAATAAAAATTAAATTCTTTTTCTAATATTTACCAAACAAACATTTTCTTTAACGTCTTTCATCATCAAAATCATCATCTTCGTCATCAAAAAATTCGCCGTCATCACCATATTCATCTTCATCACTGTTCGGATCTTCAAAATAAGTTCCCCAGCCTTCATAAACCGCACCCGATTTTTCGATTAACGGCAGTAGCTCTTTTTGTTGAGCGGTAATAAGTTCCGCATCTAGTTTAATTTCGCTAACAATATCGCACACAAACACGAGATCGCCATTCTCTTCTTCCACTTCTTCTGCTTCAGAAATCTCATAACCCAACTTATAAGCATCTACCACTAACTTTTCGAGTTTATCGAAATCGTGATGAGCAATGTGGTGTTCGATAATATAAAGGGCTTCAGGATCGCTTCCATCGGCTAATAAAGAGTTGATGATTTCATCGGTTTCTTGGCGTAATTCGGTTAAGTTATACATAAGTTATCCCTCTTGGGTTTGAGTAAAAATTTCGGCGAACCAGCTATCTAATTTAGTCGCAAGTTTATCAATACCAATACGATTTAATGCAGAATAGGCTTCGACTTGCACATCGCCTTGAAACGGTAAAATCGCTTCCCGCACCATTTTGACGGTTTTGCTTCTCGCACTTTGGCTAAGTTTATCCGCTTTGGTAAGTAGCAATAATACAGGCAACTCCGCAGATACCGCCCACTCGATCATCTGCTGATCGAGATCTTTCAACGGGTGACGAATATCCATTAAAATCACTACGCCCCGTAAACATTCACGTTTCTGCAAGTATTCACCTAAAGAACGTTGCCACTGAAGTTTCATCTGCTCAGGCACCGCCGCATAACCATAGCCTGGTAAATCGACTAATTTACAATTTGGTTCTACTTCAAATAAGTTAATTAACTGCGTACGCCCTGGGGTTTTAGAGGTACGAGCCAAGTTTTTTTGATTAGTTAAGGCATTTAATGCCGTCGATTTCCCTGCATTTGAACGCCCTGCAAAGGCAATTTCCACGCCACTGTCTTCTGGTAAATGGTGAATATCAGGTGCAGAGGTTAAAAAATGGGTTTTGTGGTAGTTAAGTTTTATTTCGGTCATTTTGTATTTGTTTGTTATTAAAATTTGTAAACTCCCCTCTTTGAAAAAGAGGGGCTGGGGGAGATTTAAAAAACAGTTTTGTAGGGTGGGTTTTAACCCACCAATAAATTCAAGAGATTACAACGAAATGGTGGGTCAAGACCCACCCTACAATTATTTAAATCTCACACTCAATCCTTTCTCACCATATTGATTAGCTTCAGGACTTCCTGCAAAAACACCCCATTCCATCACTAAAATCGTTCCGATAAACATCGGCATCATAATGCCTAGCACAAATGCCATTGTTCCTTGAGCTCCCAATGAACTGAGATAACACAATATCGGCACCGCAACCATAAACAAGGCTTTCGCCGAACGATTACGGTCGTGTAGGCGTTTAACGATCACTGCAGATAAACTGTAAAGTGAAAGGGTCAAGGGTAGAACGCTAATCCAACTGAAAGCGGTCGGATTTAAGATAAAATTTGCAAAAATAAACAAAAATGCAAAATTAATCCCAAAGCCGATCCAAAAGCCTTTGCGGTTTAACCTTCCGTGAAAAGAAAATAATGCTTTATGCCAGATCATTACTGCAATGCCTTTTCAATTTTTTCAAACAAATCACGCGCAAGATTATCTAAACCTTTCAAACGCTCTAAGCCGCGACGCATCAGGGTTTGACGTTGAGTGTCATAGCGAGAAAGTTTAATTAACGGCTCAATTAAGCGTGCCGCCACTTGCGGATTGCTTTCATTCATCTTAATCAACATATCGACTAAGAAACGGTAGCCAGAGCCGTCAATAGCGTGGAATGCACTTGGGTTTTGGCTTGCAAATGCCCCAACTAATGAACGTACACGGTTTGGATTTTTGAAGTTAAAACTTGGGTGCGTTAATAAATTTTGCACAATTTCAAGCACATTTTCATCAGGACGTGTCGCCTGTAAAGCAAACCATTTATCCATCACTAAGCCATCGTGTTGCCATTTTTGTTCAAAATCGGCAAGAAGCTGATCTCTGCAAGCAAGTTGTGCTTTGGTCGAAGCCGTGAGTGCTGCCAAAGTGTCCGTCATATTATTTGCTTGATGATAATGTTTGTGCACCAAGGTATTCCCTACTTCAGTAAAGGCAAGGTAAGACAAGCAAACATTGCGTAATGCACGTTTTGCCAAATCATCAGCAACCACACGATATTCCGTTAATTTATTTTGGTTGTAAACGACTAAGAAACGATCTTTTAATTCCTCAGCAATCGCTTGTTGCATAAATTGACGAACAGCCGCAATACCTGCAGGATCGATCACTTTAAACAACTCAGCAAATTCCGTTTCTTTTGGCAAGGTTAAGGTTAAAGCGGCAAGTTCAGGATCTTTATTTGCATTATCGATCACAAAGGTGAGCGCTTCTAACAAACCTTGTGAGAATGCCATTGCTTTGCCCTGTTGGTAGCGACTTAGATTTTCACGCAGCTCATTGTTAAACAACATTTGTGCCACGTCCCAACGCACGAAATCATTCTCAGCAAACTTCAAGAGCGTTAAAAGCTGTTCTGTTGAATAGTCATAATCTAAACGCACAGGGGCTGAGAAATCACATAACAAGGCAGGCACTGGACGTTGTTGCACATTGTGGAACTCAAAGGTTTGATGTTCGTGGACCACATCTAACACATCACTGACAGTTAATAATTCGTGTTGTAAATTGATTTTCTTACCATCTTGACCATATAACGCTACTTTTAACGGAATGTGTAAATTCACTTTCTCTAGCTGATCAGAGGTTGGTGGTGTGTTTTGAGAAACGTGCAAGCGGTAAGTATGACGTTTTTCATCATACTCATCAGAAATCGTTAATTCAGGCGTACCCGATTGACTATACCAACGGCGGAACAGATCTAAATCAACTCCCGAAGCACGTTCCATTGCAGACACAAAATCTTCACAGGTTGCCGCCGTGCCATCATTTTCTGCCACATAGAGTTTCATTCCTTTTTGGAAACGCTCTTCGCCGAGTAAGGTGTGGATCATACGAATAACTTCAGCCCCTTTTTCATAGACGGTAACCGTATAGAAATTATTCATTTCAATCACTTTTTCAGGGCGAATAGGGTGAGCCATCGGGCTTGCATCTTCGGCAAATTGCACCGCACGCAACAATCGCACATCTTCAATCCGTTTTGCCGATCTTGACCATAAATCTGAAGTAAATTCTTGATCACGGAAAACGGTCAAACCTTCTTTTAAACTGAGTTGGAACCAGTCACGGCAAGTAATACGGTTGCCCGTCCAGTTATGGAAATACTCGTGAGCAATCACCGCTTCAACATTCAAATAATCATCGTCCGTTGCAGTTTGCGGATTAGCTAGCACAAATTTCGAGTTAAAAATGTTTAACCCCTTATTTTCCATTGCCCCCATATTAAAGAAATCGACCGCCACGATCATATAAATGTCTAAATCGTACTCCAGCCCAAAACGCTCTTCGTCCCATTTCATCGAACGTTTTAAACTCTCCATCGCCCAAGTGGCACGGTCAAGATTTCCTTTATCCACATAGATTTCAAGGGCAACTTCACGTCCGCTCATCGTGATAAACTTATCTTGTAACAGGTCAAAATCCCCTGCGACTAAGGCAAATAAATAGCTTGGTTTAAAGAACGGATCTTCCCACTCCACCCAGTGACGACCATCGTCCAGCTCCCCTTGAGCAATACGGTTGCCGTTAGAAAGCAGGTATGGATATTTACTTTTACAAGCGGTGATTTTGGTGCGATATTTTGCAAGCACATCAGGGCGATCAAGCATATAAGTAATCTGACGGAAACCTTCCGCTTCACATTGCGTGCAGATCCCTTCGCCTGATTGATATAACCCTTGTAGTGACGTATTCGTTGATGGATTGAGTTTTGTCTGAATTTCCAGCTCGAATTGATCCGCAGGGAAATCGGCTAAATTTAAAGTCAAAGCCTCATCATCTTTTTGATATTCTTTGAATGGCTCGCCATTAAATTTAATCGATAAAAATTCAAAGCTATGCCCATCTAAACGTAACGTAGTCGCTTCTGCATTCTTACGCATGACCGACAACGTCGATGTGACAATCGTCTGCTCAGGATCAAGCTGAACATCAAGATAAATTTGATGAATAGTAAAATCAGGCTGACGGTAATCTTTTCTAAATTTTGCTTTAGGTCGCATAGCTTCTCCCTTAGAACTTTCAAATGCGGAAAGGATAAGAATATTTGTCTTTAAGTGCAATCAAATTTAAGATCTTGCCCCAAAAATCGCCGTACCAATACGCACCATTGTCGAACCGCATTCAATTGCACTTGGCATATCATCAGACATTCCCATTGATAGCGTATCAATCCCTTCAAATTGAGATTGTAATTGAAGAAACAGTTCATTCATTTGAGCTAAGGCGATTTTCTGTTGTTCAGGCTCACTTTCAGGCTTCGGAATTGCCATTAAACCACGCAATTTCAAACGTGGCAGTTGGCTAATTTGAGTGGCTAATTCTAGCATTTCTTTCGCAGAAATACCCGATTTAGATGCTTCATCACTGATATTAATTTGAATTAAAACATTCAGTGCAGGCAGGTGTTCAGGACGTTGCTCGCTTAAACGTTGTGCAATTTTGAGCCTATCTATCGTTTGTACCCAGTCAAAATGCTCAGCCACTACACGCGTTTTATTCGATTGTAATAAACCGATAAAGTGCCATTCTAATGTGTCGTTCTCCGCAAAATGCTGAATTTTTTCAATACCTTCTTGCACATAATTTTCGCCAAAGGCACGTTGCCCTGCTTCAATGGCTTCGGCAATGGCTGAAATGGGTTTAGTTTTGCTCACAGCAAGCAGTTTAACACTCTGTTCAGGGCGATTAGCTTGCTGACAATATTGTTGAATTTGTTGAGAAATTGTCGCTAAATTTTGAGAAATCGACATTGGCTACTCCAAAAGGCTATAATGGGCAAGATCATAAAACTCCACTTAACTGAAATCAAGGATACTTATGCAAAGACTGACAAAAATTAAACTTGTGATTACCGATGTGGACGGTGTACTCACTGATGGTAGCCTTTATTACACCGAAAATGGCGAAGCATTAAAATACTTCAATGTGAAAGACGGTTTAGGGATCAAAATGCTTCTTGCTTGCGGCATTCAAGTTGCAGTGCTATCGGGCGGTGACACCCCGATTTTACGCCGTCGCATCAAAGATTTAGGCATTCCCCTTTTCCAACTTGGCAAAATGTCTAAGCGTGATGCCTGTTTTGAGTTAATGCAACAAGCGGGGGTTTCAGCCGAAGAAACTGCATTTTTAGGCGACGATACACTGGACTTACCCGCATTTGAAGTCTGTGGATTAGCAGTTGCCGTGGGCGATGCTTTTGATTATGTTAAAAATCAGGCAGATTTAGTCTTAACGCGTAAAGGCGGACATTCCGCATTCCGTGAGCTTTCCGATATGATTTTAAAAGCTCAAGGCAAAGAAGAAGTTTATGCTACTGCTGATGGGTTTATGAAAGTGGTGCATGAAATGCTACAATAAATAATATCCTGTGGAATTTTAGATAATTAATTGAAAAAGATGAGCCAACAAGACAAACAAAATTTAATTTGGATCGATCTCGAAATGACAGGGCTTGATCCTGAAAAAGAGCGAATTATTGAGATTGCTACCATTATCACCGATAAAGATCTGAATATTTTGGCTGAAGGCCCTGTGCTTGCCGTACATCAACCCGATGAATTATTAAATAAAATGAGCGAATGGTGTGTGAAAACCCATACTGCAAATGGGTTGGTTGAGCGTGTGAAGCAGAGTAAATTAACTGAACGTGCTGCCGAATTACAGACATTAGATTTCCTGAAGAAATGGGTGCCGAAAGGGGCTTCGCCGATTTGTGGTAACAGTATTGCACAAGATAAGCGTTTCCTTTATAAATATATGCCAGATTTGGCGGACTACTTCCACTATCGCCATTTAGATGTGAGTACATTAAAAGAGCTTGCGAGCCGTTGGAAGCCTGAAATGCTTAAACAATTTAGTAAGAAAAACAGCCACTTAGCTTTAGATGATATTAAAGAGTCTATCGAAGAACTGAAGTTTTATCGTCACCATTTTATTAATTTAGATTAACAATAATGCAATCATTTTATTTTGCAACTGAAGAAGAAATGCTCAATTTCGGTCAGCGTTTTGCCCAACAACTTCAACGCTATTTAGAAAATCATAGTGAAAAAGCGATTGTGATTTATCTGAATGGAGAATTAGGGGCTGGAAAAACGACGCTCACTCGGAGCATTGTTCGTGCTTTTGGGCATAATGGGAATGTAAAAAGTCCAACTTATACTTTAGTGGAAGAGTATCAGCTTCCCCCTTATGCTTTATATCATTTTGATTTATATCGTTTGAGTGATCCTGAAGAGTTAGAATTTATGGGAATTAGGGACTACTTCCGTCCACAAACGGTTTGCTTACTAGAATGGGCAAGTCGAGGGGAAGGAATGATCCCATCTGCGGACTTTATTATTCAAATTGACTATGCAGAAACAGGGCGAAATCTAGCTCTTATGCCTCAAAACGACTTAGCAAAACAGATTTTGGAAAATTATTTAGAATATCAGACCGCTTAGGGTAATACTATGCAGAAATTACGACATTATGTTTGCTTTACGGTAATGAGTTTATTTCTTGCTCTTTCCGCACAAGCAAAATTAACCATTGCCATTGATGCTGGACACGGGGGCAAAGATCCAGGGGCTATCGGTAAAAATTTAGGGGTCAAAGAAAAAGAGGTGACTTTAGCAATTGCTAGAGAATTAAAGGCGTTGTTAGATGCAGATCCTAATTTCAAGGCAGTAATGACACGCAATGGTGACTATTTTATCCAACTACCTAATCGAACTGAAATTGCTCGTAAAAATAAGGCACATTATCTAGTGTCAATCCACGCTGATTCTTCACCAAGTTCAGATAATCTGAAAGGGGCTTCGGTTTGGGTTTTATCTAATCGTCGTGCAAATGATGAATTAGGAAAATGGTTGGAAGATCACGAAAAGCAATCGGAATTATTAGGTGGGGCAGGTTCGGTTTTAGCAAATAATAATGAACGTTACTTGAACCAGACAGTGCTTGATCTGCAGTTTTCTCACGCACAACGTTCAGGCTATGAGTTAGGTAAAACAGTCTTAGACAAACTGAGAAATGTTACGCAATTAGCAAAAAGTTCGCCACAACACGCCAGCCTTAGCGTATTACGTTCCCCTGATATTCCTTCAATTCTAGTGGAAACGGGCTTTTTATCTAATGCAACGGAAGAACAACGTTTAGCCACAAAAGCGTATCGCCGTCAGATTGCAAAGGCGATTTATCAAGGGTTAATTGCATATAAAAATAGATTACCAAAACAGCAAAATCAAATAGCAGTTAATGATGAAAAATTAACCAAGAAATCGAAAGCTGAAAAAAAGGTAGAAAATCGCTCTAAGGAAGATAAAAAAGCTAAAGCAGCGGTGACTTCGCCTAAGGAAAAAACTAAAGAGAAAGCAAAAATAACGACGGAAACTAAGCAAAAACAATCGTCTAAAGCGTCAGAAAAAACGGTTGATTTCAATGCGAAATATCATGTTGTTCAGAAAGATGAAACACTTTATTCTATTGCTCGCATGTATAAAACAACACCTGAAAAATTGAGCCAGCTAAATGGTTTAAAACAAAATAAAATCTTTGTAGGGAATAAGCTGCAAGTAAAGTAAATCAATATAGTAGAGTATCAAATTTAAAACTGGATATGGGAACCAAGACAAAATAGTAGAGAAATAAGCATGATATTTAAAGAAAAGCCGATTATTTCTAATCAGTACGGAGCGTTAGTGATGGCATTTGTACCATTTATTTATGGTATTTCTGCTAGCCATTTTGTAATGAATCATTTTTGGCTTGGGCTTAGCTGGTTTTTTACTTATCTCTTTTCCTATCCTTTTTTCTCCGTCGTTAGCAAAAAACAAAATGAAAAATATAAACGCTGGATGATTATTTATGCCGTATTTAGCGGCATATTTATATTTCCCGTACTCTTAAGTCATTTTTCTATTTTGCAATTTATAATCCCAATCCTGCCGCTTGCAGGGTTCCAAATTTACTATGCAAAACAAAAAGATGAACGAAACTTAATCAATGATATTGCAGGTATTTTAACCTTCGGCATAATTGGAATGGCAAGTTTCTATTTAGCAACAAACCAATATAATTTTGAGATTTTACTCCACCCTACGTTATTTTTTATTGGGACAACAATTTATGTAAAAAGCGTTGCTCGAGAGCGGAAAAATCCTCTTTACTGTAAGTTCAGTATAGGACTTCATTGTATATTTATCTTTGTTTATCTCGCCTTAGGCGATTATGGCATTAGCTTTGCCTATTTCATTGGGTTAATTAGAGCGGTTATTGTGCCAAAAAGAAACTGGAAAATTAAACAAGTCGGTCTATTTGAATTTTTAGTGATATTTGTTTTTACACTAGGGCTGATCTACTAAATGTATTAACCTAATAATGTCCGTTATTTCTCTTTCCAATATCCAATCCATTCTTTCAGGGCGTGCATATTGCTATGTAATGCCCCTGATTGTGGGATAAAGTAAAATACATTTAATCCATAGGTTTCAGGCATTTTCCCCGCGCCAACACTTGCAGGTAATATCTCAAAACCTTCTCGTTCAAATAACATTCTTGCTCGTTGCATATGCCACTGATTTGTCACTAACACGATCTTATTAATACCTTCTTTTTCTAAAATAGGTTTAGAAAACTTCGCATTTTCAGCCGTCGTTTTGGCTTTTTCTTCCAACCATTGTGTTGGAATATGGAAAAATTGTGCTAGCTCTTTTTTCATTACGCCAGCTTCTGAAGTCCCGTTTGGGCTACTTCCCGTAATCAATAAAGGCAAACCAGTTTCTTTTTGTAAAAACGCTGCATAACGTACCCGCTCTAATGCTATTTCGCTGATCGCTAATTTACCAAATAGCTCTTTACTATCGCGTAAGCCACCCCCAAGTAAAACGATAGCTTGAGCTGATTTATAATCTTCAATGCTCAGATTATCTTCAGTTACCAAAGAATCGTGCAATTTTTGTGAAGTATAGGGAATACTGAAAATATAGAGAATTGCTATGCCTAAAAAGGTTGAGAGATAACCTAATTTTTTCCATTTCAAACGGAAACAAATTAAGGAAAACAACCATAAAATCAGAATGTTAAATGGTGGAAGAATGACAGTAGTAATAAATTTCGTGATAGCAAACATAATAAGTAGGCAATTTTGTCAAGTAAGTAAAAGAGATTTATTATTCCTTATTCCCTTTTCCTTGTCTATTGTTTCACTCGCCCTTTAAAATTAGAATAGCGATTCTTATTAGCCATATTACTAGCGGTTAGATTTATGAAAAAAATTGCAATTATTCCAGCCAGAGCAGGCTCAAAAGGGATTAAAGATAAAAACTTACAATTAGTTGGCGGAGTTTCGCTCGTAGGGCGTGCAGTTCTTGCAGCAAAAGAGTCTGGAATGTTTGACTTAATCGTTGTGACATCTGATGGTGATCGTATTTTACAGGAAGGTGAAAAATATGGCGCAACTGCCGTTCATCGTCCTGTAGAACTTGCACAGAGTAATACTCGTACGATTGATGCCGTTGTACACTGTTTAGAAACCTTAAATATCCGTGAAGGCGTTGTAGCACTGTTCCAACCAACTAGCCCACTCCGCAATGCGTTAGATATTCGCAATGCGATGGAAATCTTTTTAGGTGGAAAAAGTAAGTCTGTGGTATCCGCTTGTGAATGTGAACACCACCCGTATAAATCATTTGTTTTAAATGGAGATGATATTCTCCCGATGAATGAAATCAAAGATTTTGAAGCACCACGTCAGCAATTACCAAAAGCATACCGTGCGAATGGGGCGATTTATATCAACGATGTCGCCAGCCTACTTCAAGAAAAATACTTCTTTATTCCACCTGTGCGTTTCTATTTAATGCCAACCTATCGCTCAGTCGATATTGATACCACATTAGATTTGCAACTGGCGGATAGCTTGATTGAGAAAGAGATGCAATGAGAGCCATCAAAGACAGTGCAGTTTATTTAATCGGTGAACTGACTTCACGGGCAATGCCATTTTTGCTATTGCCCTATTTATCTCGAAAATTAGGCGTAGAAGGGTTTGGGGAACTTGCATATTACCAAACTTATCTTGTGCTTTTCTTTATTATTGTCGGTTTAAGTCAAGAAGGGGCGGTAACCCGTTACTTCTATGTTTATGGTAAACGCTCCCTTAACTTAGTCGTGACTTCTGGCTATGCTTATACCCTTGCGATAGGTAGCTTAATTTTACTGGGTTGCTGGATTTTACAATCAGAAATTCTTACCTATGTTGCCTTGTCTGCTATTTTTCAAGCCTTATTAGGTGTTCAGCTGAGCATTCGACAGTGTCAAAAACAGGCGATTTCCTATGCCATTTTGCAATTTGCTTCTAGCTTAGGCACTGTTGTTTTTACGGTATTACTTCTCGAACTTTATCAAACAGAATTGGTCGAAAAAAGGTTACTTGGGATTTTATTAGGCAATGTACTGGTATTTTTATTGGCATATCTAGTTTATAGCAAAAAGACGGTAAGTAAAAAATATCAATGGAAGCAATATAAATCAGCACTCTTTTATGTGCTTGCTTTTGGTACGCCATTAATTTTGCATAATGTGAGTTTTTTCTTAAAAGGGCAGTTAGATCGTGTATTTATTTATCATCAATTTAATCAAGTTGATTTAGGTTTATATGCGATGGGGGCTCAAATTGCTGCGATATTGATGATTATTTTACAAGCAGTAAATAAAGCACTCACTCCCTATTTTTTTGATGGATTAAAACAAGGTCGAATTAATTTAAAACAAACGCAAAAATGGGCATTTTATTCCTTAGCCATTGTTCCGTTACCTTCATTAATTATGTGGGTTATTCCTGAGCAATTTATAGTTTGGTTATTAGGGGTTCAATTTGTTGGAACAAAATACTATATTATTTTATTCTTACTTTCGACCGCGCTTGTTATTCCTTATTTTATTTTAGTGAATTACCTGTTTTATCACAGTAAGAATAAATTAATCTCAATCTGTTCAGTGGCTTCAACGGTAATATATATTTTGAGTTTAATCGGATTAACCTTTACTTCTATTGAATTTGTACCTTATGCAAGTATTATTGGTTCAGCTGTGATGATCCTGATACTTTATTTTATGACATCTAAAGTGGGGAAAACCGTATGAATTTGATCATTTGCTATACGCCTTTGCAGGTTTTGATTGCAGAGCGAATTATTAATCTTTATCCAAATGAAAAATTTTATGGTGTGATGCTCTGCTCGGCAAAAAATCAGAAATTTGAATATTATGTGCAACGTTTAGCGAAAAAATGTGATACTTTCTTTCAGATGGATCAACATATTGATCGTTTTAATCTATTAAAAGAGATTATTAGTTTGCGTCTTAAATTTGCATTTAAGAAGTTTGATAAAGTATTTGTCGCAAGCATTAATGACATTCAAATTCAGTTTATTCTAAGCAGTATTCAATTTAATGAGTTTTATACATTTGATGATGGCACAGCAAATATTGTAAGCCATAGTGTGTATTATGTCGATGAGCCAAAAACTCGTATTCGCCGTTTTATTAATACGTTACTCTGCAATAAATACAGCGTGGCAAAATTAAAGGCGTTATCCAAAAAACATTTTACGATTTATGCTGATTTGCCGAACATTATTCAAAATACTGAATATCTGGAACTCTTTCCGCAAACAGAAAGTGATGTAGCAGAAGGTGAAACCATAAATATTTTATTAGGTCAGCCCGTTTATTTAGATAAACAGAAAAATATTGAATTAGCGGAAAAGGTCATCAAGTGGTTTGATATTCACGCTTATTTACCACACCCAAGAGAACAATATAAATTAAATCAAGTAAAATATATTGAAACGCCACTAATTTTAGAAGACTATTTAGCTCAGGAATTTAAACATAAAAGATGTCGTATATATACTTATTTTAGTAGTGCGGTATTAAATATAAAAGACAAAATCCCAAATATTGATGTGGTTGCATTAAGAATTAATGTCGAAAATCCAGACTTTATTCAAGTTTACCAACTCTTTGAAAAATTAGGCGTAACCATTATTGATATTCGATAATAAAATGAAAAAATATTTAATCTCTTTAGATAAAGATAGTCATAGACGGGAACTGTTTTTTTCACAGCAAGATACCGCTGATTTTAGCGTTTTTTCTGCCTTTAATACGATGAATGAAGATGAACAAAGTTTATCTTCACGTTTTAATCTCGCTCATTTTGAGCAACATTACGCTCGTAAAGTGACGAAAGGCGAAGTTGGTTGTACATTAAGCCATCTTGGTGTTTATCAGCAAATTTGTGATGATGAAACGATTGGTGATGATGAATATAGTTTAGTTTGCGAAGATGATGCACTGTTTAATCAGGATTTTCAGGCAAATTTGAACCGTATTTTAAATAAACAGCCATCCGCAGATATTATTTTAGTGGGGCAATCTAAAATTGCGACATTTAATGATGTTGAATTAGAAATTAATTATCCAACAACCTTTGCATTTTTACAGCCAAAAATTACCGCTTGTCCTTTTGCGGTTGTTTATCCTTATAAAAATTATTTTGCAGGAACAGTAGCATATCTAATTAAAAAATCAGCGACTCGCACTTTTTTAAAACAGATAGAACAAAACCTACCATTTTGGCTAGCAGATGATTTTATTTTGTTTGGCAACACCTTTAATTTAGATATTAAAGTGGTTCGTCCATTAATGGTGATTGAAAACCCAAAATTAAATAGTAATTTAGAAAGTATTCGTGGATCTATTTCACACAGCTTTGGGGCAAAATTAGCAAAATACCCACTGAAAAAATTACTGGCAATAAAACGTAATTTAGGAAAATAAAATGTCAGCATTCATTAATCTATTTTATATTTACGATCCGTGGTTATTCCATTTTTTCCGAATGGCATTTTTCTGTGGTGGAATAGCGATGTTATATTTGCTTTACCAAATCTACCGCAAACAACGCTTACAAGGAATTACATTACCACTGGATAGTTTTGTCGCAATTTTTATCCTAATTATTGTAGCGGTTATTCCGATGTTATCTCACGGCACTAAAGAATTTTATGCCGTAGGAATGTATATTAAAGGCTTAATTTTATTTACCTGTGGCGTTGCCATTTATAATCTCTGCTATTATCAAAAAACTAATGCAAAAGAAATGATGGTTAGGGATTTAAAAATCGGTATTATTGTTCAAGCAGTAGTGGGTTTTACCGCACTGGCAGGTATTCCCTTTATGATTGATTTAGGTATTTCAACGAATGCGGTTTTCCCTAAATTCTATGGTTCAGAACAAGAATACCGTTTATATAATTTAACTTCTACTGTATTCTTCCAGCTTAGTTTATTCTATGCTTTCTTATTGCATTTTTTACTTGCTTATAATGCAAAATATAATAATATCAGTCCGATATTTGTCTTCTTATTATTATGTATTGGTTTAATTTCAGGACGTACTTTTTTATTTATTTCTGCAATTAGTTTTCTTGTCTATTTTAGATGGAAATATATACCAGCCATTTTGCTCTTTGGAACTATCTGTTTATTTTTAGCCTTTAATTTTGCAGAAAATAAATATGTACAACACGCTTTAGAGCCTTTAATCAATGTTATTCACGGCTATGGTTTAGTTAGTTCATCTACGGATAATCTAGTTCAAAATCATCTTTATATCCCTGAATTAAAACAGATTTTAATTGGTGATGGACGTTATTTTTATCCTCAAGGTGGCTACTACGGCAGAACAGACTCTGGTTTTTTACGCCAAACATTATATGGCGGATTTATTTATCTCTCTGTTTGCTTCTTATTTATGTGTTACTTCGTACGAAAAGTGGCAATAAATTGGTTTGACGGTAGTTGGATTTTTATCTTATCTACCTTACTTATTCTCTCCATTTTAAATGTAAAAGCCGATGCCTATGCTTTCCCTGGCATTATGTTAGTGTTATTAATGTTTTTATCTTTATTTGGCAATGAAGGTAAAAATAAAATTCTATTTTTAAATAACAAGACAGAAAATGTTTAGTATTATTATTCCTTCTTATAATCGAAAAAATGAAATTCCTGCATTATTAACAAGTTTGGAATATCAAACGGAATATAATTTTGAAGTGATTATTGTCGATGATCACTCTGTTGAGCCAGTAGAAATTAAACATCTCTACCCATTTCCTGTCAATGTGATTAGGAATGAACAGAATTTAGGAGCAGCAGAAAGTCGTAATGTAGGAGCAAGATTTGCTGAAAACGAGTGGCTACTCTTTTTAGATGATGATGATCGTTTTGCTCATCCAAAATGTGAAATACTGGCAAAAACAATTAATGAAAACCCGACGATTAATTTTATTTATCACCCTGCTGAATGTGTGATGGTAAATGAAGGGTTTAGTTATATCACTCGCCCCTATGAAAATGAACAAGCGGTCACTTTAGAGAATATTTTACTGGCAAATAAAGTAGGTGGAATGCCGATGATTGCGATTAAAAAATCATTTTTCTTTGCAGTCAATGGATTATCAACGGATTTAAAATCTCTAGAAGACTATGATTTTATTTTGAAAGTCATTTCGCATAACGAATTTAAACCAAAACATGTTTCTCAAGCCTTAACAACCTGTACTTTCCATACTAAACGAGCAAGTGTATCGACAAATACACAAAATACTGAATTAGCGATTGAAACTATTAAACAAAAATATGTAAAAACAGATATTCAACAAAAAAACTTTGCTTTTAATGCATTATATATGCTTTCTTACCCACATATAATGAATTTATCTCGTAAAGCGGCTTGTTATTATTGGCAGATGTTCTTACAAAGTAAAAATATTAAACATTTGGTGATTGCTACCCTCACATTTATTTCACCAAAACTTGCAATCAATATGAAAAGGTTTATCTAATGAAGTTTTCCGTATTAATGTCCTTATATTTTAAGGAAAAATCAAAATATTTAACCGAATGTTTTGAAAGTTTAAAAAATCAAACGGTTCAAGCGGACGAAATTGTTGTTGTATTTGACGGAGCCATTACCCCTGAATTAGAACAAGTTATGCAAAATTTTGCGGAGATCTTACCGCTTAATATCGTTAGACTTGAGCAAAATCAAGGGTTAGGAAAAGCACTCAATCACGGCTTAACCCACTGCAGAAATGAATGGGTATTCCGTATGGATACGGACGATATTTGTATTCCAGAACGTTTTGAAAAACAGATTGCGTTTATTGAACAAAATCCCGATACCATTATTTTTGGCGGACAAATTGCTGAATTTGGCTCAGATATTAATGATATTGTCAGCTATCGTCGTGTGCCAACAGAAACCAAAGCCATTGTAGAGTTTACACAGAAACGTTGCCCATTTAATCATATGACGGTCGCCTACCAAAAAAATGCTGTGCTTGAATGTGGTGGCTATCAAGACTTACAAGAAGATTATTATCTCTGGATTAAATTGGTCGCATTAGGCAAAAAAGTAGCGAATTTGCCTGAGGTTTTGGTTTATGCTCGTATTGGAAATGGTATGGTTGGTCGCCGTCGTGGTATCGCTCAGGCTAAGGCAGAATGGCGCTTGTTTAAATTAAAACACCAAGTGGGTATGCAGAATATCGTTTCAGGTTTTATCACTTTTACTATGCGAGTGGTACCGAGATTATTGCCAACAGTCTTACTTACTCTGTTTTATAAATTACTTCGTAAATAAAAGGTGTAATATGTTGTCTATACAAGATTTTCAAATAAAAATAGTTGCTAATATTTAGAGAAAATAAACATTAGCAACTATTTTGTCTACCATGCCGATTATTCCTTATGAAGAGCGATAAACATAGTTAATTATTCTGTTTTAAGCGATAACGTCTATCCATCATACAAAGTATGCCACCTATCGTCATAAACAATCCACCGAACCAAATCCAACGGATAAACGGTTTGTAGTATAAACGTACGCCCCAAGAGCCATCTTCTAAACGTTCACCTAAGGCTGCATAGAGATCTCGACTAAATCCCCAGTCAATCGCAGCTTCAGTCATACCCATTTTACTGACATTGTAAAAGCGTTTTTCTGCGTGTAGTGTGGCTTCATATTTACCATTTCGATGAATTTCAATATCCGCTGTGCCACCAATATAGTTTGCCCCATTTGAGTCACGAATACCCTTGAAGGTAAAGTTGTAATCTAAAATTTCAACTTTGTCGCCTACATTCATTCGTACATCTTTTTCGATACTGTAATTTTGGCTAAAGGCAATACCAAACACAGTCATTGCAACCCCTAAATGAGCCAACACCATTCCCCAATGGGAACGAGAAAGTTTCAAAATGCCTTGCAAGAAACTATGACGATGCGTTGCTCGTTGATGTAGTTCATATAAACTCAATGCCACGATAATGACGGACATCATTGTCCCTAATACCACGCTGACAGTAATTTTGCTGGCAAAAAGATAAGGTAATCCAAAGCCAAGCAATATCATTACGGCTAATGAAATGAGAACTGGCTTACGGATAGCAGAAACCTGATCTCGACGCCATTTTACAAGCGGTCCAATCCCCAATAAAAATGCAAAAGGCACCATTAAGATCATAAACATTTGATCGAAGAAAGGCGCCCCGATAGAAATTGTCCCTAAACCAATTTGTTTATGAATTAACGGTAAAATCGTGCCTAAAAAGACCACCGATAAGAACGCCATTAATAGCACATTATTGAGTAATAACATTGACTCTCGTGAGTAACGTTCGGAATTGTCTAAGCTCTTGATTTTACTGCCTTGATAAGCGTAAAGCAGTAGCGAACCGCCAATAACCACCACGAGATAAGCCAAAATATATAAGCCTCGAGTTGGATCAGAAGCAAAAGCGTGAACCGATACCAAAATCCCTGAACGCACTAAGAATGTGCCGAGTAAGCAGAGTGAAAAAGCAAGAATAGCTAGCAAGACCGTCCACGCTTTGAAAGTACTACGTTTTTCCGTAACCGCTAAAGAGTGAATTAATGCAGTACCTGCAATCCACGGCATTAACGAGGCATTTTCCACAGGATCCCAGAACCACCAACCGCCCCAGCCAAGCTCGTAGTATGCCCACCAAGAGCCGAGTACGATACCTAATGTTAAAAATACCCACGCTGCCATAGTCCAAGGACGTGACCATCTCGCCCAAGCAGTGTCAAGACGACCTGTCATCAACGACGCAATAGCAAAAGCAAAGGCAACAGAAAAGCCCACATAGCCCATATACAGTAACGGAGGGTGGAAGATTAAGCCAACATCTTGCAACATCGGATTAAGCTCTCGACCATCAACAGGAAAATCAGGGAAAGTTCGGTTAAACGGGTTAGAAGTAAACAGAATAAAGACTAAAAAGCCAATGCTAACCAAGCCCATTACCCCCAATACACGAGCGATGGCTTCTTCAGGCATTTGTCGGCTGAATGTCGCAACGGCAACGCTCCAAAGGGAAAGTAGCCAAATCCAAAGCAACAAAGATCCTTCGTGAGAACCCCAAACAGCGGAAAGGCGATACTCTAACGGTAACGTACTGTTTGAGTTATTCACCACATACTGCACAGTGAAATCATTGACCGCAAACAGATAAAAAAGCGAGCCAAACGAGATTGATAATGCTAAAAAAACCGCCCACGTCATCGGACGAGCCAATGCCATCAGACTAGCATTTTGTTTATAAGCACCAACAAGCGGTAAGATCGCCAATAAAATTGCCAATGCGAGAGCAAGAGCAAGGGTATAGTTACCTAATTCAGCAATCATTTATTTTCTCCAAACGGCTGAGAGATCTGCGTTGCATCACGTTCTGATTTTCCTTTGAGATCTGCTTCTGAAATCCCCATCGGCTGATGTTGCTTTTTCATCTGATCGCCTAATTCAGGTGGCATATAGTTTTCATCGTGTTTAGCTAACACTTCGGTTGCTTTCAGTTTTGTCGGCTCAACTAAAGTACCTTGTGCCACAATCCCTTGCCCTTCACGGAATAAGTCAGGTAAAATCCCTTCATATTCCACCTGAATTGCAGGCCCAATATCATTGAGATCAAAGGTCACTTTAAGGGTCTTGTCATCACGTTTTACCGACCCATCAACCACCATACCCCCTACACGAATACGTTGCCCAACTTCAGGCTTGGTTTCTGGATCATTATTTTTACCATAGATAATCTCTGATGGCGTATAGAATAAGTCAATGTTTTGGCTTAACGCATATAAGGTTAAACCAACAGCAACGGCAAGCCCACTTAACACTGCCATCACCACTTTCAGTCTAGATTTGCGTCTTGGGTTCATAAAAACCTCGTTGTAATCACTCAAAAAACAAATAGAAAAATTAAAGTGCTATCCTAACAAAAAATCTGATAAGAATCGTTAAATATTCGATTATTTTATTCTTTAGTATATAAAAATCATGTCTACCCTAAGACAGGAAATGGTCAAACATTCTCTAATTGAGAATGTATTTGATTAGGTACGGTTGATCCTAAAGTCCAAGAAATAAATGATATAGAGCTTAGTATAACTTAATTTACTACACAAAAATCCCACAAGTTGGGTCGTTTGGAGCCATTCTAACAGATAATTTTGGGCAACATATAGTTTATTACTTAGAGAGATAGGAGTGTTTATAAGCAAGGCAGAACTCATTACATCTCAATATGAAAGGTTTCCAAGAAATTATACTGCCTCTTTCGATGTTACTTGTGTACTTTAGGGGATGCCAAACATAGAGAGAAGCAAGGACTGCTCGTTTTTGAACATAAATATAGGTAGAAATAACCGCACCTTATTGTTATAAGTTGCGGTTATTTTTTGCTACTTATAAGGCTTTTAAAATATCGTCCACACGTTCTTTCGCATCACCAAATAACATTTGAGTGTTTTCTTTGAAGAACAGTGGGTTTTGTACGCCTGCATAGCCCACTGCCATTGAGCGTTTGAACACGATAACGTTTTGGGCTTTCCAAACTTCAAGTACTGGCATACCTGCAATCGGGCTATTTGGATCGTCCATTGCCGCTGGGTTTACTGTGTCGTTTGCACCGATAACCAAGACTACGTCAGTATCTGAGAAATCATCATTGATTTCGTCCATTTCTAATACGACATCGTAAGGCACTTTCGCTTCAGCAAGTAATACGTTCATATGGCCTGGTAAACGTCCTGCAACCGGGTGAATACCAAAGCGAACATTGACGCCACGATCACGTAGTTTCTGTGTGATTTCAGCAACAGGATATTGTGCTTGTGCCACCGCCATACCGTATCCTGGGGTGATGATCACAGAGCTTGCATTTTTAAGTAATTCTGCCACTTCTTCTGCGGTGGTTTCACGGTGTTCGCCTTGTTCTTCATCTGAGCTGACTTGAACATCGTTACCAAAGCCGCCTGCGATAACGCTGATGAACGAGCGGTTCATTGCTTTACACATAATGTAAGAAAGGATCGCACCTGAAGAACCGACTAATGCCCCTGTGACGATTAGCAAGTCATTGCTTAACATAAAGCCTGCTGCTGCGGCTGCCCAACCTGAATAAGAGTTAAGCATAGAAACAACCACTGGCATATCCGCACCGCCGATAGAAGCCACTAAGTGCCAACCGAAAGCTAAAGCGATTGCAGTCATCACTAATACAGGGAAAATGTTCTCAGGATTATTTAAGAAGGCAACCATTAATAGTGCAGAAACCACAAGTGCCGCAAGGTTTAATTTGTGGCGGTGTGGCAACATTAATGCTTTTGAATTGATAATGCCTCGTAATTTACCGAAAGCAACCACTGAACCTGTGAAAGTGACCGCACCGATGAAGATACCAAGGAATACCTCAACATTGTGGATATTTTGTAGCACTGGATCTGTTTCGTGTGCAAGACCGTAGCTGTTAAAGCCGACTAATACCGCCGCTAAACCTACGAAGCTGTGAAGAATTGCCACAAGCTCAGGCATTTCGGTCATTTCCACTTTTAATGCTTGACGAATACCGATAGCACCACCGATTGCCATTGCGATTAAAATCCAAATGGTTCCTTGTGATTGTGGCCCAAAAATAGTTGCGATAAGGGCAATGGTCATACCCACAATGCCGTACCAACAACCTGCTTTTGCCGTTTCGTGTTTAGAAAGCCCTGCAAGGCTCATAATAAAGAGAACGGCTGCGACAATATATGCCGCTTGTACTAAACCTAAAGACATACTCTTTCTCCTTAACCTTTTCTAAACATTGCTAGCATTCTTTGGGTAACTTTGAAGCCACCGAAGATGTTGATACTCGCCACTAAAATCGCAATAAAGGCAAGTACGCTGATAAAGAAGCTGCCTTGAGAGATTTGTAGTAACGCACCGACAATGATAATACCTGAAATCGCATTGGTTACTGCCATTAATGGCGTATGTAATGCGTGGCTGATGTTCCAAACTACATAGTAACCCACTACGCAAGAGAGAACGAAGACGGTGAAGTGAGATAAGAATGCTGCAGGTGCAACAGAAGCTAACCACAAGAATGCGATCACCGCTAAGGCTAACAAGCCATATTTAATGCGTGGATCTGCCGGTTTTTCTTCTTTTTTCTCCGCAGGTTTTGCTGCCGATTTTTGTTGTGGCTGTGCAGATACTTGAATTGGTGGTGCTGGCCAAGTGACTTCGCCATCACGGATTACGGTAACGCCACGCAATACTACATCTTCAAAGTCGATATTGATGTTGCCATCTTTCTCTTTGCAGAGTAATTTCAAGAGATTGACTAAGTTGGTGCCGTAAAGTTGAGATGATTGAGTTGGTAAACGACCTGGTAAATCAGTATAACCGATAATTTTTACTTGGTTTTCTGTGGTAACCACTTTACCTGCTTGGGTTAATTCGCAGTTACCGCCCGTTGCAGCCGCTAAATCCACAATCACCGAACCTGGTTTCATTGTGGCAACCATCTCTTTGGTAATTAAGCGTGGGGCTGGTTTGCCTGGGATAAGTGCGGTGGTAATAATAATATCCACTTCTTTTGCTTGTTCAGCATAGAGTGCTAATGCACGGCGGTTAAATTCTTCCGACATCACTTTTGCATAGCCATCACCGCTGCCACCTTCCTCTTTAAAATCAATTTCAAGGAAACTTGCACCCATTGATTGTACTTGTTCTTTTACTTCAGGACGAGAGTCGAACGCACGCACGATGGCACCAAGGCTGTTTGCTGCACCAATTGCGGCTAAACCTGCAACGCCTGCACCGATCACAAGTACTTTCGCAGGTGGCACTTTACCTGCGGCGGTAATTTGACCTGTAAAGAAGCTACCAAATTCGTGAGCGGCTTCAACAACGGCACGATAACCAGCAATGTTCGCCATAGAACTTAAAGCATCTAGGGCTTGCGCACGAGAAATACGCGGCACAGCGTCCATAGCTAACACATTGATTTTCTTTGCAGAAAGTTTTTGCATTAATTCAGGATTTTGAGCAGGCCAAATAAAGCTCACAAGCGTTGCCCCT
The DNA here is from genome assembly GCF_002015085.1 of Glaesserella parasuis. Classification (GTDB taxonomy): domain Bacteria; phylum Pseudomonadota; class Gammaproteobacteria; order Enterobacterales; family Pasteurellaceae; genus Glaesserella; species Glaesserella parasuis. The sequence continues at coordinate 69,464 of NZ_MUXW01000005.1, forward strand.
TCCTTGATTAATGCAATTTCGGCATCGGTTGGTGCATTGACTTTAAAAATAATGTCTGCATTCCAAACGGCTTGTGCGTTGCCGATAGTCGCACCTGCTTGAGCGAAAGCATCGTCTTCAAAACTTGCTTTAAAGCCAGCATTTTCTTCAATGATGACTTCAAAACCAAGTTTCTTAATCTGTTCTACGGTTTTTGGCGTTGCTGCCACACGAGTTTCACCGTCTAACAGCTCTCTTGGTACACCAATAAGCATAAAGACTCCTGTAGGTTGGTTAAAATAATAATGAATTAAAACGTTGCAAATGTACCATTTATTTAACTTTTTGGGGGATTTTTTTCACGTTTATTTTGAAGAAATCTTAAAATCATTTAACCGATTTTTTACAAGCGGAGGATTTCGTAATAAAACTTGCAAAAGATAAATTATTCGTTGGAGTTATTAGGACTTTTTTGCTATATTTATGCCCAATTTTTTGCCCTAAGTCTATGGGCTTATTTCGCTTTTAACTAAATTTAATGGATCCCTTTTATGTTTAAGAAATTTCTAGGATTATTTTCAAACGACCTTTCAATTGACCTTGGTACTGCAAACACGTTAATTTATGTAAAAGGGCAGGGTATCGTGCTTGATGAGCCGTCGGTAGTTGCGGTACGTCAAGATCGTGCTGGTTCATCAAAAAGTATTGCAGCAGTAGGTAGTAATGCAAAATCAATGCTAGGTCGTACACCAAAAAGCATTTTGGCTATTCGTCCGATGAAAGACGGGGTGATTGCTGATTTCTATGTGACAGAAAAAATGTTACAGCATTTTATCAAACAAGTGCATAGCAATAACTTTATGCGTCCAAGTCCTCGAGTGTTAGTGTGTGTACCAGCAGGGGCAACTCAAGTAGAGCGTAAGGCAATTAAAGAGTCGGCGATTGGTGCTGGTGCTCGTGAAGTTTATTTAATTGAAGAGCCTATGGCTGCTGCGATTGGTGCAGGCTTACCTGTAGCAGAAGCTGCTGGTTCAATGGTAATTGATATTGGCGGTGGTACAACAGAAGTTGCGGTACTTTCATTAAACGGTATCGTTCATTCTGCTTCGGTGCGTATTGGTGGTGATAAATTAGATGAAGCAATCATCGCTTACGTTCGCCGTCACTATGGTTCTGCGATTGGTGAAACAACTGCAGAGCGTATCAAAAAAGAGATAGCAACAGCTTATATTCAAAATCAAGATGAAATTCGCACAATGGAAGTTCACGGTCACAATCTTGCAGAAGGTGCGCCTCGTACATTCGTGTTAAGCTCAAAAGAAGTGTTAGAAGCGATTGAACAACCTTTAACAGGCATTGTTGATGCAGTAAAAGGGGTTCTAGAGCAATGTCCACCAGAGTTGGCTGCCGATATTTTTGAACGTGGAATGGTATTAACAGGTGGCGGTGCTTTATTACAAAATCTTGATGTATTACTTTCAGAAGCAACGGGCGTGCCTGTTATCGTTGCCGAAGATCCATTAACTTGTGTAGCTCGTGGTGGCGGTAAAGCACTTGAGATGATCGATATGCACGGTGGCGATCTCTTTAGTGACGACAACTAATTCAACCTTGAGTTATTAGCATAAAAATGGACAATATCAACGGCTATTGTCCATTTTGCATTTAACAAGATCCATTAAATATAACTGAAATATGAAACCAATTTTTGCGAAAGCACCACCTATAGGCGTAAGACTATTCTTTGCAATTGCGATCTCTATCAGCCTGATTTTACTTGATGGTAGAAGCAGTGCAATGATCCAAATGCGTAATGTCCTCGAAACAGCGGTCAGCGGCTTGTATTATTTTGCAAATACCCCTCGCACCGTATTAGACGGTGTAAGTAACAACTTTATCGACAGTCAAAAACTGCAAGTTGAAAACCGAGTATTAAAAGAACAACTGCGTGAAAAGAACGCAGACTTATTGCTACTCGATCAACTCAAAGTGGAAAACCAACGTTTACGTTTACTACTTAGTTCCCCTTTACGCCAAGATGAATATAAAAAAGTAGCTGAAGTGCTGACCGCAGAAATGGACGCTTACCGCCAACAAGTAGTAATAAATCAGGGACAAAGTGACGGTGCTTTTGTTGGTCAGCCCGTAATTGATGAACGAGGCGTTGTGGGGCAAGTGATTTCTGTCGGGAAAAACAGTAGTCGAGTATTACTTTTAACCGATGTCACTCACGCCATTCCCGTACAAATTTTGCGTAACGATGTTCGAGCAATAGCCAATGGCAACGGACACAGCAATGAATTGATTTTGGATAACTTACCAAGAACCGTGGATATTGGCAAAGGTGATGTGCTTGTCACCTCTGGCTTAGGCGGACGTTTCCCTGAAGGCTATCCCGTTGCCGTAATTGAAACCGTACAAAATGATGGTTCAAACCATTTTGCCAGAGCAACGGCTAGACCGCTCGCCTCACTTGATCGCCTGCGTTATTTATTACTGTTATGGCCAACAAGCGAAGAAATCCGCAATGCATCAAGCCTTTCACCGCAAGATGTGCGTGATGCTGTGGAAGAAAGACGTAAAAGTCTAAACCCATTAGACCGCTTGAAAAATAGTAAAAAAGAACAAGTAAGTAGTGATGAACAAAAAGAAGAAACTGTCGAACCTGAAGAAACTGTAAATCCAGCAACACAGCCAGAAGTCGATAACGGTATTAATCACAGCACAGAGCAAGGGGCAGAATAATGCGTGAAAATATGATCTTCCAAATGTTAGTGCTGACCTTCATTTTCGTCATCGCTTTTGTCCTAGAGATTATGCCTTGGCCTGTGGATTTACAAGGATTACGCCCAACTTGGGTTGTATTAGTGCTTATCTACTGGGTATTAGCTCTGCCTGATAAAGTTAGTGTCGGCACCGCTTTTTTAGCAGGAATTGTTTGGGATCTGATCTTAGGCTCAATTTTAGGCATTCACGCGTTAGTATTGTCAATTGCGATCTATTTTGTTGCCAAATATCATCTTATCTTGCGTAATCTCTCGTTATGGTTACAGAGCTTACTTGTGATGGCATATATCACACTTATTCGTTTCTTTATCTTCTTTATCGAACTAGTGCTACATAGTGCAGAATTTAACACCCAAGAAATCATCGGGGCGATCATAAGCGGCATCTTATGGCCGTGGATTTTCTTACTGATGCGACACATACGCCGAGGACTACATTTACGCTAATGAACAGCTTATCTTTCGATTTTTCTGCAGATTTTCGTCCCCTTTCCGCTCGAATGCGACCACGCACTTTAGCTGAATATGTCGGACAATCACACCTGATCGGCGAAGGTAAGCCCCTACGCCGAGCGATTGAAGCTGGGCATAGCCACTCAATGATTTTCTGGGGTCCCCCAGGAACAGGCAAAACCACCCTTGCAGAAATTATCGCAAACGAACTTGATGCCGAAGTTGAACGCCTATCCGCCGTCACCAGCGGTATCAAAGAGATCCGAGATGCCATCGAAAAAGCCAAACTCAACCGACAATCCGGCAGACGTACTTTACTCTTTGTTGATGAAGTTCATCGTTTTAACAAAAGCCAACAAGATGCCTTTTTACCCCACATTGAAGACGGCACCATTATTTTTATCGGTGCAACCACTGAAAATCCGTCCTTTGAACTGAATAACGCCTTGCTGTCACGGGCAAGAATTTACATTCTCAAGCCACTACAAGCGGTCGATATTCTAAAAATTTTGCAAAATGCCATTGCAGACAAAGAGCGTGGACTAGGTAATGAAAAACTCATTATTCAAGATGATGTGCTTCAACTGCTGGCGGATTATGTCAATGGTGACGGGCGTTTTTCTCTCAACTGCCTTGAATTAATGTGCGATATGGCAGAGCAATTACCACAAGGAAAATTACTGGATAAAGCCTTGCTCACCGAAGTATTAGGCGAACGCCAAGCCCGTTTCGACAAAGGTGGCGACCGCTATTACGACCTGATTTCTGCGTTACACAAATCCATTCGAGGATCTTCTCCTGACGGTGCATTGTACTGGTATGCTCGTATTTTAACCGCTGGAGGCGATCCACTGTATGTTGCTCGCCGACTACTTGCGATAGCCTCAGAAGATATAGGCAATGCCGACCCAAGGGCAATGCAAGTCGCCCTTGCAGCGTGGGATTGTTATACCAGAGTAGGGGCTTACGAAGGCGAACGGGCTATCGCTCAAGCGGTGATTTACCTTGCCGTTGCCCCAAAAAGTAATGCCGTTTACACCGCATTCAAACAAGCCAAACGCCTAGCTCAAGAAGGCAAGGATTACGACGTTCCCGAACATCTGCGTAACGCACCGACTAACTTAATGAAATCCTTAGGTTACGGCGAAGAATACCGCTACGCCCACGACGAACCTAACGCCTACGCCGCAGGGGAAAACTACTTCCCCCCTGAACTGAAAGACACCCAATTCTACTTCCCAACCGAACGTGGAATGGAAAAGCAGATCAAAGAAAAAATGGCGTGGTTGAAAGGATTAGATTTGCAGAGTGAGGTGCAGAGGTATAACAAACAATAAGTTTAAATTTGTTTGCTCAACTCAATAAACACCCTATGTTTATCATAGCTATAAAGAACGTGGTTACTTTGCGTTTTAGTAAAATTGTAGGTTAAACGAGGAGTGATCCCCCATAAATGCACGGCACGATGCCAAATTGATGCATTGAAGCCATATTCTTTATTACGTTGAATAATGCGGAAAATCGCCTCTTTTTTATAGCGTTTTTGAGCTACACTTACGGAAAGGCGAGTAGAAAACCCTTTGCCCCATTCTTGTCCCCAACCTAAACTAATTCCCCGACGGAAAAAGCTATCATCTTTATCACGAGTAGCGGTGCGATTGTAGTTTAAATTTGCAAACCAATATTGGTTTGCATTGGCTAAATAAACTAGCCCACCAGAGATAAAGTGATAATTGCCATTGAGGTGCAAGCGACTTGCATAGCGTTGTTCGGCATATTCATAGTTAGTGTTGAGTTGCCATTTAGGTGATAACCAATAGTTTGTTTCAAGGGTTAAACCGCCTGATTTAGAAAAACGTCTTAATGTATCACTTTGATTAGAGCCACCTGCATAAAGTGTTTGTTCCATAAATGGCAACAGCCTCAGGTTATATTTTGCATTTTGAAAACCTAGCCCCACACTGCCTCGTAAGCTCATTTCGTTGTATTTTTTATTATCCCAGTAGTATTTGCCGTTGGTAGCAAGACGTAGTTCATTAAAGAAACCATTTCCCCACGACCATTTTTTACCGAGATCGAAATTAAAACCGACACCTTCTGCCGATTTTCGTTTTGGTGCGTGCCAGTTGCCGTAGGTTGTTCCTGCTTTCGGTGCATTATTGATATTAGGATCGTTAAGATAAGTCACGCCACCCGAAAACGTCCAACGATCTCGTTGGTTTATCGCATTAAGATATTGATCGATAAGTTGGGTAATTTCGGGGATAAGCGGTTCAGAACGCAGTTTTTTAAACTGATCTTCTGAAGCCTCTAATTCGTTATTTTCAAATAGGGCTACCGCAAGTTGTAAACGAACAGGCTGAATATCTGCTTGTTCGGCAAGGATCTGACGATATAACTTGATCGCTTCCGTATATTGCTGATTTTTCTTTGCCACAATTGCCGATGCCCATTTGGTGAGAATTGGATCGTGAAATTGTGCAGGAAGCTGTTGGTAAATGGGATAAAGCAATTCGACATTGTCAATATTACCTTGCATTACCGCAGGCAATAATGCTCTTATCACTAAATCTGGATATTTTACCAACTCTTTTGAAGTCATTGTAATACTACTCTTATCCGTTTCCTCCTTAGCGATTTGATGAACCTTAAATTGATGGCTGTGAATGAGGATATCGGCTTTTTCTGCTTGGACTCTATTATCATTTAGATGTTCAGTAATACTATCCTGAGATAGTTTTGCTATAGAGTAGTTAGCTAAGACTAATAAAAGTGTTGCACTAATAAACGAGTGATTCATAACGTTCCTATAAAAGCATGAAGCAATGTCAAGACTGTTGATTTTTATTAACAATAACTTAACTGGCGCTTACATTGTTTGAATTAATGTTGTAATTGTCAAACTTATCAGATATCATATTGATAATGATTTTTATTTGATTACTGGATTTATTCTAATATACTCATATATTATGTTGCAATGGTTTTATAACAGGTTTTATAACATTTCGATTTTTTTATCTGTAACTCTTGTTCATATCGGGTTGGCATATATGATTTCACAACTATCTTGGGATAGAGATCTCAATCATTTTGGGGACTTAGAAAATTTACAAATGGTTGAAGTAAATTTAGGAAGCGAAGAACCCATTGAAGTGAAAAGTGAAAGTGAGCCAGAGGTGACACAAGAGCCAGAGCAAATACTCAGTACAGAAGTAGCAGATGTTTCACAAGCAGATCTCGTTAAAAAAGAGGAGAAACCTGAAGTAAAAGTGAAAAAAGAGATAAAAAAATCCCCAGAAAAGCTCACCAAAAAAGTAGAGAAAAAGAAAGTGTTATCGCCTAAAGCACACTCAGATGAAAAAACAAACACAAGCCAAGTTGCCCAAAATCATCAACAAGGAAATCAAAATGGTGTTGAAGGGAGTAAGTCTGTCACTGGAAACGCCAAAGTAGATGCTTCTCTTGGTGCGGGTTATGGCAATGCAATGCGAGGGCGTTGTTCAGATATTTCTGATGAATCTGATGATGTAGGCAGTGTGAAATTAAAGGTAACAATAGGAACGAATGGTAAAGCGACAAATGTAGAGATTTTATCTTCTTCAGGTATTAAACGTTTGGATAATCAAGCAAGCAGAATGGCATCGGGACACACCTACCAGCCTGCCAAAATAAATAATAGTGCAGTGGTAGGCAGTGTGATTTTTAGTATTCATTTTAAATGTGGGGCAGCAGCCTAAATTATTTGAGGTAATTTATGAATTTAATTCAACTTCTTCAACAACAAGATATTGTACTTTCCATTTCCTTTGGAATTTTAGTTGTAATGAGTATTTTATCTTGGACTATTATTTTAATTCGTTTAATTAAAATGATTGGTATAAGAAAAAATAACCAACAAAGTTTTAAATTAGTCAAATCTGCTGAAAATCTTACTCAAGCAGAGCAATATATTCAAAACAAGCGGTCTGAAATTGCAGATATTTTACAGCTAACTTTTAAACAATGTGAATTATATCAAGCTAAAGAAAAGAACCATTTATCTCATCAACTTCCATTTAAAGATTTCCTGACATTGCATTTGCGAAATGCCATCACTCAATCGTTGCGTAAATATGATGGCGGTTTAGTTGCACTCGCTTCTATTGGTGCAGTTGCGCCGTTTATTGGATTATTTGGCACAGTCTGGGGAATTTTTAATGCACTTATGGATATTAGTCAGCAAGGGCAAGTCAGTATTGCAACCGTATCTGCCCCTATAGGTGAGGCTTTAGTTGCAACGGCAATGGGATTATTTGTCGCCATTCCTGCGGTGCTTGCTTATAACTTAATTACTCGCCTTAATCGTAATCTTTCTCAAGATTTAGATCATTACGCAAACGAGTTATTTATCTATTTATTACATCACTATGGAGAAAATAAATAATGGCATTTGGAAGTTTTGATAAAAATGAAAATTCGGTAATGTCAGAAATTAATGTCACGCCATTAGTAGATGTAATGTTGGTGTTATTAATTGTTTTTATGATCACAATGCCTATATTAACGCAATCTATCCCGCTTGAACTACCAACCGCCAATGTTGAGAAAAAAGATGAAGCAAAAGATATTTTCAGGGTGGCGATTAATCCTACTGGCATTTATTTAGGCGAAAAGCTAGTGAATGAAGAAGAATTAAAACAATCTTTTCTGACAAAATTTCAGGAAAATAAAAATACCGTTATTGCTATTTCTGCGGATATTTCCGTGGAATATCAACATATCGTGAAAGTCCTTGAATTAGCTCAAAATGTTGGGCTAACCAAAATTGGCTTTATAACCCAACCTACAAAATAAATGCAGTGTTTTATATCGGAGGCAAATATGCATTTTAAACTTAATCCCTGTGCGTTAGCGTTTACTTCTCTGTTTCTTGTTGCCTGCTCTGGCGGAAAAGGAAGTTTTGATTTAGAAGATGTTCAGCCTAATAAGACAACGGGCGTGTCTAAAGAAGAGTATCAGGATGTGGAAACCGATAAGAAAGTAAAAGAACAGTTAGGGGAATTGATGGAACCTGCTTTGGGGTATGTTGTAAAGGTTCCGGTGAGTCAAAGTGGAGCAAGAAGAACGGAAATCTCAAATCCAGAAGCAATTACTGATGAAGATCTTAATAAAATACCAAATCACGAGACTATCAAAAGTGTAGCTGATCAAAATTATGGCTGGGTAGTAGATAAAACAGCAGATAAAACGATGAAGTATGTTCGTTCTGGTTATGCAATTGATGTAGATCATTATGGTACTCGTGATAAAGGTTATGTGTTTTATAAAGGCATCACTCCCTCAAAAGAATTACCGCAGGGACCAGTCCTTACCTATCAAGGTGAATGGGATTTTACCTCGGATGCTAATTTAGATGCCAAAAGACCTAATAGTAACCCTGAATTTAATGGGTATGGTCCAGGGCAGAGAATTGCAACAACATCTGCAAATGCTAAAGGTAGAACCTATACATCTGAATTTGAAGTTGATTTTTCAACAAAAAAATTAAAAGGAAAATTAAATAGCAAAACAGCAAATGCAGAATCATTAGAGCGTTACAGTATTGAAGCAGAACTTAAAGGAAATCGTTTTAGAGGTAAAGCAATAGCCAAAGACACTAGTGATGCAATTTTAGGTAAGTCTTCTGATTATCTTGAAGGTGGTTTCTATGGACCTAAGGCAGAAGAACTTGCAGGAAAATTTATCACAAATGACAAATCTCTTTTTGCCGTTTTTTCAGCAAAACACAATGGCTCTAATGTTGACACCGTTCGTATTATTGATGCCTCAAAAATTGATTTAACTCATTTTAATTCTTCAGAACTTACCAATTTTGGCGATGCTTCCGTTTTAATTATTGATGGGAAAAAAATGGATCTGGCAGGTACCGATTTTAAAAACAGTAAAACGATTGAGATCAACGGTAAAACAATGGTAGCTGTAGCTTGCTGTAGTAATTTGGAATATATGAAATTTGGTCAATTATGGCAAAAAGAGGGTGAAACAGCCAAAGATAATAGTTTATTCCTACAAGGTGAACGTACTACAACGGATAAGATGCCAAAAGGCGGAAACTATAAATATATTGGTACTTGGGATGCTCAGGTTTCAAAAGAAAATAACTGGGTTGCTACAGCAGATGATGATAGAAAGGCTGGCTATCGCACAGAATTTGATGTTGATTTTGGCAACAAAAATTTAAGCGGTAAGTTATTTGATAAAAACGGTGTAAATCCTGTATTTACCGTAGATGCAAAAATTAATGGTAATGGTTTTACCGGAAAAGCTAAAACCTCAGATGCTGGCTTCGCTCTAGACTCAGGTAGTTCACGTTATGACAATGTGAAATTTAGCGATGTAGCAGTTAATGGTGGCTTCTATGGTCCAACGGCAGCAGAGCTTGGCGGACAATTCTTCCATAAATCAGACAATGGCAGTGTAGGTGCTGTCTTTGGTGCAAAACAACAAGTAAAAAAATAATAAGGAATTTGCAATGAAAAATAAATTAAATCTGATTAGCCTTGCTCTTCTTAGCCTCTTTGCCGTACAAAGCTATGCAGAACAAGCGGTACAATTAAACGATGTTTATGTCACAGGTACCAAAAAGAAAGCACATAAAAAAGAGAACGAAGTGACAGGCTTAGGGAAAGTAGTGAAAACATCAGATTCTCTTAGTAAGGAGCAAGTATTAGGAATGCGAGATCTGACTCGCTACGATCCAGGTATTTCTGTGGTAGAACAGGGACGAGGTGCAACGACAGGCTACTCAATTCGCGGGGTAGATCGTAATCGTGTGGGCTTGGCATTAGACGGTTTGCCACAGATTCAATCCTATGTAAGTCAATATTCACGTTCCTCAAGCGGTGCTATTAATGAAATAGAATACGAAAATCTGCGTTCGATCCAAATTAGTAAAGGGGCTAGTTCTTCTGAGTTTGGTAGTGGCTCGCTAGGCGGTTCGGTGCAATTCCGTACCAAAGAGGTAAGCGACATTATTAAGCCAGGGCAATCTTGGGGATTAGATACCAAAAGTGCTTACAGTAGTAAAAATCAACAATGGCTAAACTCACTTGCTTTTGCGGGTAGTCACAATGGCTTTGATGCTCTTGTGATTTACACTCACCGTGATGGTAAGGAAACGAAAGCTCATAAGGATGCAGAAAGCCGTTCTAAGAGTATTCAGAGAGTGGCTCTCGCAGATAATAATCCTCAAGGTAGCAATTGGTTTAAAGTTAAGAATGATTGTCCAAGTTTGAACTGCGAGCCACGCCAGCAGGTTGGAGTGTCTTATGATGGTCAGAAGTATATAACAGAGCAACTCAGTGGTAAAGAATATACAGGTGAAGAACGAGCTTTGCCTGATCCAGTGAAATATAAATCTGATTCTTGGTTGGTTAAATTAGGTTATAGCCTTTCACCAAAACATTATGTGGCTGGTGTTTATGAGCATAGCAAGCAACGCTATGATACTCGCGATATGACCTATCCTGCTTATTGGCAGCTATCAGATTTAAAAAATAGTGATACGTGGTATTCAATGGATAATGCTAAAGGGTTATATCGTGATAATGCTTTAGATGGTGTTGCTATTAACTACTTTACGGACGGTGTTGTGAAATCATCAAAAGGTTTACGTTGGGCAAAAGCTCGTTTTATTGATGAGTGGCACACTCGTGATCGCTTAGGTGCTTTATATCGTTATACCAATCAAGATGAAAATCGCCTGATTGATAGTCTATCTTTGAGTTTCGATCAGCAAAAAATTGATTTATCTACCCGCTTGAGAGAGAACAACTGTTCCGAATATCCAACCGTAGATAAGAATTGCCGTGCAACCCTTGATAAACTTTGGTCTTCCACTAAAAATGAGCAAAGTTCTTATGAAGAAAAACACGACACCATTCAGCTATCGTTAGATAAAACCATACAAACCGGATTGGGCAAACATCAATTAAATATGTTATTAGGTTCAGACCGTTTTAATTCCACTTTAAAACGCCACGAAATTTTGAGTGAGTTTTCCGTGGGAACTTGGCATCGTATCAGTGGTAACGGTTATCAAAATAATCCTTACATCTATGAGCTAAAAGATCAGAAGATTTATGCTCAAAATGTCTGTGACTATACTGGCACTATTGCAGGCAGGGCTGATTGTGCTACAAGCAAAATCAAAGGACATAATCACTACATCGCTCTGAGAGATAATTTTGCCATAACCAAGTATTTGGATATTGGTTTGGGTTACCGTTTCGATAAGCATAAATTCCGTAGCACTCATCGCTGGGCGAATCAAGGCGATTATAAAAACAGTGCGTGGAATATTGGCATAGTTGCAAAACCAACGTCATTCCTATCGCTCTCTTATCGAGCATCATCAGGCTTTAGAGTGCCAAGTTTCCAAGAGCTATTTGGCTTACGCTATGATGGTGCAAGAGCAGGCTCCAGCGATGCTTACCAAAAAACAGAGAAGTTATCTCCTGAAAAATCCTTAAACCAAGAGGTTGCTGCGACTTTCAAAGGTGATTTTGGTATCGTTGAAGTCAGTTATTTCAAAAATGACTATAAGCAGTTGATTGCTCCAGCAGAAAGAATGCACCAAACTCAATCAATGATTAACTATTTTAATGTGCAAGATATTAAATTGGACGGCATTAATCTTATTGGTAAGCTAGATTGGAATGGGGTATTTGATAAAATTCTTGAGGGCATTTACACAACATTAGCTTATAGCAAAATGCGAGTAAAAGAGGTGAAAAATTATCCTGGGTATATGAACATTCGCACTCCATTGTTAGACACCATTCAGCCTGCTCGCTATGTTGTAGGTGTGGGATACGATCAGCCAGATGAAAAATGGGGCGTGAATTTGACAATGACACACTCTAGTGGAAAAAATCCAGATGAGTTAAGAGGTAATGAACAAGTCGGTTTTGCCAATTATGAACGAACTGCCACGAAGAAAAGAACACGTTCTTGGCATACCTTTGACTTAACGGGATATATCACCCCTTGGAAACACATAACGGTACGAGCTGGCGTATATAACCTGATGAATTACCGTTACACCACTTGGGAATCCGTACGTCAATCTTCGCTTAACGCCATTCACCAGCACACTAATGTGAAAGATTACGCAAGATATGCAGCCCCTGGTAGAAATTATGTCCTTTCAGTAGAGATGAAGTTCTAACTTTCTATAGAGCATAGAATAAATTTGTGTAAATACCTGTTTCTGTGATAATACATCTAGATACAGGTATTTTTATAGGTGAGCAGGAATTCGGCATATTATACGACAAGTGTTATTGAATCTCTAGGTGATGTAATCCGTCGAGTAATTAAGGAAAGAAATGTATTTCCAATTGATGATGTGACATTTTAAATAGGGGGCTGTCCTAGATAACGACTAAAAGCTCTATTTTAGGTTAAAATAACCAAATGAGAAAAAGTCGCCTAAGTCAGCATAAACAAAATAAACTCATTGAGCTGTTTGTGGTAGGTGTCACTGCTCGAACAGCGGCTGAGTTGGTAAATGTAAATAAAACGACAGCAGCCTATTACTTCTATCGTCTGCGATTGCTTATCTATCAAAACAGCCCACATATGGAGATGTTTGAAGGTGAAATTGAAGCCGATGAAAGCTATTTTGGCGGCACTCACAAAGGTAAACGAGGTCGTGGAGCTGTGGGTAAAACCGCTGTATTCGGGCTTTTAAAGCGTGATGGTAAGGTGTATACCGTCGTTGTACCGAATATTCAATCTGCGACACTTTTACCGATTATTCGAGAAAAGGTGAAGCCTGACAGCATTGTTTACACCGATTTTTATCGAAGCTATGATGTTCTTGATCTGAGTGAGTTTAATCATTTTCGTATCAATCACAGTACTCATTTCGCAGAAAAACAAAATCATATAAACGGAATTGAGAATTTTTGGAACCAAGCTAAACATCATTTACGCAAGTTTAACGGTATTCCCAAAGCACATTTTGAGTTGTATTTGAAGGAATGCGAATGGCGTTTTAATCACAGTAACTTAAAATCTCAAATTTCCATTTTAAAACAATTAGTTAAGGGTAGCTTAAGTTAGTTATCTAGGACAGCCCCTTAAATAGAATAGTTTTTGGCAGATCAGCAAACAAATTTGCCTACTTGCCGCAATTAATGAGGTGGCAAAAATGAAGCATGCTAACTCTAAACTAGAAACAGCCAGCTTATTGATTTTGGTGATCGTCTAAGCGACCACCATAAGTTTAAAATGAAGATACTTAGAATTAGAGATAGATGTACAAATAACAGTGCTTGGATATGCTATCTCAGATATAAATATTTACGCCATCTATAACGCTTCATTCGCTTTTTTAATACTATCATCTGCTCTGCGTGCTTCACCTTTATGTTTTTGTTTATTTAGCTGGGTTTCAAGTTTTGATTCTACTTCGTTGATAGCTTTATAGAGATCTTCATCGTGTGCTTTTGCAAATAAATCGCCAACAGGGGTTCCAATAGAAGCCTCAACTTCGTAACCATTTGGTAATTTGTGGATAATAAAGTGAGGGTTAATTAACTGAGTTTGCCATTTATTCAGTTTAGCCAAACGCTCCTCAATGTGCGTACGAATTGCAGGAGTCACTTCCATTTGTTTGCTTGAAATATTGATTGTCATAGCATTTACCTCTTTGTTATGACCTTGTTGGTCGTTGAATGGATAGCTTCAAATTATGCCTTTCCCCCTAAAATTTCAACCCCTAAATTTAAACAATTTTCAAAAATTTGATCTACTTAACACTTTTTTGGTTTTTTTGACTATAATTCTAACGATATTTTTTGGAGGTATGATGTTATCAGAAGCTCGCTTGGCGAAAATTCGTGAAATGGAACAGATTTTAAATGAAGCAAGTAGCTTAATGAATAAAATGGAACAGCTTCAGCAGTCGTGGACAGTTCTTTTACCTAAAATCCGAGAACTAGAAAATTATTATTCTGAACAGTGGCAAGAAGATTATAATGCAGATGAACGAGGGGAAATTCCCTCAGAGATGATTCGATGCCTATTAAGTGAAGATGCCGTGTATAATTTATTCATTGCTCATCGAAAAATCGCATTAGAGTGGATTCGCTTGTCAGTGAAATCAATGGAAACAATATAATGATAGATAAACAACTTCCCCCTTTTCAACGAGCTTTTTTACACCCAAAGTATTGGGGTTTATGGTTCGGATTAGGAATTTTTAAACTGATTTTATGCTTACCTTACCCTATGTTAGTAAAAGTCGGTAAGGGCTTAGGCAAACTGTTTACTCGCTTAGGTTTTGGTAAACGCCGTATGCGAATTGCCAAACGGAATTTGGAACTTTGTTTTCCTGATTATACCACTAGTCAAATTGATGAGATTTTAGCTAAAAACGCTGAATCCGTTGGTATGGCAATTATTGAAACAGGTATGGCATGGTTTTGGTCAGATGAACGTATTCTTAAACTATGTAAAGTGGAGGGGGCAGAACATCTGAAAAATCAGCCAGAGGGTAAAGGAGTTATTTTAGTTGGTGTTCACTTTCTGACGCTTGAGTTTGGTGCAAGAATGATTGGACTACAGCGTCAAGGCATCGGTGTTTATCGTCCTAATGATAATCCGCTGTTGGATTGGATTCAATTTCGTGGGCGAGTACGTTCTAACAAAGCAATGTTAGATCGCAAAGATTTACGCGGTATGATTAAAGCTCTTCGTGCAGGCGAAACCATTTGGTATGCCCCCGATCACGATTACGGACGCAAAAACAGCGTCTTTGTGCCGTTTTTTGCCGTAAAAGAAGCCTGTACGACAGCTGGTACGAGAATGTTATTACGTTCTGCTTCAAATAGTATCGTTGTGCCGTTTACTCCAATGCGAAACGAGGATTTTTCAGGCTATACCGTCAAAATCAGCCCGCCAGTTGATTTTAGCCAGTGTGAAAATGACGTTGATACCGCAACTTTGATGAATAAGGTCGTAGAAGGCGAGATTATGCAAGCTCAGAGCCAATATATGTGGCTACATCGCCGTTTTAAAACCCGACCGAATGAGAGCGATCCGAGTTTGTATTAAACCGCCGACATTAAACCTAGTAAGGTCGCCACGCTTGGCGTCCTAGCAAACAATTTTTCAAGGTAGGGACACACTGCGTGTGTCCGCAGGGCGTTAATTAAATCAATAATATGTCGAAAAATATTGATAACGGACACACTCAGTGTGTCCCTGCTGTATTTGTGAATGCACATAGTTTTAGAAATTTTAATATGAGGAAAGAGATAGTGAACAAAACCAAAATTGTCCTTGCCACAGGCAATCAAGGCAAAGTGAAAGAAATGGCTGATGTATTAGCTGAATTTGGCTTTGAAGTGATTGCCCAAAGTGAATTTGGCATTCAAAGTCCAGAAGAAACTGGTTTAACCTTTGTGGAAAATGCACTGATTAAAGCTCGTTATGCGTCACAAATGACAGGGTTACCTGCGATTGCCGATGACTCAGGTTTAGCGGTAGAAGCATTGGGCGGTGAGCCGGGGCTTTATTCTGCTCGTTATGCAGGTGAAGAAGGGAACGATCAAGCCAATCGCCAAAGATTACTCGCTGAAATGGCAAATGTTGCCGATGAAGATCGCATTGCAAAATTTGTCAGTTGCGTTGTGATGTTACAGCACCCGACTGATCCGACTCCAAAAATTGCGATAGGCGAATGTTACGGACAAATTTTGTGTGAAGAACGTGGTTCAAACGGTTTTGGCTACGATCCACTCTTTTTCTACCCACCTAAAAACTGTACCTTTGCAGAACTCGAAACCGTCGAGAAGAAAAAAATCTCCCATAGAGCGATTGCATTACAATCCCTTAAACAACAATTGAAATAGGAACATTATGATTATTACCACAACCCCAAATATTGAAAACCATCAAATCGTTGAGTACAAAGGCTTAGTTTTTGGTGAAGTCGTGTCAGGTGCAAACTTTATCCGTGATTTTTTAGCAGGTACCACAGATGTCATTGGCGGACGTTCAGGCGCTTATGAAAGCAAATTAAATAGTGCGAGAAAAGAAGCTTTACAAGAATTAGAAAAAGAAGCGAAAAAAGTTGGCGCAAACGCAGTTGTCGGTGTGTCCATGGAATATCAATCGATGGGCGGTGACAAAGGTATGTTTATTGTAGTTGCGACTGGCTCAGCGGTTGTGATTAGTTAATGTTGCAAAAAAATCTTCAAATCACACCGCTTTTTTGGCAAACCAAAACTCTGCTTGAAATGAATGAAGCAGAGTGGGAAGCGCTGTGTGACGGCTGTGGTAAATGTTGTTATCGCAAATATATTCAAGGCAGAGGCAAACGGGAACGACTGTATTACACGTCCGTCGCCTGTAATTTGCTTGATGTGAATACAGGACGTTGTACTAACTATGCTGAGCGTTTCAAAATCGAAAAAGATTGTACCAAGCTCACCAAAAAGAACCTACCCGATTTTGGCTGGTTGCCGAAAACCTGTGCCTATCGACTGATTTATGAGGGCAAGCCGTTGTTTGATTGGCACCCACTGATTTCACAAGATCCCAATTCAGTAAAAAGAGCAGGGGTGTTAATCCCCAACGGCATTCACGAAAAAGATGTGATTGATTGGTTTGAGTTTGTGATTGATACTGTATAAATCTCAATATGGTTAGTATTCTTTATGAAGTAATTTAAATTACTTTTAAAGTTCTAACAAATACGCCTTCAACTCCCTAATCTTATCCCTCACCGCTGCCGCTTTTTCAAACTCTAGATCTTTAGCAAAATCTCGCATCTGTTGTTCAAGCACTTTCAATTCTTTTTCTAACTCTTTACGAGATTTTGGAATGTAAGCGGTCTGATCATCGCTTGATTTTGCAGATTTTTTACTGCGTTTTGGTTTATCTGTCTGCCCAATATCCAACAACTCGCCGACTTTTTTGTTCAACGCTTGTGGCACAATGCCGTGTTCTTCGTTGTATTTTTGTTGTTTCTCTCGGCGGCGTTCGGTTTCTGTGATCGCTTTTTGCATTGAGTTAGTGATGCGGTCGCCGTATAAAATTGCTTTGCCGTTGAGATTTCGGGCGGCACGTCCGATAGTTTGGATTAAAGAACGTTCGGAACGCAAAAAGCCTTCTTTGTCGGCATCTAAAATCGCCACCAGCGACACTTCTGGCATGTCCAAGCCTTCTCGCAACAAGTTGATCCCGACTAACACATCAAACATTCCCATTCGTAAATCGTGGATAATTTCGACCCGCTCGACTGTGTCGATGTCGCTGTGTAGATAACGCACTCGCACGCCATGTTCATCGAGGTAGTCGGTTAAATCTTCCGCCATTTTTTTGGTCAGCGTTGTGACTAGCACTCGTTCGTCCACTGCTACACGCTTATGAATTTCCGATAATAAATCGTCCACTTGCGTTGCCACAGGGCGAACTTCGATAATTGGATCTAACAAGCCAGTCGGACGAACCACTTGGTCGATTACATCAGGATTTTTCTCTAATTCGTAAGGTCCAGGGGTTGCCGATACATAGATTGTCTGTGGCGATAAGCGTTCAAACTCTTCAAAACGCAACGGACGGTTGTCTAAAGCAGATGGCAAACGGAAACCGTATTGCACCAAAGTTTCTTTTCTTGCTCGGTCGCCCCTAAACATACCGCCGATTTGTGGCACGGTAACGTGGGACTCATCAATAATCAGCAAGCCATTAGACGGCATATAATCAAACAAGGTCGGTGGCGGTTCACCCTCTTTTCTGCCCGATAAATAACGTGAGTAGTTTTCAATGCCTGAGCAGTAGCCCAACTCGTTCATCATCTCAATATCAAACTGGGTACGCTGGGCAATCCGCTGTTCTTCGAGTAATTTATTCTCTTTGATAAAGTAAGTTCGACGCTCGGCAAGTTCTTTTTTGATCTGCTCAATCGCTTCTAAAATCCGATCTCTCGGCGTAACGTAGTGAGTTTTTGGGTAGATCGTATAACGGGGAACTCGCCCTAAATTATGCCCTGTAAGCGGATCGAATAAGGACAGATTTTCGATTTCATCATCAAACAGTTCCACACGCAGAGCGACACCGTCCGATTCGGCAGGGAAAATATCAATCACTTCACCACGCACACGGAAAGTCGCCCGCTGAAAGGCTTGATCGTTACGAGTATATTGTAATTCAGCAAGGCGAGAGAGAATTTTGCGTTGGTCGATCATTTCCCCCACTTGCAGATGTAACATCATCTGCATATAGGCATCAACATCCCCCAAGCCGTAAATTGCCGACACCGATGCGACTACAATCGTATCCCGTCTTTCTAAAAAAGATTTGGTGGCAGACAGTCGCATCTGTTCGATCTGCTCATTAATAGAAGCATCTTTTTCAATAAAAGTATCGCTAGCAGGCACATAGGCTTCGGGCTGATAGTAATCGTAGTAGGAAACGAAATACTCCACCGCATTTTCAGGGAAAAAGGCTTTCATCTCGGCATAAAGTTGTGCCGCAAGGGTTTTGTTCGGGGCAAGTACCATTGCTGGACGGTTTAAAGTCGCAATCACATTGGCAATGGTAAAGGTTTTGCCCGATCCTGTTACACCTAGCAAGGTTTGATGTGCCAAGCCATCATTCAATCCCTCGATTAATTTGGCAATCGCAGTCGGTTGGTCGCCTGAGGGTTTGAAGGGGGAATGTAAAATAAATGGTTTACCCTGTTTGCTCATTGAAAATCCTTGTCTGAAAATTTGCTAGAATTCTAACATAGAATAAGTGGTGAGATTTTGGGAATTTCAGCCTAAAAAGAAATTTTGTTATTCATACAATTTACTTTAAAAATCCTCTTTGGTGGACGCTCAGAAATCCATTACAATTCTTCGTAAAATAATGCTAAAACTCACCGCTATGATTGATACACAAACTTTAAAAACAGAACTTCAGCAATTTAATAGCACACAAAAATCCCTTTTTAGTACTGAAGATATCAAAAATTTACTCGAACAACGTAGCCATTTTTATGATGATTTACTGACAACGCTCTGGCAACAATTTGGGTTGATGGAGCGGCAGGACTTGGCTTTAGTGGCAGTCGGGGGATATGGGCGGAGGGAGATGTTTCCGCTGTCTGATTTGGATATTTTGGTGTTGAGTGAACAGCCTTTAGATGAACAGACGCAAAATCAATTAAATCAACTATTTAACCTCTTGTGGGATTGCAAATTTCAGCTGGGGGCGAGTGTGCGAACCTTGGCGGAGTGTGTTGAGGTGGGCAGAGCGGAAATTTCTGTGGCAACGAATATGTTTGAGAGCCGTTTTTTGCTTGGCAATGAAGCCTTGTGGCAACAGCTGATGAGCAAGCTGTTCCACGCGGAGTTTTGGTCTATCCAAGCCTTTTTTGAGGCAAAAATGGCGGAAAAAAATGAACGTTATGCCCGTTATCATAATACCAGTTATAACCTTGAGCCTGATTTAAAACATAGTCCGGGGGGGGGGCTACGGGATTTGCACTTGCTCTCTTGGATTATGTTACGCCATTATGGGCTGTATAGCCTAGAGAGTTTGTTTAGTCGGGGTTTGCTCTATCCTGAAGAATTTATTGAGCTTCAGCAGGCTCAACATACGTTATTTAGAATGCGGTTTGCCTTGCATTTGCAATTAAAGCGTTACGATAATCGCTTGCGGTTTGATCGCCAGTTACAACTGAGTGAGCAGTTAGGCTATCAGGGCGAGGGTAATCAGCCTGTGGAAGCGATGATGAAAGATTTCTTTCAGGCGACGCAATCTATTTCGCAATTAACGCAATTGTTGCTCAATCATTTTCATCAAGAGGTGCTACAGGCTTTGCAAAATGTACAGCAAAAACAGCCGCTTGATGACTATTTTTATTTGCAAGGGGAACAGCTAATTTGTAGTAACACTTTGATTTTTAAGCAACAACCTGAGCGGATTTTGGATCTTTTCTTCTATCTCACTCAGCATACGCAGGTGTGTGTAGCCAGTACGACGTTGCGACAACTTCGGCTGGCGTTACAGACCTTAAACCAGCCGTTGTGTGAACTGCCTCAAGCTCGACATCGCTTTATTCGGCTGTTTTCTCAGCCTGATGTGGTTAAAAGAGCCATTATGCCAATGCATCAGTTGGGCGTTTTAACCGCTTACTTACCGCAATGGGTTGGTATTCAAGGCTTGATGCAGTTTGATCTTTTTCATATTTATACGGTGGACGAGCATACGGTTCAGGTGATGCTTAAATTAGAAAGTTTTCTGCAACAGGAAAATGCCGAAAAACATCCGCTTTGTTGTCGTCTGTTTCCGACACTGGCAGACCGTCCGTTGCTCTATTTGTCAGCCTTGTTCCACGATATTGCTAAAGGCAGAGAGGGCGATCACGCTAAAGTTGGGGCGGAAGATATGCGTGCTTTTGCTCAACAACACGGCTTTTCTCAAGAGCAAAGTGATTATATGGCGTGGTTGGTGGCAGAGCATTTGACGATGTCAATTACGGCACAACGTCGGGATATTCACGATCCCGATGTGGTGAAAACTTTTGCAAATGTGGTGAAAAATCCGACCGCTTTAGCTGCTTTAACCTGTTTAACCGTTGCGGATATTTGTGCGACGAATGAAACCCTTTGGAATGATTGGAAGCGGTCGCTTTTCCTTAAACTTTTTCAATTTACCGAACAGCAGTTGCAGTTAGGCAGTGAGGAAACGATTAATCATCAGCAACTGAGCCAAGCCCATCAACAGCAAGCCTATGTACAACTTGAGGCGTTACTTTCGGCTGAACAAAAAACACGGCTGTTGCAATTTTGGCAATCCTGTCCTGAAAGCTATTTTGTGCGAAACAGCCCGACACAGCTTTATTGGCACGCCTTGCATTATTTAAAAGATCCTGCGTTGCCGATGGTGTTGATTAGCAATCAGTATGCACGGGGAGCGACAGAAATTTTTGTGCATTGCCAAGACCAAGCCCAGCTTTTTGCGAGAATTGCACAGACGTTAAGTCAGAAGAAAGTGAGTATCCACGATGCTCAAATCCTTACGAGCGATCATGGTTTGGTGTTGGATAGTTTTATTATTACGGAAATGAACGGCGAGCCACTCGATGATGAGCGAAGTGAACAAATTCAGTCGGCATTGGTTAAAACTTTGCTTGCGAATACGGAGAAAGTGTTTAATCCAAGTAAAAAATCCGTTAAACATCAGGCGTTTAAGCGAAAAACCAAGATCCGTTTTTTAGCAAATTCCCAGCCAAATCAGACCGCTTTTGAGCTATTTACCTTAGACCGAGAGGGGTTGTTGGCTCAAATTGGGTATATTTTCGGGCAGCTTAAGTTGAATTTGATTAACGCTAAAATTACGACCATTGGTGAACGGGTGGAGGATTTTTTTGTGGTGAGCAATCAGCAAAATGGGGCTTTGGCGGAGGAAGAACAGGCGATGTTGAAACAACATTTGTTGGCGATGTTAGAACAAGAATAGAATGCTATACTGTCTATCAAACAATGAATTAAGAGTAAAAGATGTTATTGTTATATTCAGTATTAGTAAAAAGGTAATAAAGAATGCTACTCGCACAAGACCCCGAACAGTTTCGAGAATCTGCGTATTTACGCCAATTTTGGATAGAGTTGAGGAAAGACACCTTTGCACTCATCAGCCTTAATCTCTTTATTCTTCTGATGGGATTGGTTTTTTTTGGCTATTTACTTGCCCCTTATGCAGCCGATCGGCAATTTAGCGGAATGGAATTAATGCCACCATCGTGGAGTGATAGCGGCCAGATTAGCCATTTTTTTGGCACAGACGATCTAGGAAGAGATATTTTCAGTCGCGTCCTCTACGGCTTCTACTACACCGTTGGTTCAGCATTGGTCATTACCATTGCTATCGGTATTTTAGGTGGCATTCTTGGCGTGATTGCAGGGACAAAACGGAGTGGATCTATTTTTATTCTCAGTCATCTTTTTGATACCTTTTTATTTACGCCGATTTTGCTGATTGCCATCATCATTGCAACTTTAATGGAGGTCTCTCTCATTAATGCAATGTTGGCCATTTTTCTTGCTATGTTGCCTCACTTTATCCATAAAATTTATCAAATGACCCAACGGGAGCTGGCGAGAGAATATGTCATCACTTTAAAATTAGAGGGTGCAAGAAAACGAGATTTAATCCGTGAAGTGATCTTACCTAATTTAACTGTGATTGCCGTCAAAGAACTTGCGCATATTTTTGTTATTGCCGTGTTAGACATCAGTGCATTGAGCTTTATTTCACTGGGGGCAACGAGCCCAACGCCAGAATGGGGAGCGATGATCCGCGATTCTCTTGAATTAATTTATGTTGCCCCTCGGACGGTCATTCTTCCTGGATTTGCTATCATTTTTACTCTACTTATCATTACAATGCTTGGAAACAGCATTGTACGGGTGCTTGAAAAATATCGTTATTAGGGAAGGGAAACAATGGCATTACTGGATATTAGACATTTAAGTATCGAAATTGATACGCCAAACGGGCGTATAAAAATGGTAGATAATATCAATCTTACCCTTGATAGCGGTGAGATATGTGGTTTAGTTGGCGAATCAGGGTCAGGAAAAAGTTTAATTGCTAAAGTGATCTGCGGATTAGTCAAAGACGAGTGGATCATTACTGCCGACCGCTTTCGCTTTAACGATATTGAATTACTGAAACTTTCCCCCTATCAGCGCCGAAAACTGGTTAGTGATCAGATTTCAATGATTTTCCAAGATCCACTCTCTTGCTTAGACCCAAGCGAACGTATTGGTAAACAATTAATCGAAACTATCCGCTTTAAAGGCAAGTGGTGGGAACGTTTTGGCTGGAAAAAGAAAAAAGCCATTGAATTACTACACAAAGTGGGGATAAAAGATCATAAAGATATTATGCAAAGCTATCCAACGGATATTACCGAAGGTGAAGCACAAAAAGTGATGATTGCAATGGCAGTGGCAAATCAGCCTCGCTTGCTCGTGGCTGACGAACCAACCAATACAATGGAATCAACCACACAGCTACAAATTTATCGCTTGCTTTCCAGTATGAACAAAAATCTTGGTACGTCTATTATTCTAGTGAGTAACGATATGCTCAGTATTTACAAGTGGGTAGATTCATTTAACGTTTTGTACTGCGGGCAAACCGTTGAAATTGCAGAGAAAGAAACCATTATGGAAACCCCTTATCACCCTTATACCGCAGTACTATTGCATAGCGTACCCGATTTTTCTAAACCTTTGCCTTTTAAAGGTCGCTTGAATACCCTTAAAGGCTCAGTTCCAATGTTACAAGATATGCCTATTGGTTGCCGTCTTGGGCCTCGTTGCCCTTTTGCGCAGAAAAAATGTGTCGTTAAACCACCGCTACGCAAATTCCGCCAACACGAATTTGCCTGCCATTTTCCGATTAACTTTAGAGAACAAAATTTCTTACGTAAGGAAGAATTTGTGCCAGTGATCGTAAAAGTAGATTAGATGTTATATAGCTTAGTCCATATTAATGATGATAGAAAAAAGTCTATATCGGTATTTAATACTCGAATATATAATTGGTCTTAATTTAGAAAAATCCCTTTTCGATCAAATATCCTTTAAATTTTTGTGAAGCTCATCACTTTTTTACAAGACAAATTTGTAAAATCCCATTACCATATGCAAGTCTTTTCAACATTAACTATTAACTCTCATAGAGGATATTAACAATGGCAAAAATCGTTAAAGTAATTGGTCGTGAAATCATTGACTCACGTGGTAACCCAACTGTTGAAGCAGAAGTTCACCTTGAAGGTGGTTTTGTTGGTTTAGCAGCAGCGCCATCAGGTGCATCAACAGGTTCACGCGAAGCATTAGAATTGCGTGATGGCGACAAAGCACGTTTCTTAGGCAAAGGTGTATTAAAAGCTGTTTCTGCAGTAAACAACGAAATTGCTAATGCAATCGTAGGTAAAGATGCATCTAACCAAGCTGAAATCGACCAAATTATGATCGACTTAGATGGTACAGATAACAAATCTAAATTTGGTGCAAACGCAATTTTAGCGGTTTCTTTAGCAAACGCAAAAGCGGCTGCAGCATCAAAAGGTTTACCACTTTATGCTCACATTGCAGAGCTTAACGGTACTCCAGGCGTGTACTCTATGCCATTACCAATGATGAACATCATCAACGGTGGTGAGCACGCAGACAACAACGTTGATATCCAAGAGTTTATGATCCAACCAGTGGGTGCATCAACATTAAAAGAAGCACTTCGTATCGGTGCTGAAGTATTCCACAACCTTGCTAAAGTATTAAAAGCGAAAGGCTTAAATACTGCTGTGGGTGACGAGGGTGGTTTCGCACCAAACCTTGCTTCTAACGCAGATGCATTAGCTTGTATCAAAGAAGCAGTAGAAAAAGCAGGTTATGTTTTAGGTAAAGATGTAACTTTAGCGATGGACTGTGCGTCTTCTGAGTTCTACAACAAAGACAACGGTTTATACGAAATGAAAGGTGAAGGTAAATCATTCACTTCTCAAGAATTTACTCACTACTTAGAAGGCTTATGCAAAGAGTACCCAATCGTGTCTATCGAAGATGGTCAAGATGAGTCAGACTGGGAAGGTTTTGCGTACCAAACTAAAGTATTAGGTGACAAAGTTCAATTAGTAGGTGACGACTTATTCGTAACCAATACTAAGATCTTAAGCCGTGGTATCGAAAATGGTATCGCAAACTCAATCTTAATCAAATTCAACCAAATCGGTTCATTAACTGAAACTTTAGCAGCAATCAAAATGGCTAAAGATGCAGGTTACACAGCGGTTATCTCACACCGTTCTGGCGAAACTGAAGATGCAACTATCGCTGATTTAGCAGTGGGTACAGCAGCAGGTCAAATCAAAACGGGTTCAATGAGCCGTTCAGACCGTGTTGCGAAATACAACCAATTAATCCGTATCGAAGAAGCATTGGCAGCAGCAGGTACACCAGCACCTTTCAATGGTCGTAAAGAAGTGAAAGGTCAAGCGTAATTTGCGTTGATTTATTGAATATAGCCACCTTGAGAAATTGAGGTGGCTTTTATTAGCTATGTGCCATAAAACTTACCCTTTCGGGCGGAGATATAAGGTACAAATAGCGTAAGTTATTTCAATCTTGTTAAGTTTGTGATTACTTGATAATAAGTGTTCAGCAGAAAGAGCTCACCGAGGGTAGCCTATAACAATCAATCGGAGCTAGTTGGAGCCTTCGTCTTTAAAGACTTGAACGTCAACAATTCTTCAATCTAATAAAATACATCAAGAAATCTTATAAGAATTAATTTCATAGTTTGTGGAATGCTGTGGTAGAATTGCGAAAAAACTCTGATTTGATTTCATAGAAGGAGAATAAGATGCCATCTTTTGATATTGTTTCTGAACTTACCATACATGAAGTACGCAATGCAGTAGAAAATGCAAATAGGGTATTAAGTACACGTTATGATTTTCGAGGAGTTGATGCCACAATAGAACTTAATGAAAAAAATGAACTTATACGGGTTACTACAGAATCTGATTTTCAACTTGAACAGTTAATTGAAATTTTAATAGGATGCTGTATTAAACGTGGTATTGAACATACTTCCCTAGATATTCCTTCTGAAAGTGAACATCATGGTAAACTTTACACAAAAGAAATTAAATTAAAACAAGGGATTAAGTCCGATATGGCTAAGCAGCTTGTTAAACTTATTAAAGACTCTAAAATCAAGGTACAAGCTCAAATTCAAGGAGATTCCATACGCATAACAGGAAAATCCCGTGATGATTTACAATCGACAATACAGCTTGTGAAAAATGCTGAATTAGGGCAGCCTCTTCAATTTAATAATTTTCGTGATTGATTTTCCATATATATCTTCTTTCATTTAATCAATATAAAGAATCTTTTCATTGAATCTAATCGCTCAAACTTACTAGAGTGATTTCTCTGTTTTCCTATAGGCTGTAAAGAGATACTTATGTCAGAAAAACGCTACGGTGCTGATGAAATTACCGTTCTCAAAGATCTTGAACCTGTGCAACTTCGCCCAGGTATGTACACTGATACCACTCGTCCAAATCACTTAGGGCAAGAAGTAATTGATAACAGTGTCGATGAAGCGTTATCAGGTTTTGCTAATCAAATTGATGTTATCTTACATAGCGATAATTCCCTTGAAGTCGTTGATAATGGACGGGGTATGCCTGTGGATATTCACTCGACTGAAAAAATTTCAGGGGTGGAACTTATCCTAACAAAACTGCACGCAGGCGGTAAGTTCTCTAATAAAAATTACACCTTTTCAGGCGGTTTGCACGGTGTAGGGATTTCGGTTGTAAATGCCCTTTCTGAAAGTGTTGAGATCACCATTAAACGTAATGGCGAGATTTATACCATTGCTTTTGCAAATGGCGTTAAAGTGGAAGAGCTGAAAGTGATCGGTTCTTGTCCAAAACGCCAAACAGGCACAACGGTTCGCTTTTATCCAAATCCAAAATATTTTGATTCGCCGAAGTTTTCGGTTAGTCGCCTACGTCATCTATTGCGAGCCAAAGCGGTACTTTGTCCGAAATTAACGATCAATTTTACCGACCATATCAATAATACCCAAGAAACGTGGTACTACGAAGATGGCTTGCGTGATTATTTAACAGATGCATTGAAAGAATATGAATATCTGCCAAATCCTCTTTTTGTTGGTGAAGTGATTGGGGAAACTGAAGCTGTGAGTTGGGCATTAAGCTGGCTCACAGAGGGTGGCGAGCAGATTAATGAAAGCTATGTAAACTTGATTCCAACTGCACTTGGCGGCACACACGTCAATGGTTTGCGCCAAGGTTTATTTAAGGCGATGGCTGAATTTTGTGATTTTAGAAATCTGTTGCCTAAAGGTGTCAAATTAACTGCCGACGATGTTTGGGGACGTTGTTGCTATGTGCTATCGCTTAAAATGCAAGAACCACAGTTTGCAGGGCAAACCAAAGAGCGTTTATCATCACGACAAGCGGCGAGTTATGTTGAAAATAGTGTAAAAGATGCTTTTAGTTTATGGCTAAATCAAAACGTACAAGTTGCCGAACAACTGGCTGAAATGGCAATCAGTTCTGCACAAAATCGCCTTAGAGCTGAAAAAAAAGTCGTACGAAAAAAATTGGTTAGTGGGCCTGCCTTACCTGGAAAATTGGCCGATTGTATCTCACAAGATTTAACACGTACTGAGCTATTCCTTGTAGAGGGAGATTCTGCGGGCGGTTCTGCAAAACAAGCGAGAGATAAAGAGTTTCAAGCGATTTTGCCACTTAGAGGTAAGATTCTCAACACTTGGGAAGTATCACCTGATCAAGTTCTCGCGTCTACAGAAGTGCACGACATTGCTGTCGCATTAGGCATTGATCCTGACAATGAAGATCTAAGCCAACTACGTTACGGTAAAGTTTGTATTCTTGCTGATGCGGATTCAGATGGTTTGCACATTGCCACATTATTGTGTGCCTTGTTCCTCCGCCATTTCCCAACATTAGTAAAAAATGGCCACGTTTATGTTGCAATGCCGCCACTTTACCGTATTGATATTGGTAAAGATGAGGTGCATTACGCATTAGATGAATCTGAAAAAGAGGCTATTTTAACTCGTCTCGCGAAGAAAAAAGGAAAACCAAATGTTCAACGTTTTAAAGGTTTAGGTGAGATGAACCCAAGTCAATTGCGTGAAACGACAATGGATCCAAATACACGACGTCTAGTTCAGCTAACCTTAGAAGATAATAGCGATGATGAAGAGGTTTCAACCTTTGAATTAATGGATATGTTGCTTGCTAAAAAACGAGCTGAAGATCGCAAACAATGGTTACAAGATCGTGGTGATGAGGCGGATTTATAAATAAACCAAATAAAGATTGGCGTTGAAAATTAATAGTATTTTTTTATTAATTCAATAGTTTTACAAACTTATAACTATCAATGATAATACTCGTAACCTATTAATAAGCCATTTTTGGAGAAAATTCACTATGTCTAAATGTCCATTTGATCACGGATCAAAAACCTTAACAACGGCAGCAGGTGCGCCAGTTGTTGATAATGACAACACAATGTCAGCTGGCCCACGCGGTCCACTTCTTTTACAAGATGTTTGGTTTCAAGAGAAATTAGCACACTTTGCTCGTGAGCGTATTCCTGAGCGTGTGGTTCACGCTAAAGGTTCAGCAGCTTACGGTACATTTACTGTAACTGCAGATATTACTAAATACACGAAAGCTGCGGTATTTAAACCAGGTGCACAAACTGAAGTATTATTACGTTTCTCAACTGTTGCTGGCGAGCGTGGGGCTGCCGATGCAGAGCGTGATGTGCGTGGTTTCTCATTAAAATTCTATACCGAACAAGGTAACTGGGACTTAGTGGGTAACAATACACCAGTATTCTTTATCCGTGATCCATTAAAATTCCCAGATTTTATTCATACACAAAAACGTAACCCTCAAAATAACTTGCGTGATGCAAATGCAGCGTGGGATTTCTGGTCACGTCACCCTGAATCAATGCACCAAATTATGACATTGTTCTCAGATCGTGGTATTCCAGCGACTTTACGTCACATGAACGGTTACGGTAGCCACACTTATAGCTTTGTAAACGCAAACAACGAGCGTTTCTGGGTGAAATTCCACTTCAAAACACAACAAGGTCACAAATTCTTCACTAACGAAGAAGCAGCTAAAGTTGTAGGTGAAGATCGTGAGTCTAGCCAAAAAGATTTATATGAAGCGATTGAGCGTGGTGAATTCCCACGTTGGACTGTTCAAGTGCAGATTATGCCAGAAGCAGATGCTCACAAACATAACTATGCCTTTGACTTAACTAAAGTATGGCCACACGCAGATTACCCAGTGATCGAAGTGGGTGTATTAGAATTAAACCGCAACCCACAAAACTACTTCGCAGAAGTAGAACAAGCGGCATTTGCACCATCTAACATCGTTCCGGGAATCGGCTTCTCGCCAGACCGTATGTTACAAGGTCGTCTGTTCTCTTACCAAGATGCACAGCGTTACCGTTTAGGTGTAAACCACCACCAAATCCCTGTAAATGCACCAAAATGCCCATACCACACGACTCACCGTGATGGTGCAATGCGTGTAGATGCAAACGGTGGCAACCACCCTAACTATGCACCGAACCGTTTTGACACTTATGTGCCAACCCACGATCAATTACCATTACAAATTGAGCGTGAAGCCGCACACTTTAACTTCCGTGAGTACGATGAAGATTACTGCTCACAACCAGCCGCACTTTACAACTTGTTCACAGCGGAAGAAAAAGATCGCTTAGCAGGTAACTTTGCAGCAGGTTTATCAGGTGTAACTATTCCTGAAATCGTGGAAAGACAAATGGCTCACTTTGAAAAAGTTAGCACAGAATTAGCAAATGCGATTCGTCAAAAATTAGCAAAATAAGCTAATTAAAGACTTATTTTCTCCTTACACTTGTATTTGCTATACTTTAAGCCCAACCGTTTTTGTTGGGCTTTTTTCTTGGAAAGAATAAATATGGAATACCGCTATTACATTATCACAGCCGTTTCAGTTATCGCTCTTCAATTTCTGCTCTTTTGCTTTTCTAAAACAGCAACTTGGTTAGGCGATTTATCAAATAGAAGTCGTAAGATCGTTACATTTTCTATCTATATCGTTGCAAATCTGTTGATGATATTGCACGTTACACGCATTTTGCCAAACTTCCGCTTAATTGCTTTAATACTCACATTACTTTTATTTATCTTCTTCATCAGCTTCTGTTTTTGGGGGATTTATACTGTCGGCAAACAGATATTCTCGCCGAATAGCCTTAATCACTGGCTTAAAATAAGCTATATCCCTGTTTTATTCGGGTTAATTGGGCTGACTATTTACAACGCCTATTCAACCAAAGTGGTGCATTATCAAGTCACATTAGATAAACCTATACAGCCACTTAAAATTGGCGTCGCCAGCGATTTCCACTTAGGGAAATTTTTCGGGGGGAAACAGCTAGATAAGTTAGCAACCATCTTTAATCAAGAACAAGTTGATCTAATTTTGCTCCCTGGCGACATTATGGACGATAATGTTGAAGCCTATTTGGCGGAAAATATGCAACCGCATTTGGCAAAGTTAAAAGCACCGCTTGGGGTATATGCTACAATGGGAAACCACGATTTTTTTGGGGCTGAAGCTGAAATTTATCAAGAAATCACTAAAGCTGGCATTACTGTGCTATGGGATCAAGCGGTTACTTTAGACGGAAAATTTACGATCATCGGTCGTAATGATGAATTAGTGAAAAATCGCCCTGAAACAGCAGAGTTATTGGCTCTGGTAGATAAAAATTTACCCGTTTTCCTAATGGATCACCGCCCAACACAAATTGAGCAACATGCTCAACTGCCTATTGATATTCAAGTGTCGGGCCATACCCATAATGGGCAAATTTTCCCAGCGAATATCATTACTCACTTTATTTACCGACTTGCTCACGGTTATGAAAAAATCGGTAATGGACATTTTTTTGTTACTTCGGGATACGGATTTTGGGGGATACCGATGCGACTAGGTTCACAGTCGGAAGTGATGATTATTGAGGTGAAAGGGAAGTAATTACACAAAGCACAATTCAAGGCTACTTTTTAGGGGCCATTTTGCCTGTTACTCCCTATGTTTTAAATGACGCTATCCCAACAACGCCTTCAAATTTGCTTTCATCTTATCCACTTGCTCTGCATAAATCTGTTTCTTCTCTAATTCATCGATCAAATAATGAATGGTTTCAGACAAGGTCAGATCCATTTCTTTGGCTTGCTTGGACAGGCGTTGCCAGCTGGCGTATTCTAAATCGATAGATTTTTTACGGGTAGATTGCTTTTCGGCATTGAAAAAACGCTTGCGTCTTGCTCGAATAGATTGACGCATTTTCTTGCGTTGCTCAGATGTCATTTCCGCCTTAATCCATTGCTCGATCTCTTCGGGCGAGTTTTGTAAGGTGGTTAATAATTGAACTTTCAATTCGATCAAGCTCTGTTCGTCGTATTTGGTGATATTTTCGCCTTCACGATATTTTTTCAGCAAGTATTTCCATTTCCAACTTGCTTCTTGAATTTCAAGTTTTTGGTATCGCATTTTGCCTCCGAATTATTTGTGAAGTATAGCGTAATTATAGGTATAATGAAGCAAATTTCTATAAAGAGGCAAATTTGTGCAAGTATCTCCATTATCGTTGCAATCATTAAGCGTTCACTATCCTTTCAAACAGACCGATCAAGCGGTGAGATTTTTGGATTTTCAACCAAATACACAGCAGGCAATGCAACAATTTGCCCTGAGTGAATTTGGTTCGGCACTCATTTTGAAAACGGAATTATTTCCCGAATTTTTAAATGAAATCACGGACTATTTTGAAAATTTGCATTGTCAAACTGTGTTGAAAACAGAATTTAATCACCAAAGTTTATTTGGATATAGCCTTTATTTAGAAAAGGAAAACCAAATTAAAACGGTGGCAGGGGCAATTGAGCAAGCTCATAAGGGTATTCTAATTTTAAATGTGAGTGCATTATTATTAGATATTGTGCAATGGGATAAATTAAAACAAGCTCTTTTATTTGGGCAGTTTGACCCGATTATTGCGGGAAAATTACCTGAAGCAATTATGCCTATTCAATCTCAATTCAAATTGATATTAGTGGGTAGTCGAGATGATATTGCGACTTTGCATAATTATGATGAAGATTTATATCAATTTTGCCAATATGCTGAAATCGAGTCGTATTTGAATATTGATGAAGAAAATAGCGAACAATGGGGTAGCTATATCCAATCTTCAGCTAAAAAATATCTCAATAGAACCTTTTCTAAAAAAGGCTTAAATCAACTTTTACATTATTATATTCGTGAAAGTGAAAACCAGACATTAATTTCTATTTCACCGACATTATTAAAAAAACATTTATTAGGCTTACAACATTTTTATCCAAAACAAACTCAATTTAACCATATTCAAGATTATTTTGATTATTTAGAAAAACAATCTGGCGTATTAAATAAATTTGTTTTAAATGATATTTTAAATCATCAGCTTTATATTGAAACGGAAGAAGAAACCATCGGGCAAATTAACGGCTTATCTGTGGTCGAGTTTGATGGCGTTCCCCATAGTTTTGGTGAGCCATTACGCATTAGCTGTAACGTGCAATATGGTGATGGAGAAATTCACGATATTGAACGCAAAGTGGAACTGGGGGGCAATATTCACTCTAAAGGGATTATTATCGCTCAATCTTGTTTGGCAAATTTACTGGAATTACCGACACAGCTTCCGTTTTCAGCGTCCGTTGCCTTTGAGCAATCTTATGGTGAAATTGATGGTGATAGTTCATCGTTAGCCATTTTCTGCGTGCTTATCAGTGCCTTAACCAAGTTGCCGTTGCCACAATCCCTTGCGGTGACAGGGGCGATTGACCAATTTGGAAATGTGTTAAGCGTGGGCGGTGTTAATCAGAAAATTGAAGGCTTCTTCAATGTTTGTGAAGCAAGGGAATTAACAGGGAAACAAGGGGTGATTATTCCTGCGGTATGCGTTTCCCATTTGAGCTTAAAACTTGCAGTATTATCGGCGATTGAAGCAGGAAAATTTCATATTTGGGCGGTCGAAGATGTCTTTGAAGCCTTACAAATTCTGTTACAGCATCCGTTTTATGATGAAGATCTACCTGAAAATAGTGAGAAAAAATCACTTTTCGCGTTAGTTCATCAAGGGATCGAACAGAATGAAAATGAAGACGCAAGCGGTTCGATTTTCCACAAAATTCGCAAACTGTTAAAGGGTCACTGATCCGACAAGTCAGCTTACAACTGTTCGCTATTTTAAAAGTCTGTTAAGATGTGTTTATCAAGCAAACGTAACATAAACCGTCAATAACGGACTTTTCTACTTTATTACAGGAACAAAATAATGAACACTTGTACACCTAACATCAAATCAAGTTATGATTACAACGATCTTTTAGCGTCAGGACGAGGCGAACTTTTTGGTAGCGAAGGTCCACAACTGCCAGCACCGTCAATGTTGATGATGGACAGAATTACCAAAATCACCGACAAAGAAGGTCTGTTTGAGAAAGGGTATATTGAAGCGGAATTAGATATTAACCAAGATCTGCCTTTCTTTGGCTGTCACTTTATCGGCGATCCTGTAATGCCTGGTTGCTTAGGCTTAGATGCAATGTGGCAACTGGTTGGCTTTTACTTAGGCTGGGTCGGCGGTAAAGGCAAGGGCAGAGCCTTAGGGGTTGGCGAAGTGAAATTTACGGGGCAAATTCTACCGACTGCCAAAAAAGTGATTTATCGTATCAATATGAAACGAGTGATCAACCGTAAGCTCGTGATGGGGCTGGCTGATGGCGAAGTCGAAGTTGATGGCAGAATTATCTATACTGCCACAGACTTAAAAGTAGGTCTATTCCAAGATACAACATCTTTCTAATTTTTCGATCTATGTCGAAAAAATAAAAATTGCCGATTTACAAAATCCTTTCAACATCTAATATCTCTCTCACTTTGGGAGAGATATTATGTTTCGTGCGATCACTATTATTGAAACTTTATTTGCGATGAGCATAATGGCAATCGCACTCTATTTCTTTTCCCCCACCTTATTTTATTTACAAGATCATATCGTTTTAAATAATGAAATCGATCAGATAAAGTCTTTTATTTATCAAATTCAAGCTAAAGCACGTTATCAAAAACATAATTATTCTATTTCTATCAGCCAGAATTTAGCAGATAAAAAATGGTGTATGGTCGCAATTGAAAAAGTCAGTGATAAACAGATCGCTTGTAACTGTTTAAATATCGCAAGTTGTGATATTCAAAAAAGCTATTATCTCTATCAAACAGAAAACGCCGTAGTCAAAAATAATAGTTTATATCCTAAAGTTTTTATTAATGTTGATGGAAAGTCTGGGCGATTAGAGTCGAAGTGCTTAAGGGTTACGGTAAATAAAATCTATGAAATATTACAAGTGGAACAAAATGGAGTGATTAATGTTATTCAAAAAGGCAAACGCACCAGTTGTTAATCACGCATTTAGTTTGGTTGAAATATTATTATCATTATTTCTAGGTTGCATTATTTTATGGAGTTTATCTTCTTTTTATAGTGATAGCTATCGAAATCAAATCAAACAACGGGAATTATTGAATTTGCAAAAACATACTCATCAATTACTTGAATATTTTCAACAACATATTCAACATTTTAATTATCAAGGACAAAATAGAAAAGAAACAAATTATCATTTATTTGAAAATAATCATAAGCGTTATTCCCTGAACAATCCAAATTGTCTAATGTTTTTCTATGATTTAAGCAGTGATGGCTGTGTAGGTAATCGAAATAAGAAACAATCTTGCGAAACAAATGGTGTAAATAATACCAAAGATGTGAGCCAAGAATTTTTTGGTTTTAAATTTGAGAAAAAAGCGATTTTTATTTATGAAGATAGTCAAATTCAGTTCTGTTACCAAGCAGACTGTGAAAAAATTCTAACAAATTGCCAAAAAGGCAACTGGCGAAAAATGTCAGATATGTCTGATTATAATGTCGAAAATTTATCTTTTGAGTGGCTTGAGCAGAATAGATTATTGAAAATAGAACTGGCTCTCTCGTCTAGCAAAGATAACCAACTAAGATATAAAGCTACAGCTTATAGTTACCTATTAAATGGAAGTGATAAATGAAACGTTATTATTCAGCCAGTAGTTTATTAATTACCTTGATATTATTAAGCGGTCTGTTTGCAGTCATTTTTCTCAATAAAGATAGCTTATTAAAACAAGAAAAAGTGAGCCTATTCTATTATCAGCAATATCTTACCGATAAATATCAACTTATTGAAAAGTTAGCAATAGATCCTGAAATAGAATGCCAAAATCAGAAACAGACTAATGTTATTTTTGAGTTTAAGGTAATGAAATACAGTTTTCATTGTCAATTTTCATCTATTTTTGATCCTTTTAAACCAACCAAAGAAAAATATATTCAAGTGGATAAAATTGAAAACTGGTTGAATTTATTACCTTATCAATCGGAAATATATAAAATCAATCATTTAGCGGAGTTGCCAGAAAGTAGTCTAGAGAATCCAAAAATTGTGATTGCATTACAAGATATTAATGAAAAGTTAGAAAAAGATTTTTACGGTATTGTCATTACCGATTATTTATTTGATCTTACAGGAAGAAAAAGAATGTATGGCACACTTTATTCCACCTATGATAATTTACGAGAAGAAAGAAATCTCAGTTATAAAAAAGAAGTTATTCAACATCTGGAAAATAAATTTTCATCTTGGCACTATTTGCCTTATTCACGGAACATATTAGCAAATGAATAAGCTCATTAAAGCAGAAAGCCTGACATCATTAATGGTCGTTATGTTGATTTTTTCAGTGATATATTTAGCTTATAGCCGTTGGCAACATACGCAAAATAAGCAAAGCGCGCTTATTTTTCAGCAACAGCAAGCCCTACAAATTGCCGAAAATCAGATTGCGTTACTAATGGCAGGGAAGCCCTGTGAAAACGAAATCCGCCAAAATGAACAGATATTTAAGGTAGAATGTCGCAGTAATACACTTAAAGTCAGTTTTGCAAGCAGTGAGATTGTGATCACCAAATATTAAGAAATTAATGGTTTTTTGTATTGAAAGCAGTTGTATATATGAGTTTAAGAATTGGTAAAATGTGGTTGTAAACTATAACTTTAGAAATGAACATAAAAATAATTGTGAGCTTCATCACATTTCTAAAATGTTACATTGCAATAGATTGAAGTCAGGGATTGCGAGTGATAGCATTTTGCCATTTCTAAGCAATGGAATTGATGTTATGCCGTTACCAAATTATCACCAAGATCCCACTTTACTTCACATTAACACCACACCCCGTCACGCCTATTTCATCCCCTTTGCGACACAAGATAAGGTCTATCCCCTTGAGCGTGAACAATCTAGCCTATTTACCCTGCTCAATGGGGAATGGCAATTTAACTATTTTACAAGTGTGATGGATTTACCTGAAAATTTTCTTTCTCAGCCTTTTGAGCATCGCATTCCAGTGCCATCAAACTGGCAGACACAAGGCTTCGATCAACATCAATATACCAATATCAACTACCCATTTCCTTTCGATCCGCCTTATGTGCCACACGACAATCCTTGCGGTGTATATCAACGGACATTCCACTACGAGCCTAAATCGACAAAACGCTATTTACTGAATTTTGAAGGGGTGGACGCTTGTCTTTATCTCTATCTCAATCAACAATTTGTTGGCTATGGGCAAGTCAGTCATTGTACGAACGAATTTGATGTCACTGACTTTTTAATCTCTGGAGAAAATCAGCTCAATGTCGTGGTGCTTAAATGGTGTGATGGTAGCTATTTGGAAGATCAGGACAAATTCCGTATGTCAGGGATTTTCCGAGATGTTTATCTGCTGGAACGTGAACAAAATTATCTACAAGATTTCTTTATCAAAACCAGCCTGTCCGAAGCATTAGATCAAGCGGATTTATCGGTCGAATGTACCTTTGTGCAATCTCCACAACAGCTCACTTTCCAACTGTTTGATCCACAACATCGCCTAATCGCCGAACAGACAAGCGATCACTTCAAGGTAAAAATTGACAAACCACAGCTCTGGAATGCCGAACAGCCACAATTTTACACCTTACGCCTTTCCTATGGAAACGAAGTGATTGAACAAGCGGTCGGATTTCGTCGCATAGAAGTCAAAGACGGCATACTATTACTCAATAACCACCCGATCAAATTCCGTGGGGTAAACCGCCACGACAGCGATCCCCTAACAGGTTATGTTATCAGCCGTGAACAAGCAGAGCAGGACTTTAGACTGATGAAACAACATAACATCAACGCTATTCGTACCGCCCATTACCCAAATGCCCCTTGGTTTAGCGAGTTATGCGACCGCTACGGCTTCTACCTGATTAGCGAAAGTGACATCGAAAGTCACGGTGCCAGTATGCAATACGTTCCAACGCCTGAACACAGCATTTTGTTGAATGTAGCAAAACAAGATGATAACAAACGTATTCAGCAACAAACGATAGACAATTTCTGCTATTTCGCCCGACACCCAGACTACAAACAAGCGATCTTAGACCGTACCTACGCCAATGTAGAACGAGATAAAAATCGCCCATCAGTACTGATCTGGTCGCTAGGTAATGAAGCAGGTTATGGGGAAAATTTTGAAGCCAGTGCAAAATGGATCAAACAGCGAGATCCAAGCCGTCTGGTTCACTATGAAAGTGCCATTTATCAACATTCTGAACATCAAAATGATCTTACCCCGTTAGATTTTCATAGCGAAATGTACGCTAGCACCGAAGATATGGATCGCTATTTTGAACAGCCACAAACCAAGCCATTCCTACTCTGTGAATACTCACACGCAATGGGAAACTCTAACGGTGATTTA
Source organism: Glaesserella parasuis (assembly GCF_002015085.1). Lineage (GTDB taxonomy): Bacteria > Pseudomonadota > Gammaproteobacteria > Enterobacterales > Pasteurellaceae > Glaesserella > Glaesserella parasuis. The sequence goes on from NZ_MUXW01000005.1 coordinate 107,283, forward strand.
GAAGATTATTTCCAAACCTTTGAAAAATATGCAGGGGCTTGTGGTGGCTTTATCTGGGAATGGTGCGATCACGCCCCATACCTTCCAGACGGCTCAGGGCATTTCGGCTATGGCGGTGATTTTGGTGAATACCCACACGACAGCAATTTCTGTATGGACGGCTTAGTATCACCAACTCGTCAGCCCCACAGTAATCTACTCGAACTAAAAAATGTTAATCGCCCTGTTCGTGCCAGCCTTGAGCAAGGAAAAGTCTATATCAAAAACTACTTAGACTTTACCGATCTTGCCGATCATCTCACCATTTCCTACCGCCTAAGTGAAAATGGCAAAACGATCAACGAAGGGGAAATATCGGTAAATTGTCCGCCAAAACAGACCGCTTGCTTACCTATCGAATTACCGCAAGATAACGGCAAATTATGGCTACTTGAACTCAATTACCGTCAAAATCACGCCACAACCTTTGTTGAACAAGGGCATATTCTGGGCTTTGATCAGATCAAATTGTTTAACAACGCCTTTCAACCAGACCACCTTTTGCAAACTAAAGCGATAAACTCATCGCTTGTTATTGAACAGACGACACGGCATATCATCGTCAAAAATGACACCGTTGAGTATCGTTTTGATTGCAGTAAAGGGATTTTGTCTAACATTATCTATCAAGGTAAAAGCATCATTGCTCACCCCCTTGATTTTAATGTATGGCGAGCGCCGACAGACAACGACTGCCTAATTCGAACATTTTGGGAAAATGCAGGTTACGACAAGGCATATAGCCGAGCTTACCAAATGCAAGTCGATAGACAAGAAGAAAGTGTTATTGTCACCGCAGATTGCGCAATAGTCGCTACGGCAAAAGAGCCGATTGTTCGCTTACAGGTGAAATATCACCTAACGGCTGACGGCAACATTACTCTTCAGGTGCAAGGCAAACGCAACCCCCATTTGCCCTATTTACCCCGTTTCGGCTTACGTTTTTTCCTTGAAAAGGACAATAGTCAGCTAGAGTATTTCGGCTATGGCGAGAGTGAAAGTTACATCGACAAACACCACGCAAGCCGACTAGGTCTATACCAAACCACTGCCGAGCAAAATCATCAAGACTACGTCAAACCACAGGAAAACGGCAGTCACTACGGTTGTGAATATCTTCACACCCAAGATCTCGAGATTACCGCACCACAGCCGTTCAGCTTCAATTTTTCCCCTTATACACAGGAAGAATTGACCCTGAAAAAACATCATTACGAGCTAGAAAAATCGCCGTATCACATTCTGTGTGTCGATTATAAAATGAGTGGTATTGGTTCGAACTCTTGTGGGCCGAATTTGAAAGAGGGGTATCGGATAAATGATAAAGAGATAAGCTGGATAATTCAGCTATATATGAATACCTAATATAAAATGACATGAGTAAAGTTGTGTCTATCCCTATCTGGTACAATAAAGGATAGACATAACTTTAAGTGCTATTTAATAGACTCTAGTTTTTTAATTAAAATCTCTTCTGGCATAGCCTGAATTTTCCGCATAAAGTAGAAAAATAGCCCTGCGGCTAAACTTAAGCAGACACAGAATGTCAGCCAAAATCCTGTTGCCGCCATCGGCTGAACGATCCAATCGGTGCGAGCCAAAATAGTGCCTAGTGGCATTCCGATTAACCAGTAGCAAATTAAGGTTGTCAGCAAAATAGGTTTGGTATTTTTATAACCACGCAAAATGCCATTGCATACCGCTTGGATAGAGTCGGGGATTTGATAGATCGCTGCAAAAATCAATAAACTAGATGCGATTGCAATAGAAGTCGGATCGCTGGTAAAGGCATAGGGGATCAGATCTTTGAGCAGTAAAATCACCATTGCCAGTCCCATTGCGACCATTGCACCCGTAAAAATGGCGTGATAAGTCAGATATTTTGTTTCTGCAACACGCTTTTCTCCCAACGTTTGCCCAACTAAAATGGTTGTGGCAATGCTAAATGAGAGTGGGATCATAAAAAAGAGCGAGCTGGTTTGTAAGGCAACCTGATGGCTTGCCACCACTTGTGAGCCAAGCGGTGAGATAATCAAGGAAGATGCCGCAAACAGCATCACTTCGGTAAACAGTGCAAACCCTATCGGTGTACCAAGTTTGAACAGTTTGCTTAAGGTTGCTTTACAGGGTTTTTCGATCCATTTTTCAAATAGACGAATATCCTTTTGTGCTGGGTTGGTATAACAATAGTGTAAAATCAGCCCAAACATTACCCAGTTTACGATTGCCGTTGCCACACCACAACCGACCGCCCCTAATTCAGGCATACCCAGTTTGCCGAAAATAAAAATATAGTTGAGTGGAATATTTAAAATTAAGCCCAAAAAGGTGATGTACATCGCTGGTTTAGGGTTGGATAGTCCGTCGTTAAAACAGCGTAAGTTCACCGCAAGCAAGGCTGGAATAATCCCGACACTTAAAGCGGTAAGATAATCTTGTGCTTTTCCTGAAAAGACTTTTGGGGTATCCATCAGATCTAAAATCAAATGGGCATTGAGATAGATAAAAATTAACGGCAGGCTGAGCATCAACACAATCCAAACGCCTTGACGGATTTGATGTGCAATCAAGGAACGTTGGCTCGAACCGTTTAGATAAGAAACCGTTGGAGTAATCGCATTTAATATCCCCAACACAAATAAAAACAAGGGAAAGTAGATCGAATTACTGACCGCTATCGCCGACACATCATCATCGCTGACTAACCCAGCCATAATAATATCCGCCAGTCCCATTCCCGAAGCAGCTAATTGAGAGATGAAAATCGGGATCGAAAGTTTGAATAATTTTTGCGTATTTTCAGGATATTTCTGCCATTGAAAGTTCATTCTATCTACCTTTTAAAATTCAGGTTTCGCTTCAAATGTCATCAGTTCTTGCGTAACTGGGTGCGTAATGGTTAATGCTTCTGCGTGTAAACAGAGCCTTGGCGATAGACTTTTTGCCAACGGATTTGCATAAAATTTATCCCCTACAATTGGATGACCTAAGGCTAAACAGTGTACGCGTAATTGGTGTGAACGCCCAGTATAAGGGGTTAATGTCACCCTTGTGGTGTTATTGGGATAATGTGCAAGAATTTCATAGAAAGTAACCGCTTGTTTGCCCCGTTCGTAGCAAATTTTTTGGCGTGGACGATTTTCCCAGTCGCAAATTAACGGAAAATTCATTGTCCCCGTATCGCCAACTTTTTCGCCTAATTTGCCCCAAACTAACGCTTGATAGTGCTTTTTCGGCTCACGTTCACGAAATTGACGTTTGAGTTCTTTTTCCGCCTGTTTGCTTAATGCAAACAACAAAATACCGCTTGTCGCCATATCTAAACGGTGAGCAGGCTCAGTAAAACCATATTTCTGTTGTACACGCACCATCGCACTGTCTTGATATTCAGGGCGATTTCCAGGAACAGAAAGTAAGCCACTTGGTTTATTAATCACTAAAATATGATTATCACAATAAACTTCGTCAAGCCAAGGTTCAACAGGGGGATTGTATTCGATTAATGCCATAGAAATTATTCACTGATTTGTAGCAAAGTCGCAATTTTAGCTTTTACTTCGCTTAACTGATGATGGTTAATTTTACCTTTAAATTTAGCGTGACGAATACGCCAGTCAAGGCTTTTAATTTGATCGGAAAGCACAACATTTTGGGGGGTACCTGCAATATTGACTTCGAAAGGATAGCCTTTTACTTTTGTTGTGAGCGGGCAGCAAATTAACAACCCTGTTTGACGATTATAAATCGTGGGCGTTAACACTAATGCTGGACGATGGCCAGCTTGTTCATGTCCTGCTTGCGGATCAAAATCAAGCCAAATAATATCACCAACGTCAGGGATATACTCTTGAGTAGTCATAGCATTTCCTTGCCAACAGGCTTGCCAAAATCGACTTCATTGTGCAAATTATCTTCAGTAATACCTGAAAGAAGTTGCTCTAAATTATATTTAGGTTTAATCGGCTCAATAATTAGGCGACCATCAACTTCTTGAATATCGACTAAACTCTCTGCCTGTAATTTCAATGAATTAGATAATAAAGCAGGAATGCGAATGCCTACGCTATTTCCCCATTTTTTGACAGCCACTTGCATATAGGTTCCTTTAAAATTATACAAAGTATAACTCTGCGGATTATAGAGAAACTGTCGCCATTTGCCAACTTTTTCTATAATTTCTATCTGTTGCAGAAATCTCTTGTTTTTTATAAAAAATAGCGTATCTTTTGCACGTTCATTTTGAACATTACAATTTATTTACATTTCTTTTGGAGAACACCATGAAACCGCTTTTTGCAAGTTTTGCAACTGCTTTCACCGCTCTCAGCGTGCTGTTTAGCTCAGTTGCTATCGCATCACCTTCCGATAAAACCTTTAAAATCAGTGCTATTCCTGACTATAACGCTGCCGAAATGACCCGTTCATTCGACAGTTTTGCTGAGTATTTAGGCAAAGAAACAGGGTTAAAGGTGCAATACGTACCTGTCACCGATTATGCTGCCGTAGTCACCGCATTCCGTCGTGGTGAAATTGATTTAGTCTGGTTCGGTGGTTTAACGGGGGTACAAGCTCGTGCCAAAGTGCAAGGTGCTGAAGCTATCGCACAACGTCCGCAAGATGAGAAATTTAAGTCCGTCTTTATCAAGCAAAAAGGCTTAGATAATGTGAAAGAGATTAAAGATGTTAAAGGTCACACCCTTGCTTTTGGTAGCGAAAGTTCGACATCAGGTCATTTAATGCCTCGCTTTTTCTTAACGGAAGCTGGAATTAACCCTGAAAAAGACTTAGACGCTCAACCGACTTACAGTGGTTCGCACGATAAAACCTACGGCTTAGTAGAAGCAGGTTCAGTGCAAATCGGTGCAGTAAATAAGCAGTACTGGGATAAAATGGCAAAAGAAGGCAAGGTTAATCACGATAAAGTCGAGCTTTTTTACACCACACCAGATTACTATGATTACAACTGGACCATTAATCTTGTTGATAAAAAATTTGGTGACGGTACCAAAGAGAAAGTCAAAGCTGCATTATTAAAAGCCGATGCGTCAAGCTCGCAGGTGATGAATTTACTCTCTGCCGAGAAGTTTATCCCAACGCAAAACAGCAACTATCAAGATATTGAGAAAGTGGCGAAAGAGCTGAAGTTGATTAAATAATGTTATTTTGTAGGGTGGGTCTTGACCCACCATTTAAAATCACATTCATGTGGTGGGTCAAGCCCCACCCTACAATATTGACCTGTAAGCAACATAGACAATAATTCCTGTATGCAATCTCTCTTATCATTCCACCACACCACCAAACATTTCGGCAAGCAAGCCGTTTTAGACGACATCTGTTTAACCATTCATTCAGGTGAAATCGTGGCATTAGTTGGGCCGAGCGGTTCGGGGAAATCGACATTAATGAATAGCATTATGCGTTCCGTGCCTTTAACAAGCGGTGAGATTTGGCTGGAAAATTGCAATATTCAAGATTACCCAGATAACAAACAGTTTGCTCAACAAGTCGGTATGCTTCATCAACAGTATGATTTAGTCAAACAACTGGAAGTTATCCACAATGTCTTGGCTGGCAGGCTGAACCAGTGGGGATTTTGGCAATCCTTATTCTCTTTGGTTAAACCGCAAGAAAGACATCTTGCCGAGCAAGCACTTGCTGCCGTTGGGCTACTGGATAAAATCGATCAGCCAACTGCCGAGCTGTCAGGTGGTGAGCAGCAGCGTGTTGCAATAGCTCGTCTGTTAGTACAAAACCCTAAATTGATTTTAGCTGATGAACCAGTGTCCGCACTCGATCCTGTTAATGCACAAAATGTCTTGGCATTATTGACAGGGCTGGTGAGAGAGCAGGGGAAAACATTGATTGCCAGTATGCATTCGGTGGAATATGCCAAAGCCTATTTTGATCGTATGATCGGCATTAAACAGGGAAAAATTGTGTTTGATTTGCAAACAGAGCAAGTCACTCAAGAGCAACTTAATGTCTTATACGGATTGGTAAAAAATGAAACATAACCGACCGCTTGGACTAAATGAACGGCGAAATTTGCTTACGGGTATGTTGTTGCTTGCATTTTTGTTGAGCCTATTTGCCGTCGATAACGACAAAGGGTTGATGCATTCTGGTGGTTGGGCAACGCTTACTCGACTATTTTCCAGCTTATTGTCCCCTGACTTTTCTGCTGATTTACTGAAACTCGCCTTGCAATCCACTTGGCTCACTTTTGCTTATGCCTTGATTACACTCTCTTTGTCTATGTTTGGTGGATTTTGCTTAAGCATTTTTGCTTCTGGTGTGCTGTTTCGTTCACTCATTTTGCAGGGGGCTGCCCGTGCGATATTGGGCTTTCTACGTGCTATTCACGAATTGATTTGGGCATGGTTCTTTGTTGCGGCTGTCGGGTTAAATCCGATAGGTGCAGTGTTTGCCCTTGCTATTCCTTATTCTGGCTACTTAGGCAAAATCTATGCAGATACGTTACAAGCGGTGCCTTCCAAACCTATTTTTGCGTTAAAAGAAGCAGGGGCAACGCCGATGCAATGTTTGATTTATGGCTATCTACCCCAAGCCTTGCCGACGATGTTGAGCTATACCATGTATCGCCTTGAATGTGCTATTCGTTCTTCGTCGGTACTTTCTTTTGTCGGTTTAGGGGGGATCGGTATGCAAATTCAGCTTTCTTTACAAGATCTGAAATATGATCAGGTTTGGACATTCTTGATCTTCCTTATCGGGTTAATCGTTCTGGTTGACCGCTGGAGCTATGCCATCAGGAGCCGAGTAAAATGAGAAAACATATCGACCGCTATTTTATCCGCTATTCATTTTGGGCTGTGTTAGGACTTATCGGGCTGTCGTGGGGCTATATTCTTAAAGATCAACCCACTGCACTGAGTGAACTGTTTCGAGCGGAAAATTGGGATTATCTCACGGAATTTTTAGCTGGAATGGCTGGCATAGGTGAAGATCTTCCAGCCTATCTTGACCCTGAAATGTGGCAAAAAGCCCTATGGCTCTCGTGGGAAACCTTTGTGATGAGTATTCTGGCAACAGGGATTGCAGGCATGACAATGTTCCTTTTGGTTCTGCCGTCCGCTCGCAACGTGGCACAAGGACACTTTCGCCACAGAACATACTGGTATCACCGTGCCGCCTATTATCTCAGTCGGGGGTTATTTCTGTTTAGTCGATCCGTACCCGAATTAATGTGGGCGATGATTTTAGTCTTTATCTTCAAACCAGGGATCATTCCAGGTGCATTAGCATTAGCCATTCACAATTTCGGTGTATTAGGCAAACTGTGCAGCGAAGTGGTTGAAGATATGGATGAAAAACCGATACACCATTTAATGCAAAACGGAGCTTCGCAAAACCAAATTCTGTTTTACGGGATTTATCCTGCGGTGATGCGTGCTTTTCTCAATTACATTCTTTATCGTATGGAAAACATTATTCGGGCGACATTGATTGTCGGTTTTGTCGGGGCAAGTGGCTTAGGTATGCAGTTCAAGCTGGCGATGAGTTTTTTCCATTACTCTGAAATTACCCTTTATCTGCTCTGTTATTTGCTGTTAGTTTATGTGATCGATGCACTGTCGGCGTTGGCAAAGAAATTTATTGCAGAAAAAAATTGAATTATTTTGATAACATAATGTCTACTCTTTATTATTTTTTATTAACCAAATTAACCAAAAGGAAAGCAATATGAATTTTAATAGCATTTTAAACGGCGTTTTAAAATCTGTCGGCAACACCGCTAATCAAAGTAAATCGGACTTAGGTAACGTATTAAGCTCTGTATTGGGTTCTGCCAAAAATACTGCCGGTGAGATCAAATCGGGCAACGTAGATACTATTACCAAAGTTGGCGGCGGTGCCGCATTGGTCGGTATTCTATCGATGGTGTTAGGCAGAAACGGCGGGGCTAATTTGACTAAACTCGGATCTTTAGCCGCACTTGGCGGACTGGCTTACAAAGCCTATCAAGATTACCAAAAGAACCAAGCGACAATTCAAACCACAGAGCTGAGCCAAGCGGCTTTTGAAGCGGACAGCTCTGAAGAGAAGGGAGCAATTATTTTACGTACAATGCTTGCAGCTGCATTAGCAGACGGTGAGCTGGATGAGAACGAAGAAGCTTTAATCTTAAAAGAGGGCGGTAATGACCCTGAATTACAACAATGGTTACTGCATGAAATGCACGAGCCAGTATCCGTGAATGAAATTGCAAAAACTGTCGGAAACGACACCGCTTTAGCGGCACAAGTTTACCTCGCTGCACGCTTGGTCTGTCAAGAGCTCTCTAGAAAAGAGATCGTATTTTTATCCCACTTAGCCGAGAAGCTAAATTTAAACGAAAATTTTGTAGAACAATTAGAAAAACGGGCTGGATTCTAACATTAAACATGATTTTCCCACAAATTCACTATTTTGATAGTTGTTAATGTTTATATTATGTTTAATAAATGAGCACTTGTTTTTTCTGATAAGAAGAATAAAATAACATATTGTTTTTTAAAGGGAAAAATCAAAATATCTGGGCTAATTTTAGGTTATACACGATCATTATCCCGATCTATCACAATTTTATCCACAGGGAATGGGGATAAAAGCATATCAAATGTGAATAGAATGGCAATTTAGTCTGAAAAATGGCTAAGTTATTCTAGAAAGCAAACAAAATGAGCGATCAAATGTGTGCTTATACAGTGAAAAGGGATCAAAAATGATCGAGAACAGGAAATAAGATCTAAAGAGAGATCAAGCGGTTAGATCGTTTATCCCAAAAAAGTTATCAACAAATTTCCAAGTTATCCACAGAGTTATCCACCGTTGTGAAAAAATTTGGTTATCTTACCGCTTGTTTTCGCCTTGCTAGTTGTTCAAATAGCCGAAGTATGAAACAATCACACCATTTTCAAATTGATTAAATAAGGCGGTCTAAATTGATCGATTTCGATGGTTACCGCCCGAATGTTGGTATCGTTATCTGTAATAAGCAAGGGCAGGTTCTGTGGGCGAAGCGGTTTGGTCAAAACTCTTGGCAATTTCCTCAAGGGGGGATTAATAAGGGGGAAAACATTGAGCAAGCAATGTACCGTGAGCTTTATGAAGAAGTCGGCTTAACGAAAAAGGATGTGCGATTACTTTGGGCATCGAAGTATTGGCTGAGATATAAATTACCAAAACGGTTAGTTCGTAATGAGCAAACTCAACCTGTATGTATTGGTCAAAAACAGCGTTGGTTTCTGTTGCAATTAGTGGCAGATGAAGGGGTAATTAATCTTAAAACCAGTAAAACGCCAGAGTTTGATGGCTGGCGGTGGGTGAGCTTTTGGTATCCTGTGCGACAGGTGGTGTCGTTTAAACGTGATGTGTACCGCAAGGTGATGAAAGAGTTTGCTCAGGTGTTGATGGGTAAGCAGAAAAAAGTCGAAAGCGAGAAAAATCGAGATACCAAAGAATTTAGCCACGAGAGAAAAGAGTTTCGTACTCAACCAAAACGTGAGCTTCGTAAACCATATCGGGCGTTTAAGGAGAAAAAATAATGGTGGAAATGTTTGTCTGTTGCTTGATTTTAGGCTCAGTTGCTGGTTTTTTAGCAGGGTTGTTTGGTATCGGTGGCGGTATGATTATTGTTCCAACCCTTGTGTATTTGTTGCCTCAAATTGGTGTGCCAGATGATTTGTTGATGTCGATTGCATTGGGTACATCTTTTTCAACGATTGTGCTAACCACTTTTTCAGCGGCACAACGTCATCATAAGTTAGGCAATGTGCAATGGTCAGTTGTGAAGTTTTTTGTGCCTGCGTTGATGGTGGCGGTGTTTATTTCAGGCTTGATTGTGAGTGATTTGCCGAAAAATGTGATGACAAAAATCTTTGCTGTAATGATCCTGTATCTTTCGCTGAAGATGTTTTTATCTCTCAAACCAAAGCAGGCAGAGCCTAAGTCTTTGACTACTCAATCTACTGTGATTGCTGGGGGGATAATCGGGATATTATCCAGTTTTGCTGGCATTGCAGGCGGTGCTTTTATTGTGCCATTTTTAAATAGCAGAGGGATTGAGCTGAAAAAAGCGATTGGTACTTCTTCTTTTTGTGGTGGTTTGTTAGGATTAGCTGGGGCCATTAGCTTTGTGATTAGTGGTTGGGATAATCCTAATTTGCCACAATATGCGGTCGGTTATGTGTATTTACCTGCGTTGGTGGGGATTACGCTGACCTCTATTTTTACCTCAAAATTAGGGGCAACGGCAGCGAACAAATTGCCAGTGCCAATTTTAAAACGTGCTTTTGCCGTTTTCTTGATGTGTATTGCCGTGAATATGTTTTTAAAATAAAGGAAATTTATGTCTGAACAGTTTTTAACTTTTCCTAATATCGATCCAGTTGCGTTACAGCTAGGTCCAGTTTCTTTGCACTGGTACGGCATTATGTACCTGCTTGGTTTTGGTTTTGCCTATTGGCTTGGTACCAAACGTGCGAAAAATTCTAATGGAGTATGGAGTGTCGAACAGGTCGATCAACTGCTGTTTAATGGCTTCTGGGGCGTTGTTCTAGGGGGAAGAATTGGTGATGTGTTCTTTTATAGCTTTGACCGTTTCCTACAAGATCCTCTCTATTTATTTCGTATTTGGGAAGGGGGAATGTCGTTCCACGGCGGTTTACTTGGTGTGATTGTCGCAATGCTTTGGACCTCTCGCCGTCAAAATCGCAACTTTTGGCAAACCGCTGACTTTATCGCACCGCTTATTCCTTTTGGTTTAGGATTAGGACGTATTGGTAACTTTATTAATGATGAACTTTGGGGACGTGTGACCGATGTGCCTTGGGCGATAATGTTTCCTAGTGGCGGTTATTTGCCTCGTCACCCTTCTCAGCTTTATGAAGCAGTTTTAGAAGGTTTGGTGCTGTTCTTTATCCTCAATGGCTATATCCGTAAACCTCGTCCAGTGGGATCTGTAGCTGGATTGTTCTTAGTTGGCTATGGGGTTTTCCGTTTTATCGTTGAATACTTCCGAGAGTTCGATCCGAATGTTAATACGGCAGCAGATTTAATTACACGAGGGCAGTTGCTTTCATTGCCGATGATTATCGGGGGATTGGTGATTATGGCTGTGGCTTATTACCGACATAGGTTAAGTAATGACTAAATAAAATTAGTTTACATTTTTTATTTAGTTATATGGCAGCAGAATAATAGCTAATTATGTTTTAGGTAATCTCAATTTATAATGAATATTTTGATAGGGCGTTTCCAATAATTCTATATTGTGCTATAGTTCGCACTTTAATAATTAGCTTCTCATTCTCATCTGAGTAAGAAGCACTCAGCCCAAAAATTGTAGTAATGGCAAAGCAAGATTCGGATTGTATTACGCTTGATCTGTTTGAAAATATGCCAAAGGTTGGGCGACCTCGCACAAATCCTCTAAGCCGAGAGCAACAAGTTAGAATTAATAAACGTAATCAACTCAGGCGAGATCGTTCGTCAGGATTAAGACGGATTGAGCTTAAATTGCATTCGGATTTAGTGGTGGCATTGGAACAAGAAGCAGCGGTAAAAGGACTGTCTAGAGGGCAGTTAATTGAACTCATTTTAAACGATTATCTCAATGGGGATTCCATTGAATTAAGTAAATAGGTATTTCAAATGGCAGTTGTCGGTTTATTTTACGGTAGTGATACTGGAAACACAGAAAATATTTCTAAAATGATTCAAAAACAACTAGGTGCAAACCTAGTGGATATTCGTGATATTGCAAAAAGTACGAAGGAAGATATTGAAGCCTACGATTTCTTATTAATTGGTATTCCAACGTGGTATTACGGTGAATCTCAAGCAGATTGGGACGATTTTATGCCGACGTTAAAAGAAATTGATTTTACAGGAAAAATCGTGGGTATCTTTGGTTGTGGTGACCAAGAAGACTATGCAGAATATTTCTGCGATGCAATGGGAACTGTGCGTGATGTTATTGAACCTAACGGTGGGACTATTGTCGGTCATTGGTCAACGGAAGGTTATACTTTTGAGGCTTCACAAGCATTAGTTGATGATGAAACCTTTGTTGGCTTATGTATTGATGAAGATCGCCAGCCAGAACTCACCGAAGAACGTGTAAACCGTTGGTGTAAACAAATTTTTGATGAAATGTATTTAGCGGAATTAGCTTAATATATCTATTGGAGGATATATGTCTGAAGAAAATGTGAAACTGTTGAAAAAAGTGGGTTTAAAAGTTACTGAACCACGTTTAACAATCCTTGAGTTAATGCAAATCACCCGTGATAGTATGCAGCATTTTTCTGCTGAGGACATTTATAAATTATTGCTAGAACGTCAGTCTGAAATCGGGTTAGCAACAGTTTATCGCGTATTAAATCAATTTGAAGAAGTTGGCATTTTAACTCGCCATAATTTTGATTCGAATAAAGCTGTCTATGAATTAAATATGAACCACCAACACGACCATATTATCTGTATGGATTGTGGTAAAGTGTTTGAATTTAAAGACTCTGAAATTGAACGCCGTCAGCGTGAAATCAGCCAACAACACGGAATTGAGCTTGCAAACCATAGCTTATATTTGTATGGTAAATGTAGCAATATTCAAAAATGTGATGAAAAAGATAAAAAATAATTCTTCTTTTTCAATAAGTTAATAAGAACAAGCGGTGAGATTTCGCAAACCTTTTGCAACATCTCGCCGCTTGCGTGTATTTAAAAGTGGTAAAACGATGTCTGAAAATATTCCCAATACTGTTCCAGCTAAAGTACGGCAACTTCGCAAAATTTCGCCATTTTGGTTATTGCCGATTGTTGCTTTTGTGATCGGCTGTTTGCTTTTTTTCCAAATTCTTCAAGAGCAGGGACAGAAAATTACCATTCGTTTTAGTAAGGGCGATGGGATTACCGCAGGAAAAACTGCTATTCGTTATCAAGGCTTGCAAATTGGTCAAGTAAAAAAAGTCTATTTCATCAATGAATTAAAAGAGATTGAGGTAGAAGCAGAAGTTAATCCCGAAGCGAAATCGGTATTAAAAGAAGGGACAAAGTTCTGGCTAGTCAAACCGAGTGCCTCTTTAGCCGGAGTGTCAGGGTTAGATGCGCTTGTTTCAGGTAACTACATCACTTTATTGCCAAATGATGATGAAGATGCCTCTAGTCAAGATGAATTTGTGGCTGAAGATGAACCACCTGCAGTGACCGTTGCTGATGGTGATTTATTGGTGAAATTAGTTGCTTCAGATTTAGGCTCAATGACTGTGGGGGCAAGCGTTTATTATCGAAAAGTGCCAGTAGGAAGCATTGCTGATTACCGCTTTACCCAAGATCAAAAAAATGTCGAAATAGACGTAGTTATTGATAAAAAGTACGCCAATCTTGTCAAAAAAGAAAGTCGCTTTTGGAATATCAGCGGTATTCAATTTAATGCAAATCTCACTGGGGTCAATCTCAATGTGGATAGTCTTGCTTCTATGGTGCAAGGGGCAGTTGCTTTTGACTCGCCTGATATGGCAACCAATGCCGAACAGGGCGAACGTTTTCAACTTTTCGATAACTTAAAATTGGCTCAACGAGGAACAGAAGTAAACATCACCTTGCCAATGATGTCGAATTTAAAAGTAAATGAAACGCCTGTTTATTACCAAAACCTGCAAGTTGGCGTACTTTCACACCTTGAGCTGAATGAAATTGAACAAGATTACTTCAAAAGCAAACCAACCAAAGCGACTATTCAAGGTAAATTATTGATCGACCCTGCACACACGGATCTATTACGTTCTGGCAGTCAAATTTTACTGAAAGAACCTAAATTTGCACTCAATAAAGAACAATTGAGTAAAGTGGGTGAGCTATTGAGAGGTGCTTATTTTGAAATCGAAAAGGGAGAAGGCGAACCTCAATTAACCTTTAATGTACAAAAAGAAACTGATTATTTACTCACTCGCCCTAATGTGCTGGCAATTACCCTTTCATCGCCACAATCTTATGGTGTAAGCGAAGGGCAGGGCATTTATTATAACGATATACAAATTGGCGAAATTGTGAAACGCCAGTTATCGCTTAACGGCGTAGAATTTCAAGGCATCATCTATCCGCCTTATCGTACCCTTGTCGCGGGGAACAGTAAATTTGTGGCGATCTCGCATTTAGATGTAGCCGTTGGCTTAGATGGTCTAAGAGTGCAATCCGCTTCTCCATCAGAATGGCTTGCTGGCGGTGTTCGTATCCTCTCAGATAAAGCTCAAGGGGAAGCGAAAAAACAATACCCATTATTCAAAGATATTGAGAGTGCAGAAGCTGGTATTGTAGGTAGTGAGAAAAAAGCAACGCTGAGTTTATCTGCTACAGAATTATCCAGTATTGATAAAGGCTCACAAGTGCTTTATCGCAACTTCCCGATAGGTGAGGTGCTTAACATTCGCCCACAAAAAACGAAGTTTGAAGTTGATCTATTTATTGAACCTAAATATCGCCATCTACTGACGGAAACTAGTCGTTTCTGGGTTGAACCAGCGGTAGAGGTAAACGTATCGACCAACGGTGTTAATCTCAAAATGGGTTCACTAATGCGAACACTCAAAGGGGCGATTAGCTTTGATAATCAGGGAACTAAAGATAGCAAGACCTTGTATAGCAGTTACACGAAAGCGATTTCTGGTAATACTTATATTACCTTGATTGCTCAAGATGCCTCTAAATTAAGCAAAGGAATGCCGATTAAGTATATGGGATTAACTATCGGCAATGTTGAAACGCTACAGCTAGACAATGCAAGAAAACAGGTGAAAGCCACCGCTTACATCGAAGGACAATATTATGCCATTGTCGCCAAAGCAGGTAGCAAATTTAATGCTGTTTCCCCTGAAATTGACACAACAGGCTTCAAAAATCTTGATGCTGCTATTCAAAACTACATCAGCGTAGAAGCAGGCAATGGCAAACGAAAAACGCAGTTCAAATTAGGGGCAACAGACACCGCAGATACACAATATGGTAACGGCTTCCCAATCATTGTGGAAACCAGCGACGCAAATGGCATCACCCTACAAGCCCCTGTAATGTATCGAGGAATGCAAGTGGGTATGGTACAACAACTCAGTTTAAGCGAACTCGGTGATCGAGTGCTGATCCATTTACGCATAGCCAATCAATATAAACACCTTGTCCGTAAAAATAGCGAGTTCTGGGCTTCCTCAGGCTACACAATGGATATCAGCCTCAATGGTGTCAGCCTGAACTCAGGCACAATGTCCCAATTATTTAACGGTGGAATTAGCTTCTCAACTCCATCAAGTAAGGTTGTTCAACCTCAGGCAGAAGCTAATCGCAGATTTTTATTACAACGTAAATTACCTGAAGAAGCATTAGAGTGGGATCAGGGGTTGGCGGAGTAGGAAAAAATTCCTATCTTATACTAGGGATTAACGACATAGTGGACAAAAGTGTTGGTAAAAGGTGGCTTAAAGCCTTATAGTACAAGGCTTTAAGCCTTCTTTTTGAAATATGAACAAAAAACTGCCCATTTTGCCAAAGTCTGAAAATAAAGAAACATTGTATACAAAATAATACTCAACGTTATTTTTGTAATGAATGTTATAAAACGTTTATCTTAAAATCTAAATTAGATCCAATTAAAATTTGGACTGATTACACATCTGGAAAACAAACCTATCAACAACTTGCCGAAAAATATCATTGTTCGGTTAGAACTATTCAAAGATATATTGATAAAGCCCCTAAAACAGCTTTAAAACCACCTTCAAATCGATACCTAAACATCATTATGGATACAACGTTTTTCTGTCGTTATTTTGGCGTATTAGTGCTAATGGATTCTAATTCAAATAATGTGATTTCCCATTACTTTGTGCGAACCGAAAAAGATATTTACTACAAACTTGCCCTGAATAGGTTAAGAGAAAAAGGCTATATCATTCAATCGATTACCTGTGATGGTAGATGTGGTTTGATGAAAGATTTAGGGGCTGACGTAGATTAGCTAGTATGCTAACCTACAAAAATGAAGATAACTCATTGTAAATTAAAGAAATCTATACAGAAGAAACTCCTTGAATTTTTTGTGTTAGAAGTAACAGCTCGATCAGTCGCAGATTTGCTAGGTATTCAGCCCAATTCAGCGATCCTGTTTTACCGAAAAATCCGTGAGGTCATCAGTAATCATTTAGCCCTTGAAGCAGATGAAGTATTTGACGGACAAATTGAGTTGGATGAAAGCTATTTTGGTGGACCTCGTAAAGGAAAACGAGGTCGTGGAGCAGCAGGAAAAGTGGCTGTTTTTGGGATATTGAAACGGCAAGGAAAAGTATTTACTGTGGTCGTCAATGATACGAAGACAACAACGCTAATGCCTGTTATAGCAAGGAAAATCAAGCCTGATAGCTGGGTTTATACCGATACTTATCGTAGTTATGATGCCCTTGATGTAAGCGAATTTCACCACGAACGCATTAACCATTCGGAATTGTTTGCAGTGAAACAAAATCACATCAACGACATTGAAAATTTTTGGAATCAAGCCAAGCGGATACTCCGAAAATATAATGGGATTGACCGAAAAAGTTTCCCTTTATTCTTGAAAGAATGTGAATTTCGGTTTAACTTTGGAACACCAAAAGAGCAACTTAAAACGTTGAGAAAATGGTGTGAAATTTAGGGCTAATCTACGTCAGCCCCTAAAAATGGTTGAAAATTTCAACGGGCAGCATTACAACATTTATCACTGTATAAGGCAAATATTATTTTAAAAAATAAAATTTTTACTAAAGAATAAGGAACTTATTGGAAAGTCTATGGACTACTGTAACTAAATAAAATATAGTAGGCAGCATTTTTATTCGCTTACCTAACATTCATTTTTTAGATTGGAACATTTTATGTCTGAACAACAACTTAATACCATTCAAAACCTAAAAACCGCTTTATCTACAAAAGAAATCATTGCTTATTTGGCTGAAAAATTTCCGTTTTGCTTTAATTTAGAAGGCGAAGCTAAACCTCTAAAAATTGGACTTTTCCAAGATTTAGTTGAAGCGTTGAGTGATGATGAAAAAATCAGTAAAACGGGGCTTCGTCAAGCATTACGTGTTTATACAATGAACTGGCGTTACTTACACGCATGTAAAGAAGGTGCTGTACGTGTCGGTCTTCAAGGAGAAGAAGCGGGAGTTGTTGAAGCTGCACAAGCAGAACATGCAGCACAATCTTTAGCCGAAGCTAAAGCAGCTTATGCAGAACGTAAAGCTCAGCAATTAAAAGAGAAACGCAAGGAAGAGCGTAAAACTTTCTTTAAACAAAAAGCACGTGAAGCGCATGCCAAAAAACGGGCTGAAACGAAAAAACAAGAAATGCCAAAAGCATCTTTAGAGAGTTTAGTCGCATTAGAAAGCAAATTTGCCAAAGGCAAAAAATAACCATTGCTATTAATAGGATAGATATGAAATATACTAAATTCACTACATTTGTAGGAATGTGCTTGGGGGTGATGGGCATTAATGCTTTTGCCGTCGAGCCACAAATAAAAGAGAGTGAGCTGGTTATCCCAGAACCATCAAATCAACATATTACTTCAACTAAACGTGTTACGGCTCGCTTAACACAATCGCATTATCATAAGTTTCAACTAGATGATGCTTTTTCTGAGAAAATTTTTAATCGTTATATTGATTGGCTTGATGGTTCTCACAATACCTTTTTACAGTCTGATATTGATGAATTGCGCGCTAAGTATGCAACCAAGTTAGATGAAGAACTCTATGAAGGCAAACTAGATATTGCCTTTGAAATGTATGAGTTAATGACAAAACGTCGTTATGAACGTTATAAATATGCTTTGTCTTTGTTAGATAAAGAGCCTGATTTAAAAGGGCAGGATCAAATTGAAAATGATCGTGAAAAAGCACCGTTCCCGAAAACTACCACAGAAGCTGATGAGCTTTGGTTGCAACGAGTAAAAAACGATATTATTAATCTTTATTTGAAAGATAAGAAATGGCCTGAAATCAAGAAAACACTGACTAAACGTTATAACTTGGCAATTCGTCGTTTAACACAAAATAAAGCCGATGATATTCTGCAAACTTATCTCAACGCTTTTGCAAGAGAAATTGATCCGCATACAAGTTATCTTTCACCTCGTGCAGCTAAACGTTTCCAAGAGAGTATGAACTTGTCTTTAGAAGGCATTGGTGCGACGCTTTCAATGGAAGATGATATTACGATCATCAAATCTTTGGTGCCTGGTGCGCCAGCAGCGCGTAGTAAAAAAATTGCAGCAGGTGACAAAATTGTTGGTGTGGGGCAATCAAAAGATAAAATCGAAGATGTGATTGGCTGGCGTTTAGATGATGTTGTCGATAATATCAAAGGTAAAAAAGGTTCGACGGTTTATCTTGAAATTGAACCTGCTAAAGGCGGCAAAACCAAGATTATTAGTTTAGTTCGGGATAAAATTCGTCTTGAAGACAGTGCGGCGAAATTAACTGTTGATAAAGTAGACGGAAAAAATATTGCTGTGATCAAAATTCCAAGTTTCTATATTGGTTTGACTGCAGATGTGCGTAAACTTCTCGAACAGATGAAAACCAAAAAAGCAGATGGGTTGATTATTGACCTGCGTGAAAATGGTGGCGGTTCTTTGCCTGAGGTAGTGGAATTAACGGGATTATTTATTAAAGATGGTCCTGTTGTTCAGGTTAGAGATGCTTTTAATCGTATTCGTGTTCACGAAGATACCGATAGTACAACATTATATGATGGCAACATTTTAGTGATGATTAACCGTCATAGTGCTTCGGCTTCTGAAATTTTTGCGGCTGCAATGCAAGATTACAATCGTGCGATTATTATCGGGCAGCAAAGTTTTGGTAAAGGTACTGTTCAACAAAACCGTTCTTTAAATATGGTTTATGATTTGGATCAAGAGCCGTTAGGTTTTATCCAATATACAATCCAAAAATTCTATCGAATTAATGGTGGCAGCACCCAAATTAAAGGGGTTGAAGCAGATATTCGTTTCCCTGAAATTATCAATGCAGAAAAAACAGGGGAAGGATTTGAAGATAATGCTTTGCCTTGGGATAAAATTCCTGCAGCAACTTATTCAGAAGTCGCAAAAGCTAGAGATGTAGTTGCACAACTCACTGAAAATCACGAAAAACGTATTGCTAAAAATCCTGAATTTATTGCTTTAAATGAAACTATCGCAATTAATAAGGAAAGAGATGATCGTAAATTTACCTCACTTAATTTAGCTTCTCGTCAAGAAGAGAGTAAAGCTGATGAAGCTCGTCGTTTGAAAGATTTAAATGCTCGCTTTAAACGTGAAGGTAAAAAACAGATCAAAGATCTTGAACAGTTACCAAAAGACTATGAAGCCCCAGATTTCTTCTTAAAAGAAACGGAGCAGATGATGGTTGATTGGTTACAATTTGATAAAAAATAATAAATACGTTTATAATGTGGAAGTTTATCAGGCCGCTGTTTAAGCGGTCTGATTTATTACTCATTTTCCTAATGGATTAAATTGAATGAAAAGTTTAACTTTTTTGTCAGTAATATTGTTTTCTAGTGCTGTGGTTGCTGAAAATGGAAGTGCGTTGAATGTTAGTTCTCAGCATAATGCTGCAACATCTGTTCCTGATGAGCAAATTTTGCCTCAGTTAAGTTTTAAAGCGCAATTAGTCCGTATTGCTGAACTGACACAAAATGCAGAATATCAATTTCAATTGGCTGAAAGAAAACGCGTTGAAGCCGAAAAATTAATTCATGCCGAGCAACGTATTCAACAAGAAACATTAGGCTATCATTTACTATTATCCAATACGACAGCAAAAGTATATCTCAATAATGAGTTTGCCCCTTTGTGGAAAGATAAAGTGGCAGAAAAACAGTTTTTAAAAGAATATGCAGTATTCGCCGTAAGCGGCGTTTCGCCTAAATCAGCTAATGCGTTACAACAAATTCTAAATATGAATGAGGGATTTGCTCGCGATATTCTACTCACAGATAGTTTCTTAGATTATCTCTATTACACAGAAAATGTTGATCAATTTTCAAATCAGTGGTTATATCATTTAGGAAGCTATTCAACTAAAACACCAACAGAATATCGTATTGCTACTTGGTTGGAAGCGATGAAACAAGATCGCCACGCTCAGTTTGTCACGGATCTAATACCTAAAAACCATATTTACCAAGAAACCGTACAAAAATTATTTGAAATATCATCTAATGATGCTCTCAATCAGGGTGGTAATAAATCAGCAAAATCTACAAAAGAGAATAAAGGTAGTGTAAACACGCCTTCATTTACTCAATTAGCACTTAATGCGCAGCGTTTACGTCTTATTCCAAGTTTTAATAATGGAATTTTTGTCAACATCCCAAGCTATCAGCTCTATTATTTCAGAGAGGGCAAACTTGTTTTACAGTCTAAAGTAATCGTGGGAAGAAATGATCGCAAAACACCTGTCATGTACAGCAAACTGAGCAACGTTGTCGTCAATCCGCCTTGGAATGTTCCATCAACAATTAAGAATAAAGATTTAGTACCAAAACTTCGTAAAGATCCAAGCCTTGCTGATAAATTAGGCTATGAAATTTTAGATGGGAAAGGCAATAAATTTAGTGCTCATAGTATCAACTGGGCAGCTTATGAAGGAAAAAATAATTTCCCGTATCATATCCGTCAAAAAGCGGGAGATGATAGTGCTTTAGGGCGTTATAAATTTAATATGCCAAGTTCCGATGCAATCTATTTGCACGATACACCAAATAGAGGGTTATTTAGTAAAAAAAATCGTGCGTTAAGCTCTGGCTGTGTTCGTGTAGCTAAAGCAGATGAACTAGCTACGTTATTATTGGCAGAAGCTGGGTGGTCATCACAGAGAAAACAGGAGGTTCTTGCAAGTAAAAAAACAATATCTGCACCTATTCGTTCAGATAATCCTGTTTATTTATATTATGTAACATCCTGGGTTGAAGGCGGTAAAATATACACCTTACCTGATATTTATCAATTTGATAAATCATTACCTAAAATCAACTTAGATTGGGAAAAAGTAAAAAGTGTGATCTAGTCCACAAAATAAAAAATTTCCGAAAGAGATAAGCTATTTTTTAGAACTTTCTTTTTGATAAAATGTCGAAGTCAGGCTGAATATATTTACCTTTAAGAGATTAAAGGAGAGATTGTCGGTAAATAACCCAAATGCGAGGATAAAATGGAACAAACAAATTTACAACGCCGAAGATGGCTTGCATTAGGCGGAATAGTTTTGGGTGCAACCTTGTTACCTAATTTAGTTCATGCGGTAACGTCAACTCCAAAACCTCTTATTCTACGTTTAAAACGCTTAAGTACAGGCGAGACCTTATCGGCTAATTATCACACTAACGGATTTGTTACAAAGGATCTTAACAGATTAAATCATATTATGCGCGATGTGCATATCAACAGAATTAAGCGAATTGACCCAAAACTATTCGTAAAATTAACTCAAATTCAAGCTCGCTTGGGTCTTCGTAAATCTGAAATTCTTATTGTAAGCGGATATCGTTCTGCTCAAACAAATGCTAGATTACGCCGTCGTAGTCGAGGCGTTGCTAGCAATAGCTACCATATTTTAGGTAAAGCCATTGATTTCCGTATTGAAGGTGTTCCTCTTGCCCGCATAAAAGCGGCAGCAGAAAGCCTGAATAACGGGGGGGTTGGTTATTATCCTCACAGTAATTTTGTCCACGTCGACACTGGCCCTGTTCGTACTTGGCGCGGTTCATAAGCGGTTTGATTTTATGTTTAATTTGCAAATTATCCCTGTAAGTGTTTTCCAACAAAATTGTTCTGTTGTTTGGGATAACGAAAAAAATGCAGCAATTATTGATGCTGGAGATGATGCAGACAAAATAATTCGGTTTGTAGAAGAACAACAATTAAATGTTCAGAAGCTATTGATTACTCACGGTCATCTTGATCATATTATGGCTGTTGATCAATTGAGAAAACATTTTAATGTTGATGTCTTTGGCTCTCATCAAAACGATCAACCTCTTTTTGAACAACTTCCTAATATTTGTCAGAGCTACGGGCTTCCTTCATCGCCCGCTTTCTTACCGGATCACTGGCTAAATGCAGGTGATAAAATTCAAATTGGAGCTTTAACATTCCATATTCGCCATTTACCAGGCCATTCACCAGGTCATATCGGCTTTTTTGATTTTGAGAATAAAATTGCCTTTAGTGGCGATGTGCTTTTCAAAGATAGTATTGGAAGAACCGATTTATACCAAGGTAATTTTGAGCAGCTCATTTATACAATAAAAACACAACTATTTGATTTAGAAGATGATTTTATCATTATTCCTGGACACGGATCTCATACCACAGTAGGACGTGAAAAACAACATAACCCATTTTTAAAGTAGTCATATGAAAAAAATTAAACTTCTATTTTTAGTACTCAGTACCGCTTTTCTAACCGCTTGCACCTCTTCTATTGATCCTGAAACTGGCACCCGTTCAGATCCATTGGAAGGATTTAACCGAGCAATGTGGAAAGTCAATTACGAATATCTCGATCCTTATATTCTTAAACCTGTAGCAAAGGGCTGGCGAGATTATATGCCAAGCCCAATTAAAACAGGTTTAGTCAATGTGGCAAATAACCTCGATGAACCTGCCAGCTTTGTAAACCGATTAATTGAAGGGGAAGGACAAAAAGCAATGGTACACTTTACTCGCTTTTGGTTTAACTCTATTTTTGGATTAGGCGGGTTAATTGACTTCGCGAGTATGACCAATGATCTTAAAATTGATAAACGTAGAGAATTTGGAGATACTCTAGGCGCGTATAATGTGCCTACAGGACCTTATGTGATGTTACCAATGTATGGACCCGCAACGCCTCGTCAAGATTTAGGTCGATTAGTAGATACTAGTTATCCAGTTTTATCTTTACTCGCTACACCTTGGAGTATCACAAAATATGTCGTACAAGGAGTAGATTCCCGTGCACAGCTTATAGGACAAGAAGCGTTATTGAAGCAATCTCAAGATCCTTACATTACTTTCCGAGAAGCCTATTTTCAAAATTTAGAGTTTAAAGTAAAAGATGGTAAAACAGAAAATAGTGAGCAAGAAACATTATCTGAAGAACAGCTAAAAAATATTGATTGATGATTTACCTGTAAAAATTTACACTAAAACGCAAAATTTCTATTGACACTGTGTGTTTAAACAGTAAAATAACTGTATAAACACACAGATTTATTTTAGAGGATTTTTATGGCGTATCTTAGATCACTAACATTGGCACAATCCCATCAGCCTTTACCCCTTTATCGAGATTCTAATATAAAGCACCCAATCAAACTGGATCTCTATTCTCTTTATGTTCGTCGTCCTTCTGAAACCTTTCTGGTTCATGTGAAAAACCCTAATTTAATTGCATGGGGGATCGAATTAGATGATTTGTTAATTGTAGAGAATAATCAATCTGCTGAAATTAACGATCTTTTGGTATTAGAGAAAAATCAAGAGTATAAGTTCTACCAATTTTTCAGTGAGATTAATGGAGAGAAAATTTTATTTTCTTTAGACACCTCAGAACCTAATTTACGTATTAAAGAGTGGAGTGACGTCAATATCGCTGGGGTGATTACAAATATTGTACATCAAGTAAAACATCGCGCATTACAAAAAAACAGATTGTCTAACTGATAGGGATAATAGATAAAATACTTGCTAATGGGTATTTTTAATTATTCTTAGCAACTCTTTTTATTTAAAAAATCTTGTATAAACAACATATTACGCCTTTTTGTTAATCAGTTATGATTATTTAATTTTTGCTTAAGCTCGCTAAATAATTCCTCTAAGCGATTTATTGTATTTTCTATATTTAATTCAGAATATTTCTCATAGGTAAAAATAAAATCCATATAACGCTTTAAGCCTGGTATAAGCACTTCTTGCATTACGACGTTTATAAGGGAAATGGTCTTTTTTATTGGCTTTATCACTTCGTTCTTTTAAAAACGTTTGGTGTTTTATAAACTAAGGACGTAATCGCTAATAAAATTCATTTTTTAAGATAAACGTTTTATGACATTCATTACAAAAGTAAGGTTGAGTATTATTTTGTATACCATGTTTCTTTATTTTCGGACTTTGGCAAAATGGGTAGTTTTTGTTTATATTTCAAAAAAAGTGGCTTAAAGCCTTGTACTATAAGGCTTTAAGCCACTTTTTAGCAACAAATTTGTCTATTACACCAATTTACTTCAACTGAGCAAAGGCTTGTAGCAAGTCTGCTTTAATATCCTCAACGTGTTCAAGCCCCACCGAAAAACGCAAGAGCTTATTACACACACCACGAGCGATACGTTCTGCTTCAGGAATATCCATATGGGTTTGGGTTGCAGGGTAAGTAATAAAACTTTCTGTACCGCCTAAACTTTCCGCAAAGGTAATCATCTTGATCGCTTTTAAGAATGGATTAACCCAGTTTTCATCTTTCAAGCGGAAAGATAACATACCGCTTTTACCAGAATAAAGCACATCTTGCACTTGCGGTTGTTCCGCTAAGAATTTAGCGAGTTCAGTCGCATTTTGTTGGTGACGCTCAACACGCAACGCAAGGGTTTTTAAGCCACGAATAATCATATAAGCGTCAAACGGTGAAAGCACTGCCCCAGCACCATTTTGCAAATAGAACAAGCGGTCACATAACGCTTGCCCTTTTGCTACCACTAAGCCAGCTAACACATCATTATGTCCTGCCAAATATTTGGTTGCACTGTGAATAACAATGTCTGCCCCAAGTTCAATCGGGCGGAATAATACTGGTGTTAAGAAAGTATTATCGACAATCAGCAGTAAATTGTGCTTTTTAGCAATTTTCGCAATCGCTGCGACATCACACTCTTCCATCAATGGATTAGACGGTGTTTCAACAAAAATCGCTTTAGTATTTGGATTAATCGCTTTCTCAATAGCATCAAGATCTGCCGTGTTCACATAAACAGGCTTCACAGTATTGTTATTTTTATAGCTAAAATCTAACAAGCGGTAAGTTCCGCCATAAACATCGCTAGAAATAATCCACTCGTCAGGGGCAGTAAAGAGCGACATCACCAGTTGAATTGCCGCCATACCTGAGGCTAACGCAAAACCTGCATCGCCGCCCTCTAAGTCCGCAATGCCTTGCTCAAGTACACTACGAGTTGGGTTTTTGGTACGAGTATAGTCAAATCCAGTAGACTCGCCGATCCCCATATGTCCATAGGCAGTCGAAAGGAAAATCGGGGTCGCCACCGCACCGGTACGCTCATCAGTACGATTACCCAGTTGGACTAAAGTACTTTCAATGTTGTTATATTTCATATCTATCCTTTTGCAAAATTTTGATTAAATCTGACCGCTTTTCTTTATTATAAATTGTTTAAATCCAACACATCGGTCATATCAAAAAGACCGTTTTGTTTGGTTTGAAGCCATTTTGCTGCACGCACAGCACCGTTAGCAAACGTCATTCGGCTTGAAGCTTTATGGGCAATTTCAACACGTTCGCCTTCATCGGCAAACCAAACACTGTGTTCACCGACTACATCACCTGCACGGATCGTGGCAAAACCGATTTCATCACGCTTACGTTCCCCTGTGATCCCTTCGCGCGCAAATACGCCGTGCGTTTTTAAATCACGACCTAAGGTTTTGGCAATATGTTCGCCCATTGAAAGCGCTGTGCCAGATGGCGCATCAACTTTATGGCGGTGGTGAGCTTCAATCACCTCAATATCGCAATAATCGCCCATCACTTTTGCCGCTTTTTCTAACAGTTTAAATACTAAGTTCACCCCAACGCTGTAATTGGAAGCAAAGACAATACTGATTTTCTCTGATGCAGATTTAATCGCCTGTTTGCCCGCATCATCAAAACCAGTTGTACCGATCACCATTTTTTTATTATGTGCGACACAAAAAGCGATGTGTTCCAACGTCCCTTCAGGGCGAGTAAAATCAATCAACAGATCAAAATGATTGACCTGTGAAGCTAAATCGTCCGTGACAGTCACGCCTAAATGCCCAATACCAGCCAACTCGCCAGCATCAGCCCCGACTAATGATGATCCTTTACGTTCAAATGCTGCACCTAATTCCACGCCCTCTGCGTTATTTACGGCTTGGATCAACTGACGACCCATTCTGCCACCAGCACCGACAACGCCAATTTTTAATGTCACTATAAATCCTCTATAAAATGTTGTGATAAGCGGTTGGATTTTACAAGAAAGTTACGTTTTTGAATACAGAAAGATAAGCATCCAAATAGAGAAAACCCGATCTGCGAAGATCGGGTTGGTCTATAGTGAATAGCTTATTCAGGTCTTACCCCTAAAGTATGACAAATAGCATAACTTAATTCTGAACGGTTTAAGGTATAAAAGTGGAAATCTTTTACTCCCTCTTTAGAGAGGATTTTCACCATATCCATTGCAATACTTGCCCCTACAAGGTTACGCGTAGTTTGATCATCGTCTAAACCTTGATACATTTTCGCCATCCAGCTAGGGATTTTTACATTGGTAATTTTTGCCATCTTTTCTAACTGTTTGAAGTTCGACACAGGTAAAATGCCAGGCACGATTTCAACATCAATCCCCACCGTTGCACAACGATCACGGAAGCGAAGATAGCTATCAATATCAAAGAAAAACTGAGTAATAGCACGGCTTGCACCTGCGTCAATTTTCTGTTTCAAATAGAGCAAATCAGATTGGGCTGATTTTGCTTCAGGGTGAACCTCAGGGTAAGCGGCAACAGAAATCTCAAAATCGGCAACCTCTTTTAACAGTTTTACTAAATCCGACGCATAAAAAGGTTTCTTCGCATAGCCAGTAGGCTCATCGCCACGCAAAGCCACAATGTGACGAATGCCACTGTCCCAATAATCTTTTGCAATAGCACGAAGTTCGTCAGGGGTTGCATCAATACCTGTTAAATGTGGAGCAGCGACAATCCCTGTTTCTTGTTGAATGGTTTTTACGATAGAGTGCGTGCGATTACGTTCCCCAGAGTTTGCACCATAAGTCACAGAAACAAACTTCGGTTTAAGCACTTTCAAACGGTGAATAGAGTCCCATAGCAACGTTTCCATCTTTTCATTTTTAGGCGGAAAAAATTCAAAAGACACATTAATTTTGCCATTTAAGTCGGCAACACTTTGATTTAAAAGATCAATCTCTTTTGCATAACTCATTCAACACCTCTATCGAGCTTCTATTGCTGTTATTTATATAATGTTTAGTTTGCATACTGCTGTCTTTTTTAGACGTTTAGATGGCTAAAACTTTAAAATGCCAGCGATATGATGTCAATAAAATTATTTTCATTATTTCATGAATTTAATTTATGTAACTTGCAGATAATGATGAAAATTTTTAAATGTAAATTTTTTGTTAAATTTGTTATCTGATGGTATTATCCCGTTGCTTGTAAAAAATACAACATCTGCTGTTTTTATTTTCAAACTCAATTAAGCGGTATCAGGTCGCATTTAAGGGGGAAATAATGCTATCTCAACTCACTACACCAAAAGGGCAAGCTATTCAACTAAATCATGATGGTTCATTGTCTGTTCCAAATTACCCAATTATTCCTTTTATTGAGGGAGACGGAATTGGCGTTGATGTCACACCAGCTATGCGTTTTGTAATTGATGCTGCGGTAGAAAAAGCCTATCAAGGTCAACGAAAAATTGACTGGTTAGAGATTTATGCAGGGGAAAAAGCTAACCGACTTTACGGTGAAAACACATGGCTACCCGAAGAAACATTAGCATCAATTAAACAGTATCATATTGCGATCAAAGGTCCATTAATGACCCCTGTCGGCAAGGGGATTCGTTCTTTAAACGTAGCAATGCGTCAAGAGTTAGATCTCTATAATTGCTTGCGTCCAATCCGTTACTACCACGGTACGCCAAGTCCTGTGAAATATCCAGAATTAGTGGATATGGTGATCTTTCGTGAAAATTCAGAGGATATTTATGCTGGGGTAGAATGGGCGCCAGGTTCCTATGAAGCTGAAAAAGTAATCGCTTTTTTACAGCAGGAAATGGGCGTGAAAAAAATTCGCTTCACGGAAGAATGTGGCATTGGTATTAAGCCCGTTTCACAAGAAGGGACTCAGCGTTTAGTGCGGGCTGCATTACAGTACGCGATTGATAATGATCGTAAATCACTCACTTTAGTGCATAAAGGCAACATCATGAAATTTACCGAGGGGGCATTTAAAGAGTGGGGATACCAAGTTGCCAAAGACTTTGGTGCAGAGCCAATAGATAATGGCTCTTGGCATCGTTTAAAAAATCCAAATACAGGACGAGAGATCATCATCAAAGATTGCATTGCTGATGCTTTTTTACAAGAAATTTTATTACATCCAAGTGATTACGATGTGATTGCAACGCTTAATCTTAATGGTGACTACATATCCGATGCACTTGCGGCACAAGTTGGCGGTATTGGTATTGCACCTGGTGCAAACATAGGGGAAGAGGCGGCTATTTTTGAAGCAACGCATGGTACAGCGCCTAAAATCGCAGGTCAAAACAAAGCAAATCCAGGCTCGATCATACTCAGTGGCGAAATGATGCTACGCCATTTAGGTTGGACTGAAGCGGCAGATTTAGTGGTAAACGCAGTATCCAAAACCATCTCAAATAAGACAGTGACCTTTGATTTTGCGGAAACATTAGAGGGAGCAACACTCCGTACAACTTCGGAATTTGCCCAAGATATTGTCGCCAATATGTAACCGCTTATACACATAGAGATAATCATGCAATTTTGTGATCTTGTTAACAAAATGTAAAATTTGTTAAATTTATTGCTTGTCGTTTTTACTCTCTCTGTTATGATTATCTCATCGCTCATTTTTTATCTATATTGAAGTGGGGATCATCATTATGTCTTTCTTAACTGAATACCAAACACATGTTTTTGAACGAGCTGCACAAGGTATTGTGCCACTGCCATTAAATTCAGCGCAAACAGCAGAGCTTATTGAATTACTTAAAGAACCTGCTGATGCAGATAAAGCATTACTCTTGCACCTCTTTGAAAATCGAATACCAGCAGGGGTTGATGAAGCAGCCTATGTTAAAGCCAGCTTTTTAGCAGCCTTAGTAAAAGGGGAAGCAGTTTCGCCGCTCATTTCCCCACAACAAGCCGTCAGCTTGCTAGGCACAATGCAAGGGGGGTACAACATTGAACCGCTTGTTGAAGCACTTGATGATCCAAGCCTTGCTCCTATTGCCGTCAAAGCACTCTCTCATACGCTCTTGGTATTTGACAGTTTTCATGATGTGGCAGAAAAAGCGAAGCAAGGAAACCGCTTTGCTAAAGAAGTATTAACCTCTTGGGCCAATGCTGATTGGTTTTTATCTCGTCCAAAATTAGCCGAAAAACTCACACTGACCGTGTTTAAAGTGACAGGAGAAACCAATACAGATGATCTTTCGCCTGCACAAGATGCTTGGTCACGCCCAGATATTCCATTGCACGCACTGGCTATGCTTAAAAATGAACGGGAGGGTATTGAACCTGACCAAGCTGGTGTAGTTGGTCCAATGAAACAGATTGAAGCCCTTAAACAAAAAGGTTTTCCACTTGTTTATGTTGGCGATGTTGTAGGAACAGGTTCTTCACGTAAATCGGCTACAAATTCGGTCTTATGGCTCATGGGAAATGACATTCCTTACATTCCTAATAAAAGAGCTGGAGGTGTGGTATTAGGCGGTAAGATTGCTCCTATTTTTTTCAATACGATGGAAGATGCAGGCTCATTACCCATTGAAGTGGATGTAAGCCAATTAAATATGGGCGATGTAATCGACCTCTATCCCTATGAGTGCAAAATTTGTAAGCATGGCAGTGACGAAGTATTAGCCCAGTTTAGTCTTAAAACGAATGTGCTTCTTGATGAAGTTCGTGCAGGCGGACGTATTCCATTGATTATTGGTCGAGGTTTGACACATAAAGCACGCATGGCACTAGGATTGCCAGAAAGTGAAGTGTTTGTTAAACCTCAAATACAGGCTAAAACAACAGTCGGCTACACACTTGCACAAAAAATGGTTGGGCGAGCTTGTGGCGTGGAGGGCATACGCCCAGGGCAGTATTGCGAACCTCGAATGACAAGTGTTGGCTCACAGGATACCACAGGTCCAATGACCCGTGATGAGCTTAAAGATCTCGCTTGTTTAGGTTTCTCAGCTGATTTAGTGATGCAATCATTTTGCCACACGGCCGCGTACCCTAAACCTGTAGATGTTGTGACACATCATACCTTACCTGATTTCATTATGAACCGAGGCGGTATTTCACTACGTCCAGGTGATGGTGTTATTCACTCTTGGCTTAATCGAATGCTATTGCCCGACACCGTAGGTACAGGTGGCGACTCACATACACGTTTTCCGATTGGCATCTCATTTCCTGCAGGTTCAGGCTTAGTTGCCTTTGCGGCTGCAACAGGAGTAATGCCATTAGATATGCCAGAGTCTGTTTTAGTCCGTTTTAAAGGCGAATTGCAACCAGGCATTACCTTACGAGATCTCGTACATGCAATTCCCTATTATGCCATTAAACAAGGGTTATTGACGGTAGAAAAAGCGGGTAAGAAAAATATCTTCTCAGGTCGCATTTTAGAAATTGAGGGATTAGAGCACCTTAAAGTTGAACAGGCTTTTGAACTTTCAGATGCCTCAGCCGAACGTTCTGCTGCTGCTTGTACCATCAAATTAAATCAAGAACCGATCATCGAATATCTTCAGTCTAATATCATCTTACTAAAATACATGATTGCTGAGGGTTACGGCGACAAACGAACCCTTGAACGCAGAATTAAAGCCATGGAAGAGTGGCTGGCTGTCCCACAATTATTAGAAGCAGACAGTGATGCTGAATATGCCGCTATCATTGAAATTGATTTAAATGACATCAAAGAGCCTATTCTTTGTGCCCCAAATGACCCTGATGATGCTAGAACACTTTCCGAAGTGCAAGGTCAACAAGTCGATGAAGTCTTTATTGGCTCTTGTATGACGAACATAGGTCATTTCCGTGCCGCAGGTAAATTGCTTAACCAGCATCAAGGCATGATCCCAACACGTTTATGGATTGCTCCACCAACTAAAATGGATGCAACACTACTTAGTGAAGAGGGCTATTACAGCATTTATGGCAAAAGTGGAGCAAGAATTGAAATACCAGGTTGTTCACTTTGTATGGGAAATCAAGCTCGTGTAGCCGACGGCTCAACCGTTGTTTCAACCTCTACACGCAATTTCCCAAATCGCATGGGTAAAGGCTCTTTTGTCTATCTTGCTTCTGCAGAGCTTGCGGCAGTCTGTGCATTACTAGGACGCATTCCCACATGGAAAGAGTATTTAGATTATGTACAACGCCTAGAGGCAGATAAAACGGATACATACCGCTACATGAATTTTGACCAAATTCAACGTTATACCCAAAAAGCAGATAACCTCATTTTTCAAACAGCGGTTTGATTTTGCATAAAATTTACGATAACAGGGAGGACAAAATGCCTAAACTACACCCGACTTTAACTGCAGAACTTCACCTTAATGATGGGCGTAAAATTCCATTGCCCGTTTATCAGAGTAACTTAGGTTTTGATGCAATTGGCGTTGAGGCATTGCAAAAGCACCAACTCTTTACCTACGATCAAGGGCTAACATCTACTGCCCTATGCCAATCCAGTATCACCTACATTGACGGCGAACAAGGTGTCTTACTGCACCGTGGCTATCCGATTGACGAGCTTGCTTTAAATAAAACCTATCTTGATATCGCCTATCTTCTTCTAAATGGAGAACTGCCTACAGAAGAAGAATTGGCTGAGTTCAAAAAAGAGATCTGTTCACATTACATGGTAAATGAACAATTTACCCGCTTGTTTCAAGGTTTCCGCCGAGATTCGCACCCAATGGCGGTTATGTGTGCAGCAAGTAGTGCTTTAGCCGCATTCTACAATGACATGCTAGACAGTGATGACGAAGCACATCGAGAAAAAACCGCCATTCGCCTCTTAGCCAAAATGCCAACCCTTGCAGCCATGTGTTACAAATACAACATCGGCCGCCCATTTATGTATCCGCAGTACCACTTATCCTACGCAGGCAACTTCCTACACATGATGTTTGCAACACCTTGTGAACCTTATGTGGTTAACCCTGTACTAGAACGAGCTATGGATCGCATCTTCACACTTCACGCAGACCACGAACAAAACGCTTCAACATCAACAGTAAGAGGCGTTGCTTCCTCTGGGCCAAACCCATTTGCTTGTATTGCGGCAGGGATTGCATCACTGTGGGGGGCCAGCTCATGGCGGAGCAAACGAAGCCTGTATCAAAATGCTACAGGAGATCGGCACGGTTGACCGTATTCCTGAATTTATCGCAAGAGCCAAAGACAAAAATGATCCATTTCGTCTAATGGGATTTGGTCACCGAGTATATAAAAACTACGATCCAAGGGCAAAAGTTATGCGGGAAACCTGCCATGAAGTCCTTGCAGAATTAGGAATAACAACACCATTACTTGAAGTTGCAATGGAACTAGAACGCATTGCCTTAAGCGATCCTTATTTCATTGAACGCAAACTTTATCCTAATGTTGATTTCTACTCAGGTATTATTTTACAATCCATAGGCATTCCAACTTCCATGTTTACTGTTATTTTTGCCTTAGGCAGAACAGTCGGGTGGATTGCAAATTGGAAAGAAATGTGCGAAGAGAGCCTCAAAATTGTCCGTCCAAGACAAATTTATACGGGGTATAAAGAAAGACATATTAAATAATAAAACGTTGAGATAAATAGTTGCTAAGATCGTATTGGTTCTTAGCAACTATTTTTGATTCTATATGTAGAAAGGAAATTACCCTAAAATTTTATTGAGTTCATCGCTTATAGATTCTACAGATTGAGTACCATCTAAACGGTAGTATTGAGTATTTCCTGCTTCAGCTTCCGTAGTATAGTACGCTATCAATGGTTTAGTCTGTTTATGATAAATCGCTAAACGTTCTAGTACAGTTTCTGGTTTATCATCCTGACGAATAATTAGGTCTTCGCCAGTTATATCATCTTTACCTTCTACTTTCGGTGGATTATATACAACATGATATGTGCGACCAGATGGCTGATGAACTCGACGTCCACTCATACGATCAACGATTACTTCATCGGCCACATCAAACTCTAATACAAAGTCGATTTTTACACCAGCTTCTTTTAGTGCATCTGCTTGTGGAATAGTGCGAGGAAAACCGTCTAGCAGGAAACCATTTGCACAATCTGGTTGAGAAATTCGGTCTTTAACTAAGGCAACGGTTAATTCATCTGGAACTAATTTTCCCTCGTCCATTAATGCTTTGGCTTGTTTACCTAACTCTGTTCCTTCCTTAATGGCAGCTCGGAACATATCCCCTGTTGAAATTTGTGGAATACCAAATTTATTCATCATAAATTGGGCTTGTGTACCTTTGCCTGCACCAGGTGCTCCTAATAAGATAATTTTCATAGTAAGACCTCTTAAAATAAAAATAGTGGAGTAGATTAGTAACCCTATTGATTACTGCTTGAGTTGTGAATTTTATTATGTAAATGCTCACTTGTTAAGTCAGTTTAAATTAAAGCGAGCTAAAAAATACCACTAAAATCAAAAGCGGTATCACATATTTAACATAGTTAAACCACAAATTCGTTAATGTTTTCCCTGCCCCTAACTCTTCCTTCGCTTCATCTTTTAAGACAAAACCAACGAAAATCGCACTGCCGAGAGCAGTGAGAATAAATAAAATATTACCACTGATATAGTCAAAGGCATCAAAAATACTTTTGCCTATAATGGTGATATCTTTCCATACATTATCACCTAAAACAGATGGTACATTACCAAAAATGAAAATCAGGGTAAGTGTCCAGAAAATCGCTGCTTTACGGCTCATTTTAGTTTTTTCTTGTAAAGCGGTGATGATCACTTCATAGATGGTTAATGAGGTCGTCAATGCTGCGACCACTAATAATCCAAAGAAAATAATAGCAAAGATCGTACCGCCCCACATATTAGAGAAGACAATCGGTAGGCTTTGGAAGACGAGTGTTGGGCCTGAATTTGGGGCAATGCCAAAGCTAAAGAGTGATGGGAAGATCATAAAGCCTGCCATGACTGCAATTACCGTATTTAGTACCCCTGTGATTGTCGCAGTTCTCACTAGATTTTCTTTTTTATCTAAGTAGCTAGAAAGGGTAATTAATACGCCGAAACCTAAGCTAAGTGCAAAGAAGACTTGCCCTAATACAAAGACAAACAATTGCGGTGTAATTTTTGAGAAATCAGGCATTAAATAGAATTTAATCCCTTCCGCTGCCCCTGGTAAAGTGACATTACGGATCACCATAATAATCAAGAAGATAAAGAGTATCGGCATAAGATATTTAACTGAACGCTCAATGCCATCAACAATGCCTTTGACTAAGATGAAGTAGTTTACTAATACAAACAAGCCAGTATAAGCCAAAATGGTAACTGGGCTGTTAAAAATACTCTCTTTAAAATAAGTAGATGTAGTTTCTACGGTAACAGGTGATGATAGATCTAAACCGCCCGTTACAAGACTGCCGATATAGTTTAATACCCAACCACCAAGCACCATATAGTAAGCAAGGATACCAAAAGATCCTAATAATCCCATATAACCCAAAATTTTCCACGCAGGGTGAATGGCTTTACCATTCGCTTTTCCCGTAAAGGCATCAATGGCATTTACTCGCATACGGCGACCAATCACATTTTCAACCAAGATCATCGGAATACCGATCACGATCATTGCGATACAAAATAGCGCGACATAAGCTCCGCCACCATTTTCACCGACTAAATAAGGGAAACGCCACGTTGCACCAAAACCAACGGTTGCACCTGCTACGGTCATAATATATGCCAATCGATTTGACCACGATTGGCGTTCTTGGGGTTGTATATTCATATTTTTTCCTACTGCATACAAAAGGAAGTTAAGAGAACAGAGCAAAAAGTTCATCGACTTTAATTCGAGAGTCAATGGATTGACCGATGTGACGCTGAACTTTCAGTTTTTTGATTTTTGCTCCACGGTAGATTTGCCGAGTAAACTCGGTATCGTGATTTGAAATTAAGACAGGGATTTTCGCCTGTTGAGCTTGTTTTGCTCTGTCTGCTAAAGCAATTTGTTGCTCAAGGGAAAAACCGCCCCCAGCATAATGGGTAAAATTCGTTTCTTGCTTCAACGGGGCATAAGGCGGATCGCAATAGACCGCATAATCATCAGGATTATCTAATAGATATTGAAAGACTTGATGAAAATCGGCACAGATAAATACCGCTTTCTGAGCTTTTTCCGCAAAAAAGCGTAACTCTTTTTCAGGGAAATAATGGGTTTTATAATCGCCAAATGGCACGTTGAACTCATTTTTTTGGTTATAGCGACATAAACCATTAAAACCAAAACGGTTGAGATAAAGAAACAGTGCTGAACGACGTAGCAGATCTTGGCAAGCATTAAATTCCTTACGTCGCTCATAATAAAATTTTGCCGTATTTGCTTGTGGATCATTAAACAAGGCTTGCGATTGCTGGATATAGCTTTCCACATCAGCTTTAATCACATTAAAGAGATTAATCAGATCAGGGTTAATGTCAGCAAGAATATAGCGTTCAAAATGTGTATTAAGAAAAACTGAGCCAGCCCCAACAAAAGGCTCTACTAGGCAAGCCTTTTGGGGTAGGTGCCGATTAATTTCATCGGTCAGGCGAAATTTCCCACCTGCCCATTTTAAAAAGGCTCGCTGTTTCATTGTTAAAACTTAGGATTGAGTAAATCGACGGATAGCATCTAACACTTGAGTTTCGGTCGCTTGAGCGGTGACATAAGCTGTGCCAAGTGATTTTAATAAAATCAGACGCAACTGACCGCTTAGTACTTTTTTATCTCGCCACATATAAGGTAGATATTCTTCAGGCATCATTCCATCTGGTGAAATGGTTGGCAAGGTTGCACGAGCAATCAATTTTTCTAAACGAGCCACATCTTGTTCTGTAAGATCGCCTAGAATATGCGACAAGGCAGCTGCTTCAAGCATACCGACTGCAACCGCTTCCCCGTGTAACCAGTTACCGTAGCCAAGATATGCTTCAATCGCGTGCCCAAAGGTGTGACCTAAATTTAACAAAGCACGGTCGCCTTTTTCTGTTTCATCGCGAGCCACTACATCGGCTTTCAGTTGGCAACAACGTTGAATACAATACTCTAATGCAGACTGTTCAAGGGCAACGAGATCGTCAATATGCTGTTCAAGCCATTCAAAAAATTGAATATCAAAAATTGCACCATATTTGATCACTTCCGCTAAGCCTGCACTCACTTCACGTTTAGGCAAGGTTTTTAAGGTATTTGTATCAACAATGACTGAAATCGGCTGATAAAACGCTCCAATCATATTTTTGCCAAGCGGGTGGTTTACCGCCGTTTTTCCCCCAACGGAAGAGTCCACTTGAGCTAATAAGGTGGTTGGAATTTGAATAAAACGGATACCACGTTGATAAGACGCAGCAGCATAGCCAGCCACATCGCCAATTACACCACCACCTAACGCAATTAATACCGAATCACGATTGTGATTTTTTTCAAGTAATGCGGTAAAAATAAGATTGAGTGAGTCAAGGTTTTTATATTGCTCGCCATCGGGAATTAAAACCGAATCAACTTTACAACCGATAGCTGTTAGCGTTTGTTCTACTGTTGCAAGATAATGGGAAGCAACCGTTGGATTAGACACGATCATCACCTTATCCCCTGATTTTAACGGGTGATAACTCATCGGATCCGTTAATAACCCTGCCCCTATTGCGATAGGATAGCGACGTTCTTTTAATTCCACATTAACTTGCAACATATAGACTTCCCTGATTACTGTAAATTATCAATCATATCAATGATTTGCGTTGCGACTACTTTTGCACTTTGTTCATCAGTTTGCAAAATAATGTCCGCAATTTCTTCGTAAAGCGGATTACGAATTTTCGCCAATTCAACTAACGTTTGATATGGATCTTCCGTTTGTAATAACGGACGTTTTTTATCACGTTGAGTACGCTCAAACTGTTTATCCACCGTAGTTTCAAGATAAACCACAATACCACGAGCTGAAAGCACATTGCGGTTATCTTTAGACAACACCGAACCACCGCCCGTCGAAAGCACAAGACCTTGAGATTGTGTCAACTCATTAATGATACGCTCTTCACGCTTACGGAAACCAGCTTCACCTTCAATATCGAAGATCCAATCAATATCTGCCCCAGCACGCTCTTCAATCACAGCGTCTGAGTCTAAAAAATCCATATTTAACATTTGTGCTAATTGACGACCAATCGTGCTTTTACCTGCACCCATAGGGCCAATTAGAAAGATATTACGTTTTTCTGCCATTATTTGTTCTATAAATAAAAATAGAGTGAAAAATTGATTTGTGAATTTTTAGAAAAAACAGACCGCTTGCACATACAAGCGGTCTGTTTTATGTTGAATTTTGTAAAAGTGATTAAAATTAAAACACTTATCTTATAAATTTACCACAAATCGCCCAAAATAAAGATGGGCGATATTATCTCAATAAATCGCCCTACTTTTCAACTGGAACAAAGAGAATTATCGAATTTTAGAATAATTCTTTACTGATTTTTTCAGTTCCTTCAGGATTTGTACCTAGAGGTTGTTCAAGTGCCTTCTCTACAATATAACGTTTCTTAGGTTCAGTTCCTTTAATGAAGTATTCGTTCATATTTCCCCCTAATAGACCGCTTGTAGGCTCAATTTGTAATTCTATGATATTAGGTGGTAACTGTTCTTTTCGCTCTTCTTTATCCGAAAGAGCCACTTTCATATACTTAATCCACGCCGGCAACGCTGTTTGAGCGCCAGCCTCACCACGTCCCAATTCACGTTTATTATCATCAAAACCAACATAAACTGTCGTCACGAGGTTTGAACCAAAGCCTGCGTACCAAGCGATTTTTGCGTTATTTGTAGTCCCTGTTTTTCCTCCAATATCACTGCGCTTGATCTCATTTGCCACACGCCAGCTTGTCCCTTTCCAGCCTTGACTAGCTTCACCTGTAATGGCTGTTTTTAATGCACTTCGCATTAAGAACGCAATTTCCCCACTGATAACCCTTGGGGCATAATGCACTTCTCGATTAACAGCTATGGCATCTGCCATCAAGCTTGGGGCATTCTGTTTGGTTTTAGTGGCAATATCCAGTTCAGGAATAACATCACTTTCATCATCTTTAGGAATTACAGTTTCTTCTGTGGTTTCCTTTACTTTGACAAAATCAAAATAGGTTGGCTCTGGATAAATGACTGGCTTATCATCACATTCTAAACAGGCAATTGCAGGGTTTGCTTTAAAGAGTTCATTGCCTGCACTATCTAAAATACGGTCAATGATATAAGGTTCAATTAAATAGCCACCATTATCAAACACGGCATATCCCCTAGCCATTTCTAACGGCGTGAAGGATGCTGCCCCTAATGCCAATGCTTCTGTCGCTTGATATTGATCTTTTTGGAAGCCAAAGCGTTGTAAGTAATCCGCTACATACTCTACGCCAGCCATCTGAACTGTACGCACCATCATTACATTTTTCGACTTACCCAAGCCTACTCGCAAACGTAACGAACCTTCATACACATTCGGTGAATTTTTCGGTGTCCACGGTTTTTGTCCTGCTTTTGTAATAGTAATAGGCGTGTCGCTTAGAGTGGTTGAAAGGCTCAACCCTTTATTTAATGCTGCAGCATAGATAAAAGGTTTAATCGAAGAACCCACTTGCACTAAAGATTGTGTTGCACGATTAAAACGGCTTTGTTCAAAACTGAAACCGCCCACAATCGCTTCTATCGCCCCATTATCACTATTTAGTGAAACCAGTGCAGAGTTTACATCTGGAATTTGCCCTAATTCCCATTCACCCTTACTATTTTGATGCACCCAAATTTGTTCACCAACATTGATCACGTCTTTTACTTGAGTAGGTGTTTTGCCTTGGGCGGAGTCATTGATAAATTTTCTTGCCCAACGCATTCCAGACATCTTAAGCTCAACACGTTCCCCTGTTGGCAACATCACATTCGCTTTATCTTTTGAAATTGCCAATACTGCCGCACTTGTAAATGGCTCAGAGCTTGGCAATTTGCTTAAGTGATCGATGATCTTTTCTTCGTCCCACGCATTCTCTTTAGGGTTCCACAGTTTCTCAGCTCCACGCCAGCCGTGACGGCGGTCGTAGTCAATCAAGTTATTGCGTAGTGCATCTTGTGCTTCTTTTTGGTCAGCTGATAACACTGTTGCAAACACTTGGAAACCTTTGGTGTAAGCGACTTCTTCACCATAACGTTTTACCATTTCTTGACGGATCATTTCTGTCACATAGTCGGCGCGAAATTCTAATGCAGCGCCGTAATATTTGGCTTTAATCGGTTCTGCTTTAGCCTGTTCATACTGTGCTTTGGTGATTTTTCCGACTTCTAACATACGCCCAAGCACTACATTACGACGAGCTTCTGCTCGTTTAAGCGAGAAAAGAGGGTTCATCGTGGAAGGGGCTTTTGGTAGCCCTGCAATGATCGCCATTTCCGATAGCGTTAATTCTTCTAGCTTTTTACCAAAATAGGTTTTAGCCGCAGCCGCCACCCCATAAGAGCGATACCCCAAGTAAATTTTATTGAGATATAACTCTAAAATCTCATTCTTAGACAGATTTTCTTCAATTTCTAACGCCAAAATCACTTCTTTTAATTTACGCTCAAGTTTGCGTTCTGGCGAAAGGAAAAAGTTGCGTGCTAACTGTTGTGTAATGGTACTCGCCCCTTGCGTATCTCCTTGGCTTGAACGCCAAACGGCACGCATAATACCTTTAGGATCGATCCCCTTATGTTCATAAAAACGGGTATCTTCTGTCGCAATAATCGCATCAATTAAGGTTTGCGGAATATCGGCAAGTTTCACAGGAATACGGCGTTGCTCCCCGACTTCCCCAATGAGTTTACCGTCAGCGGTAAAAATCTGCATAGGTTGTTGAAGTTCAACGGTTTTTAGGCTTGCTACATCAGGTAAATCTTCTTTTAAATGAACATAAAGAAAACCTACAGCAACTAGACTCACAATTATTAGTGTAAGTAAAGCACTAAATATGATTTTTACGATCTTCATCGAAAAATTCTCTTTTGCTAAATGACGAAAGGATAATTCTAGGTCAAGATAACCTAAATCCGAAAACTGCCCTCTGCTTATACATCAGTGAGGTAGAAACGAGTAATTATAGTTTTAATTGACCTCATAATCTATTTTTTATTCGAGGGAAATATGGGTAAATTCTTTCAATTTCGTACAACACCGCAACTCAAACCTATTCAAGTTGGTTTTTTCTGGCAAGAAAATACCGCTTGTATCGTCTATTTTGAGCAAGAACAACCTCACACCTTTTACTTTTCAAGCAAAGTAGAAGCGGATAGTTTCCTACAACAATTTCCCTTTAACTATCAGCTTATTCAAGGCATTTCTCATCAGCATATTTGGCGAAAAACCTTGATACTGCCGGAGCTACATTCCCATTTAAAACAAGCTGAGCAAATCATTCGTGTACTCAAACAGAGCCTACCTTTAGCTTTATCTGAAGTAAACATTGATTACCACATTACCCCTTTAGCCGAAAGCCACCTTTGCCAGCTTAATCTATATGCTCTAAGAAAAAGCAACAGCTTTGACCCAACAGCTATTTTAGATTGCGAACTCTACTGCCTGCTACGAGCGGTAGGATTTCTGACAAAAATGACGGAAACGCAAATTCTTGAACACAGTTTCCACATTCAAGACAAATTTATTCACTTTCAAAATCAACGAATTATCGTCGAAAAGCAGAATAATAGCACCAAACCAATCATTGAAGTGGACGGCTTGCCCCAAGCTCAACATCTTCCCCACTTTTATCCTTATCTCATTGCATTAGGAGCAAGTTTATGGAATGGCAAGGCATCAATCTAAATGGCTACCGCCAACAGCAATGGTTGAAACAGTCGCAAAAAAACCTCAAGCATCTCACCGCTTGTCTTGTGGTTAGCACACTACTGGCGTTACTTATCAGTTGGCAAAATCAACAGCAACAACATCAATTTCACACTTTGGCTCAACAGCGACAACAAAGCCAAGAGCAACAAACCGCATTAAGCCAGCAGATTGAACAACTGACTTTGCAATCACAAAATAAAAGCACACAAAGCCTAGAAAATAGGCAGATTACCGCATTTTTGAATTATCTGTTAGGCATTCAATTATCAGGAATTATTGAGATAGCCCAACTATACCAAGCAGAAAATACCGTTTTTAAACTCAAAGGCAAAGTGTCTAGCCCTACTCAATTTAGCGAGCTTGAACAACAATTAAAAGCAATGAATTACATTTATCAAATAGAACAATTTGAAACGCGTGAAAAAAGCGAGATTGAATTTAGCCTACATATTGATTTAAAGGAAAAAGAATGAAATTGTCCTTAGCCAAGTATTATTTAATGCCACAACATCCATTATATCGTGGTTTATATTATTTAAACCAAAATAAAATATTTATTCTATCGGGAATGTTTTTGTTAATTATGGTATTTCCAATAGGGAATTATCTTTATCTTAATCAGCAAATAGCTCAACAACAAAAACAGCTCACTGAATTTAAACAGATTAACGAACATAAACAGCAACAATTAAAATTATTACAACAACGTTATCAACTTGCTCAAGATAAAAGTGAATTATTAACCCAAATAAATCAACAAATTCAAAAAATCTTGGATAAAAACAGCGTAGAAATTGACAGTATTCAATGGAATATGGAAGAAAGAAAAATCTATTTATTAATCAGCCAATCTACGCAAAAGGTACTTAATGTGATTGCTGATCTTAATCAATTAACCACGGTTAAATTTCAGGAAATCCATTTAACTAAAAAAACAAAACAGAAACATATTCAACTCAATGCCACTTTACTTTTTCAAGCTGACACAGGAGAACCCTAATGCGATTATGCTTTTTCTATTTTATCTTTCTAAGTGCTGTCACTATGGCAGATCCTTTTTATGCTAAGGATAACGCCCAAGATCAGCCACACACGGCAAAAGATCAAAACAAAACGACCGCTTGTATGCCAACGGACAAGGTGAATGAAATTAATCTCACCACGGATTTTGATAAATTACAGCTTATCGGTATTATTCAGATCGACGATAAAATCCGAGCCATTTTTTTAGATGATAAAAAACAGCTTATAGATTTATATCCTGACGACTATTTAAGCCATTCTTTTATTCAAATTAAAGAAATTAATTTTAAATCTGTTAGTTATATTGATTGGCAAAAAACAGAAAATTGCCAATCTCCTAAATTGTTTACTTCAAAATTTTAGGAGTATCTTATGCGTTATTTATTTCTGCTCTTCTTTGCTACTTTTCCTGTATTAGCAAACCAACAAATTTCACTTTCGATAAGAAATGCCCCAACGGCAGAGATTATTAGTTATTTGGCGGAGGAAACGGGAAAGAATATTACAATTTCGGATGAAATTAAAGATACAAAAAATTTCAGAGTAGAAAAAAGCCATTTTGATGAGATATTAAATAGTTTAATCAAAACACATCAATTAAATTTAAAAAAAGAAAATGGCATTTACTATATTCATCAAGCCCAAGAACATAAACAACATACTACGGCACAATTAGTTAATGCTCTGCCTAAATTAATCACCAAAACAATCAAGTTACACTATTCCAAAGCCTCTGAAGTTATAGAGTCTTTAACAAAAGGGCAAGGCAATTTACTATCAGAAAGTGGTTATCTTCACTTTGATGATCGCAGTAATAGCATTATCGTCAAAGACAGTGCCGCCTCAGTTAAAAACTTTACTCAACTTATCGAAAGCCTAGATAAACCAACGGAACAAATTGCAATTGAAGCCCGAATTGTCACTATCAGCAGTGAACATTTACAACAACTTGGCGTGCGTTGGGGCTTATTTTCCCCTAACGAAAATCACTACAAATTGGCAGGCAATTTAGAAGGCAACGGATTAACTACCAACAACTTAAACGTAAATTTTCCAGTAAATCCGTCCGCTTCTGTTGCCTTACAAATTGCTGCAATCAACAGCCGTGTACTTGATTTAGAACTTACTGCATTAGAAAGCGAAAATAACATAGAGATCATTGCAAGCCCTCGCTTACTCACAACAGATAAAAAACAGCGAGTATCAAACAAGGTACAGAAATTCCTTATGCAATGTACAGTAAGAAAGAGGAAATCACCGATATTGAATTTCGTGAAGCCGTTTTGGGGTTAGAGGTCACGCCACATATTTCTAAACAAAATCAGATTTTGTTAGACCTCGCTATCAGCCAAAATTCGCCCAATAACCAAATAAATAATACAATGGTGACAATTGATAAACAGGAAATCAAAACGCAAGTTCTAGCTAAACACGGTGAAACCATCGTATTAGGCGGTATTTTTCAACATCTGATCGCCAAAGGCGAAGATAAAGTACCGCTGTTAGGCAGTATCCCCGTGATTAAACGCTTATTTAGCCAAAATCGAGATAGAATCTCTAAACGAGAATTAGTGATTTTTGTTACGCCTTATATTGTAAAATCTGAAAAAATAGGAGCGGAAAAGCAGAAATAACTTCACCTTTATTTTGCGGGAAAAGGCTACAATGTGCTAGAATTGTCGACTATTTTCATTTCGATAAATTGAGGTTTTATGAAAGTTTCTCCCCGTCGTCGAGCGAGAGAATGTGCGGTACAAGCACTTTATTCGTGGTACATTTCGCAAAATAACATTGAACAAGTTGAATTAGCCTTTGTGACCGATCAAGATATGCAAGGCGTAGATATGCCTTATTTCCGTAAATTATTACGCGGTACAGTAGAAAATGTAGATGCTATTGATGATATTCTTCGTCCATATTTAGATCGTGCGGATAATGAACTAGATCCGATTGAACGTACGATCTTACGTTTAGCCGGCTATGAACTAAAATTTGAATTAGACGTGCCTTACAAAGTGGCAATTAATGAAGCAATTGAAGTGGCAAAAATATTCGGTTCTGACGATAGCCACAAATATGTCAATGGCGTATTAGATAAATTAGCCCCTGCGTTGAACCGCAAATAAGGATTACAATGGGCGAGTTTGATTTGATAAAGCACTATTTTAGCCGTGACAAGCGGTTAGATCGCCAGGATATTTTACTTTCCGTGGGCGATGATTGTGCAGTGACCGAAGTTCCAACGGATCATCAACTCGCCATTACGACGGACACCTTAGTCCTTGGTACGCATTTTCTTCCTACGATTTCCCCTGCTGATTTGGCTTATAAATCCGTTGCGGTCAATCTGAGCGATCTCGCTTCAATGGGAGCAAAACCAGCTTGGGTTTCCTTGGCATTAACCTTATCCGAAGTTGATCATCAATGGCTTGATAGCTTTAGTCAATCGCTTTTTGCTATTTTAGCCGATCATCAAACCGCTTTAATCGGCGGTGATACCACCAAAGGTCACTTAGCGATCACTTTGACCGCACAAGGCTTTCTACCCAAAGGCAAAGGGTTATTCCGTCATAAAGCACAGGTAGGCGATCTTATCTATGTTTCAGGGCACTTAGGCGATAGCTCGGCAGGGTTAG
This sequence comes from Glaesserella parasuis, assembly GCF_002015085.1. GTDB lineage: Bacteria > Pseudomonadota > Gammaproteobacteria > Enterobacterales > Pasteurellaceae > Glaesserella > Glaesserella parasuis. Next base: position 152,217 of record NZ_MUXW01000005.1, read on the forward strand.
CTCTGTTGCTCAATCCGCCAGCCACATTGACCGACGCTCAACACTACTTAATTCAACGCCATTTACGCCCAACACCTAGAGTGACATTAGGACAATGTTTGCTCAACTACGCACAATGTGCCATTGATATTTCCGATGGATTGTTGGCAGATTTAGGGCATATTTTAGAGCGAAGTAGTTGCGGTGCGGAAATTAATGTGGATAAGTTACCGCTTTCAGCACCACTGTTACAGACTTATTCACAAGAACAGGCAGAACAATTTGCTTTAACGGGTGGGGAAGATTACGAACTCTGTTTTACCGTGTCGGAAGAAAATCGCTCTGCAATGGAACAAGCCGTTGCTGATTTAGGCATTCCTTGTCATTGCATTGGTAAAATCACCGAAACAAGCGGTCGTTTGACCTTACTAAAACACGGCTCTGTTTATCCACAGCCTAATCAAATTGGCTTTGATCATTTTAATTAACAATGAAGATAAATTTAAAAAATCCTATTCATTTTCTTGCTTTCGGCTTTGGTTCAGGGCTGATCAAACCTGCCCCAGGCACTTGGGGAACTTTAGCTGGTTTAGGGGTTGCGATCTTGTTGTGGCATATCACAGAAAGCAGGCTCTTTTTTATGTTACTTAGTTTGATCACTTTTATTGCTGGGTGCTATATCTGTGACAAAACCAGTCACGATCTTGGCGTACACGATGATGGGCGGATCGTTTGGGACGAGATTGTTGCGGTGTTTGTGATCTTCTGTTTTCTACCTGAACATCACTGGCTCTATTATCTGCTGACCTTTGTTACTTTTCGTATATTTGATATTCTCAAACCCTACCCGATCCGCTATTTTGATGAACATCTGCAAGGCGGATTAGGCATTATGTTTGATGATATTTTAGCGGCACTCTACTCCATTATTGCTCTCTATTTGATCTCTTGGTGCATTTAAAATGTGGACAATTTTTTTCGTACAATTACTCGGCTTAATTAGCCCCGGCCCTGATTTTTTCTATGTCAGCCGTAAAGCAATGGCAGACACTCGCCGAAATGCGATTTTAGGTGCTATCGGTATCTCTATCGGTGTTGCATTTTGGGCATTACTCACTTTGTTTGGCTTGGCATTTCTCAATAAACATTTCCCTTCATTTCAATTTGTGCTGGTGATTTGTGGAGGAAGCTATCTTGCTTATAGCGGCATTCAAATGGTGCAAATCACGAAAAATGCGGAAATTGGCTCGGCAACATCGACATCACAAGCAACTTCAACCGTTAAAGAAATTCTAAAAGGATTAATGATTAACCTTGCCAACCCTAAAATTGTGGTATTTTTCAGCAGTGTGTTAGCTGGTTACGTTGCTAATCTCTCTGCATTAGCGGACTTACTTGCGGTACTTGCCATTTTAGTGGGCAGTGCAGTGGTTTATTTCTGGCTTGTCGCTTTGCTATTTTCTCGACCAGCTATTCGCCATTTTTATGCGAAATATAACCGCTATCTAGATAATTTTGCTGGGGCAGTGTTTATTTTATTTGGGGGGAAATTGGTGTATGAGGGGGTATTTAGCCTATGGATATTCTCCTAAATTTGTAAGGTAGACAAAGGCATCAACAGATATGTCCCATAAAAATGTTGTAAATAAGATATAATGTATCAATGTGTTAGTTATTCACTGAACTATATGAGGATTTGCCGTTTAGTATTCTTATACATAGTGGAAATTTCCCTAAGTATAAAACTTCATAGCACGCTAGGTAAAATTAATTACATTAATACTTAATTCCTACTTGAAAAGTCAGGAATAAAGCACTATCTTGTGCACGTCTTAACGCTTTAGATGTTATAGAAGCGTTTCTTTTTTATTTTAGTTAAGGAAAAATTATGAGTACAGTAATTCATACAACTGACGCATCTTTTGAACAAGATGTATTAAAATCGGATGTCCCAGTATTATTAGATTTTTGGGCTCCTTGGTGTGGTCCTTGCCGAGCAATTGGTCCAGTATTAGATGATTTAGCCATAAATCTTGGAAATAAGGCTCGTATTGTGAAGATGAATGTTGATGAAAATCAGCAGATTCCAGCAGAATTTGGTGTTCGTAGTATTCCATTTTTATTGATTTTTAAAAATGGAGAAGTCGTAGCTCAACAAGTAGGGGCTCAAAATTTGCCAGCATTTTTAGAACATCTATCTTAGTTTCTATATTAAAAACTCCTATATTTTAGAGTCTTCCTGAGTATAGCTATTAACATCTCACGGTTAGATTGCTCTAACCGTGAGATGTTAATAGCAGACATTAAAAAATCAAATCATTACTGTATAAGAGGGATAATTAATTTTCCTCAATAAGGTTGCAGTTTCTTTAATGTCCTGTGCGATATTTACTGGTGTAATAGACAAATTTGTTGCTAAAAAGTGGCTTAAAGCCCTATAGTACAAGGTTTTAGGCCCTCTTTTTGAAATGTGAACAAAAAACTGCCCATTTTTCCAAAGTCTGAAAATAAAGAAACATGGTACATCAAATAATATTCAACGATATTTTGTCATAAGTGTCATAAAATATTTTCCCTTAAGAATAAATTAGATCCAATAAAAATTTGGACTGATTACACATCCGGAAAACAAACCTATCAACAACTTGCTGTTAAATATCATTGTTCAGTCAGAACGATTCAAAGATATATTGATAAAGCGCCTAAAACAGCTTTAAAACCGACTTCAAATAGATACCTGAACATCATTATGGATACAACGTTTTTCTGTCGTTATTTTGGCGTATTAGTGCTAATGGATTCTAATTCAAATAATGTGATTTCCCATTATTTTGTGCGAACCGAAAAAGATATTTACTACAAACTTGCCCTGAATAGGTTAAGAGAAAAAGGCTATATAATTCAATCAATTACTTGCGATGGTAGGCGAGGTTTGATGAAAGATTTATTTAATACGCCGGTACAGATGTGTCAATTTCATATGGTGGCAATTGTGATGCGTAAATTAAGAAAAAAACATCAATCACAAGTGGGTAAAGAATTAAAAATAATTACAAAAACACTCACAAAAAGCTCAAAAAATGAATTTTATCGGCGATTACATTCTTGGTTCATAAAGTACCAAGTGTTTTTAAAAGAAAGGAGTAATAAAGCCAATGAAAAAGGCTATTTTCCTTATAAACATCGCAATGAAAGAAGTGTTTATGCCAGTTTAATACGTTATATGGATTATATTTTTACCTATGAAAAACATTCTGAATTAAATATAGAAAAAACGACAAATCGCTTAGAAGGATTATTTAGTGAACTTAAGCGAAAATTAAATAATCACAATGGATTAACTAAAAAACATAAGATGTTGTTTATACAGGATTTTTTAATAAAAAGAGTTGCTAATATTTAAAGAAAATAGATATTAGCAAGAGCCTCTCCCACAATTTGTGTAAATACCTGTTTCTGAGATAATACATTCAGACACAGGTATTTTATTATGAACGAAAAACAACTTCACGCCTTGGCAGCGGAATTTGCCAAAAACCTAAAAACACCAGAAGACCTCAATCAATTTTCACGGATGCTCAAGAAAATCACCGTCGAGGCTGCGTTAAATGGTGAACTGACCGACCATCTTGGTTATGAAAAACATCAGCCTAGAAAAGGTAAAAATGCACGTAACGATTACACATCTAAGACCGTCAT
>NZ_MUXW01000006.1:0-58387 GCF_002015085.1 Glaesserella parasuis
TCATATTTACAACTGGATTTCCTTGCTCATCTTTACCTAAAGATACTTTCGTATCGCCATTACTAATTGAAGTAATGTCGCTTAAATCTCCAGACACGCTCACATTGTAAATATTCTGATCATTTGCACCCGTTTGTGAAGTCACTTTCACATTTTTACCCGCTTCAACCCCTTGCGCTCCTTGTGGACCCACTGGACCAGTCTGACCCGTTAAACCTTGCTCTCCTTTAGGACCTGCTGGGCCTGTATCGCCTTTCGGACCTGTTGGACCAGTTTCACCTTGTGGTCCCGCATCACCTTTATCACCCTTAGGTCCTGTTGCACCAGCAGGGCCCTGAGGACCTGTTGGACCCGCAGGACCTGTCTCTCCTCTTGGACCAGTATCCCCTTTCGGACCTTGCTCGCCTCGCTCTCCCGCTGGACCTTGAATACCTTGCTCACCCTTAGCACCTTGTGGACCCACTGGACCAACTGGACCCGCAGGACCGCGCTCACCTGTTTCTCCTTGCTCACCCTTAGCACCAGCAGGACCCGCAGGACCCATCGGACCTGGTGCACCTTGTGGTCCTGTTCGACCCTCTGGTCCTTGTTCTCCTCGTTCACCTCTAGGACCTGCTTCACCTGCTGGACCTGTTGCACCAGCAGGGCCCCGAGGACCAACTGGACCCGCAGGACCTGCTGGACCAGTTTCACCTCTAGGACCAGCATCCCCTTTCAGACCTTGCTCGCCTCGCTCTCCCGGTGGACCTTGATCACCCTTAGCACCTGCTGGACCTGTTGGACCCGCAGGACCTGCTGGACCAGCTTCACCTCTATCGCCCTTAGGACCAGCTACTCCTGGAGCCCCTGCTGGACCCGCAGGACCAGCATCCCCTTTCGGACCTGGTTCACCTTTAGGCCCCTCTGGTCCTTGTTCTCCTCGTTCACCTCTAGGACCTGCTTCACCCCGAGGACCTGCTGGACCCATTGCACCTGCTGGACCTGCTTCACCTTTCGGACCAGCTTCACCTCTATCGCCCTTAGGACCAGCTACTCCTGGAGCCCCTGCTGGACCCGCAGGACCTCTTGGTCCCTGATCACCCTGTTCACCTTTGTCACCTTTAAGACCCTTTTCACCTCTAGGACCTGCTTCACCTGCTGGACCTGGTGCACCAGCAGGGCCCCGAGGACCTGCTGGACCCATCGGACCTGTTGCACCCGCAGGACCTTGCTCACCCTTAGCACCTTGTGGACCTACTGGACCTGCTGCACCCGCAGGACCTGCTGGACCTATCGGACCTGCAGGACCTTGCAGACCAGCATCCCCTTTCGGACCTGGTTCACCTTTAGGCCCCTCTGGTCCTTGTTCTCCTCGTTCACCTCTAGGACCCGCAGGACCGCGCTCACCTGGTGCACCATCTCTACCGTTGGTAATAATATCGAATGTATTATCAGTATAAGTAATTTTCAAACCGCCATTATTCGCTAAGGTTTCCGTTTGTTTAATTAACTTACCAAGCGTAGAAATCTTAATATTTTCGTTCGTTTGTTCTAATTTAATATTATTTCCGGCGGTAAAGGTTACAGTCGCACCCATTTTGATAAGATATGGTTCAAAATGAATAGAATTAGCTTGACCACCGTTTCCCTGAACGGTCTGCAGTTTCCAGCCTGCATTATTTACAGCAGTGACTACATCACTAACAGTTGCAAGTCCTGACGTCCCTAATAACAATTTGCCATTAGTTGTAAAGTGAAACGTACCTGATTTAGTGGCATTATCAATTTGTTGTTTAGTTTCCTCGGTTAATTTAACCGTAATCGTATCGCCGCTCGCCTCGGAAGTAAGACCATTTTCGCCTTTTACTTTGAGCGTACCTTCCCATAAACCAACTTTTGGTATATCTCCTTCTTTTTTAGTATTACCATCAATCTTCATGGTCAAGGATTTAAGCTGCGCCACGTTTACTGCATCAGTTAATTCTTTACCTGCCGCAACGTTGACGATTTGGCGTTTGATTCTCTCATTACCCACAGAAACTGCACCGATAAGAAAGTCATCAGTACCTTTAGGATGACTGTCAGGACTGTCACCAACACGTTCTGTTGATTTAAAACCATTGTTAACAGTACTTGCATCTGTTATTACAGAATGGGATTGTCTCACTCCATCTATACCCCCATTCGTTTGTGCTGTCGAACCATAACCTAACGCCACGCCACCACCAACAAGAACAATTGAATTGTTACCAAGTGCGGTTGCTCTCTTTACTTGGTTGGTAGTTGCCTGTTCACCCACAGCGACAGAACCTATGCCATGTGCAGTAGCTTTATAGCCTAAAGATGCCGAATGACTGCCCGCTACAGAACTGCCACCGACAGCCACACCATATTCGCCATTTGAAGCACTTTTCGCACCAATTGCTACACCTTCTATATGGGTTGCTTGTGAGACTGGACCGACTACAACTGATCCATGTCCAACTGCCTTTGATTTTCCACCAATTGCAATGGCAGCTTTTCCTCTTGCCGTGGTTTTAGCATACTGTTCAAATCCGTCTACAGTCTGATATTCAGTCGTATTTAAATCATCGCCACCGATTGATATGGAGCCATACCCCTCCGCTTTGGTATTTCCCCCGATAGTAATAGATTGTGACCCACTTGCACTAGCAAATGCACCTATTGCAATTGCTTGATCACTTGTCGCCTTGGTTTCTCTGCCTAAGGCGATAGATTCATCTGATCGAGAAACACTAAGACGACCTATAGCAAGGGCATTAGATCCAAATACAACAGCATCTCTACCAATCGCAACAGAGGCATCTCGTTTTGCATTTGAATTATAACCTATCGCAATAGTAGTCCTATCTTCAGCGTATGATAACTGACCAATAGCAATAGCACCATACCCAACCTTACTACTTTTACCAATACCAATAGAACCCTCGTCAGCTCCTTGAAACGATCCATCCGCTGGAGCAGAACCATCTACAATAAATGCTGCTGAACCTACTGGACTAAAAAATATACTTAGTAATACTAGACTTAAAAGACTTAATTTAAATTTATCTTGCTGTTTATCTAAAAAATAATGTGAGGTGCATAGTTGAGCTCTTTTATCCGTGTAAGTGGATGTTTTGGTATGAGACTTTACTAATTCAGATACAACAACCCAAGCCTGTTGAGCGTGACTCCAAATAACTCTAAATATTTTATTCATAATAATAATCTTCTTCTCTAACGCTTTTTCTAATAAAGCATCATAAACTTTTATTTACATTTTCAGGGTGTACAGATGTCCCCACTCCATTGTAAAAAAAACAACATTTACATAAAATAAAGAATAAAATAACAAGCATTTTTCAACTTTTATTGTCAATTATCAAAAAAATTAGTTAATGAAATCGTCTTACTCACATTCTTAGTGTTGGCTGAATAGTTGAGTATTGATATGCGCACCAACGGCATTGGAATTAAATAATGTTCAGGCGAGTGAGAGTAGTAAGCTAAATATAGGAGAAAACACACTCTCTATCCAAGGCAATATTAATGGAAAAGTCACTATTAACACAACGAATGAAAATAATGTGCATCTTACTGACAATAATGTGTTAGTAGCTAAAAATGGTAGCTATATTGCGGAGCCAAAATCAAATACACCTGAAACTTCCGAAACTACAACCCAATCTCCAGCAGCACCAACAACTCCGACAACGGAAGCTCCAAAAGGCGATCAAGCGGAGGCTTCTGGCTCTGCAACATCTACACCTGTAGAACAACCAGCAGATGCTACAGCTCCAACAAACGGACAAACGGAAACTTCGAGTGCATCGGCAAACCACAATAAAATCACAATCACCACTGCAGAACAAGAAACACAGCGAACGATTGCAGAAAGCCGTTATGCCACCCTTGTATCTAACTTTGCCCAATTCTCTGAAACATATAAAACCCAAACATACGGTATGGCATTATATGGTGCTTACGAAACAGAAGAGCGACATTATTTTGATGTTGCAGTGAGAATGGCAAAAGCATCTAGTGAACTAAAATCCAATGCTTCGCAGACATATCATCACAATCTCTATTCTGCATCACTGGCTTATAGTAAAGGTTTTGAATTGAGTAACCGCTGGGAAATCGAACCATATACGCAGTTATTCTATACTCACCTAAGTTCTACGAACTATATTAGAAATGGCTTGAATGTAACGGCTGACGAAATCAATAGCTTAGTAGGTAGCGTTGGGACTAAGGCAGAATATCAACTCAATCAAATTTTGAATTTCTATACTAAAGTCGCAATGCATAGAGAATTTAACGCTACACAAGATATTAATATCATTCGTAGTGCCACAGACAGAGTTCAACATAATATCAATCATCGTGGAACTTGGACAACGTTAGGATTAGGTATGAAAGCTCGTCTAGGCAATAATACTCATTTATATCTTGATGTAGATAAATTATTTGGTAATGGATATAAACAAAGTTATCAAATAAATTTAGGATTAGATTGGAAATTTTAATTTCAGTTAGATCAATAAGTTAAAAGCAGTGGGATTTCCACTGCGTTTTTAATATTATAGTAGACATGAGTTGAATAGAAGTGGCTTACATCCTAATGAACACACCCCACATCTACATCGGCACGGGCGGTTATAGCGATACGGATTTAGTCGGTACGCTCTATCCGTTTGGAACGGACAAAGCGGATTTTTTGTCGGTTTACAGCCAGCATTACGACACCGTTGAGATCAATAGTACCTTTCACGCCACGATTGGCTATAAGGCTGTGCAAGGTATATTAAAAAAGGCGGAAGGGCGGTTAAAATTTTCGGTGAAACTGCATCAAGATTTTAGCCATAAACGTACCGCTACCGCCGAGCAAGCGCAGGCATTTTTGGCTGCGTTACAACCTCTGTGTGATAGCCATTGTTTAGCCAATTTATTTGTGCAATTCCCGACCAGTTTTGAACGTCAGCACGCCAATCGTTACTATCTGGCGGAGCTGGTGTCGTGGTTTAGTGATTATCCCCTTGCCATTGAGTTTCGCCACGCCAGTTGGCATACGCAGTCGGTGCGGGATTATTTTCACGGCAAGGAAAATTTGATTTGGTGTAACGTGGATTATCCGCAGAATATCGGTTTGCCTGCCTTTCAATTTTATGCCAACCAACGCACCGCTTACCTACGATTACACGGTCGCAATCCCCACTGGTCGAAAGCCCAATCGGCACAAGAACGCCACGATTATTGTTATAGCGAAACCGAATTACAACAACTGGCAACATTGTTAAATCAGCGAAAAGCGGAGTTTGATCAGCTTTATCTCTATTTTCAAAACACAACCAATAGCCATTCGTTCTACAATATCGAAAGTCTGAAAGGCTATTTGGCGAGCTATGGATTTAAAGCAAAAGAGACACCTGAGTTTTTGAGTGGACAGCAGAGTTTGTTTTAATAAGAGAAATCCGTGGTTATTTATTAGTAATATTCTACCTGTTTTTCAGCTATACAAAGAAGTGGAGACAAAAGTATTGGAGAGAATTAGAGAACATGATTAAAACTAATACTTTTGCCTACTGTGCCGATTTCTATAGAAAATAAAAAGACCTCTGTGGTTTTACTACCAAAGAGGTCCTTTGAAGATTTTAAATTACTGTTGGCACACACCACAAGTTGCAGCTGATGAGAACATCCAAACTAATTTCTCTTGCTCTTTGATGTAGTCGCTCATTTGTGACGCTGTACCTTCATCTTCTGCAGCATTTGCTAACGCTAAAATTTCACGTTGTTGTTTAAGTAAAGTTTGGAATCCTTCTAAAGTACCTGTTAAGCAGTGTTGTGCTGAACTTGCACCGATGTCTTCTTTAACAAGTGAAACTTGTAAGTATTGGCTAAATGCGTTATCTGGCGTATAACCTAAGGTTAAGATACGTTCTGCGATTTCATCTACTTTAACCACTAAATCATCGTAGATTTCTTCAAATTTTGCGTGTAATTCAAAGAAACTTACACCTTTGATATTCCAGTGATAACCACGCACATTGGTGTAAAACACTTGGTAGCTTGCTAATAAACCATTTAACTCTTTTGCTAATTTCTCAGCAGAAACCTTGTCTAAACCGATAGAGTTTACCATTTTTTTTCTCCTATATAATGTGATCCGCGAGGCGGATTATAACCTAAAAAAATAATTGAATAAATGAATATAATTTATTCATATAATAGAAAAAATCAATCAGTTTAATGAGAATAATTTCTTTTTAAAACAATTAGATAGGAATTATTTTTATTTCTTAAATAAAAGCACTCTTTTTTATTTAAAATGCTCTAACCCATATTGATAAAGTGCATTTTTTTTGTAGCCAAAAGTGTCTGCAACAATTGCGGCCGCTTTTTTCAGTGGTAATTCTTCACTTAATAGGGAGAGTAATTTAAGTGCTTGCGGAGAAAATTCTTCGCTTTCATCTGCAGTTTTCCCTTCAACGATTAAGACGATTTCGCCTTTAATACGATTGCTATCTTGTTGTAGCCAGTCGATTAATTGTGCAAGCGGGTCACCGTGAATAGTTTCCCAAGTTTTGGTTAGCTCTCTTGCCATTACAACATAGCGTTCTCCACCAAACACGCTTTGCATATCCGTTAAGCAGTCTAAAATGCGATGGGTGGACTCATAGAAAATGAGTGTGCGAGGCTCTGTGGCTAATTCGTTAAATTTGTCACAACGAGCTTTACTTTTTGCTGGTAGGAACCCTTCAAAACAAAAGCGGTCAGATGCGATACCCGAACTGCAAAGTGCGGTAATTGCAGCACAAGCCCCAGGAATAGGCACAATGTTAATACCAACTTGGCGGCAATGTCGAACGAGATGGAAACCAGGATCGCTGATTAATGGCGTGCCTGCGTCAGAAATTAAGGCGATGTTTTGTCCTTGTTGTAATTTTTCGACAAGCACGGTGGCACGTTGTTGTTCGTTATGGTCGTGCAGTGCGAAGAAAGGTTTTTTTATACCATAATGGCTTAACAGAATACCGCTATGGCGGGTATCTTCTGCTGCAATAAGATCGACGGCAGCAAAAGTATTTAAGGCTCGCTGAGTAATGTCTTCTAAATTTCCGATTGGGGTTGCAACAATATATAATGTACCGATTTGTTTAGGTGAGTATTCGTTTTTCATTTGATTTTCTCTTAGTTGATAAGTAAGATCTGCCTAATATTCACAGACTAACTTAAGTCTAGATAATAGCCAAATTTATGGAGCAATAAGATGCCAACTATTTTAGTACAAAGTTATGGCTTTCGCCAAAAAATGAAAACGATCTTTATTCCTACTGCCCTTGCTTTGTTGTTGGCAGCCTGTTCAGGTAATAAAGTGACTGAAACATTAAAAAACGAGGCTTATGGTAACTCTGAATTTTATATCAATAAAGCCGAACAGAGCCGCAATATTGAAGAACAGCAAAGTTATCGTTTGTTAGCTGTTCGCAAGTTAATTGAAGAAAATAAGGTTGTTGAAGCTCAGAATACCTTTTCAGAGATTTTGGTAGCTAAACTAAACGATGAGCAAAAACTTGAACATCGTCTTTTAATTGCTCAATTAGCTGCATTACAAGGGAACAATTCAGAGGCTCAAGGTGTATTGAGAGCTTTACCACAAACACTATTAAGCCAATCTCAACGTCTGCGTGTGTATCAAACTCAAGCCCGTATTGCTGAAAATCAAAATGATGTCATTGCGGCAGTTAATGCAAGAGCATTGATGGATCGCTATATGACGGATACTCAAAGTCGCCAAGCGAATAACGACAAAATTTGGGAGATGTTACGTAATGCTAACCGTGGTATGTTAGAAAAAGCGGTGGCAGGTCCTGGTGAAATCGGATTAGCTGGTTGGTTAGCCTTAGTGGTTGCTTATAATCAAAATATGTCTAATCCAGCACAATTGCCTCAAGTGATTGAAATGTGGAAGCAACAGTACCCTAATCATTCAGCGGCACTTTTACTCCCGATTGAATTACGCAACGTATCTTCTTTCGAACAAACACAATTAAATGGCGTGGCATTATTATTACCTTTAAGTGGCGATGCAAAAATTTTAGGTGAAATCATTAAACGTGGTTTTGATGATGCTAAAGGAATAACAACGATGCCAGTTCAGGTATTTGATACTGATAGCGCACCCATTAATGATTTATTAATGCAGGCGAAACAACAAGGGGCTCAAACTATTATCGGTCCATTGTTAAAACCAAGAGTAGATGAAATGCTAATTAGTCCTGAAATTAGCAATATTAACGTACTTGCATTAAATTCTACCCCAAATGTAAGAGCTGTCGCCAAAGTATGCTACTACGGTTTATCACCAGAAGCAGAAGCTCGTTTTGCAGCTGAACGTTTCCTGAAAGATGGCTTACAAAATGCAGTTGTGGTTGCACCAAATGGCGATTTTGGTACACGTTCTGCGGAAGCCTTTGCCCAGCGTTGGCGTCAGCTTACTAACAGAGATACGGACATTCGTTACTACAATCAAGCCTTTGAAGTCGCTTCTTTATTGCAGGGTTCGGTATTAGGACAAGGTAGTGGTTTGTATGCATTAGGAACAGCGGAGCAATTATCTGATTTGAAACAAAGTTTAGATAACTCACCGCTTGCTAATCAGTTCCCAATTTATACTTCTTCGCGTAGTAATTCGCCGAACAATGGGCCTGATTTCCGTTTAACGATGGAAGGGGTGAAATTTAGTGAAATTCCACTCTTATCCGATCCTTCATCTAGCGAATATAAAAAAGCAGAGCAAATTGCAGAGAGCGATTTTTCAATGATGCGTTTATACGCAATGGGATCTGACACTTGGTCTATTGCGAATAAATTCAATGAGTTCCGTCAAATTCCAGGTTACAAAGTTCACGGATTAACGGGGGTACTAAGAGCAGGTCCGAATTGTAATCTTGAGCGTGAAATGAACTGGCTACAATATCGTGGCGGTTCTATTGTTGATGCCAATTAAGATGCGTTCTCAAGGTGCATATTTTGAACAGCAAGCCAAAATTTTCTTAGAAAAGAATGGCTTGCGGTTTATTGCTCAAAATCAGCAGTTCAAATGTGGCGAACTGGATTTAATTATGCAAGAAGGCGATACCTTGATTTTTGTCGAAGTTCGCCAACGCAAAAATGCCTATTTTGGCTCTGCGGTAGAAAGTATTGATTTTCGCAAGCAACAGAAATGGCAAAAAGCAGCAAATTTATGGCTTGCACAACGAAATCAATCTTTAGATACGGCAAATTGTCGTTTTGATGTTGTGGCATTTGAAGGTGATTGTTCACCGATTTGGATCAAAAATTTTTTAGGATAGTATGTTAGAAAAAATTCAAGATCGCTTTAGTGAAAGTATTCAAATTCAGATTGCTGCAGCAGAATTACTGCCAAAAGTATTAAACGAAGCGGCTAATCGTATCGTATCTTGTTTGTTGCGAGGCAATAAAGTGATCGTTTGTGGCTATGGACGCTCTTATGCCAATGCACAATTGCTGGTGAGTAATTTGTTGCACCGATATGATCTTGTAAGACCTAGCTTATCGGCACATTTACTGCAATTTGATGGAATGCTTGTGGGCTGTTTAAACCAAGATCAAGATCTCAATGAAATCTTCCGTAAACAGCTACAAGTGATTGCAAAAGAGGGAGATCTGTTTATTGCATTTTCCCCACTAGGTAATGAACAAGCGGTCTTGAATGCGATACATTGTGCAAATAACGAAAATTTGGAAATTTTTGCGTTTACCAGTAGTCTAAATGATCATACTAAAGGGCTGCTTGATAATACCGATCTAGATATTGAGATGCCATCAATTAATGAGATGCGAATAATCGAAGGGCATCAATTTTGCGTGAATTTAATCTGTGAGCTGGTGGATAATCTGCTGTTTCCAACTACATCACACTAACATTGAAATAGGAGAGGACTATGTTAAAACTCGTTAAACGCATTACCCTTGCAAGCTTATTTGGCTTAACATTTCTATCATTACAAGGTTGTTTAGCCACTGCTGTTGTAGGTGGAGCAGCGGTCGTAACGAAGGTTGCAACGGATCCAAGAACGGCAGGTCGTCAGTTAGATGATGAAACACTGGAAGAAAAAGTGGCTTATAATCTGAATAAAGATCAACAACTTAACAGCGAAGCTCGTATCAATGTCGTTTCTTATAACGGCAAAGTCCTGCTGATAGGTCAAGTCCCTAATGATTTTTCCAAAGACTCGGCGAGTAGTATCGCTACAGGGGTAGAAGGCGTATCTACGGTTTATAACGAAGTTCGTATCGGTCCAAAAATTGGGGTTGCACAAATTAGCAAAGATAGCTGGATTACCACCAAAATCAAATCGAAACTCTTTGTGAACGGCTCTGTTAAAGCAACAGATGTCAAAGTGATTACTGAAAATGGTGAAGTATTCTTAATGGGTAACTTATCAAGTAGTCAAGCAGATGCCGCCGCCAACGTCGCTCGTCACGTCGATGGTGTCGTCAAAGTCGTTAAAGTGTTTACCTACATACAATAAGGGCATTGATAATAAACATTAAGCATATTGGTATTCTTGGAGCCGATATGCTTTTTTGTAAACGGAATTTTGTCAATTACTTTAAAGAACATTGACTTTAATTGCTCATTCATTAATTATCACAAGCCATTTTTCAGTCAATACACTCCCTTTAATTTTTTAAGAAATTGTATTTTTAAACTAGAAGAAAGCGAATGCGTGAGATAAAAAATTTGGTTGAAGTAAAAAACCTCACCTTTAAACGAGGTGAGCGAGTTATTTACGACAACCTAAATCTACAAGTCCAAAAAGGCAAAATCACAGCGATTATGGGGCCATCAGGGATCGGCAAGACCACCTTGCTACGCCTTATCGGTGGGCAAATTTTACCTGAAAGCGGCGAAATTCTCTTTGATGGACAAGATGTTTGCCAAGCAAACAATAAAACGTTATATCAACTTCGTCAGAGAATGGGAATGTTGTTTCAATCTGGTGCGTTATTTACCGATCTCTCAACTTTTGACAACGTTGCTTTCCCTATTCGTGAACACACCAACTTGCCCGAAGAATTAATCCGTAAATTAGTTTTAATGAAACTTGAAGCCGTAGGGCTACGAGGGGCGGCACAGCTAATGCCTTCGGAATTATCTGGCGGTATGGCTCGCCGTGCGGCATTAGCACGAGCGATTGCCCTAGATCCCGATCTTATTATGTATGATGAACCTTTTACAGGGCAAGATCCGATCAGTATGGGCGTTATCGTTGAATTAATCAAAAAGCTCAATCAAGCACTCAATCTAACCTCAATCGTCGTTTCACACGATGTGAATGAAGTGCTAAGTATTGCCGATTACGCCTATATTATTGCGAATAAACGCATTATTGCCGAAGGAACACCTGAAAGCTTATTAGCAAGTCAAGATCCACAAGTGGTTCAATTCTTATCAGGAACAGCCGATGGACCAGTGCAGTTCCACTATCCTGCTCAAAATTATACGGAGGAGCTATTTCAATGATGGAGTTTATATCCTCAATAGGTGCTTCCGTTATTCAGGCGATTAGAGCAATGGGACGAGCCACCTTTATGTTGTGGGGGGCTTTAGTCGGTAAGCCAGAATTTCGTAAACATACCCCTTTATTTATCAAACAGTTACACGTTTTGGGCGTACAATCCTTACTGATTATTATGCTATCAGGCTTATTTATCGGAATGGTGCTAGGTTTACAAGGATATGTCGTCTTAGTCGATTTCTCGGCAGAAACCAGCTTAGGACAGCTCGTTTCTCTCTCGCTCTTGCGTGAACTCGGCCCTGTCGTCACCGCATTGCTCTTTGCTGGGCGAGCTGGCTCTGCCCTCACTGCAGAAATTGGCTTGATGAAAGCAACAGAACAGCTCTCAAGTTTAGAAATGATGGCAGTCGATCCGCTACGCCGTGTTATCGCACCACGTTTTTGGGCGGGCATTATTGCAATGCCGATTTTAGCGGTGATTTTTACTGCTATCGGTATTTGGGGTGGCTCACTTGTTGGCGTAGATTGGAAAGGGGTCGATGCAGGTAGCTTTTGGTCAGTAATGCAAAGTACCGTAACAATGAGCGATCTGCTTAATGGCTTCATTAAAAGTATCGTCTTTGCCTTTGCAGTGGTGTGGATAGCTCTATTTAATGGCTATGATGCTCTACCAACCTCAGAGGGGATTAGCCAAGCAACAACAAGAACCGTCGTTCACGCTTCACTGGTTATTTTAGGGCTTGATTTTATTTTAACGGCAATAATGTTCGGCGGTTAAACAAGCAAAGGTATTATTGTAAAATAGCAGACAAAATACACCGCTTGTTAGTGTATTTGAATAGGAAAAATTATGCGTCAATCAATTAAATATGAATTTTGGGTAGGCTTATTTGTACTTCTTGGATTAGGAGCTTTAGTCTTTTTGGGCTTACGAGTTGCTAACGTACAAGGCTTCTCTTCGGAAAAAAGCTACTCACTCTATGCAACTTTTGATAACATTGGCGGACTAAAAGTCCGTGCGCCAATTAAAGTTGGCGGTGTAGTAATTGGACGAGTATCTGATATTCAACTCGATCCTAAAACCTATACCCCGAAAGTCACCCTTGCTATTAATGAAGAATTTAATCAAATTCCTGATACAAGTTCTCTTTCTATTAAAACAGCAGGCTTACTGGGCGAGCAGTACATTGCACTGAATGTGGGCTTTGTCCTTGAAGGCGAAACAGCAATGCTCAAAGAGGGGGATAGCTTTGCTGATACCAACTCAGCAATGGTACTGGAAGATTTAATCGGTCAGTTCTTATATGGTGATAAGAAATCTGACAAAACAGAAGACACCGCTGAACCTAAAGCGGAATAATTGCTCACTTTTAAAATCACATTGTGGAGTTTTATGATGATCAAAACCCTTAAAAACCTTTTTATTGCAGGCTTTGTTGCAATTTCTGCATTCGTTTCAAACTCGGCTTTGGCTTCTACTAGCCCTTATGTCCTAATGCAACAAACGGCAGATAAACTTTTTGGTGATATCAAAGCAAATCAAAGCAAAATTAAGAAAGATCCAAACTATTTACGCACTATCGTTCGTAATGATCTTATGCCACATATTCACGTTAAATATGCCGGTCAATTAGTCTTAGGTAAAAATTTAGCGTCAGCGACTGATGTTCAGCGTGAAGCTTTTTTCACTGCATTTGGTCAATTTATTGAGCAATCTTACGCGCAAGTATTAACACAATACAGCGATCAACAAGTTCAAATTGAAAGTGAAAAACCGCTAGACAACAAATCTATCGTCAGTATTCGCGTCAATGTTCTACAATCAGGCAACGCCAAGCCAATCAAATTAGATTTCAAATGGCGTAAAAATAGTAAAACAGGTGAATGGCAGACCTATGATATGTCAGCCGAAGGTGTGAGTATGGTCGCAACCAAACAAAACGAATGGAGCGGTATTTTACGCCAACAAGGAATTGATGCTTTAACAGCTCATGTTGCACAATCTGCAAAACAACCTATCACATTAAAATAATTCGGGTATGCAAACAAAAAATCCATTACAATGGCACATTCAGCAGAACAATGAAAGCCTGATGGTTCAACTATCAGGTGAGCTTACCCGTGACACGTTGCTTCCACTCTGGAAGCAACGTGCTTCTTTTTTATCTCCCAAAAGTTCGCAACACATTTATTGGGATTTAAAAGGTCTCACTAGCATTGATTCCTCAGGCTTTACGTTACTGGCTGAACTACTTCACCACTATCAACAAAAAAATAAAAACTGTTTATTTAATGTTCCGCAAGCGGCACACAGCCTTGCGGAGTTATTTGATTTAGCAGACTGGTTTAAAACATTCCTATTTTGTGAGAAGAAATAACAATGGAACCTAAACAAATTGAAGAAATCCTAAAAAGCGCCTTAGAACTTGATGAAGTTTATGTACAAGGTGAAAATTCCCATTATGGTGTTATCGCAGTAAGCGACAGCTTCGCCACAATGTCTAAACTAAAACAACAACAGATGATCTATGGTCCTTTAACTGAATTTTTTGCAACCAATGCAATCCACGCATTAACGATCAAAACATTCACTAAAGAACAATGGAAAAGAGAGCGTTTGCTCAATATGCCAAGCTAATCACATCATCTAAAGGAATTAAAATGGAAAAATTTCGTGTTCACGGTCCTTTCACTTTAAGCGGAACTGTTGATATTTCAGGTGCCAAAAATGCAGCATTACCGATTTTATTTGCGGCTATTTTAGCGGAAGAACCCGTTATTCTTACGAACGTCCCTGATTTGAAAGATGTTGAAACCACATTCAAAATTCTACGTAAACTAGGTGTTGTCGTTGAACGTGCGGAAAATAACGCAGTACATATTGATGCCAGCAAAATTGACCATTATGTTGCACCTTATGAGCTTGTCAAAACAATGCGAGCTTCAATTTGGGCGTTAGCCCCCCTAGTTGCTCGTTTCCATCAAGGTCAAGTTTCATTACCAGGTGGCTGTACCATCGGTGCTAGACCTGTCGATATGCATATTGCAGGCTTAGAAAAAATGGGAGCGATCATCACCCTTGATGAAGGCTACGTTAAAGCAGAAGTGAACGGCCGATTAACAGGTACGCGTATTCTGATGGACAAAGTCAGCGTAGGTGCAACATTATCTGTGATGATGGCGGCAACCCTTGCAAAAGGCACAACCACTATTGAAAATACCGCTCGTGAACCTGAAATTGTTGATACCGCCATTTTCCTCAACAAAATGGGAGCAAAAATTACAGGGGCAGGCACAGACACCATTACCATTGAGGGCGTAGAGCGTTTAGGTGGCTGTGAACACCACATTGTCCCAGATCGTATCGAAACAGGTACATTCCTTGTTGCTGCCGCAATCTCTGGCGGACGAATTACTTGTCGAGGCACGAAAGCGGATACATTAGATGCCGTGATTGAAAAATTGCGCGAAGCAGGAATGCAAGTTGACGTGACCGAAAACAGCATTACCCTCGACTCTCTAGGTATGCGACCAAAAGCAGTCAATATCCGCACAATGCCTCACCCAGGCTTCCCAACGGATATGCAAGCTCAATTTACATTATTAAATGTAGTCGCCAACGGCACCAGCAAAATTACCGAAACGATCTTTGAAAACCGCTTTATGCACATTCCAGAGCTAATCCGTATGGGAGCAAAAGCAGAAATTGAAGGTAACACAGCGATCTGTCACGGTGTCGAAAGCCTCTCTGGCGCAGAAGTAATGGCAACAGACCTACGAGCTTCTATCAGTTTAGTTCTGGCAGGTTGTATTGCAAATGGTCAAACTATTGTTGATCGTATTTATCATATCGACCGTGGATATGAACACATTGAAGATAAACTACAAAAATTAGGTGCTAGAATTGAAAGATTTAATGCACCATTTGAAGAATAATTTTTCATATAAAACAACATAATTGCTAAAAAGTGGCCTAAGCCTTATATTACAAGGCTTTAGCCCCTATTTTAAAACATGAGCAAAAAATCTCCCATTTTGTCAAAGTTTGAAAATTAAGGAAACATAGTATACAAAATAATATCCAATGTTATTTGGTAATAAATGTTATAAAATTTTTATCTTAAAAAATAAATTAGATCCAATTAAAATTTGGACTTATTACACATCTGGAATACAAACCTATCAACAACTTGCTGTTAAATCTCGTTGTTCAGTCAGAACTATTCCAAAGATATCAAGGTTATTTTCCTTATAAACATCGCAATGTAAGAAGTGCTTATGCCAGTTTAAAGCGTTATATGGATTTTATTTTTATCTATGAAAAACATTCTGAATTAAATATAGAAAAGACGACAAATCGCTCAGAGGGATTATTTAGTGAACTTAAGCGAAAATTAAATAATCACAACGGATTAACGAAAAAGCGTAAGATATTGTTTATACAAGACTTTTTAAATAAAAAGAGTTGCTAACATTTAAAGAAAATAAACATTAGCAACTGTTTTGTCCACTTGGCGTAGTTTTTGACAGATCAGCAACTATTTTGTCTATTACACCAAATTATCGGTTCATAATGGATTAACGAAAAAGCATAAGATTATGTTTATAAAGGATTTTTTGAATAAAAAGAGTTAGTGATAATTAGGGGAAATAATTAAAACCAACACTTTTGTCTATGATCAATATACTAGCACCTGAATATTGACTTAACTTCCGACAATAGAAGGGACTAACTTTTATTATTCATCAAACAAGACTAGTTCTGTTTTTTCTATTTCTGGTGGATTATCACATAACCAATTTGCTAAACGGGCATAATCCGCAAGCGATAAGTTTTCCGCTCGTGCATTCAAATCTACCCCTAATGCCTCTAACTGCTCTACATTAAACAGCGTAGCAAGTGCGTTGCGTAATGTTTTACGACGTTGATTAAAGGCTTGTGTGGTCACACGATTTAGCCAGTAAATATCTTTCACAGGGTAGGGTAGTGTTTTATATGGCACTAACCGCACTACCGCAGAATCTACTTTCGGAGCAGGTTTGAATGCTGTTGGCGGCACTTCCAACACGGGCATTACTTGACAATAATATTGCGCCATAATGGTTAAACGCCCGTAGGCTTTGCTATTTGGTGCAGCACATAAACGCTTAACCACCTCTTTTTGCAACATAAAGTGCATATCTTGAATTAAGTCGTGGAACTTAAAGAGATGGAACATCAACGGAGTTGAAATGTTGTAAGGTAAGTTACCAAACACTTTGACCGCTTTGCCATTCAAGGCTAGGCTATCAAAATAGGCACGGAAATCAAAACGCAACGCATCTTGTTCAATCACAGTTAATTTTTGATGTAAAAACGGGTGATGGCGTAAACGTTCTGCAAGATCACGGTCTAATTCGACCACAGTAAGATGATCTACGAGATCTGCCACTGGCTCAGTTAATGCCCCCAAGCCTGGGCCAATTTCCAATAAAAATTGATTTTGCTGCGGATTAATTGCCGCAACAATATTATGAATAACGTTTTGGTCGTGTAAAAAGTTTTGACCAAAGCGTTTACGAGCGGTATGCCCTAAATGTTTTTTTGAATTTGAACTCATTGAATACCTTAATAAGCGGTTATGTTCCCACTAATTTTTATAAATTTAATAAAGTAAAGAACCTCGCATATGCGAGGCTCCCTTAATTATTAGATAAATTAAAAATATTTTATATCTAATTTACTTCTCAATACTTTTATCCAATCTTTTGATGCCACTTTCACTTGTTTATCAACAAGCTGCTCGTAAGCTTTCTGTAAATAAGCATCTTCCGTACGATCTCCTCTGCGAGTATCAGTAACTTTTAGTATATGCCAACCAAATTGTGATTTAAAAGGAGATGAAATCACATCAATTTTACTTTTACTTGCAATGTTAGCAAAAGTTGAATCATAGACATCTAGAAAATTAAAACCGAGATCTCCCCCATCAATACCAGATATATAATCTACAGAGTTAATTTTCGCTGCTTCTTCAAATGTTATTTTACCAGATTTAATGTCAGCGGTAATTGATAGTAATTTTGCCTTAGCTTGCATATCATTTAAGATTGGCGTCGTTTTAATCAATATGTGACTAATGCGATATTCTGTAGCGGAAACTGTTTCAAATGTACCGTTTGTTTTTGCTTTATCTAGCATATCCTTCGCTAAAGATTGAACATCTTTCGGCTCTACTTGAATAGAATTTCCAATACTTTGTTGCCGAACTTGTTCTATTAAAAGCTGATGAGCAAGTTGTTGACGATACTGACTAAGACTAATGCCCTGATAATCCAAAGCATCAAGTAGTTGGCCATATGTTATACCATTTTGAGCAGCAACATCTTCCATCATCTGATCAACATAAGCATAGTCTACTTTTATACCAGATTCTTTAATCGCACGTTGCACAACGAAATCATCAATAATAGTCTCCAAAGCCGCTTTACGATTAGCTTCCGTATTCGCTTTTTTACCCAAAGCCTGTTTTACTTGACTCTGCATAATGGGATAACCATCTACTGTTGCAACGACTCTCTCTTCCGCATTAGCTGAAGAAAATGCAAATAAAGCAAAACCTGCGATAAATAATGATTTTACTTGTGTAAACTTCATTTTAATTTCCTATGAATATTGTAGATAAAAAATTCCTGCTACTTAGAAGGCTATTCTAGCAAAAGGTTCACAAAGATCGGATTTTCTTAATCACATTTGTGGTCGAACAACCGTTTTCAAAGTTGAGTACACGAACCTCGCCACCATTTGCCCAAACTTCTTGGCTACCTGCAATCTCTTCCGGCTTATAATCGCCGCCTTTTACCAATAAATCAGGCAAAATTTCCCCAATTAAACGTTGTGGCGTATCTTCACCAAACGGCACAACCCAATCGACCGAAGCAAGCCCAGCTAACACCGCCATTCGTGCATCTAAATCATTAATCGGACGACTTTCCCCTTTTAAGCGTTTCACTGATTCATCCGTATTTACTGCAACAATCAAACGATCACCTAACTTACGTGCATTTTCAAGGTAAGAAATGTGTCCTGGGTGAAGAATATCAAAGCAACCATTAGTCATTACGATTTTTTCACCACGAGTTTTTGATTGTTTAACAATCGCCTTCAATTCATCTTCAGACACAATCCCAAAACCTGTTTCAGCACGTTGATGAATTGCCTGCTCTAGTTCACTTGGGCTAACGGTTGATGTCCCTAATTTACCCACCACAATTCCAGCCGCCGCATTCGCTAAATAGCACGCTTCTTCCAAAGGACGACCATCTGCAATCGCCGTTGCCAGCACACTAATTACCGTATCGCCAGCCCCTGTTACATCATAAACTTCTTTCGCTTGCGTCGGTAAATGGAACGGATCTTGATTTGGACGAAGTAACGTCATACCTTTTTCTGAACGAGTAATCAGCAATGCCGACAAATCAAAATCGGCTATCATTTTTAAGCCTTTAGTCACGATTTCATCTTCATCACGACAATGCCCTGCTACCGCTTCAAATTCAGACATATTTGGCGTAAGCAACGTTGCCCCACGATAACGCTCAAAATCTGTACCTTTTGGATCAATTAACACAGGCACATTCGCTTGACGTGCAATTTGAATCATTTGCTGAACGGTATCAAGCGTACCCTTGCCATAATCTGACAAGATCAACGCACCGTAAGCGGTAATTTCCGCTGCTAATTTTGCAAGTAACGCTTGACAATCTAAATTATGAAAACCTTCTTCAAAATCTAAACGCAATAATTGCTGATGACGAGAAAGAATGCGTAATTTAGTAATCGTTGGGTGAGAATCTACTGCAACACATTGATTTTGAATACGATGTTCGCTTAATAGTTTATCCAACGCACGTCCTGCATCATCATTACCAACTAAACCGTGCAAAGTGACAGGCACATTTAGGCTTGCAATGTTCATTGCCACGTTTGCTGCACCGCCAGCCCTATCTTCTCTCTCTTGTACTTTAACAACAGGCACAGGTGCTTCAGGCGAGATACGATTAGTGGCACCAAACCAATAGCGATCTAACATCACATCGCCAAGAACCAATACTTTCGCATTGTTAAATTGTGGGGAATATTGCATCATCATAACGTCAATCTCTTATCTTTTACTTTTCTTAATAAATTTCATCAAGCGTTTACGTTTACGCAACTGGCTTGGGGTTAATTTATTTTTCTTACCTGCAAATGGGTTGTTTCCTTCTTGGAACAACACACGGATCGGCGAACCAATAATTTTCAAACTCTTACGGAAATAGTTCGACAAATAACGCTTATAAGAGTCAGGCAATTTCTCGATTTGATTACCGTGAATTACAATGATCGGCGGATTATAACCACCTGGGTGAGCATATTTTAATTTCACACGGCGACCATTTACCAACGGTGGCTGATGATCATCCGTTGCTAATTGCAAAATTCGAGTTAGCATTGATGTTGTCATTTTCTTCGTCGCACATTGATAGGCTTCTTGGATTGAGCTAAATAAGTTGCCCACGCCACTACCGTGCAGTGCAGAAATAAAATGCACTCGTGCAAAATCAATAAAATCTAAACGGCGATCAAGTTCTGATTTCACATTATCTTTAATATCCTGCGATAAACCATCCCATTTATTGACTACGATCACCAACGACTTCCCAGCATTGAGAATAAAGCCCAATAGCGATAAATCTTGATCAGACACACCATCACGAGCATCAATTGTCAGTAAAACCACATTCGCATCTTGGATCGCCTGTAAGGTTTTAATCACTGAGAATTTCTCCACCGCTAAATGCACCTTACCACGCTTACGCACCCCTGCAGTATCAATGATAGTGTATTGCTGACCATCACGTTCCATAGGAATATAGATCGAATCACGCGTTGTCCCTGGCATATCGTAAACCACTACACGTTCTTCACCTAAAATACGGTTAGTCAATGTCGATTTACCCACATTTGGACGACCAACAATAGCAATCTTAATGTTTTTATCGTCAGCTTCTTCTTGATCTTCTTCCAATGCTTCATCTAATAATGCCGTATCTTCTTCGTTATCAAAGTCAAAATCGCTATCCCATTCATCTTGCTCATCATCTGCAACATTTTCATCGGAATCGACCGCTTGTGCGTCTAATTTTTCCGCAAGGGGAGCTAAAACCTGTTCGATAAGTTGTGTCACACCACGCCCTTGTGCCGCAGCGATTGGTTCTACTTCACCTAAACCTAACTGATAAAATTCCGCAATATGAGAGTCTGCATCAATACCGTCCGTTTTATTTGCAACCACCACGGTTGTTTTATCACGCTGACGCAAACATTGTGCAATACCTACGTCCGCAGGCAATAACCCAGCACGAGCATCAACTAAAAATAACACTACGTCTGCTTCTTCAATCGCTAACAGCGACTGTTCTGCCATTTTCTCTTCAACACCTTCTTCAGTGCCATCAATACCGCCCGTGTCAATCACAATAAAATAGTGTCCAGCTATATTTGCGTGACCATATTTACGGTCACGGGTTAAGCCAGGGAAATCTGCCACTAACGCATCACGGGTGCGAGTTAAGCGGTTAAATAACGTAGATTTTCCTACGTTAGGTCTGCCCACAAGGGCAACAACAGGAGTCATATTACAACCTCATTTAAAATCGGTTTACGAACATCTTACGCAAAATACGTACATTATATCGTACTTTAAAAGAAAACGGAGAAAATAATAAAGAGTGGGTGATGAAGAGAGTTAGGGCAAAATAGTACCCTAACAAAGAGTTATTCTTCTAATTTCAATGCTTTAGAAAAACTTTGCAGACCTTTAACATTGCTATTTTTTGCCATTGCTTGCAAGGCTTGTGTTGGAATGTGTAATAACTGATTTGTAAGTTTATAACTCAATTCATTTAGTACTTTTTCGCAATCCTGCCCTTGTTGCAAGGCACTCAACGCTTTTTCAAGTAAATCTAAACGAATCTCTTCAGCATTTTGGCGATAATATTTAATTAAATTGGTTGATTGTTGCTGTTTCAACCAAACAAAGAAATCTTTTGCCTCCTCAATAACAATTTCTTTCGCTTGCTCTGCTGCCTGCTGACGTTGAGCTATATTCTGCTGAATGATATTTTGTAAATCATCTACACTATAAGCATAAATACTATCTAGTTCTCCCGCTTTTTCATCAATATCACGAGGAACAGCAATATCAATCAATAACATTGGGTCAAAACGGCGTTGTTTCTGTGCTTGTTCAACCATTTCTTTAGTAATCAAAATATCTGGACTACCTGTTGAACAAATCACTACATCTGCTTGATTTAAACCGATTTGCAATGCACTTAACGAAAGAATTTGCATTGGAATATCTAGTTTCACCGCTAACATTTCTGCTCGAATATGAGTTCGGTTAGCAATCATAATATTTTTTGCCCCGTGATTAATTAAATGGCGAGCCACTAGTTCTATAGTTTCACCAGCACCAACTAATAAAAAACGGAGTTTTTTAAAATCATCAAAAATTTGGCGAGCTAAGCCACAAGCAGCATACGCAACGGATACCGCACTACTACCGATTTCAGTTTCAGAGCGGACTCGCTTTGCTGTAGCAAAGGTTTTCTGAAATAGCCGAGAAAGATTGGTGGAAACGCCACTTCCTTGAGAATGATAAAATTCTTCACTCTCTTGGTATGCCTGTTTCACTTGCCCTAGAATTTGTGGTTCTCCTAAAATTAACGAGTCTAAACCACAAGCGACACTCATTAAATGACGAGCAGCTTCAAGGTTTTGCTTGAAATAATAGGCCTCGCTTAATTCCTCTTTATCTAATTGATGAATTTCAGCAAACCAATTAAAACACTGTTCACGCCAAGCAATATTATCAGGGTGTTCTTCTTGAGGGGGAACTTCAGGCTGATGGAAATAAAGCTCAGTACGATTACAAGTAGATAAAATTACAACACTTTCTGCTAGGCTTTGATCACGAATTTGCTCAAATGCACGCTGACGTTTGTCTTCTACAAACGCTACTTTTTCTCGCAAGCTCACTGATGCCGTTTTATGATTGATACCTAATGCTAAAATTGTCATTGTTACCCACAGAATAAAAAAGGTGGAAACCACCTGAAAAGACGGAGCATTTTAATCAATCCATGCGGTTGGTGCAAATAATTGTCTTAATAGGTTTGATTTATAACAAGTGAATAACATTTTATGACGTATAAAGTGGTAAGATTTTTTTAAAATTTTGTAAATCTAAAAAATCCCCACGATTTTGGAGTGATTTCAGTTATAATACTTCAAAGCAGTTTTACATTGTCAAATTCTGTCAAGAACCCTTTCAGTTAAGCGTTATGGAGGACTTATGGTTGCGATTCGCCATTCACACCGGCTCGATCCGAACAATTTTGAGTTGGCTAGTTGGAGTGCTGGGCTACAGATGTCTCCTATTACCTTTGAACAATTACTGATTGCGTGGCGATATGCACAGGAAAAAATCGATATTGAACAAAATCACTTGATGTGGTTTGGGGTTGAATTGGTCGAAATTTTGCATAGTTTGAATATGGACGATGATAGCCTTGTCGCTGCCTTACTTTTCCCTCTTGTGAAGCAAAACATCATTGATTTAGTGCAGATTAAAGAGCATTTTGATAATGATGTGAAAAATCTCGTCAAAGGTGTGTTGGAGATGGATAACGTTCGCCAACTTAATGCCAGTCACGCTTCCGATCTTCAAATTGATAATATTCGTCGTATGCTTTTAGCAATGGTGGACGATTTCCGTTGTGTTGTGATTAAACTTGCAGAGCGAATTGTCTATTTGCGTGATACCGAACGCTTAAGCGAAGAAGATCTGGTATTAGCCGCAAAAGAGTGTTCTCATATTTATGCACCGCTCGCTAATCGTCTAGGAATTGGGCAGTTAAAATGGGAGCTGGAAGATTACTGCTTCAGAGCCTTACACCCTCAGGAATATCGTCAAATTGCGAAATATGATTTAGGTGAACGCCGTTTAGATCGGGAACAATATATTGCAAATTTTGTCGAGGATCTGACCGCCTGTCTGCAAGATGAGTTAGAGAGTGTGCAAATTTATGGTCGCCCTAAACATATTTATAGTATCTGGAAAAAAATGCAGAAAAAACATCTGCGTTTTGAGCAGTTGTTTGATGTGCGTGCGGTTCGGGTGATTGTGCCGAATTTGCAAGATTGTTATACCGCTCTTGGCATTGTACATACACATTATAAACATTTGCCTGAACATTTTGATGATTATATTGCTAATCCTAAACCTAATGGCTATCAGTCTATCCATACGGTTGTTTTGGGCCAAGGTAATAAAACCATTGAAGTGCAAATTCGTACGCAAAAAATGCACGATGATGCAGAATTGGGCGTTGCGGCACACTGGAAATATAAAGAAGGTGCAACGGCTGGGCGTTCAGGCTATGAAGAAAAAATCGTTTGGCTACGCAAGTTGCTGGATTGGCAGAAAGATATTGCCGATTCGGGCGATGTGGTGGCTGAAATGCGTTCTCAAGTCTTTGATGATCGTGTTTATGTCTTTACTCCGAAAGGGGAAGTGGTTGATTTACCGAAAAATGCCACCCCTCTTGATTTTGCTTATTCAATCCACAGCGAAATTGGTCACCGTTGTATCGGTGCTAAAATTGCAGGACGAATTGTGCCGTTCACCTATATTTTACAAATGGGTGATCAAGTTGAGATTATTACGCAGAAAAACCCAAACCCAAGCCGAGATTGGTTAATTCCAAGTCAAGGCTTTGTGAATACAGCAAGAGCTAGATCTAAAATTGTTGCTTGGTTTAAAAAGCTAGATCGTGATAAAAATATTCCGCTTGGTAAAGAGATGTTAGAAGCGGAGATGGCTAAATTCAACTTTAGCCAAAAACAGATTGAGGATTTAGCCCTACCTCGCTACAACTTAAAACAAATTGATGATCTTTATGCAGGCATTGGTGGCGGTGATATACGCTTACATCAATTAATGCACTATTTGCAGAGTAAGCTCATCAAAACCACTGCCGAGCAAGCCGATGAAGCGATCTTAAAACAGGTGGCAAATAAATCTCAACAGCAACAGAAAAACCGTAGTGGTTTTGTTGTAGTTGAGGGAGTTGGAAATCTAATGCACCATATTGCCCGTTGTTGTCAGCCTATTCCAGGTGACGAGATCGTTGGTTATATCACACAGGGGCGAGGTATTTCTATACACCGTTCTGATTGCGAACAGCTCTTTGATTTACGCAGTAGTAGCCCTGAACGAGTGGTGGAAGCAGAATGGGGTGAGAGCTATGCTTCAGGCAAATTTAGTTTGACCATTCGGGTGATTGCAAATGATCGCAATGGCTTATTGCGTGATGTTAGCGGTATTATGGCAAATGAAAAAGTAAATGTGTTAGGCGTATCAAGTCGCACCGAACCAAAACGTTTAATTGCAACAATGGACGTTCAAATTGAGCTAAATAATGTGGAATTGTTGGATAAGTTACTAAAACGTATTCTACAAATTGATGATGTGATTGATGCGAAAAGGTTGTCAAACTAGCATAATAACTTAAAAGTAGGGACGCCACGCTTGGCGTCCATTTTATGTTACATTACATAAAACGATATTATGGACGCCAAGCGTGGCGTCTCTACTTTGATATAATAGAGATCAAAAACTGAATAAAATATAAAATAATGTAGGATATTTATGCAAAAATTAGTCATTTTAGGTTCAACAGGCTCTATCGGAAAAAGCACCCTTTCTGTGGTCGATAATAACCCTGAGCAGTATCAAGTTTTCGCTTTAGTTGGCGGAAAAAATGTCGAATTAATTACCGAACAATGCCAACAATATCAACCGCGTTTTGTGGCATTAGATGATGAACAGGCAGCTGCAAAATTAAAAGAAAATCTCACCGCTTTAGGATTGAAAATCGAAGTTCTCGCAGGGCAAAAAGCGATTTGCGAACTGGCTTCACACCCTGAGGTGGATATGGTGATGGCGGCAATTGTGGGCGCGGCAGGCTTATTACCGACGCTCTCAGCGGTGCAAGTAGGCAAAAAAGTCTTGCTGGCAAATAAAGAATCATTGGTCACTTGCGGACAAATTTTTATTGATGAAGCTCGCAAGTCAGGTGCTAAATTGCTCCCTGTCGATAGTGAACATAACGCCATTTTTCAATCATTGCCGCCAGAAGCACAAGAAAAAGTAGGTTTCTGCCCGCTTGCAGAACTAGGGGTAAGTAAAATTATTCTCACGGGGTCAGGCGGGCCTTTTCGTACAAAACCATTGAATGAATTTGGTCAAATCACCCCAGCTCAAGCTGTTGCACACCCTAATTGGTCTATGGGCAAAAAGATTTCTGTGGACTCAGCTACAATGATGAATAAAGGATTGGAATACATTGAAGCTCGTTGGCTCTTTAATGCCTCTGCCGACGAAATGGAGATCATCATTCACCCACAATCTATCATTCACTCAATGGTACGTTACATTGACGGTAGCGTCATTGCACAAATGGGCAATCCTGATATGCGAACCCCGATTGCTCACACAATGGCATATCCAAACCGTATCTACGCTGGCGTTGCTCCATTAGATTTCTTTAAATTAAAAGAACTCACCTTTATTGAACCTGATTTTGCTCGTTACCCTAACTTAAAATTGGCGATAGAGGCTTTTGCCGAGGGACAATATGCTACAACGGCAATGAATGCAGCAAATGAAATTGCAGTAGAGGCATTTTTAAACGATCAAATCCGTTTTACAGATATTGTCGAAGTTAATCGTCAAGTTGTCGAAAATATTGCCCCTGTTCAAGTTAAAGAAATTGCCGATGTTCTACATATTGATAAATTGGCAAGAGAGGTGGCGAAGCAGCATATTTTACAATTTTAAGAGTATTATAGGCAAAAGTGTTGGTTTTAATTATTTCCCCTAATTATTACCAACTCTTTTTATTCAAAAAACCTTTATAAACATAATGTTATATTTTCTCGTTAATCCTTTATGAACCGATAATTTCTGCCTCAGGTCTTTAAATAATCCTTCCAACCTATTTGTTGTTTTTTTCTATATTTAAGTGAGCATATTCTTCAAAGGTGAATAAATATTTCATACAGTATTTTAAACTAGCATAAGCCCCTCTTACATTATGGTGTTTATAAGGAAAATATCCTTTCTCATTGGGATATTCAGACCGTTCATTTAAAAACTCTTTATGTTTTAAATACCATTGGTGTAATCTTAAATAAAATTCATTTTTGAGGCTTTCTTTTAGCCTTTTTTACGAAGTATGTTCAATGCGAGTTTGTAATAGAAGTCTTTTTCTGTTTTGATGACACGGTGATAAACGACTTTTTTAGCTCGTGTATCCATTAAAACTAATACACCAAATTCACGACCGAAGAAGGTTACATCTGCAATAATATTTATATAAGTTTGTTGTAATAGAATAAATTCAGCTTTAGAGGACTTTTCAATATAACGTTGAATAGTTCTAATGGAACAGTGATATTTTTCGGCTAATTGTTTATAGGTTTGTTTTCCTATTGTGTAATCAGTCCAAATATCTATTGGATTTAATTTCTTTGTGAAAGAAAAAGTTTTATGACAGGACGAACAAAAGTATCTCTGAATATTATTTTTCTTTCCATACTTTTGGATATTGTGCTTAAGGCAAAAAGGACAGTTTTTTGTTCATATTTCAAAAAGTGGGCTCAAAGCCTTGTACTAGAAGGCTTTGAGCCACTTTTTACCAACACTTTTGTCTACTATGCCAAAATAAACATTAGCAACAATTTTGTCCACTTGGCATAGTTTTTGACGAATCAGCAACTATTTTGACTACTATGCCGGTTTTCTTCGTAGATTACTGTTTTTTAGCCCAATCTAAGAAACGTTTTTGTGTTTCTTTGTCTGCTTGTTGGAACCAGTATTGAAGTTGTTGTTCTGTGACATTTTCTCCTTGCACAACAATTTTCCCCTTATTAACTTTATTGGTATTATTTGCCATTGTTATTGGCATAGTTGATAATGCAAATTTTTGTACAGCAGCAACACCTTCACCAATATTGTAGTTTGCCAAGTTATTGATAATATTTGAATTAGGCATAAAACCTTCTCCTTTTAGGAAATCTTGCTTATATGTTAGCTTTTTTCCTGAAACAGTTTCAATTTTGAAACTGGGTGATTTCTTAAATTGTGCTATATCAAATTCACTATTTAAACTAGGTGCAAGGATTTTAATATCTTCAGTGCTTCCTTCAAAAGTGAGAATAATAGGTTGAGACTCAAAAAAGGCACTATCAGAACCAGACTGATAGATACTGGATATTTCTACTACAACTTGGTGTAGATTGGTATCATTTACCTGTAAATTAGTATTTCTTCTTACTTTTTGTCCATCAAAAGCAAGAAAAGTTACATTTGAAGAACCCGTGATTGTACCTGCAAATGCCGTTGTTCCAGCGATAAGAGCTGTCATTGCAAGGGCAATTTTACCTAATTTCATAACATAATCTCCTAAAAGGGTATAAGGGTAAAAAACTGCTATATCCTATGCTAAATTTGTGTAAATAGAAAGGGCGAAGTTTCAATCATTGTCGATTTTTTATTGGAATTATGATAATTTCCCCCTGCTTAACTTATAACGAGAAAATAAAATGAGTGATGAACAACATAGCGTAACTACGCAAGATAATAAGTCCTTTTTAAAGTCGCTATTTGGTGGCTTATTTCAACAAGAGCCAAAAAATCGTGAAGATTTGGTCGAAGTGATCCGTGATTCTGCTGAGAATGAGCTAATTGATACGGATACTAAAGAGATGATTGAGGGGGTAATGGAAATTTCCTCTCTGCGAGTGCGAGATATTATGATTCCTCGTCCACAAATTGTATTTATTGATGCCGATCAGCCATTAGAGGCTTGTGTTGATGTGATTATTGAATCGGCACACTCTCGCTTTCCTGTGGTACGTGGCGGTAAAGATACCATTGAAGGTATTTTGCTGGCAAAAGATCTGCTCAAATACCTACGTTCCGATTCGGAGCCATTCAATATGGCAGAAATTCTACGCCCAGCCGTGATTGTCCCTGAAAGCAAGCGGGTAGATCGTATGTTAAAAGAGTTCCGTTCCGAACGTTTTCATATGGCTATTGTAGTTGATGAATTTGGAGCGGTTTCGGGTTTGGTGACCATTGAAGATATTCTTGAGCAGATTGTTGGGGACATTGAAGATGAATTTGATGAAGAAGAAATCGAACCTATTCGTCAGCTTTCTCAACACACCTACGCTGTGTTAGCCTTAACAGATATTGAACGTTTTAATCAGCAATTTGCAATTGAATTTGATGATGAAGAAGTGGATACCGTCGGCGGCTTAGTAATGCAAGCCTTTGGGTATTTACCAAAACGAGGCGAAGAAATCGAATTAGGCGGAATGATGTTTAAAGTCACCTCTGCCGACAGTCGTCGTTTAATCCAACTGCGAGTGACTGTCAGTGATGAACAATTAGCGTTAATGCAACAAGAGAAACAAGACGAATGAGAGCTGTAAAAAAATCGTCATTTTTAACCGCTTGTGCGGTCGCCTTAGTTTCAAGCGGAATAGGAACCCTAGCTTATTCCCCTTTCGACTATTGGTTTATCATCTTCTTATCTGCAAGCGGTCTGATTTGGCTTGCTACACACAACAATAAGAAAATCGCCCTATGGGGAACATTCCTCTGGGCAGTAAGCTATTTTTGTATTGGGGTAAACTGGGTTCACGTCAGTATGATCCAGTTTGGTGGTGTACCTGAAATTGTCAGCTATATTGCTGTCCTGTTACTCTCAGCTTATCTGGCTCTCTATTTTGGCTTATTCGCTTATCTGGTACAACGGTTTAAACTGGCTAATCCTTGGCTGCTTGCAGTCATATTCACCGCTGCTGAATATCTACGGGGCGTTGTTTTTACAGGTTTCCCGTGGCTACAATTTGGTTATAGTCAAATTGACAGCCCGTTTGCAGGAATTGCACCGATTTTAGGTGTAGAGGGGTTGAGCTTTTTTGTAATCGTTATCAGTGGTTATCTTGTAGCGATCTGCCGTGATCTCGCAAAAAAAGCTTCATTTCCAACCGCTTCCTGTGCAACTTTAGTTAGTCTATTGGCCCTTGCCTTTGGTTCACAATTTATTCGTTTTGTTGAAATCGATGAACAACAACCGCCAACAACAATGGCACTGGTACAAGGTAATATCGAGCAGAAAATGAAATGGGATCCAGCCCATTTTAACTACACCGTAAGAACCTATCAGCAACTGATATTACCGTTACTTGGTAAATATCAGGTAATCGTTTTGCCTGAGTCGGCAATTCCTGCTGTAGAAGCTCAAATTGAACCTTTACTACAACAGTTACAAACCGTTGGGGCTAAAACAGGCAGTGAAATTATTATTGGTACGCTACACCAAACGCCAAAAGATATATTTAACAGTGCCACCGTACTAGGCAATCCGCAGCAACCCTACTCGCTCGAACAATCGCCTCGTTACAATAAACATCACCTTGTCCCTTTTGGCGAATATGTTCCCTTTGGCAATTTGCTAGATTGGATGAGGGAAGTCTTTGTTTTACCTATAAATTTATCGCAAGGGACATTTATCCAGTCGCCACTACAAGCGGCTAACAGAGCCTTTAATTTAGCGATTTGCTACGAAATTATCTTCACCGATCAAGTTCAGCAAAATCAAAAAGCTCACCAAGCCGATTATCTTCTCACGATTTCCAACGATGCGTGGTTTGGCACGAGTATAGGTCCTTGGCAACATTTTCAAATGGCAAGAATGCGAGCTTTAGAGCTAGGCAAACCGCTAATTCGTGCGACAAACACAGGCATTACCGCTTTTGTCGATGCCTACGGCAAAGTCACCGCCCAAGCTCCACAATTTGAAGCCACAGCCTTAACTGCCAGCGTGCCTGCAATGAAAGGGCAAACGCTGTTTGCTCAATATGGTAATAGCTTGCTGTATGTACTGTGTGTACTGTTATTACTATTAGGGGCAGTGATGAGAAAAGTGAGAGTAAATACTTTCAATTTGTAAACATTGGTCTAAATTTTAATCAATCAAACTATTTTTATGAACTTTAAAGAAATATCGCACACTAACAAGCGTGCATTCAAGAAAAATAAAAACAGCGTAGAAGTTAGGAGAACGCAAAACGATGAGTGAGCAAAGAGCCGATCAAGAATTGGTTGAGCTTGCACAAAATGGTGATAAGAAAGCGTTTAATTTACTCGTCGTGCGTTACCAAAATAGAGTAGCTGGGTTGCTTACTCGCTATATCGCAAGAGACGATATTCCAGATATTGTGCAAGAAACTTTTATTAAAGCCTATCGTTCATTAAATGCTTTCCGTGGGGAGAGTGCTTTTTATACTTGGCTTTATCGAATTGCTGTAAATACGGCAAAAAACCATTTAACCGCCTTAGGTAGACGACCACCGAAAGAAGATATTTTAGCTGAAGATGCAGAAGTTTATGATGGTGGGGTGCAGTTGCGTGAGGCTGATACACCAGAAAATTTGGTGTTGTCTGAAGAATTAAAACGTGTCGTGTTTGACACAATTGAAAACCTACCTGATGAGCTTAAAACGGCAATAACGTTGCGTGAGCTTGAAGGGCTGAGTTATGAAGAAATTGCAGAAGCAATGCAATGTCCTGTAGGTACGGTTCGTTCCCGAATTTTTAGAGCAAGGGGAGCGATTGATGCCAAAATCAATCCGCTTTTGTAGCAGAATTAAAATACTTTGGAGTTATCTATGCAACATAAAGAAACACTTTCCGCCTATATGGACGGACATAAAGAAAGCGGTGATTTCGCTGAAACTTTATGCAATAGTGCTGAGTTACAAAAAACGTGGGCGAACTACCATACTATTCGTAGCGTGATGCGAGGTGAAGAGCAGATTTTGGGTAGTGATTTCTCCGCAAAAATGGCTGCGTTGCTCGAAAATGAGGAGATTGAGGCGGTGGCTGAAGCTCAACAAAGTGAGAAACCAAGAGGTATGTTACTCAAATTGAAACGCTGGGCAACACCGTTAATGCAGGCGGGGATTGCAGCTTCTGTCTGCTTGGTAGCCGTTTGGGGTGTGAATATGATGAACAGCAGTGAGGAAGTGGCTCAAGCGGAGCAACCTGTATTGCAAACCTTGCCTTTCTCAAATTCTGTACAGCAAGTAAGCTATAATGCGCCAGCCAAAGATCAGCCGACAGCTGAACAGTTGGAGTATCAGCAACGCCGTATTAATGTGCTGTTGCAAAATCACGAGTTACAACGTCGTACTAGTGCAGGAAATGTGACTTTAACGGAAGATGAGAAACAAAAAGCACAAAACTCTTCTATTCAAGTGCCATTACAGCCACAAGCACAACCGCAAAATAATCAGTAACTTCTTATCACTCTGGGGGCGTTTTAAACGCCCCTCCATTTTTTATATACCTATGGAAAACGAAATTGAACTTAAAATAATGCTACTGCCTGAAAATATTCCGGTGTTAAAGCAGTGGATAAATGCTCAACCTATCTTAGAACAAGGAAAAGAGCTGTTAGGAAATACCTATTATGATAGCCCCGCTCTCTTTTTTGCGAACAACAAAATGGGATTACGGGTTCGTCATCAAAATCAGCAATATGAATTAACCCTTAAAATGAAAGGCGAAATTGTAGGTGGATTGCATATTCGCCCTGAATATAATCTAGCATTGCCTGATGCTAAGCCAGATTTTAAGCGGTTAGTTTCTCACTTTAATTTACCCTTTCCGCAAGCAGATTTATTAGACAGTCAATTACAGCCAACCTTTAGCACCGATTTTGTGCGAGAGAAATGGTTGATTACAACGCCGACGGCTCAAATTGAAATTGCTCTCGATCAAGGCAAAGTGAAAAATCCTTTTGGGGAAGAAGCCATTTGTGAAGTGGAGTTTGAATTAAAACAGGGAATGCTAGCGGATTTAATTGCATTTTTAGACACATTGCCTAAACAAGATGGAATGTGGTTTAGTAGCTTGAGTAAAGCCCAGCGAGGCTATTTGGTCGGACAGCCTGAGCAGATTGCAAAAGAGATCGATAAACTTACCGCTTGTGATATAGCACAATTATCAGAAAAAGCCCGTTATCAGTTAGAGCAACAGTTGGTGGACTTTTGGCGACTAACTCAATCTCCGAAATTAGCCGAAAAATTAGCGACGCTATATCCTCAGCAAGCAATGGAATATTTTACAGGGCGGGAGTACTTCAAGAGGAATTTGGAAAAGTTGAATGTTTGGATTTAAAAATGGCTATATAATTCTAATAATCTTCCTCTTATAGTAAGTAGGAGAGTAAATAATTGGCATAGTAGACAAAAAGTGTTGGTTTTAAAATTATTTTTCTAATTACCGCTAATTTTTTATTTAAAAAAAGTCATTATAAACATAATCTTATGCATTTTAGTTAATCTATTATGAACGATAATTTCTGTTTCAGTTCTTTAAATAATTTTTTAGCTATTTGTTGTTTCTATATTTAAATGAGAATGTTCGGCAGATGTACATAAATATTTCATATAATAATTTAAACTGGCATAGGCCTCTTATATTACGGTGTTTTAAGGAAAACTCTCTTTTCCATTGGCGGATATCCAGACTGTTCATCTAAAAATTCTTTCTGTTTTAAATAACAGTTATGTAATCTTAAAATAAAATTCGCTTTTGTAGTTTATTTTAGTATTTTTTGTCATGATTTTTATGTTGTAACCTGCTTGTTATTGTTTACTGTATCAGGTTTATCTATTACATCGAAATAAACCAGGGCTGAGTCAGGAAATACCATCACCAGCCCTTTTACATTCATTTTTTATAACATAGGATATTAACTCCTACGTATAAAGCAGCTATAGTTTTGGACCTGCTGCAATTAATGCTTTACCTTCATCGTTGGTTGCATATTGCTCAAAGTTTTTCACGAAACGAGCCGCTAGATCTTCCGCTTTCGCTTGCCATTGAGCTTTATCTGCATAGGTATCACGAGGGTCTAAGATCGCAGGCTCAACACCAGGTAATGCTTTTGGAATTGCTAAATTGAAGATTGGTAATGAACCCATTTCTGCTTTTTCGATAGAACCATCTAAAATCGCATCAATGATACCACGAGTATCTTTAATTGAGATACGTTTACCAGTACCGTTCCAACCTGTATTCACTAAGTATGCTTCTGCACCTGATGCTTCCATACGTTTTACTAACACTTCTGCGTATTGTGTTGGGTGTAATGATAAGAACGCTTTACCGAAACACGCTGAGAATGTTGGGGTTGGCTCAGTTACGCCACGCTCTGTACCTGCTAATTTCGCTGTGAAACCAGATAAGAAGTAGTATTTGGTTTGCTCTGAAGTTAATTTAGATACTGGTGCTAATACGCCGAATGCGTCAGCAGTTAAGAAGATTACTTTCGTTGCGTGACCTGCTTTTGATACTGGCTCAACAATGTTATCAATGTGATAAATTGGGTAAGAAACACGAGTGTTTTCTGTTTTTGAACCATCTGCGAAATCGATTGAACCATCTTCACGAACTACAACGTTTTCTAATAATGCGTCACGTTTAATCGCACGATAGATGTCAGGCTCGTTTTCTTCTGAAAGGTTAATAGTTTTCGCATAGCAACCACCTTCGTAGTTGAATACGCCATCGTCGTCCCAACCGTGTTCATCGTCACCGATTAATTTACGTTTTGGATCGGTTGATAATGTGGTTTTACCTGTACCTGATAAGCCGAAGAATACCGCTACATCGCCATCTTCACCCACGTTTGCAGAACAGTGCATTGACGCAATGCCTTTTAATGGTAACCAGTAGTTCATCAATGAGAATAAACCTTTTTTCATTTCACCGCCGTACCAAGTACCGCCGATTAATTGGATTTTCTCAGTAATGTTGAATGCTACGAAATTTTCAGAATTTAAGCCTTGCTCTTTCCAGTTCGGGTTAGTTACTTTTGAACCATTCATTACCACGAAATCTGGTGTGAAGTTCGCTAATTCCGCCTCTGATGGACGGATAAACATATTTTTTACAAAGTGTGCTTGCCACGCAACTTCTGTTACAATACGCACTGCAACACGGCTGTCTTTGTTCGCACCGCAGAATGCGTCAATAACAAATAGACGTTTATTTGATAATTGGTTGGTAACAAGTTCTTTGATACTTTGCCAAGTTGATTGGCTCATTGGTTTGTTATCGTTTTTCACTTCGTCGCTTGTCCACCAAACGGTATCTTTGGTATTTTCATCTAATACGATGAATTTATCTTTTGGTGAGCGACCTGTGAAAATCCCTGTATCAACAGCGACCGCACCTGAAGTCGTTAAACGTCCTTTTTCAAAACCTTCTAACTCAGGTTTCATCTCTTCTTCAAAGAGTTGTTCATAACTTGGGTTATAAACAATCTCTTTAACGTTTGTAATGCCTAAAAGTGCAAGTTCTTGTTCAACACGATTTAACATAAATTCACCTCATATATGATTAAAGATTAAAATTTAAAAACTGGAGAGATTATAGAGTAATTATCCAAAAAAAATGTTACATACTTCAAATTTTTGAGAATTGATAAAAAATTTTTTTGATCTAGATTATATTTTTTGTAATTCGGGGTAGAATAGTTCATCTTTTTTATTGAATGGGGTAAAAGAATGCGAGTTTTAATTGTCGTTTTAGCACTTTTATTAGGTGGTTTCCAATATGCTTTTTGGTTTGGGCAAAACGGTTGGAATGAATACCAACGGACTAAACAAGAAGTCACTCAACTGAAAGAAACTAATCAGAAACTGACCGCTCGTAATCAACTTATTCAAGCCGAAATCGAAGATTTAAAAACGGGTATCAATGCCCTTGAAGAACGAGCAAGGCTTGATCGTGAAATGGTTAAACCAGATGAAACGTTTTATCGCATCGTCCCAAGAGAGCAACGTTAATGAATAGCAAGAGAAAAATCATTGCGATCATTCCTGCTTCTGGCGTAGGTAGTCGAATGAATGTGGCTGTGCCTAAGCAGTATTTGACCTTGCTGGGTAAAACGCTGTTGGAACATACGCTACAACCTTTTCTTGAACACCCTGCGATTAGCCAAATTATTGTGGCGGTATCTAAAGAGGATCGCTATTATGGCGATATTGCTCTGCTTAAATCCGACAAAATCCAGATTGTGCTTGGGGGAGAAACACGCGCAAATTCGGTTTTTAATGCTCTCAATGCTATCACAGATGAAACCGCTTGGGCATTAGTGCACGATGCTGCTCGCCCTTGCCTTAAGCGGTCAGATTTAGACAAACTTTTGCGGATTGAAGATAATCAAGGGGCAATTTTAGCAACCCCTGCAATTGATACGATGAAACGGGCTAATGGCTCGCAGATTGCTCATACGGAAGATCGTTCAACCCTATGGCACGCCTTAACGCCACAGTTCTTTCCAGCGAAATCGCTCAAAGAGGCTTTACAATCGGCTTTTAAGCAAGGCTTAACCATCACTGACGAGGCTTCTGCGATGGAATTTGCAGGCTTCCACCCGTTATTAATTAATGGGCGTAGCGATAACCTTAAAGTCACTCGTCCTGAAGATTTAGCTCTCGCAGAATTTTATCTAACAAGAGGATAATAAGATGATTAGAATTGGACACGGTTTTGATGTTCACGCTTTTGGACAAGATCGTCCATTAATGATTTGCGGTGTTGCCGTTCCCTATCATACAGGCTTTATCGCCCACAGTGACGGTGATGTTGCTCTACACGCTTTAACCGATGCTCTGCTTGGCGCTGCTGCTCTTGGGGATATTGGTAAGCTCTTTCCTGACACGGATATGCAATACAAAAATGCTGACAGCCGTAAATTATTGATTGAAGCCTACCGCCAAGTTCAAGCAACGGGTTATGTGGTAGGGAATGTTGATGTGACAATTATCGCTCAAGCCCCGAAAATGCGACCTTATATTGACCAAATGCGTCAAGTGATCGCCGACGATCTCAACTGCGATATTTCTTGCGTCAATGTCAAAGCCACAACCACAGAAAAATTAGGCTTTACCGGACGTGGCGAAGGCATTGCTTGTGAAGCGGTGGCGTTATTAATTAAACCAGCATTATGCAGTAGTTACAGAAATATTTAATTTCTTTCGTAGCATCAGTGTTCAAACCATATTTCATAAAGAGAGTATAGTAATGCTATTCAAAACACCTTTGTTACAAAAGGCTGCTAATAACATTGAAAAATTAAGGTAGAGTTTGCTCAACAATTTTTTTTCTTTTAATTTGCTTTCCATTGGTTGATACAAAATTGTGGTAAACTATCGCCATTTTTTAGTTACTTAAAAATACTATGCCAACTGTCAATCAATCCTCTCTTGTGCCTTATAGTGCTGAACAGATGT
This sequence comes from Glaesserella parasuis, assembly GCF_002015085.1. GTDB lineage: Bacteria > Pseudomonadota > Gammaproteobacteria > Enterobacterales > Pasteurellaceae > Glaesserella > Glaesserella parasuis. Next base: position 37,009 of record NZ_MUXW01000006.1, read on the forward strand.
ATCGTTTAGTCAATGACTATGAAAAATATCCGCAGTTTTTATCAGGCTGTGTTGAGGCAACGACCTTAAGTTTAGGCGACAATGAACTCAATGCAGAATTAGTCATTCAAAAATTGGGGATTAGCCAACGTTTTAGCACCCATAATACGATGATACCAAATGAAAAAATCACAATGGAATTATTAAATGGGCCGTTCAAGTATTTACATGGAGCTTGGACTTTTCAGTCGTTTGATGAACAGAGTTGCAAAATCAGCCTAAATTTAGAATTTGAATTTTCAAGCCCGATGATTGGTATGGTGTTTGGCAAAATTTTCAATGAATTAACGCTCAAAATGGTGAATGCGTTTAAACAGCGAGCAAAAGAGGTGTATGGTGTCTGATACGCAAAAAATTGTGGTGGAAGTGATTTACGCTTATCCTGAAAAATATTTTTATAAGAAAATGGAATTAGACAATCCACTTTCCATTCAAAATGTGATTTTGCAATCGGGCGTATTGCAAAAACATACGGAAATTGACTTACGAGAAAATAAAGTGGGTGTTTTTAGTCGTCCTGCGAAATTAACAGATATGGTGGAAAATGGCGATCGCATTGAGATCTACCGCCCGTTAATCGCCGATCCTAAAGAGATTAGACGTAAACGAGCGGAAGAGCAGAAGAAGTAACCTATAAGGGTTATTTCACAATTTTGAATTTTTGTGTTGGGAATATTGTATCATTAATTTGTAGATCTAATGTATAGTCGCCAATTGGATCCGTGTTATCAAATTTCCAACAACGACGAATGAATTCGTTATTTACACTTTTCATTTGGCTTGTAATAGTATGCATTTTTCCATCTTTTGTTGATACTACATTATCGCCTTGCCCCCCATCATTGTAGATTTTGCTGGGCTATTAAATATTTCAGTCGTTTTATTTTGAGCAGTAAAAGGTACATTGATTACTTCCCAGCATAATTGAATTTTTTTATTACTGATAGAGTATGTTGTGCTATTTAGTGACTTGGGGACTTCCCCACTAAAGTCAATTGTAGTGAGCACCATCATAGGGGGCTCTGGGGCAATCTTTACTGTTGCAGCAAATCCCATTGTAGATGGTAGAAGCAGACTAGTTATAGTAATAAGATATTTTTTCATCTATTTTTCCTCTGATTTTTGATGGGTATCACGCAGTTGTTGAGCGGCAATCGAAATTGCTTCACCGCTACTGATACCTTGTTGCATAAGTTGTTGAATTTGTTCAACGGCCTGTTGTTGCTGTTCGTGAGTTAAACTCAGTAGAGCATTATCCATTGTGAACCTCGTTAAGTCTAATAAAATTCAGTAAAGTTCCAACCAAATTGCGTAAAAAGTGTTTTCCACTGTTCGTCAAGCGGTGCTTTTATCTCAATTTTTTGCAAGGTTTTCGGGTGAATAAATTGCAAACTATTGGAATGGAGTATTAGTCTATCACAACCTGTGTTAGTTGTTAATACTCGGTTTTGATGTAGGTCACCGTAATTGGTGTCGCCCATAATTGGGTGAAACAGATGTTTCAAATGGCGACGAAGCTGATGTTTCCTTCCTGTTTTGGGATAGAGTTGCACCAGACTATAACGTGCAGTTGCAAATTTCCCAGCGGGGTAGGGCCTTTCAGCGGTGGCGATATTTCGATAATCGGTGATCGCTTCTTGTGCCTCTTTTTCTTGAGAGAATTTATCCGCAATTTTATCGAGTTGCACTTTAAGAGGATAATCAATCCTCCCTTCCCCTTGTAGATAACCTCGAACAACGGCTAAATAGCTTTTTTGTATTTGATGTTGTTCAAAAAGTTGGCTCATAGTCCGTGCCATTTCGCTATTTAAAGCAAAAAGAAGCACGCCAGAAGTCGGTCGATCTAAACGATGGATCGGAAAAACGTGTTGCCTGATTTGATTTCGCAAGGTTTGCATTGCAAAAACTGTTTCGTGTTTATCAAGCCAACTTCGATGAACCAACATTCCTGCAGGTTTGTTTATCGCAATAAGTTCATCATCTTGATAGATAATCTCTAATTTCATTCGCTTTTCAACAAGGTTTCAAGTTTAACGAGGGGAGCGTTTAAGGCTTGGAGATAATCTAAATCTTTCAAGGCTTCTTCTAGATAAGGCGAAATAGCAAAATTGCGTGGCAATTCGGCATTGGCTTCTAATAGGGCGTGCATTCGTGGTAAGAATATCCATTGTAACCATTGGGTTGCTGAGAGTGTGCTAACACAAAAAGGTTCATCATTGGCTAAGGCTTCTGCGGAAGGCGGAGTTGCTTCCCAGAGATTATGTACTCGCAAAGCAATTTCGAGATCGGTTAGGTGTTGTTTTACTTGGGTTTTCATTGTTATTTTATATGATTAAGAATTCATTGATTATGTTCTATCTACACTATTGTGTATCGAGATATTTTTCCCTGCTGTTGACTTAACAGCTGCTCTGCCCCGTCTTTATCTAGATCTGCCAAGATCATCATAATCGCCAATTTCGCATTATTCTCAGCTAAGACTAACGTGGTTTCTGCAATTTCACGGGAGCATTCAGTCGCTTGCATAACAATCCGAATAGCACGGGCGACAAGTTTTTGATTGCTTGCCTGCACATCAACCATCAAGTTTTGATAGCATTTGCCGATTAAGATCATACTTGCCGTAGTAAGCATATTTAACACTAATTTTTGTGCTGTTCCTGATTTCATTCGGCTCGACCCTGTCAACACTTCTGCCCCAACGACGGTATCAATTACAATGTCGGCAATTTGGCTCATTGCAGAATTAGGGTTGCTGGCAATCGACACTGTCGTTGCACCAAGCTGTTTAGCGTATGCTAACGCGCCTAACACATAAGGCGTTCTGCCGCTGGCAGCAATGCCGACTAAGACATCTTTTTGGCTAAATTCGACCGCTTGCAGATCCTGTTTACCCGCTTCTTTGTTATCTTCCGCCCCTTCGATTGGATGTCGCAAGGCACGCTCGCCCCCAGCAATAATGCCTTTGACCATTTCAGGCGATACCCCGAACGTTGGCGGACATTCGGACGCATCTAGCACGCCAAGTCGTCCGCTTGTGCCAGCGCCGATATAGACTAGCCGCCCGCCTTGCTGAAAAGCTTCGACAATTTTCTCAACGGCTTGAGCAATCTGAGGCAATACTTTTTCAATTACCAGTGGCACCTGTTTATCTTCGTTGTTGATGATTTGTACAATTTCATAGGCAGAAAGTGTATCAATCTGCATACTGTTTGGATTACGCTGTTCGGTAATTAATTGCCCTAAGGTTTTTAGAAGATCTTGTTCTGCCATTTTTGTTCCTTTTATATATTGGGAAAAATTGCCCCTAAACTGACCTCCTGTGTCGCCCCTGTGACGCTAGGCAAATTCGCAGGCAGATTGTGTATCCGTTGATACGCAAGCCACGCAAACGCCGCGGCTTCCACATAATCGACATCTAAGCCATATTCCGTTGTAGTGGAGACCTGCCAATCTATTAAATGGGTTTGTAGCCGTTCCATTATCAATGGATTTTTCGCTCCGCCGCCGCATACCAATAATACGCTATGGTAAGCGTTCGGGTTTTCAATTTGCCGTAAGGCTTGCACTATGCTTTGTACGGTAAATTCAACCAGCGTTGCCTGCACATCTTCAGCGGGAAGCGGTTCAATTTGGGTTAATTTATGTTCCAACCATTCCAAGTTAAACAGCTCTCGCCCTGTGCTTTTCGGCGGTGGTAGTTGGAAAAAGGGTTCATCTAACAACAATGCAAGTAAAGCGGAATGAATTTTCCCTGTCCTTGCCCATTCGCCGTTCGCATCATACCGCTTGCCGAGATGTTTTTCGATCCAAATATCTAACAGTGTGTTGCCTGCCCCGACATCATAGCCGATAGTCTGCTGGTTAGGGTTAAGCACGGAAATATTGCTGATCCCGCCGATATTTAGCACAACGGTTAGACGTTCAGGGGAACTAAACACCGCTTGATGAAAAGCGGGAACCAGCGGCGCACCTTGTCCGCCAAAAGCCATATCCCGACGGCGAAAATCACCGACAGTAGTTATACCTGTTCTAGCCGCCAATAAATTCATATCGCCAATTTGCATTGTAAAAGGATATTGCCCTTTTGGTGAATGCCAAACGGTTTGCCCGTGACAGCCCACCGCCACAATATCATCTGCATTAAGTTGATGTTTTGCTAAAAACCACTGAATACTGTCGGCATAGAGCAAGGCTAATTGGTGATCGAGTTCGCCTAATGTTTGTAGGCTTGTTTCCCCTTTTTTGACTAACTGCGACAGCGCAACACGAAGTGTGTCGGGCATTGGGGTAAAGTCGGCAGCAATTAATTTGGGCGTTTGGCTAAAATTGACTAACGCCAAATCTACGCCATCAAGGCTCGTGCCAGACATTACGCCGAGGCAATTTTGAGAAACCATAGGTAATTATAAAAATAAAATACTGCTTTCAGCTCAATAATGGAGGATAAAAATTCATGTACTTATGTTTGAGTTCTGATAGCCAATAGACGTTAGACACGATTGTTAAATTGCTATGAGATAATACTATGTTGTTTTGCTCTAATTTTCGTATCACTGTGCAGTGGCGTTATCTAGAGCAATATTGCTCACTAAGCCTTTATTATCAAAGTAAACAAAGATAGTTCTTTGGATAGGATCTTCATAGCCTTTACGCAAAATGAACACATAATCCCAACGATCTTGAGCAAAGGAATCTCGTAGCATAGGTGTTCCAAGCAGATATTGAACCTGCTCTTTATTCATACCAACTTGCAGTTGATCGATTTTTTCTTGCTCTAAATAGTTGCCTTGCGGCACATCAATACGATAAACGACTTTTTTTACCGTAGAACAAGCTGTTACACCTAAAGCAAGTAATAATACAGCAACAAGCGATTTCATTTTCATAGCGATAACCTTCCTCTTAAAATTTTTGGCGATTATACCGAAATCGCCGATAAAATGTCATTATTTATTACGTTCTAATTGATCTCGTAAATTCGCAGGTAATCCTTTGATTGTCAAAGTATCATTTAGTTCATCCCAAATAATACGTTGGGATAATAATTCCGCATCAAAACTGATCGTCACCCCTTTTCCTGAACCTGAATATTTGGTTAACGTTTTTAACGCATTACGCACAGGCGGAATAGTTTCTTCTAAGCCATATTCTTGTTGCTCGGCAAAGTCAGCAAAATCAATCTCTTTTAAGGTTGGCATTGAAGCTGATAATTCGCTGATCGCAATTTCTTCCCCACTGTTGATTTGCCCTTTACAGTACTCAAACACCTGTTTTTTAACCGCTTGAGTTTGGTTACTATCTAACTCGCCTTGTTCACAATAATCACTCACCGCTTGAAGCAACGTTTGATTTTGCACTTGCGGATTTAACCCTTCTTCAGCCCCTAAAAAGTCCATAAAGAAGTCGGCAACTTTACGCCCAACACGCCCTTTAATAAAGGTCAAATAGCGGTTAGATTGTGCATTGTGTTTTAGTTCAGTAAGGTTGATACGGCAAGCAATATCATATTGTGTAATATCGAGATATTCCGTGCGTTTCACTTCCAGTTTATCATCAACCAACATAGACGCACGGCTATCAATTAATGTAATAAAGAGATATTCCGTCGCTAAAAAGGTATAACGGCAAAGGATAAAAGTTCCGCCTGAAGCAAAAGGATATTTGACTAATTCTGTTGCTAACATTTTGGCACAACTGTGGCTAAAAGGCAGAAATTCGCTTTCGCCTTCTAACAAGCGGTTTAATTGTTGTGCAAAAATGGATTCCGATTGAAATATGCCATAGGCTTTCGCTTTATTTTGATAGGCTTGATGTAGTTGCAACATCATCTGCTCAACTTCAGGGCTGATCGCAAGCAGATCTTCACGTAAAACCGTATGAAGCTCAGCAGTTTCCCCTGCGGTTTGTTGAAGTTGGTGTAAAACAATTTCGGTAACGTTAATGCTCATAAATTATTCTCGATTATAGGTAAAAAGTTAAAGTCCTTTGATTGTATCAAAGAGTAGAATTAAGGTTAATGGCATATTTTCCAATGGAATAGCACCATAAGATTGATACCAACGAGAAATGTCTTCATCTTTTGCTTCAATGAGAAGCCCAATTCCCCCGACTTGTTCGGCAACGATGGCACAGCGTTTGAGAGCTTTAACCAACAGCATTCCGCCAATGTCTTGTTTTTGATAGCGAATATCCACTGCAAGTCTTGCTAATGTAAAGAGCGGAATAGGGTGGTAGCCAAAACGTTTTTTGCATAGTTCGGGTAAGTGTTGCTGGTCTAATGCACTTAAGGTGATTGTATAAAATCCGATAATCTGTTGACTGTCTAAGTGTCGGCTAATGTAAGTTTTTGATGTCCCTTTTTCGTGAGATTGCCGAGCGTATTGTTTAAAAAATCGGTTCATCTCTAGATTTCCGCAATCAAAGGCTTCTCGTTGATGATGCTTCGTTAAAGGCTCTTCAATAAACTTACTCTTCATGATAGCTTTCCTTTGCTAATTTCGCCGCTTGTTGTAGTTTTGTATTAGCTTTCGGCGGATTATCAAGCAATTCCATAATCAACGAGAGATCTTGCGGTGAAAATTGCCGATTATCATACTGCTGAATAATTTCTCTGGCACTAGGCAAAATGCGTTGTAATACAAATTCTGTAATATTCGTATGGGTGAGTGCAACGGCTCTAATTAAAGTCTGTTTGTCTTCCGTACTAATGCGAATAGACATTCTATCGTTAAGGGCATTTGCAATTTGTGGCATAATAAATATCCTATTTGTACAGATTAAAGTAGTACGAATTTTAAGTGAAACAGTGGTAATCTTCAATAAAAATCACCTTTACAAACCACAAAAAAACTTTCAAACTCTCAATGTTGAATTTAATTTATTTCACTAGGAGATTTTTATGACAACTGTTATTCATACTGAAAATGCCCCAAAAGCAATCGGACCTTATGTACAAGCGGTTGATTTAGGCAATTTAGTGCTAACATCAGGGCAAATTCCGGTTAATCCAAAAACAGGCGAAGTCTCTGCGGATATTAAAGCCCAAGCTCGCCAATCCCTTGAAAATGTGAAAGCAATCATTGAACAAGCGGGTTTATCTGTGGCAGATATTGTAAAAACCACCGTATTTGTGAAAGATCTTAATGATTTTGCTACGGTAAATGCCGAATATGAAGCCTTTTTCCGTGAAAACCATCACCCAAATTTCCCTGCTCGTTCTTGTGTCGAAGTCGCACGTTTACCAAAAGATGTTGGCATTGAGATTGAAGCGATTGCGGTGAGAAAATAAGCGATGAAAAAAATTCTGCCAACTTGGTCTGTTCCTGATTTCGTTCACGCATTCACCACCACTCGAGAAGGTGGGGTAAGCCAAGCTCCCTTTGATAGCTTGAATTTGGGTGATCACGTTACTGATGATCCACAATCAGTGCAAACTAACCGTGAGATCTTGCAAGAACAAGGGAATTTGCCACATTTTCCGCTCTATTTAACGCAAACCCATAGCACAAGGGTGCTACGTCTGCCCTATGAACAAAACGACATTGAAGCAGACGCAGTTTATACCAATCAAGCAAACCAAGTCTGTTTAGTGATGACAGCGGATTGTTTACCAGTGCTTTTTTGCAGTAAAGATGGCAAAGAGATTGCGGCGGCTCACGCAGGTTGGCGTGGCTTATGCGATGGTGTGCTTGAAGCCACAGTGGCAGAATTTGAATGTGAGCCAGAGAATATTTGTGTCTGGCTTGGTCCTGCAATCGGCCCAACGGCATTTCAAGTTGGTGAAGATGTAATAGAACAATTCTGTGCCTTTGATCCACAAGCGAGAGAAGCCTTTGTAGCAGATGAATATATAAGCGGTAAGTTCCTTGGCAATCTTTACCAAATAGCTCACCAACGCTTAAATAAACTGGGGATTACGGAAATTGCAGGGGGCGATTATTGCACCTATTGCGATGCAGAACAATTTTTCTCTTACCGTAGAGACAAAGTCACAGGACGAATGGCAACGCTGATTTGGCGTAGTGAATAATTAAGACTTAAACAGTATATATCTTTTCTTTTTTACAAATTGATTCAGAGGTGTTCCGCCTAGATGAAATGGTGGTACATTACTTAAAATATATGGTGGATTTTACCTCTCTATTTTATCGTAATATATTGATTTAGTTGGTAGGGGACTTCCACATAATTCTACTGTATTTAAATGAAACAAACTTATATTTATTTACAAACCGATCTTCTTATTGTCGGTGGTGGTATTGCAGGGCTTGCGTGCTGTGCTGAAGCTAAGGCTCAGGGTATTCAAGCGACATTAATTACCAAAGCCCCTATCGGCAGTGGTGCAAGTTTTTTTCCGTTAAAAGCAACACTTGGTATTCAAGTAACTGGAGAGCAACAGGATAAAGCACGCTTTCAAGAAGATATTGAGCGTGTTGCACAGGGAATGAATAACCCGAAAATTGTGCAAGCCTATATTGAAGATTCGCCACAGGCGATTGAGCTATTAGAACGTATTGGCTTTAAACCTTGGAAACGGAATGACAATCGCCCCGCTTGCTTTGCGAAATATCCACGCCCGATTTATTTGATTAATCAGTGGCGAGAAGCAACGGAAAGAGCAAGGCAGATTATCAAAGAACAGGGGACGACGGTCTATGAAGATGCAACGCTGTTACATATTGTCAGCGATAATCAGCAAGTTCAAGGAGCGTTGTTTGCCTATAAAACAAGCGGTGAGATCCGCTATGTGTTTTGCAAAACCAGTCAAATTATTTTGGCAACAGGGGGAATTGCAGGGTTGTATAAAGATAACCTCTATCCAGCCGATGTGATTGGTTCAACCCACGCCATTGCTGAACGAGCAGGGGCAAGGCTGACTAACTTAGAATTTATTCAATTTATCCCTGCTTTTGTTGAACCTAAATACAAAGTGCTGTTTGGAGAGCATACCTTAAAATATGTCAGTAAAGTGACTGACAGCCAAGGGCGAGATCTGTTTCCACACCTTTCACCACAGCAGTTTCAACAGATGATGACCGCTCGCAGTGATTATGCCCCTTTTAGCATTGATTTCCCCTGCGTTGAGTTTGATTTGGTGATGATGAAGCACTTGCTCGAACACCCAGAAGAAAAAGGCATCTATCTGCACTATTCCCCTGAGCTGTATCAAGATCAAACGGAATTTTACACCGTGTATTTAAGCTGGTTAGAGAAAGAAGTCGGGATTAACCTTGTACGAGATAGAGTGGCGATTACCCCATTTGCTCACAGTTGTAATGGTGGTATTGTAATTGATGAATTTGCCGAAAGTGAGGTGAAAGGGCTTTTTGCGGTGGGCGAAGTTTCTTCTTGTATTGAAGGGGCGAACCGTTTAGGTGGCAATTCTGTCGGAGGTAGTTTGGTTTTTGCTAAACGAGCAATCCAACGGATTTTGCAAAATTTAGCGGAAAACCGACCGCTTTCCAACGATATAGCGTGTGAACGTAACATTGAGCAGTTTTTCCAGTCGTTAGCAAATCCAAAGGGTGATAAAATGCTGACGGCAAGTGAGGTGTTAAGCACCATTCGCTCTCAGATGGCGACATATGCTAATGTTTATCGAACAGAAGCGAATTTGCTTCAATTATTGAACTGCTTGACGCAGTTAGAGCAACGTTATTGCCCTCTTGAATATCAAGCCTATCAAGGTATTGAAATTTACCACGCTCTCAAAGCCGCACAAAGTGTGGTAAAGGCGATGCTGAGTAGGAAAGTGAGTTTAGGGGCCCATTATATTGTTTGATGTATGCTATTTTTTCAATAAGTGTTGAAAAATGGACTACGCAAACGTTTTCTTTTTTTGTAGAATAGTTTCCGTTTTGCCGAAAGGCAATATTGAGGTATTTATGGTTGATGCGATTATTATCGGAATTATCGTTTTTTCTTTATTAGTCAGTGTATGGCGAGGCTTTGTTAGTGAAGTCTTTGCGCTTGTGGGGTGGATAGCAGCTTTTTTGGTTTCTAGCCATTTTTATCCTTATTTAAGTAATTACTTATTACAAATCAACTCTGTCTATATCCAAAATTCCGAATATTTGCGTAATGGTATTGCGATTGCGATTTTATTTATTGCCGTACTCATCATCAGTGCGGTGATTAACGCACTACTCAGCCAACTTGTTGATAAAACAGGTTTAAGTGGTACAGACCGTGTACTTGGTGCTGGTTTTGGTATATTAAGAGGCATTTTTATTGTCGCAGCGATACTCTTTTTCCTTGATACCTTTACGGCATTTAGCCAAAGCGAATTATGGAAGGAATCACAACTTATTCCACACTTTGATTTCATTGTGAAGTGGTTCTTTGAACAGTTACAAGCAAATTCCAGTTTTTTAAAATCTAGCTAATTTAAGAGGTAATTATGTGCGGCATTGTTGGGATTATCGGTCAAACCCCTGTAAATCAGGCGTTATATGACGGACTTACGTTATTACAACATAGGGGGCAAGATGCGGCAGGGATTGTCACTATTGACGATGAAAACCGCTTCCGCCTGCGTAAAGCAAATGGCTTAGTCAGTGATGTGTTTCGTCAAGAACATATGTTACGTTTGCAGGGAAATGTTGGTATAGGACACGTCCGTTATCCAACTGCAGGTAGCTCAAGTGTATCCGAAGCACAACCGTTTTATGTAAATTCCCCTTATGGTTTAACCCTAGTACATAACGGCAATCTCACCAACAATGCAGAGTTAAAACGCCTACTGTTCAACCTAGCCAAACGCCACGTTAATACAAACTCAGATTCAGAATCTTTACTCAATATATTTGCTTACTATCTCGATCAATATCCACACGAACTCCTAACGCCTGAAAATATTTTTGAAAGCGTTCGCAAAACTAACCAAGTGATTCGTGGGGCTTATGCTTGTTTATCAATGATTATCGGACACGGAATGGTGGCATTTCGCGATCCACTCGGTATCCGACCGCTTGTACTTGGCAAACGAGAAATTGACGGCAAAACAGAATATATGTTCGCATCAGAAAGTGTTGCACTTGATGTTGTAGGCTTTGAATATGTTCGAGATATACAAGCAGGCGAAGCCATTTATATTACCTTTGATGGACAATTCTACTCAGCAATTTGTGCCGATAATCCGAAATTAAACCCTTGTATCTTTGAATATGTCTATTTCGCACGTCCAGATTCTGTTATTGATGGCGTATCTGTTTACTCAGCAAGAGTACATATGGGGAAATTCTTAGGCGAAAAAATTGCGAAAGAGTGGACAGATATTCTGGCGGATATTGATGTGGTTATCCCGATTCCTGAAACTTCTACCGATATTGCCTTACAAATTGCAACAGTACTGAAAAAAACTTATCGCCAAGGGTTTGTGAAAAATCGCTACGTTGCTCGAACCTTTATTATGCCAGGGCAGGCACAACGAAAAAATTCAGTCCGTCGCAAGTTGAATGCCATTGCCTCTGAATTTAAAGGAAAAAATGTATTACTTGTTGATGATTCAATTGTTCGTGGCACTACCTCAGAGCAGATTGTTGAAATGGCTCGACAAGCGGGGGCAAATAAAGTCTATTTTGCCTCAGCTGCCCCTGAAGTACGTTATCCAAATGTATATGGTATTGATATGCCAACCTGTGAAGAACTGGTTGCTTATAATCGTAGCGTGGAACAAGTTGCTGAAATGATTGGTGTAGATCGCCTGATTTTCCAAGACTTATCGGCGCTCTTTAAGTCTGTTCAGTTAGAAAATCCAGATATTCACAACTTTGACGCTTCTGTTTTCACTGGGGAATATATAACAGGCGATGTGAGTTGCGAATACTTAAATGCGATAGCTCAAGCGCGCAATGATAAAGCCAAAACCGCCCAAGCGAAGCAGGCAGGTAATTTGGAAATTCATAATGAATAATCAAGAATGAGGCATAGCAGACAAAAGTGTTGGTTTTAATTATTTCCCCTAATTATTAGGCGGCATAGTAGACAAAATGCCTTTAGTATTTGACGACTAAAGGCATTTTTCGTAGGGAAGTTAATTATGATTATTCATCTTTATCGATTCGGCTAAACACCGCACTTTGCTGATTTTTATATTTTGCATCTTTACGAGCATTATATGGATGTTCTGCGTAACCACTTAAAATTTCAAAGCTCAATGCACCAATTGCCATATTAGGACGTAATGCAAGCGGTAACTTTCCCGCATTAAAAAACTCAAGTACGATTTTGCCTTCCCAACCTGGATCGATACGATGGGCAGTAACGTGTACCATTAACCCAAGTCGAGCCAAAGAAGAACGACCATCAAGCCAGCCGACTATGTTGGCAGGTAGTTTCACTGATTCAAGCGTTGTTGCTAAAGCCAGTTCCCCAGGGTGTAGGAAAAAGGCTTCATCATCGGCAATCAGGATTTCATCACTCATTACACGATTAAGCTGTGCCGTCATTTCTTCACGTGGGCCGCTTAAATCAATATAAGGCGTTGAATGTTCACGAAACACACGGAAAGAATTACCTAAACGGACATCAATCGTCGCTCCACTGATTTTTTCATTTGATGGGCAAGGCGTTAGGCTGATAATCCCTTCATCAAGATAACGTTCAATATCTTTGTCACATAAACGCATAATTCCCCCTAATATATTAACTATGTCCTAATAGCTGTTTAATTTGTGCTTTCAAGATATTAATCGCAATACGGTTTTTACCACCTTTTGGAATAATAATATCCGCATACTGTTTAGATGGTTCAACAAATTGTAAGAACATCGGGCGAACCGTTTTACGATACTGATTTACGATAGATTCCATTGTTCTGCCACGCTCCTCCATATCACGCTGTAAACGACGGATAAAACAGATATCTAAAGGGGCATCAACGAAAATAGACACATTAATTTCATCACGAATTTTTTCATCAGTAAGTAATAAAATACCTTCAAGAATGATGATTTTTTTAGGAGTGAAGTGGGTTACGGTTTTTTTGCGATTATGTTCTGCATAATCATATTCTGGAATATCAACAGTTTGCCCTTGTTTGAGGCTTTTAAGATGGGTAACTAACAGTTCGTGACCCATTGAGTTTGGGTGGTCGTAATTGGTTTTTACCCGTTCTTCCATTGCAAGATGGCTTTGATCTCGGTAATAAGCGTCTTCAGAAATAATACCAATATCATCTTGCCCCAATTCCGCTTGCAATTCTTTGTAAATAGTCGAAGCAATAAGACTTTTACCAGAAGCTGAAGCCCCTGCAATTGCAATAACAATACAAGATTCGTTTTGAGTGGTGTTTGACATAATTAAATCCTTGAGCACACAACTGGAGAATTTAGGGAATTATATCGCAAAATCCGTAATCTTTTGAAGATAATTACCGAATTTTGGAGCCTGTACTAATTTTAGTAGTATTCATGCTTCATCTCAGTTCAGTATTCATTTAAACAAATTTGTATAGTAAACATGAATTACATCTAATTAAATGTAGGTTTACAATCTTCTTGCTTGCCAAAAACTTCTAGACCAATAAGGTGAATTAAGATCTGAATAAATTACGCCGCCTTTTGTAGATGCGTGAAGAAACTGCCCATTTTTGACGTAAATGCCAACATGTCTGCCATTTGGCCCACGACCAGTTTTAAAAAAGACAAGATCACCCGTACGTAATTCACTCTTTGAGATTTGTATGCCTGCTTTTGCTTGATCTACTGTTATTCGAGGTAAATCAATACCAAATAACTCTCGGAAAGTAAGTTGCACAAAACCAGAGCAATCAATACCGCTTTTTGTTATACCGCCTAGACGGTAGCGTGTACCTTCCCACTCTCTTTGATGTTCGCTTAAACTGCTAATCACAAAAATGGAGTCTGAAAGCTGCCCTTTATGTTTATTTCCGCTTTTATCTTGAACCGTAGTGATTTTTGATACACAAGCGGACAATAAAAATGCACAAAACAGCATTGTGCATAAAGAAAAATGCTTTTTTATTAACTGAGAAAACATTGCGATCCTTAAAAATATTCTGCGAAATACAGGATTTCGCAGAATAATCATTTAGGCTTTTACCTTCGCATTTTCGACACGTTCACGCAATTTTTGTCCCGCTTTAAAAACCACAACTCGGCGAGCAGAAACTGCAACATCTTCGCCAGTTTTAGGATTACGACCTGGACGAGCTTTTTTATCACGAACCGTAAAATTGCCAAAGCCTGACAGTTTTACCTCTTCACCGTTTTCTAACGAGCGACGAATTTCTTCAAAAAAGTCCTCAACAAATTGTTTTGCGATACGTTTATCTAAACCACATCTTTCGACAAGGTTTTCTGCGATTTCAATTTTGGTAAGTGCCATAATTTATCCTTAAAATCTAATCTCTTAGATAAGCATTAAAACGTTGTGCAAGTGTTTCGAGAACAGCTTGAAACACCGCATTAATTTCTTCCTCTTCAAGGGTTTTTTCAGTGTCTTGAATTGTTAAGCTGATCGCCAAACTTTTCTTACCTTCAGGTAAATTTGTACCTTGGTAAACATCAAATAAATTCACTGCCACAAGTTTAGCGCCACCTGCTTGTCGAGCCACATCAAGTAGATCACCTGCAGGTAAATTGCTATCCACAACCACGGCAATATCACGTTTATTTGCAGGGAAATGTGAAATTTCTTTTGCATTTGGTACTGAACGCTCTGCAATTGCAGACCATAATAATTCAAAGGCAACAGGTTTACCTGACAATCCGAGTTTTTGAACAACTTTAGGGTGAATTGTGCCGATATAGCCGATCTCTTGATCGTCGAGTAAAATAGCAGCAGATTGTCCAGGGTGGAACGCAGGATATGATTTTGCAACAAAACACAAACGATTGCTAGCATTTGTTAGTGATAAAACACGTTCTAAATCCCCTTTTAGATCAAAGAAATCGACGTTTTCTGCTTTATGTTCCCAATGTGCTGGACGTTTATCCCCTACAATCACTGCACCTAATACAAATTCTTGGCGTATGCCATTTTCTGCATTGGTATCAGGAATAAAGCGTAAACCACTTTCAAAAATACGCACTCGATTTTGCTGGCGATTTTGGTTATAAGCAACGGTTTCAAGTAAGCCTGTTAAAAGCGACACACGCATTGCCGACATTTCACTTGAAATTGGATTTGGCAGAATTAACGCTTCTTGGCTTGGGTGTAGCAGTTCTTGTACTTTTGGATCAACGAAGCTATAAGTAATCACTTCTTGATAATCGCTATCCACCAAAGCCGTTCTCACACGAATAGCTTCTAAAAGCTTCTCTGGGAAACCTTTCATCTGTAAATGAGCAAGCGGTGCGTGATTTGGAATGCTGTTATAGCCGTAAATACGAGCCACTTCTTCCACAAGATCTTCTTCGATCTCAATATCAAAACGCCAGCTTGGTGATTGAACTGTCCAGCTCTCGTCTGCATAGCTTGGGTTTAAGCCTAAGCGAGCTAAAATATCAGTTACGGCTTCTGTTTCAATATGATGACCGAGTAAGCTATCTAATTTACTACGACGTAAAACCACTTGTTTTGACGTTGGTAAATGAGCTGAACTTACCGCTTCTACGATTTCACCAGCTTCACCGCCACAAATTTCAAGCAGTAACGCTGTCGCTCTTTCCATTGCTTTACGCGTTAATTCTGGATCAACGCCACGTTCAAAACGATGAGATGCGTCTGTGTGTAAGCCATATTGTCTTGCACGACCTGTAATTGCAAGCGGTGCGAAGAATGCAGCTTCTAACACCACATCTTTGGTTTCGGCACTTACGCCACTCGCTTCACCACCAAAAATACCAGCCATTGCAAGCGGTCCGTTTTGGTCTGCAATTAGCAAAGTATTTGGCTGAAGTTTTGCTGTCGTGCCATCAAGCAATATGAGTTCTTCACCCTCTTTTGCCATACGCACTTGGATTGTACCGTTGATTTTTGCTGCATCAAAAGCGTGCATTGGCTGACCAAGTTCCAGTAAGCTCAGATTGGTAATATCCACAATCGGATCGATAGAACGGATACCACAACGGCGTAATTTTTCTTGCAACCATAATGGTGACTGTGCTTTGACATTCACATTTTTCACCACACGACCTAAATAGCGTGGGCAAGCTTCAGGGGCTTGAAGTTCAATCGTCACTTTATCTGCAATAGTTGCAGGCACAGCTTGAATTTCAGGTGCATTCACCGCTAATTGATTAACAACCCCAACTTCACGCGCAATTCCTGCAATGCTTAAACAGTCCGCACGGTTAGGCGTTAAACTAATTTCAATGGCTCTGTCATTTAATTTGAGATAGTCACGGAAATCAATACCGACTGGAGCATCTGCTGGCAACTCAATAATACCGCTATGATCTTCTTTAATCCCTAATTCTGAGAATGAGCAAAGCATTCCCTCTGACGGCTGACCACGCAATTTAGTTTTCTTAATTTTAAAATCACCTGGTAACACCGCCCCATCTGTTGCACAAGCCACTTTCAAACCTTGACGGCAGTTTGGTGCGCCACAAACGATATCTAATAAACGTTCGCCACCCACATTCACTTTGGTGACACGCAATTTATCGGCATCAGGGTGCTGAGCGCACTCAACCACTTCGCCGATCACAACACCGTTAAATTCACCTGCAACCGCTTCAACGGCATCAACTTCTAAACCTAACATAGTAATTTGGTCACATAGCTGTTCGGTGGTAATCGCTGGATTAACCCACTCACGCAACCAACTTTCGCTGAATTTCATTATTTCTATCCTATATTTGTAACGTTTTCTACAAATTTTACCACTTGTTATGATAGACACACGCAGTGTGTCCCTACAAGAGAAAATAAGCCATTAATATAGTAGGGACACACTGCGTGTGTCCGCAAACTGCATATATCCGCAAAATGATTAGATTACTTAAACTGCTTTAAGAAACGCAGATCATTTTCAAAGAATGAACGTAAATCGGTCACGTTATAACGCAACATCGTCAAACGCTCAACGCCCATTCCAACCGCAAAACCAGTGTATTCATCAGGATCAATGCCCACATTGCGAAGTACATTCGGGTGAACCATTCCGCAACCTAACACTTCAAGCCATTTACCGTTTTTACCCATTACGTCCACCTCTGCCGACGGCTCTGTAAATGGGAAATAAGACGGACGGAAACGCACTTGCAGATCTTCTTCAAAGAAAGCTCTTAAGAAATCGTGCAATAAGCCTTTTAACTCAGTAAAGTTCGCTTTTTTATCTACATAAAGCAATTCAATTTGATGGAACATCGGCGTATGAGTTTGATCGTAGTCGTTACGATAAACGCGCCCTGGCGCCATAATGCGAATAGGCGGTTGCATTTTTTCCATCGTACGAATTTGAACGCCTGATGTTTGTGTACGCAACAAACGCTCTGCATCAAACCAGAAAGTATCGTGATCTGCACGAGCAGGGTGATGTGCAGGGATATTTAACGCATCAAAGTTATAATAATCCGTTTCAATTTCAGGACCTTTCTCTACACTAAAGCCAAGTTCTGAGAAGAATTTCACCACACGTTCAATTGTAATCGACACAGGGTGCAAACCACCTAACTCTGTTTTACGACCAGGTAAGCTCACATCAATACTCTCACTGGATAATTTAGCATTGAGCTCTTCTGTTTCTAACTGCTCTTTTTTCCCATTTAACGCATCTTGTGCTTTCTGTTTTGCTTCATTAATTTTTGCACCCACCGCAGGACGTTCATCTGCTGGCACATCACGCAAGCCTTGCATTAACAAGGTAAAATGACCTTTCTTACCAAAATATTCAACACGCAATGCTTCAAGACTTGCAACATCACTGGCTTTTTCAACCGCTTGCAACGCTTCAGCAACGATATTTTCTAGGTTTTGCATACCTACCCTCTAATCAATTTCAACATAAATAAACTGAATGCCTCATTCATAGGCAAAACGCCTTGAATAATAATACTTCTAAGCGATATTGTAAATTTAAAAGTGAGGATTTTGTGGGGGTAACATTTTGATTTGTAACAGCTATCAAAGATAAACACTGTGATTATTTTACCATTTTTGCTAAAAAAACACCAAATATCACCGCTTGTTAAACATTAATCCGTGATCTTCTTGAAAACATACGGTAAAATTTACACCGATTTGCAAAAGTGCAAATCAACGCTGTTAAATTTTATTGGAGATATACCTATGGCAAAGAATAATATTTTAGGATTATTCGCACAGTCGCCACTCAAGCCATTACAAAAGCACTCAAAAAAAGTGACTGAATGTTGTGGATTACTAATCCCATTTTTTGAAGCGAGTTTTCAAAACAATTGGGAAGTAGCGGAAGATATCCGTCGTCAAATCATTGATTTAGAAAACCGCGCAGATACCCTTAAACGTGAAATTCGTTTAAAATCACCGCGTGGTTTATTTATGCCTGTTGAACGTACTGACTTACTTGAACTCGTTACACAGTTAGATAAATTAGCAAACTATGCTAAAGATATTTCTGGTCGTGCAATCGGTCGTCAATTAAACATTCCTGAAGAAATCCAACCTGTTTTCCAACAATTCTTAACCCGTAGCCTTGATGCAGCAGTTCACGTTGATAAAGTAATTAATGAAATGGATCACCTACTTGAAACAGGCTTCCGCGGTCGCGAATTAAATTTTGTGAACAATATGATTTTAGAGTTAGATGTTATCGAAGACGATACGGATCAACTTCAAATCGTACTACGCCGAGCAATGTTAGCGATTGAACAACAATACAATCCAATTGACATTATGTTCTTATACAAAATTATCGAATGGGTCGGAGTTCTTGCAGATCAAGCACAACGTATCGGTTCACGCATTGAGTTAATGTTAGCTCGTTCATAATCGAAAGAGGACTTAAATAATGGAACTGATTCAAGAATATGGCTCGATGATTGTCCTCATCACCGCAG
Source organism: Glaesserella parasuis (assembly GCF_002015085.1). Classification (GTDB taxonomy): domain Bacteria; phylum Pseudomonadota; class Gammaproteobacteria; order Enterobacterales; family Pasteurellaceae; genus Glaesserella; species Glaesserella parasuis. The sequence continues at coordinate 56,001 of NZ_MUXW01000006.1, forward strand.
TGTTTGGCTTCTTTATGGCATTTGGTATCGGTGCAAACGATGTTTCAAATGCAATGGGAACCTCTGTAGGTTCAGGCACTATCACTGCAAAACAGGCAATTTTAGTTGCAATGGTTTTTGAATTTGCTGGTGCTTATTTAGCAGGCGGTGAAGTAACTGAAACTATCAAAAGTGGCATCATTGATATTCACCAATTCTCTGGCAGACCAGACACCCTTGTACTAGGTATGATGTCGGCACTTTTTGCTGCAGGTACTTGGTTATTACTTGCCTCTAAAATGGGCTGGCCAGTATCCACTACTCACTCTATTATCGGTGCAATTATCGGTTTTGCGTTAGTCACCGTTGGTGCGGAAGCGGTTCATTGGGGTGATTTGTCTGGTATCGTAGGTAGCTGGTTTGTTACACCTGTTGTATCGGGGATCATTGCTTATGCTATTTTTACTAGCACACAAAAACTGATTTTTGATACTGATAATCCGATGAAAAATGCTCAAAAATATGGTCCATTCTATATGGGTTTAACCACATTCATTTTGAGTATTGTTACAATGACAAAAGGCTTAAAACACGTTGGTTTACAGCTTACAATGACTGAAACCTTAGTGATTTCAAGTGCAATCTCAATTACGTCTATCATCACTTGTTTCTTCTACTTCCGTAGCCAATCTTTTGCTAACCGTGTACAAGGCGGAGCATTTGGTGGCGTAGAGAAAGTGTTCAGTATTCTAATGTTACTCACCGCTTGTTCAATGGCATTTGCCCACGGTTCAAACGACGTAGCTAATGCGATTGGGCCTTTATCTGCCGTAGTATCTATCGTTGAGAACGGCGGTGTGATTGAAGCGAAATCAATTCTCGCCCCTTGGATTTTACCATTAGGTGCAACGGGTATCGTTGCTGGTTTAGCGGTAATGGGTTACAAAGTAATGGGAACGATCGGAACTGGTATTACTGACCTAACCCCAAGCCGTGGTTTCTCAGCAGAATTTGCAACAGCAATGACCGTTGTTGTTGCCTCTGGTACAGGTTTACCTATTTCAACAACACAAACCTTAGTAGGTGCGGTATTAGGCGTAGGTTTTGCTCGTGGTATTGCAGCGTTAAACTTAACAGTTATTCGTAATATCGTTGCATCTTGGGTTGTAACCTTACCTGCTGGTGCATTCTTCTCGATTTTAATTTTCTATATTTTGAATGCAATTTTCTATTAATTTAGAATAATGACTTTATTCAGAAAAGTGCGGCTATTCGCACTTTTCTTTTATGATTTTTTAAGGATTGTTTATGCAAAAACATATTTCTCTTTTCTGCTCAACTCTGCTTTTAGCAATATCAATTCCCTCTTTTGCTCAAACACAGTACGTTACTGAAAATTTAAATACCTATTTGCGTAAAGGTCCAGGCGATCAATTCAAAATTTCCGGTTCTATTCAAGCAGGTGAAAAAGTTACCTTAATTGAAACCAGGGATCGCTATTCTCTAATTCGTGATGGCAAAAACCGTGAAGCGTGGATTTTAAATTCCGAATTAACATCTACGCCAAGCTCAAAAGAATTAACACCGTTATTACAACAACAAGTTCAAGAATTAACCACCAAACTCAACAACATTGATAGAGATTGGCAACAACGTACCGCTGAAATGCAACGTAGAGTTCAACAATCTGCATTACAAAGCAGTGAATTACTTGAACAAAATGCACTTCTAAAGCGAGAATTAGAAATTATTAAAAATAAAAATCGTGATTTAGAAGCAATACAAGATGTCGCATCTCGCGAAATTATGATTCAATATTTTATCTACGGAGGAGCTGTTCTAGGCTTAGGTTTAATATTTGGATTACTTATTCCAGCCCTTCTTCCTCGCCGTAAATCTAATTATCGCTGGAATTAACGCAAAACAACCGTACTTTTAGCTTACTGTGATGTTTTTAATTTGAGGCATAGTAGACAAAAGCGTTGGTTTTAATTATTCCCCCTAATTATTACCAACTCTTTTTATTTAAAAAATCCTTTATAAACATAATCTTATGCTTTTTCGTTAATCCGCTATGAAGCGATAATTTCTGTTTCAGTTCTTTAAATAACCCTTCCAACCTATTTGTTGTTTTTTCTATATTTAAATGAGTATATTCTTCAAAAGTGAATTTAAAGCCTTGTACTATAAGGCTTTAGCCCACTTTTTACCAACACTTTTGTCTACTATGCAAAATATCCTATCTAAATCACCGCTTTCATTAGATTTCCGCCTATTATTTCTAACTTTTATTGATAAACGTTGAAAAATTCTTGTTATTTTATCTTTAGTTTTGTGTGACCCATTGTTTTTTTTTTACAATGGAGTGGGGGCAGGTGTTTTTGAGATTCCCCCACTTGTGGGGGAAG
>NZ_MUXW01000006.1:58575-61156 GCF_002015085.1 Glaesserella parasuis
GTCTGAGTTAGTAAAGTCTCACACCAAAACATCCGCTTACACGGATAAAAGAGCTCAAGTATGCACCTCAGATTATTTTTTAGATAAACAGCAAGATAAATTTAAATTAAGTCTAGTATTACTAAGTATATTTTTTAGTCCAGTAGGTTTAGCTGCATATCTTCTAGATGGTGCTACTACATCGAATGGATCTGACGACGGTTCTATTGGTATTGGTAAAGAGAGTAAGGTTTCGTATGGTGCTGTTGCTATCGGTCAGAAGTCAAAAGCTGAAGCTAGGCATAATATTGCGATAGGTTATGAAGCAGATTCAGGAACAAGCGTAAACTCTATTACGATAGGCTACAATACTAAAGTAAGTGGGGAGCAAGGAATTGCCATCGGGATTAGATCAAAAGCGGGAGGGAGATCTGTTGTCTTAGGCGGAGATGCCGAAGGGACAACTACTCAAACAGTTGTAATAGGTAACCTTGCTAAAGCAACTGGGTCACAATCTATTGCTATCGGGGCAAATGCCAAAGCGGAGGGGTATGGCTCCATATCAATCGGTGGAGATGATTTAGATCAAACGAAATATAACGATAATAATAGTACAAACCAACCCCGCCACACAACAACTGCGAAAGGTAAGGCCTCTGTTGCTATTGGGGGTCTGTCTTTGGCTGAGGGCGACGGATCTATTGTTGTAGGTCCTTTAGCATCTGCAAGTGATGTTGAAGGCATTGCTATCGGTGCGAGAAGTAAGTCTACCGCTGAGTACGGTATTGCGGTTGGTGGTGGTGCAACTGCTGGAAAAAACGCCGTTGCTGTTGGTAGGGACTCGAAAGGTGCTGGGGAAGATTCCATTGCGATAGGTAATTCTGCGAAAACAACAGGGGCAGACTCTGTTGTTGTGGGTGCCAATATCGATGTGACAGATGGACAATTAGTGGCCATTGGATACCAAGCAAGTGCTAAAAGTCATTCTACTGCCTTGGGTTATAAAGCCTCTGCCGGTGGTATGCACTCTGTTGCTGTGGGTGAAAGTGCCATGACAAATGATGGTGCTGCTAGAGCAACCGCACTTGGTAATAATACCGTTGTCACCGTGGGCGGCGGTGTGGCATTGGGTTATGGGTCAAGAGCAGAAACGAGAGGGGGTATTGAAGGGGAAAAACAGTCTTATTCTGTAACAACAGGGGTAAGCAGTGTTGATAACGGCTTTAAATCCACACAAAATGTTGATGGTAATGATATTGGTGCAGTTTCTGTCGGTATGGGCTCAGGTAATAAACTCATCAAACGCCAAATCGTCAATGTGGCGGCAGGTAAAGAATTAACCGATGCGGTAAACGTGGCGCAGCTTAAATCTTTAACGATGAAGATTGCAGGGGATACAGGCAATTCTGATAATGAGAAAGTGGGTATTTGGGAAGGTACGCTTAAAGTGCTAGGCACTAATGAAGAAATCAAGACCAAAGCGGATGGTTCAACAATCACGATTTCGTTAGAGGACAAGATTAAGAAACAACTGGCTCAGATTGCCGATAAAATGTCATCCTTTAAGATTAAAACAGATAAGGATAACAATGAAGCTACAATTAAGGATGGAGATACGATCCAGTTTACTGCTGGGGACAATATAAAGATTACCCACAATAATAAAAATCTAAATTTTGCCGTCACTTCAGGTATGTTTGCTTCTACAACTGATGGCAGATTATCACAACAAACCGCAGGGCTAGCAACCGTTAATGATGTAGTATCGGCAGTGAATAATGCAGGTTGGAAACTGATGATTGCGAAAGGGGCTGGTCAAGCAACTCAACCTGCGGCACATCTTATCAAAATGGGCGATACGGTAAAATTTACTGCAGGCGATAATATTAAACTAACTCAAGAGAACGGTAATATCACCATTGCCACTAAGGGTAAGTTAATTGAACGTACGGAAGAAACAAATGGTGGTCTAAAAATTATCTATACAGATAGTTCGCATGACATTATCAAGAAAGGTGAAAAAGGAGATCGTGGTGAAACTGGCCCTGCGGGTCCAGCAGGTCCAATTGGACCACAAGGTGAAACTGGTCCTGCTGGTCCAAAAGGTGATGCAGGTCCTAGAGGCGAAGCTGGTTCAACAGGTCCGATGGGTCCAGTGGGTCCGAAAGGTGAAAAAGGAGATCAAGGTCTGGTGGGTCCGGCAGGCCCAGCGGGAGAGCGAGGCGAGCAGGGTCCTAAAGGAGATAGAGGTCCAAAAGGTGATACAGGTGAGAGAGGTGCAACTGGCCCTGCGGGCCCAGCAGGGGCTAAGGGTGAACAGGGTCAAAAAGGAGATACAGGTCCAAAAGGTGATACAGGTCCAAAAGGTGATACAGGTCCAGTGGGTCCAGCAGGGCCTAGGGGTGAACAGGGTCCTAAAGGTGAACAAGGTATTCAAGGACCTACGGGTCCAACGGGACCACAAGGACCGCAGGGAACAGCAGGTATTCAGGGACCTAAGGGTGAGCGAGGAAATGTGAGTGTCAGCGGTTTACCGATGGAGTATACAACGGAAGACGGCAAATCAATTATCAATATGGGAGGTAATTTCTATTTGGAAGAA
>NZ_MUXW01000007.1 GCF_002015085.1 Glaesserella parasuis
CACACTCCTTTGGGTAAATTAACTGCCAACAGGAAAAACGTCGTCTAAAGAACAAGCAACACCGTGTTCATTAAGTACTCGCACAATCTTTTTTGCTGTACTAAGTGACGGCTCTCTCAAGCCAGTTTCGTAATGACCAAAAGCACCTTGAGTTTTATTGATCAATTTAGCGATTTCGACTTGAGTAAGGTTGGCAGCTTTTCTGAACTCAGAAATTCTGTTCATTTTTAGCTCCTGTATTAAAAATGCATTAATAATACATAAGGTATTTTATAAAGTCAAAAACAAAATACTTTTTGTATTTTGAATATTTAATACGGTAAGTAATAATTAGTTAATTTTTGTTCAGGTGGGTGTAGTATGAAAAAACAATGGAACCAATATGTACGTGAAAAAATGCAAGAGCAAAATCTAAGACAAGATGATATTGCAGAATCAATGGGGAAGACTCAGGGAGCTATTGGTCATTGGCTTACAGGAAGAAGAATGCCTAATGTAAATGAAGTTGCTCAAATGATAAATCTAACAGGAGTGAATAAGGTTATCTTAAATGGTGATGGTACTATTGAGGATTTCGATCCAAATATAACCCCAACTTCTGTAAAAAAATCTCGAGCTTATCCTCTTGTTAGCTCTATTCAAGCTGGTATGTGGACAGAAACTTATGATTTCAGAGACTCAGAAGGCTATGACTATATCGACACAGAAATTGATGCTGGTCCAGATGCATTCTTCTTACGAGTGTCAGGAATGTCTATGGAGCCTAAATTCAGCGAAGGGGATTTAGTGCTGATCGATGTCAGAAAACGCCCACATCCTGGCGATTTTGTTGCAGCAGTAAATGGCAATGGTGAAGCTACTTTAAAACGTTATCGTGAATTAGGTGAATTATCACCATCAGGCAATCCACATTTTGAGCTAGTGCCATTAAATCAAGATTTCCCAACGCTTAGCTCAATGAAACAAGATATTCGTATTATAGGTGTGGCGGTTGAGCATAGAAGCTACTTGTAGCAGCAGTTGAATTTTATTGGGTAACAGAAACGTGGTTTGGTGGTTTAAGTAGGTATCTTTTATACTATATTAAGGAAATAATAAATGTCTCAACTAAAAAAACATACATTTAATATCCGTTACTATGCAAATAAATATGAAAAATATAATTTTCGTGATCTTGTTAAGCATTTTAAAAATGATTCAATGCCAGTAGTTCCCATTGGAAACTACGCTCGCAGAGTTTGTATTTATTCTGATAATGAAGTATTTGATAATTCAATTTCAGGATATTTTACAACATATCGCGATGATATTTTATACAAGGGAAATCGTTCAACAGGGAAAGAAGAACTTATTAATTTAGAAGAAGATGAATCTATTATTGAGAGAAATTATTTCATCTTGTTTTATGGAGATAAAGAAGAAATTCTATTATATCAAAATAGTTCTCTTTTTGGAAAAATAAAACATTTTAATGCTTATCTCACTAATTTAACGCAATTTCTATCAAACAACGATCAATTTAGTAATATTTCTATGTTAGAGATTGGTGCTGAAGAATATGCTAACGGTAAAAAACGACCATTATTAAAGCAAGTGGAGTATAAGTTAGCTAGACCTAAAAGAAAAACCCCTAGGGATGGAGAAGATCCTTGGGTACAAGAACAATTTGATGAGATGGCTAACCTTGGAGTGAACATACAAAAAGTCGTATTGTCTAACTACTCAAAAAAAGGTCTTCTTACAAAAACTTGGGACACCGTCAATACCTTATTGGGAAACGACCAGACACGCACACTAAAAATCACTTTGCTTGATGCGGAAGAGCCTATCGACCTACTACATAACGTGCTAAAAGATCGCTTCTATCTTGCTGCCCCATCCAGAAAAGAAGTAGAATTAACAAAAATTTTTAAAGAAATCCGTTCACTTAGAAAGGAACGTGATGCTACACTAAAAAATTACCTAGATGAAAGGAAAGAAGATTAGGAGCTTGGTATGAATATAAAATACTGGAAGAGAATTGCATTTATCGCTAGTAGCATTACGCATTTTCTTTTATGGTATTTTGATGTATTAAAAGAGTTTAAACCTGATGAACTGAGAGATTTACTAAGTGATTTATTTACATCATCGGCAACATTGATTGGGTTCATTTTTGCCATTATTGCTATATTGGTTACTATAACTGAGCATTCCTTGATAAAAGTAATGAGAGAAAATGGAATGTATGCAGAAATAATGGAACACCTAAAATACTTAATTACAGGCTTTAGCATTTCAATGCTGTTAAGTTATATAGGGGCATTTCTAACTGGTGAATCACTGATTTATCTACTGCTCTTCACCTCCTTTATTTTTATGTACAGTATGATAATGCTTGTGACTGATATGTTTAGAAGATTAACTCTAACCTTCACAAATCTAAAATAGTCAAACCGCCCCCGTGGCGGCTTTCTTTTATCCCCTACCCCACTTCTACAAGTATTATCCTCACCTAACACTCACCACAAGCGGTCGCATTCCATCATTTTTTTGCAAAAACATCTTCCTGACACCAAGAAAATGATTAAAAAACAAGCAATCAAACACACTTCACAAAATTTATTTTCCTTTAAAATCAATCAATTAAATACATTTTGTATTTTTTATTGCGAAAAATAATACATTTAGTATTTACTTATAAAATACATAGTGTATTATACACCCATCAAAACGAGCTACGGCTCAATGCTCTTTAAAAATTCAGACAAAAACACCTCAAGCGGTCAATAAGTGCAGTTGCTTAAACTAGCGGATTAAAAGCCCCGCTGGCTGATTGAACGTTTAGTCTTATGTGAAAAACTGCCGTGACGGCAGATTGGCAACAGAACCATTGAGGTGACGACTAACCCACTATCGCCAAGTTTGCCAGTGAGTGGAACGGATAGTGGGGACAGAACCACATTTTTTGGTCTGTTTTTTAGTTGGTGAACAATGAAAAAGCAACAGACAGCAAACGTTAGCTAAAAACGTGACAGCTCGGAGAGACGGCTGACCATCTCGTTGAACTCAACGAAATGGCTATCGAGACTTAGCGTTGAGCCAGCGTAGCAAATCAACGCACCATTCATTAATTTTTTAAGGAGTATAAAATGACATCAATGTACGCCCAAATTAGCATAACAGTGAACGGAATAACAATGAACAGAGGTATTACCTTTACTCCTCCACAAAACGACCACATCAATATGCAAAAGACCGCTATTCAACATCAAATTGAAAAGCTACTTGAACCTATTGATGCTATTGAGAGAATGCAAATTAATGCTGAAAAGCACTTTGAATTAAAAAAATGGCTCACTCAGGCTTTCCAAAACGAGCTTGATGTTGCTCAACAAGACCGCTCGCCAACATAAAAAGGCGACAAGCTAAATCTGACTGAGCCTCCACATTTTCTGAAATATGAGTGCCGTCTTTATCATAAATTTCAATATCATTGCGTAAAAGAATGGCTGCGACTTGTACAGCGTTTGCAAAAGTGAACTCAGAATTACTCATAATTAAATCCCTATTTATGTTGTGAGAAATTGAATTATATTCCTTGATGTTGTGAGAAACAATAAGGAACTTGCTGACTGTGGCAAGGGTAAAAATCACAGTCGCCATTCAAAAGTGTATGCGGTAAGCACTTAAAACACCCGTAATCATAATGATGATCCGTTAGCCCACTGTAACGGGTGGGCGTTTTTTGAGGTGAAAAAATGAATACATATGCAAAGTTCTGCCCAAACGTATTTTTAGCAAAATGCCAAGAGCAGCACGAAAAGAACGAAATTATTACCGTGACAAGTAAATACGGCAATGAAACAGAGGTTGAAATACACAACCTCGTTAAACAACAAGGTGGATTTTATTTTTACTCTTTTGTCCGTTGTGATGGGTTGAATAGTCAAGCTCGAGCCACAGCGAAAGCGGAACGTTATCAAGAATATGCTGATAACGCTGCGAAACGCAGTAATCAATATTGTGAGGCGGCTAATGAGGGGCGTGACTTTTTAAGTCTTGCTGAACCAATAAAAATCGGACATCACAGCGAAAAACGACACAGAGCTTTGATTGAACGCAATGCCCGTCGAATGGATCTTGCAGTTGAAGAAATGCGAAAAGCCGAAAACTACGCCGATAAAATCGCCTATTGGGAATCAAGAGCTGTAAAAATTGATCTATCCATGCCTGAAAGTCTTGAGTATTTCAAACATAAGCTAAAAGAGGCAGAAGACAAACATTCGGACCTAAAAAAATTCCCTGAAAAACGAGAACATTCTTATTCATTGACGTACGCTAAAAAATCCGTCAATGAATTTAAAGAAAAAGTGCGATTGGCTGAATTGCTTTGGGCTTAACGAAAAATCACCCGCTAAATAAACTGGTATTTTTATATAAAGTAAGGAATAAAAATGACCTTAAAAAAATGTTTACTTCTCCTGTTGCTTATCAACCTTAACCCTATTGGCTTGTGGTTGAATAGCTTTGCATTTAACAATTTTTTCAATGATCAACCCCATTATATCCAAGAAGATAAAAAAGCCTTGCCAGAATGCAGTAGCAGCAGTCAAATAGAATAAATAAACAAGAGCATAAGAAGGTAATGCTGGCAATGGACGTGCTTCTAAGCCGTATTTAAAGCTTAAAGGCAAGTACAACCAACAAAGAATAAACGATAAGCACCAAGTTGTAATACGCATAATAATATGGTCGAAATGTTCTTTTAAGAGAGAAAAAAGAGATGCAATCAACGCTTCCCACATACTGAAATCTCCTTTTGTTGATGAATATAAATTGAGCACTTACATTCTAGCACAACTCAAGGGGATTTCAGTCTGTGGGATTGACAACCACCCCCATTCATTACCCAACAGGAATAACTATTCTTTTACCCCAACGGAACGGAAAATGTTCAGATTTAAACAACAACCGCAACTGATAAACAGGCTTATTATGGTCTTTTAAATGAACAAAAAACTCAATAAACGGTTCCGTATCGATTTTCTGATGGCACGACTGAACAACCTGATGAATATGCTTCTTATCAAGTTCATCATCAAGCTCAATATTGCCACGCCCAAGAATATCAACACCTTTAAATTGAGTATATAACGGCTTAAGCGACTGAATTTCTTCAAGAACATAAACAAACTTAATCCGCTTAGGATAAAGCGTAATGCGATAAATCTTTGAAGATAACACTGGCGAAACAGTAAAATGAACATCAGGCATTCTTGATTGAATGATATTATTAACCCAAACCACAAATCCCCCGATAATCCCAAGCACAGCACAAACTGCTGTGACAACATTTGCATCAAACATAGCAATCTCCTTGTTGTGAAAATAATGATTAAGCACCACTATTCTAGCACTCGGAGATTGCTTTTTTATAGGAACAGAAAAATGAAATTAAGAGATATGGATTTATGGAAAGCACTGAATATCCTTAGTGCTATTGTGACTGTGATAATATGTGCATTTTTGGACACAAATCCAACCTACGCTATTATCCCAATGTTAATGGCAATTTTCTTAGCGATTGAAGATAGAAAATAAATTGACACCCACCGCCCTTTGATTTAGGATATATCCACTTTCAACAGAAAGTCGGGAATTGCAGTTCCTGAACTAATTAGAGCGGTGAAAATGATAGACGCTCAAAGCGTCTTTTTTTATAGCTGAAAATCAGCAAATCTACCTTTTTAACAAATTTGTTAAAAAGTCCAATGATGAGCTGAATAAGGAGATCTTCGGATCTGCCGTTTACTCTAATTAGCGGTTACTGCAAACCTTGTTCAGTTCATCACCAACTATTGCAGTGGTTCGTGATGAGTTTTAAAAACTTAATTAGAGAACTACAAAATGACAAATTCAAACTTAATTCCTGTTTTTAACGGATCTATTCAAAACACCCAAATTCAACTTTGTAACGCTCGTGAGCTTCATCAATTCTTAGAAAGCAAACGCCAATATGCTAATTGGATTGCAGAACGCATCACCGACTACGGCTTTATTCAAGACGAAGATTACATCATCGTAACCGAACGCACCAATGGCAGACCACGCAAGGAATACCACATCACCCTTGATATGGGAAAAGAACTCGCAATGGTTGAACGCAACGAAAAAGGACGACAAATCCGCAAATACTTCATTGAGTGCGAACGTAAAGCAAATTCGCAAAATTCTACACAAATCGTACCGCTTACAATTACCCCTGAGCAACAACGAGCTATACAGGAAGCGGTACAACAGGCTCACTATCGAACAGGATTACACTGGCAAGAAATCTACTCTCGGCTCAAAAGCACTTTTAACGTAGCGAAGTATGACCAACTACCGCAAACAATGTTTGAACACGTTATCAACTTCTTAAACACACTCGGCAATCAATACCGCCCGATTAACCGCAGTAAAAAAGACATCACCATTGCAGGTTTAGATGCAGAACAAATTGCCAAATATCTTGTAAGAGCAAGAGCCTTTGCAAAAGAAGTAGAAGTATTCCACCGTAAACTGTACGAAGATTTGGGCATTTCTCGCTATGTTAAAAACGATATTGCAGGAAAAGCCTACGACATCGCACACGAATTTAACGTATGGCTTGATCCTTTTATTGAGCAAGCATTACCACAGCTTAATCAACAACGATTAGCAAGATTTTAACCAAAACCCAACCCCACCGCACTTTCCCCGAAAGCCTGCGGTGGCTTCCTACACCCAAAATTCAACAAAAGGAATGAAAAATGAACACACTTATTAAAAAATTCAACCTGAAATACCTACTCTGTGCCTTGCTTATCGCCTTTGTGATAGGTGGAAGTTTAACAGGCTGTGAAGAGCCTGAACCTGTCTCTACTCTGCCAGTAGAAAGCTACTTCCAAACAGAAAAGATTTGGACGGAAGATGACTTCAAACGAGCTGAAATCGCCCCTGAAGAAGTGAATTACAACGCATTAGCCCTACACCTTCCACCGCCTGATAACGTTACAGGTGAAGATGTGAAGCTGATTAAACAACATAACCAAAACCAACTTAACAAACTGATTGTAGGAGCAAAAAGATGATCAAACTTCAAATTTTACAAAACCCAAATAAAAAATACTTCGGTGAAATGTGGGTGGATAAACACCTAGAGTTTCAAGGCGTACCAATGACATCGGAAATTCTTGCTATCCGAAATTTAAACAAAGCCATTGATAGATATAACAGTCAAAATGGCTTAGTCGGCAAAAGAGCTATCCCTCACTACCCTGAAATCAAAGGGAATATCCCGATTGTAATTGAGCAAGCTAAAAAAATTGGGCTAAAAGTAACAGTTATCCAAGCAGAGCAGGTTGAGCAAATAGCACCGACGGAACAAGTTGAGATTGAAACAGCACCGACAGAACAAGTTGAGATTGAAACAGCACCGACGGAACAAGTTGAGATTGAAACAGCACCGACGGAACAAGTTGAGCCTGAGCCGAAGCCATCACAGCCCAAACGCAAACCATTTACCCCTTACGGCTTAAATGGCTATCTCGTAGATAAAAACGGCAATGTCCGCCTAATGCTAGACAGAAGAGCTAACGCCAACACGATTGTACTTGAACCGCAGATGTTCGGAGCATTAGCGGAAATGGTTAAGAAAACACAGGAGCAACAGAATGTACGGTAATGACATTGATACAGACATAGCAATCTATTGTGGAGAATATGATAGCGATGAAGCGTATTTCAAAATTGAAGCTAACATCGAAAAATGGCTACGAGAACAAGGTTTTGATGTCCTTTGTGACCACCTTGTCGGCACAACCGCTTGGGAAAAAGCAATTGAAGCTCAACTCCAATCTGATTTAGAACGAAAAGAAGAGAAAACTTGGGATATTTATTAACTGAAGGAGTTTTAAAAATGAACACACAACAAAATGAAAAAAACAAAAATCCACTTGCGGTACGTCAAACAAAAATAAAATCTCTCATCACAGGTCAGGCAACTCAAAATCGCATTATGCAACTGCTAGGCGACCCAGTGAAACGAGAGAAATTTTCCGCCACGCTCATCAATGTAGCTTTAGATAGTGCATTAGCCACTTGTTCTCCCGAAAGCATTGTCAAATCAGGATTACAAGCCGCAGAATTAGACTTGTCGCTCAACAAAAATATGGGTCTAGCCTACATTGTCCGCTATAAAAAAGATGCTGAATTTCAAATTGGCTATAAAGGCTGGCAACTGTTAGCCAAAAGAGCTGGTATTCGATTAAATGTCACTCCCGTCTATGATTGTGATGAATTCGAAATCTCAAGTGATGGTTTTGAAACCACAGTCAAGCATATTCCGAATTTAGACGCCCAACAAGACCACCTACCAGAATGGGTTGAAAGCCATTTGAGAGGCGTGCTTGTCTCCACTAAAGAGGACGGTGAAATCAGTCATAAATTCGTTAATGTCGGCAAAATTCAGCAAATTGCAGGTGTCAGCCCAAGCAAGAAAAACGGTAGTTACTCGCCTTATTCGCTGTGGAATTTGGAAATGTATATGGGCAAAGCGACTAAATATGTGTTGAGCAAAATGCCAATGCAAGAACAACTTGCTCGTGCTGTTGAAATGGAAAACGAAGTCGATAAGCAAAGAGTGGCAGAAACACAACAACCACCAAAAGATGATGATATTCTTGATGTAGAGTTTTCCACGATTGTGAGTGATGAGCGTTTCCAAATGCTTAAGCAAAACATCATCAACAAAGAAGTTACTCTGCAAGAGCTATGCGATCAAGGTAACGAATTTAGCCAAGAGCAGTATGCGATTTTAGAAGAGCTCGAAAATAAAAGGGAATGATTGACACCCATCAAATTAAGTTTAATCCACCATCATCACCCAAAGGAAACACAATGGAAAAAATGTATAACCTAAAAGTCCGTTGCTCTCAACTTCACCAACTAATGAGCGAGCCACGCTCAAAAGCAGATAAAGATGCGGGCAAAATTTCCGATACTGCCAAAAATGCAGTCCGAGAAATTGCAAAATTTGACTTGTTCGGCTACCAATCCTTTGACGGCAACAAGTACACCGAAAAAGGTAATCAGCTCGAAGACCAAGCTATTAAATTAAGCGGTTTTACTCGTGGCTTGGTTCTTAAAAAGAACACTGAACGCAGAGAAAACGCCTTCATCACTGGCGAATGCGATATTTACGTTCCCTCACGCAAGCTCATTATTGACACTAAATGCTCGTGGGACATTGGCTCTCACCCCTTTTTCCAAGACGAAGCCGAAGAAAAAGCCAAAAAAGCAGGTTATGACTACCAAATGCAAGGTTATATGTGGCTTTGGGATTGCGAAGAGGCACAAATCGACTTTGTACTCTTCCCCACTCCACTTGATTTAATCTCAAGCTACGACAACAGCGAAAAGTTAATCGACCTTGTAGAGCAAATTCCACAATCCAAGCGAATTACCACCGTCACCATCAAGCGAGATGAAGAAGTGATTGCCAAAATCCAAGAAAGGCTCGAAGCAGCACAAAATTATTATCAACAAATCATTCGGGAGTATATGTAATGTCAGGTGTGAATAAAGTAATTATAGTCGGCAATCTCGGCAATGACCCCGAAATGCGAACAATGCCAAACGGTGACCCCGTCGTTAAAATTAGTGTCGCCACATCGGAAGAATGGACCGACAAACAAACGGGCGAGAAAAAGCAAAATACCGAATGGCACAGCATTATCGCTTTTAGGAAATTAGCCGAAATTATGGGGCAATACCTAAAGAAAGGCTCTAAGGTTTACATTGAAGGGAAACTTCGTACCCGCAAATGGCAAGCGCAAGACGGTACAGACCGCTACACCACTGAAATTATCGCCGACAAACTCGAAATGCTCAGTAGTTCGCAAGGTGGTAACAGTAACAACAACTGGGCACAAGAACCACAGGGTAAGCCAAAACAGCAACAACAAACAAAACAAAAAGAATGGGACGGTTATGCTGATGATGAACGTCTGCCAGCAAATAACTTTGATGATGAAATACTGTTTTGAGTTTAATTAACGCCCTTAGTTTTGAGGGCGTTTTGATTGGAGAGAGAAAATGACAAGAAAGATTATCCAGATTTGTGAAAGTGCTATGGAAGAGTGTTCCAATATCTCTGCTTTATGTGATGATGGTACAGTCTGGTATTTGAATGATATACGCAAAGGTTGGAGGTTATATCCTGAAATACCACAGGATAAACCTGAATATTTTGAATATCTAATAACAAATATAGATGAGCTTTATAAAAAATATGGAGCAGAAGGTTTAAATGATGAAGAAAAAGAAGAATTAAAGGATTTATTAGAAGCTCTAAAAAGATACAAAACTAGTAGAGAATATTAGCTAAATTTACTGAATTTTCACGAAAACCAACCGCTTGTAGCAATACAGGCGGTTTTTTATTGCAAGGAAATCAACAATGACAGAACAAACACAAAAGAAATACGAACTACTCAAAGACGATACAGTAAACCATCACGGCAGAACGCTCTACCGAATTAAAGCACTTATTACATTTGGTTTAGTTGGAGCAGGCCAATTAGGCGGTTATATCGAAACCGAAAAGAATTTAGATCATAGCGGTAATGCTTGGGTGTACGATAATGCTATGGTGTACGGTAACGCTCGGGTGTTCGGTAACGCTCGGGTGTACGGTGATGCTCGGGTGTACGGTGATGCTCGGGTGTACGGTGATGCTTGGGTGAGCGGTGACGCTCGGGTGAGCGGTGACGCTCGGGTGAGATCTTTTGCAGTTATCTCTGAACGCAAAATGATTTTTTGGGCAAGTAATGTTGGTTCAGAAAATGGAACGCTTACGGTCTTTAATGGAAAATTTGGGTTAATTGTTACTCGTGGTTGCTTTACAGGCACGGTGGACGAGTTTTTATCAAAATCAAAAGAAGTCCACGACGACAAAACTCATCACGAATACAAACTGCTGATTGAAGTTGCTCAAAGTAGAATTCTTAACTAACTCGCTATCTAGGTGAGTTTTTTTATGGAGTTAATAATGACAGAAAATATTGAGCCTTATTTGCAACCACAAAAAAGACGAATTATCGCAGATAAAGACAAAGAACAGCAGTTGCTTAAAACGGCAAAAGAACATTATAGGTCCTATGCGGATGTAGCGAAATTTGCTGACGCCTTAAATCTACGGGCAGGCATCGTTTACCTTACATTAAAGTATCACGGTTTTATCAAACAAACGGAGACAACACAATATCGTGTCTTGGATAGTTATTATCAACACAATGGCGACCTTAAAGAAATCACAAAAGATGTTGGTTTGACCGTGTGGATTGTGGCAAAAACCCTTGAACAGTTAAATTTATCCCCAAACTGGGCGAGTTATAAAGAGCGAGCAGAAACCGGTTTAAAAGGAGATTGGGCGGAGAATGAATTTAAACGTTTAGTCCCTTCTGCTATTGATATGAATATGCAGTATCAAATGAATAATCCTCGTTTTGATTTTGTTGTAAACAACAAAGAGATTGACGTGAAGTATTCATCGGTTAGGAAAGTTAGAGGCTCGAAGCAATATGCTTTAAGATACGATCCTGATAACTTACCGGATTTCTTTTGCCTTTTTGCTTCAGATGATGAAGTTGAAAAAAGTGATGACCCACCGAGTGGCTATCGTATTCTCCTACTCCCTAGAGAGATATTGCCTAAAAATAAAACCCAAGTAAACATCAATTCAGATCCCGACAACAAAAGAGCCTCAAGTACAATGTATTGGGATTTTGCAGTAGAGCCTGCGGCACTATCTGCGCTTTTGGAAAATATTTAATGTGAATGAATTACTCTCTATTATCCAAACAATGGGGCGTAAACATGACAATTTAAGAGTGTTTCAAGACTTTGTTGAAATCTGCGCTTGTGCCATTAGCAAACCCTTTCAAGATCGTGATGAAAGATACTTCTCCATTAAATCACGCTACACCGATGATGAGATGTATCAATTTCATCAGCTGGGACAAATTCTTCTTAATCTTTTAGAAGAAGAACCTCAAGATGTGTTAGGGCAATGCTATATGAAGCTACAAATTGCCAACAAACAACGTGGACAATGTTTTACGCCCATTTCTACTGGTCAAGTGATGGCAAATATACTTATTGCACCAAACGAAATAAGTGAGAAAGGCTATTTCACCCTAAACGAACCCACTTGTGGAAGCGGTGCATTAATTATCAGCTTTTGCGAAACATTAAAATCACAAGGCTATAATCCGCAGCAACAATTACTCGTTATTGCGCAAGATATCGACTTAAAAAGTGTTCAGATGTGCTATGTGCAACTTTCACTCTTGGGTATATCCGCCATCATTCAACACGCAAATCCTATTGCAAATAACGTAATAGATACCTACTACACCCCACTCTATTTATTACAAAGGAACCGTTATGAAAACACTCAATCCTTTCAAACTGCGTAAGCAGTTAAATTATTATGTAACGCTCTGCTCACGGCAAGCCCTTGCCCTTATTCGAGCAAACGAACACGTTTCAGAACTTATCGCACAGAATTTCAAGCAACAGCAAGAACTAGAACAAATCAAAGCCAAAGCAGAAAGCCTAGCCAAAGCGTTAGAGTTTGAGCAATTTCAGGTCCGTCGTTTCGAAGAAATCGAAAAAGTCGTAACACACGGGCAAGGGTTTAATTTTTAATGGGGACTAGGCAGATGAGCTGGTTGATTTCATTAACGTGTTTATGCTTAATTCTCAGCATCATCAAACTGACATTAAGTGTAGTCAAACAAAAACTAGGTGCAACTCTATTTTGGATAGCTCTATGCTTTATAAATATTAATTGCCTAGTTACTCAACTTTGTAAATATATATCCTAACCGCCTAGTGCGGTTTTGTTATTTTAGGAGGTTAAAAATGACTAAAGAAAACAACGGCTGGATTAGTGTTGATGACAGATTGCCTGATGATGGGCAAGAAGTTCTCATTGTATGGAATGGCGAAACAAGAATTGCGAAAGCTGATTTAGTACCAGACGGCAGAGCTTTATTTAGTTTCCGTTTTGAACACGTAGATAATGCAGAATGGAATGCCATTTATCGTTATAGCGGTGAAATTAAATTTTGGCAACCACTCCCGCCGCCAATCACCAATGATTAACAAATCTTGTTGTTAATCAAAATCCGTTAAATTTGAGAAACAAATGCCCACAAACGTGGGCTTTTTTATTAACTAAACAAAGAGGAAAACTCAATGAAAAAAATGTGCAGACTTTCTGCTTTAGCTATTTTAGTCGCAAGTATCTCAGCTTGCTCACCGTTCTCTGTTGATGAGGGCGAACTAGGGCTTGTGACTAAATATGGCGAAATCGTTGAACAAAAAGGTGCTGGATTACATTGGCGTTCGTGGTTAGAAGATGATGTTGTTTTCTCTACGCGTGAAGTGAAAGCTCGTATCGGTCAATTTGACGATAATGGCGATGTAATTTCTGGTGTGTCCGCGTACACGCGAGATACACAAACAGTAACAACGGCATTAACAATTTCCTATAAATTAACCGACCCTATTGCCGTGTATAAAAACTTCCGCACCACAGAAAATATGGCGTCTCAGTTAATTGAGCCTCGTAGTCGTCAAGCCTTAGAAGTTGTTTTCAGTAACTACACTGCACAAAAGGCCCTTGAAAATCGAGCGCAATTATCCACTGATATTACCGCTCAAATCCGAAAAGCCGTTGAAGGCTACCCGATTGAAATCGTTTCGGTGCAATCTGTTATTCAGTTCTCGAAAGAGTATGAAAAACGAGTGGAAGAAAGTGTACAGAAAAATGTCGCTATTCAAACGGCTGAGCGTGAGCTGATTATCCAACAAAAACAAGCGGAAATCGTCAAAGTAAACGCACAGGCTAAAGCCGATGCTGAAGTTATTCAGGCTAAAGCTGATGCGGAAAAAGTTCGCTTAGCTGGCGAGGCTGAGGCAGCAGCAATTCGAGCAAAAGGCGAGGCATTGAAAGAAAATCGACAGTTAGTGGAGCTTACCGCCGCAGAAAAATGGAATGGTGTGCTACCAACCACAATGACACCAAATGGCACTTTGCCGTTTGTGAAGGTTCAATAATATGCCTCAATATATAACCATAGGAGTAAATACAATGTTTGTTTTAGGTATTATCGTAGGCATTGCAGTAGCTTTTGCTGCCCAAGCGTTCTTCCGTCAATATAAATTGATTGAGCGCAACAAAAGTGAATAATTAACAAAATCAGACCGCTCTTTATGGGCGGTTTTCTTTTGATATTGACAAGCGTCAACATTTTAACCGAAAAGACAACATACAGTCTTTTTTAAACTTAAGTTTTGTTATATCATATTTTCACTTGTCAAGCTCTTGACAAATTCAAAAGCCTTATCATTCGGTAAAAGTTACTGATTTTTAAGGTGTTTTTTCTGCACCCAAACCGTTATTTTGAGAAATGTTTATGGCTTATTCCTCGTTATCTGTTGCAAATGCCTTCATTGAGCTTGCCCAAAATGAAGGAAAAGAACTAACAAATATGCAATTGCAAAAACTCGTTTTTTTTGCTCATGGCTATACATTGGCTTTTCTAGATAGACCACTTACGAGTGATGAAGTAAAAGCATGGACTTTTGGACCCGTGTATTCAGTTTTATATAATACTCTTAAATTTTATGGAAAAAACCCTGTCCCAGAGTCATTACCAGGAATTCCTGAAATAATAAAAGATTCTGATGAAAATCAAATTATTGAAAGTGTTTGGAATGCTTATAAACACCATACAGCATACCAACTCTCAGATATTTCACATAATACAGGCTCACCTTGGGATCAAGTTTGGCAAAACGATAAATTTGGCAAAATTCCAGATAATATTACTCGAGAATATTATAAGAGACTTATCTAATGAATCGTTTTAATGTCAAGCCTGAACAAGCTAGAGCTAGAAATGAGGAAAACCCTTTAAATCGTATTATTGATGGTTCAGAAGACTTAGAAGAAATTGAAAAAGCTTATAAACTACTTGAGAAACAAAATAATAATGAACTACATGGTATTCGTAAAAAGCATTTAAAACAGCTATTCATTTTGACCTGTGTTTGGTCTAGCCTTGTGGCTTTCGTATTAATATCAAATGGTTTAAAACGCTTATGGTGGTTTCCAACACCTCCCTGTTTAGAAGCATTAAAATTTGAACTAGATAGTTCTGTTATGATTGCCTTTATTACATCAACTACAGCTACTATAATTGGTTTATACACTATTGCAGCCTATTGGCTTTTCAAGAAAAAAGAATAATTTGACAAAAAAGGGCATTACGCCCCTTTTTGAGATTGCTCGAAGAGTTCAATCGCCTGCTCAAGCACTTTACCTTTTGAAATGCCTAGCTCAACGGCTAAGCGGTCGATTTGTTCTGATACTGATTGATGAATTTTAAACGACTTGGTAACAATCCCACGTTTAGCTTCACTGCGAGCGTTAATTTCAGTTCTTGACAGAGCCATAATAAAATCCTATGATTTGAAGTGTTGAAGAACTGGGAGCTTTCACCCCCAGTTTACTATCGGTTAATTAGTATGCCGGCAAGCTAACACTAAGTAACACGATAATAAGGAAAATGCGAATTAACATATTTCTTTCCTCTTCAAGCGTGAGGATTAAGCCTCGCACTCACTTTCAAGCTATCCCTTGAAAGTGAGATTATTATATAGTATGTTTACATACAAATCAACAGAAATTTAAAGAAAGCCTACAATTTATTTTGTGGGCTTTTTTATTTGACAAACCGCCCCCCTTCGGATTAAGATAACCGCACTACACAACGAAAGTCGGTTACTCGCTCCGATACAAAGCGGTTTTTTTGTACCTAAAATTTAGGTAGCGATCAGTTATGATCGGGTCGAGAGAGCCTAATACAATACCTTTGTGGAAATAAGCTCCGCCATCTTTCGTTGGTAGTTGAAGCCCGATCACCTACTAAGTGATCGACTACTGAACTAAAACGAAAGGTACAAAATTATGTCAAATCAACTTACTTTCCAAAACGTAGCATTAACTGCGATCCAACGTAACAACCAAACTTATATTTCATCAAGTGATTTAGCATTAGCTTTACAATATCAACATACTAATTCTATTGCTAAAATTTATGAAAGAAATGCTGATGAATTTACTGCCGATATGACAACCGTAGTCAAATTGACTACGAATGGCATTAACGGTTCTAACCGCCAAATTGAGCAGAGAATTTTCAGTCTGCGTGGTTGTCACCTAATCGCAATGTTCGCCCGTACCAAAGTCGCCAAAGATTTTCGCAAATGGGTGTTGGATATTCTCGACCGTGAGATTTTGCAAAATGAACAACAAATCGCACCGCTTACAATTACCCCAGAGCAACAACGAGCTATACAGGAAGCGGTACAACAGGCTCACTATCGAACAGGATTACACTGGCAAGAAATCTACTCTCGGCTCAAAAGCACTTTTAACGTAGCGAAGTATGACCAACTACCGCAAACAATGTTTGAACACGTTATTAACTTCTTAAACACACTCGGCAATCAATACCGCCCGATTGACCGCAGTAAAAAAGACATCACCATTGCAGGTTTAGATGCAGAACAAATCGCCAAATATCTTGTAAGAGCCAGAGCCTTTGCAAAGGAAGTCGAAGTATTTCATCGTAAACTGTACGAAGATTTAGGCATTCCACGTTATGTTAGAAATGACATCGCAGGGAAAGCATACGACATCGCACACGAATTTAACGTATGGCTTGACCCTTTTATTGAACAAGTCTTACCCCAGCTTAATCAACAACGATTAGCAAGATTTTAACCACAACCCAACACCGACCGCACATTGCAAAAATCGTGCGGCGGTTCCCCACACCCAAATTAAGAGAAAATGACGATGAAATACGCAAAAATCCTACTATTTTTAACCGCTTTCTACCTCGTAGCCGACCACCTCGAGTTATACAACGACTGCGACGGCTACATCTGCGAAACCCGAAAATAACCCACTTATAGGAGAAAATGAATGACCGAAACCATCAGCGTAAACCACCGCACTTTTCAAACGCTCGCCATACAGTCATTACGCTACTGTATGGGACGTAGAACCTTTGCCGTGATAGATTGCGTGAAGTTTATTCGTGAACACTGGCAAGACCTTACCAAACACGCCAAAGCCATCATCATTCGAGATTTAGATGAGGCTCTACAATCCCACGAAGACGACCTAAGAGACAATAGAGGATATTGCTACTTAGGCGACCAGTGCTACTACCAAAAATGGAAAAACCTAAGAGAATGGATCAACGAACAAGCCTAGCGAAAGCTAGGTTTTTTATTGGAGGAAAAAGATGGAAACACAAAACATCGTAACTAATGAACAGGTATTTGAAAAATTATGTGCTATCGAAGAATTACTACTGAGTCCTCAAATAGAAAAAGGTTTGTGGAGCATTAAGGATGTTGCTAATTATATGGACCTATCTTATAGGCACGTTTATGAAAATATCGTAACAGACCCTCGTTTTCCAGCCCCTGTGGATATTCCTGGAAAAGATGGAGCTAAGCCCAAAAAACTATACATAAAAACAGAGGTTATCTCTTACTTTGAAAGGCACAAACAAAAGAAAAATAGAATTTAACCTAATATCCCTGCAACATCACTCATATCAGGGGCATAATAAGTATTCAATAATATTTTAATATCCCTATGCCCTGATATTTTAGCCAATGTCATCACATCTACTTTTTTAGCTAATCGAGATAAGGCTTCCCGTCTTGTATCGTGGAAATGTAAATCTTGATCTGCCAAGCCTGCCAACTCTTTCATCTTACGAAAGATTGCATCGTGAGAACTTGACTTAACTTGAAAAACAGTTTGATTACACTCAGATTTCACTTTTTCCAAATGACGCAAAATCTTAATTGCAGTAGAAGATAAAGGAACTGTTCTCGCAAAGCCATTTTTAGTTTTTGGTAAAAATGCTGTTGATTTATTAAAATCAACATCTTCCCATTTCAAATTACAAATCTCACCGACCCTCATAGCTGTTTCGATAGCAAATAGAATAGACGCTCCCACTCGACTAATCATTGTTTCTGGCTGCTTATCAAAATCAAATCCAGACACAAATAGCAATCTATCTATCTCATCTTGAGAATAACGCCTTGTCCGTGGCGGTGGCTCTTTTGGTTTATCAACAAGGGATAATGGATTACTTTTTAGAAACTCCCACTTAATTGCTTGTGAAACAACGGCAGATAAACTAACTCTTTCTCGAAGAACACTTAAAACAGATACTTCGGTTAATCTCTTGTTTTGCCATTTCTCAAAATGCTCTTTGTTTAAATCTTCTAGCTCAACACGCCCTAAAGGTGTTTTAGCAATACGATTTAATCTCAAACTTTCTTCTCTTGCTCCACCTTTATTTACAGTCACTTCCGCAACATATTTATCAATTAATTCTGCAAAAGTCATCTTAGGGATAGAGCTATATTCTCCAGCTTCAATTTGAGATTCAACACTTATAGCCCATCTACTCGCCTCTACCTTAGTTGAAAAAGTAGCATTTTTACGAATACCTTTTTTATTAATCTGTACTCGCCATTTATCCCCTCTTTTAATGATGGTAGCCATATACTTTCATAACCTCTGGTGTAATTCGTGGTGTAAATTTGGTGTAATCGAAGTATAAACTAGAATAAAAAAGAATAAAATAGGCTCAATTAACTATATACAAAAACATACTGTATATTACTGTATTTAATTCATAACTAATTGAAAAACAATGGTTTTTAGGAATAAAAAAAGCCTAGTCGTTAAACTAGGCTTTTGATTATTGGTGCTCTGGGCGAGACTCGAACTCGCACATCCTCTGGACACTACCCCCTCAAGATAGCGTGTCTACCAATTCCACCACCAGAGCGTAAATTCTATTTTTATTGAGGAATATCGCTATTTTCTATTTTAGCTGGAGTAACTTCTTGTTTTTGCTCTACGTTACTTAAATCTTCAAATTGGCTTTTTGGTGCTGCAGTTTGTGAATTTAAGTTGCCGATAACGAGGCTTACGCTAAAAAAGATAATCGCTAAAATCGCTGTTGTTCTTGATAAAAAGTTTGCAGAACCTGCTGAACCAAATACCGTTCCAGCTGCACCAGCACCAAATGAAGCACCAGCGTCTGCACCTTTACCCTGTTGCATTAAAATAAAGCCAACGAGGAAGATTGCAACAACGAGATAAACAATAGTCAGTACATTAATTAACATTGTGTTCTCTTTAATCTGTTCAAAATAAAATTCCGCAGGTTGCGGAATTAACTTTCGATGGCGTGAATAATAGCTATCTTTACTTTTCCTTGCAAGTGGATTTTATCAATTTCTGTGTATTCGGTTTATTTTTCAACATTTTGCGTAGATTTACGGGCATAACGTGATTTAGAACCCATTTTAAGCGGTGTTATTTTCGCCAAATTTTGCAAAATCTGCTGATTTGGAGAACGTAATAAACTCGGCAATCGTTGGTTTAAATCTGCCATAAATTGTTGATAACTGGCTTGTTTTTTGCTGATGTCTGTTAGTTGCATTTCCCAGTGAGCTGTCATATCAGGCTGTGTTGCAACATCTGGCAAGGCACTAATTAAGGTTCGTCCTGCTTCTGTACTATGAATGTTTCTGCCTTTTTTGATTAAAAAGCCACGTTTGAATAATAATTCAATAATACCAGCTCGGGTGGCTTCTGTACCCAAGCCGTCGGTTTCCCTCAACACTTTTTTGAGCTGTTTATCCTGTACAAAGCGAGCAATGCCCGTCATTGCGGATAACAAGGTCGCATCAGTAAAATGGCGTGGGGGCTGTGTTTTTTTGCTGACGATCTCACCGCTTTCACACCATAACTGCTGATCTTTTTTAACCACAGGTAGCAAAGGTTCAACGATTTCATCATTATCTTCTTTGCCTAACAAGGACTTCCAACCTGCAACAACAAGGTTTCTGGCTTGCGCAACAAAAGTTCCCCCTGCGATATTTAACACAATTTTTCCTTTACGATATTCTGCATCAGGGCAAAATTGCATTAAATATTGTCGAGCAATAAGCTGATAAATCCGCTGTTCATTCTGAGTTAAGTGAACTTGCCCTTGACGTGCCGTTGGGATAATAGCGTGGTGAGCTTCTACCTTACTGTCATTCCAGCAACGGTTTTTCTTATTCGGATCAACCGCATCGGGCTTTTGTGCATACTCAGGCAAATGATGAGCAATTGCCGCCATCACTTTTAGGCGATCGGCAAAATGTTCATTCGGCAAATAACGGTTGTCGGAACGAGGGTAAGTAATCAATTTATGGGTTTCATACAGCCGTTGGCAAACATCAAGCACATCTTGGGCAGATAAGCCAAAACGGCGAGCCGCATCAATTTGCAAGGCTGAGAGTGAATAAGGGAGTGGTGCTGCTTCACTTTCCATTTTATCTTGATATTCGGTAACGCAAGCGGCTTGATCCGTGATACGTTTTACCACATTCTCAGCAAGTGGGCGAGAAAGCACTCGTCCATCTTCATCTTGATAATCTTCGCAGGCTTTACTGGGTTGCCATTGTGCTTGAAAACGCTCTTGGGTTTCAGGGACAACCACATTTGCCAACACTTCAAAATAATCTTTTGGGATAAAATTTTCGATCTCAAGATCCCGTCGAACAATCAAGCCCAACACGGGCGTTTGTACACGCCCAACGGAAAGCACGCCTTTATAACCTGCCCAACGCCCTTGTAGCGTATAGGCTCTGGTCATATTGATCCCATATAGCCAGTCTGCCCTCGCACGCGCTAAAGCCGATGTAGCAAGCGGTACGAAATCTCGGTTAAATTGCAATTTTTCAATCGCTTTTTTGACGGCATTAGGGTTGAGATCACTAATCAAACACCGTTGAATTTGGGATTTACGCTCAGGGGATAAATTTAAGTAGCCAAAAACTTCGTCCACCAACAGTTGCCCTTCACGATCAGGGTCGCCTGCATTGACTAAAATATCCGCTTGTTTAATTAAACGCTCTACCACTTTAAACTGCTTAAGCGTTTCTTTTTTGGGGATCAGTTTCCACTGCTCAGGAATAATCGGCAAATGTTCCATTCGCCACATTTTAAAACGTTCATCATAAACATCGGGTTCGGCTTGTTCTAACAAGTGACCGATACACCAAGTGACCACATTATCTTCGCCACACTGAATAAAGCCGTCCCCACGGGTATGGGGTTTCGGCAATACATCAGCAATCGCTCGCCCTAAACTTGGCTTTTCTGCAATGAATAAACGCATAAGTCGCTTATAAACCTTGTGATGATAAGATCATTTGGCAAAGTTGTGGCGGTTGTGGAATGGTTTTTGCTTTTGGTGTTGTTGATGGCGGTGCAGGCTCAAACCAAGAATAAAGTTCTTCGCCGCAGCCATCACCAGCGGGCACCGGGGCTTGATTTTCACAGTTCACCGCATCAGCAGGGCAAATTAAACGAACGTGAAAATGCGAGTCGTGGGCGTACCACGGACGAATTTTGCGTAGCCAGTTGCGATCCGTTCCTGCGGTGTTACAGAGTTTCACTTTAATCGCTGGATTGACAAAAATACGATCAACTCTTGGATCTGACGCAGCGAGTTTGAGTAGTTTTGTATGGTTTGCCGTCCATAGACGTTCATCTACTACGTTAGTCTTACGATCAACCATAATGATCGCTAAACCAGCTGGATTGCGAGCTGTTTCATCATCCATTGGACCAAAACGAAGCCAAATATCGGCATCTAGCCCCGTTTGATGGCTAGCGTGTCCAGAAGAAAAACGCCCCCCAGCAGGCATTCCCATATCCCCAATTAAAATCGGTGGAATGCCTGATGCTTTAGCATTTTTTGCTAAGGTTTTTAAGTAGCTTAATAATTGAGGGTGTCCGTAGTAACGGTTTTTGACAGAACGAATAACTTGGTAGCCTTCGCCTTTTAATGCAAGCGGTTGAGCGCCAATAATACAGCCGTTGCTATACCCCCCAATGGATTGAGCTTTGCCTTCAATAGGCGTACGGATTTTTTCCCATTGAGTTGCAAAAACGGTAGCGGATAAGAGTGCTAGACCTGAAACAAAGGCGGTTTTAATCAATTTCATTTTCTTCTCCAGACCTATACTAATTTAATATGTATGGTAATCTCTTCCCTATCGTGATACAAATGTTTTGCCTGAATAGCAAATTTCAGCCCTTGTTTCTCTAATAACGAAGCAATCGTATCTAAACACAGTTGCACTTCTTGATAACGTTTTTTCATTGGCAATTTCAGGTTAAAAATTGTTTCCCGACACCAACCGTTAATCAACCATTTTGCAATTAACTTACTAATTCGCAACGGCTGTTCAACCATATCGCACACCAACCAATCGATCTGCTTACCTTTTGGCGGTTGGAATTTAAAACCGTCTTCCGCACAATGCTCGATACGCCCTGTGTCGTGCAAACTTGCCGCCATCTTGCCGTGATCGACCGCATAGACAAACAGCCCACGCTTGACTAACTGATAAGTCCAGCCTCCTGGGCAAGCCCCTAAATCAACGCCAAACATCTGCTCGGTAAAACGTTTTTTCTCCTCTGCTTGTGGTACAAAGGTCAAAATCGCTTCTTCCAATTTCAATGTCGAACGGCTTGGTGCATCTACTGGAAATTTCAAACGGGGTATCCCCATAAAAAATGGTGATCGGTTATAGTTATAGGCATATCCCACATAACACTTGCCCGATCCCACAAACAGAATATGCAAGCTAATACTTTGCTTCGCTGTTTCTTTTGCCCCTAACCAGCCCTGTTTTTTCAAGGTACTCCGCAACGGCACGGTAAATTTGCGACAAAAAGTCAAAAGTTCTTTGGCTTCATTCGTATCAGGCGTTTCAACAAAAATCTCACTACTGTTTTTCGGATTTAAGGCTTGATATTGTGCCATAATCGGCGAAATTCGATCCCCTTCGGGTAAATCCTGCAACAACTCACCTACCACAATCATTTGACGAACAAAAATCAACTGATTAAAGGCTAATTCTCTGGCTAATCTATCCGCTTCCCCTGCCTGATAGCACTCAAAAATTACATAACCACTGTTCTCTTTGAGATTAGCAAACCCATAAATTCCCAATTGAGCCGCTTTATCATTGATTTCACCTGCCACTTCCTTTTCAAAACCTGCACGGCAGTATAAGGCTAATTTATTCATTACTTCTGACTTCTCACACTAATATAAACCAACGCTGCCCAGCCCACTAAAAATAGTGTACCGCCAATAGGCGTTGTCCAAACAAAAATTCGGCTTGCCCCTAAGGCTAACGCATATAAACTGCCACTAAACAGCAAAATCCCTAACGCCCAACTACCGCCAATAATGTTAAAGGCTTTGGCTCTACAAGCGGGCGGATTTTGCGAAAAATTTGCAATTTGAAATAAACCCAACGCCATCAATGCTAACGTATGAAACATCTGATATTGCAAGCCTGTTTCAATCCACGCCAACGCTTTCTGATCCAAGACTTTCTCCAAACCGTGAGCCGCAAAAGCCCCAAAAGCGATACAGAAAAAACCACTTAGGGCTGAAAAAAGAAGAAATTTGTTTTTCATCGTATCTCCTTAAAATTTCCGTGCAATATATCACATTCCTTTTTAAGCAAAAACAAAAGGCTAAGCACTTTCGCACTTAGTTTTTAATAGTACTACGTTAAAAATACTTTTATACGTTGTTAAATTAAACAATTACATAACAACCCCTTGCTTAATTGTCATTCAGTTACTACAATTCCCGAAATTATCCGACCCCGAGCCTGTTTTCCTAAGTCTAGCGATATGGAAACTGTGCCTGTAATTTGTTGATTACACAGGGAAAGTTGAGAAATCGGCTCTCCTCTCATATTTAGAAAGGTGTCACATTGCAAATCCCAATTAGAAATGTAGGGAACGAGTTCGAGCAAGCTTTGATTGACCGTTTCCAACGTCAATACACTTATTTACGGTTGTCGATTACCGATGTCTGTAACTTTCGTTGCAACTATTGTTTGCCCGAGGGGTATCGTCCGCCGTTGCATAAACAAACCTTTCTGTCTGTCGATGAAATTCAACGTGTTGCTCAAGCCTTTGCCAATTTAGGCACGGAAAAAATCCGTATTACTGGTGGTGAGCCGACTTTACGCAAGGATTTTCTAGAAATCGCCCACCGCCTTTCACAAACGGCAGGTATTCGCCAAATTGCATTAACTACCAACGGTTATCGAATGGAACGTGATGTTGAGTTATGGCAACAAGCTGGAATTACCCATTTAAACGTGAGTGTTGATAGCTTAGACCCTCGCCAATTTCATTTGATTACGGGGGAAAATAAACTCGCAACGATATTAAACGGTATTGAGCGAGCCTTTGAGATTGGCTATAAAAAAGTCAAAGTTAATGCTGTGTTGATGAAGCAATATACCGCTAAAGGTTTGGACGATTTCTTGCATTGGATCAAAGATCGCCCTATTCAAATGCGGTTTATTGAGTTAATGGAAACCGGCGAAATGGATCACTTTTTCCAGCAACAGCACCTTTCAGGGCAATCCATTTTAGAACGATTAACCCAAGATGGTTGGCAATTACAACCCAAAGCGATGTCTGATGGACCTGCTAAAGTTCTCGCCCACCCTGATTATCAAGGGGAAATCGGTTTGATTATGCCTTATGAAAAGAATTTTTGTGCCAGCTGTAACCGTTTGAGAGTGTCGGCATTAGGCAAATTGCACCTTTGTTTGTTCGGCGAAGAAGGGATTGATATTCGGGATTTATTGCAATCGGACGAGCAACAATTTCAACTCGAAGCCAGATTAAAATCCGCTCTGCAAGGCAAGCGTGAACACCATTATTTGCATATTGGCGATAGTGGCGTGAGAAATAATTTGGCGTCGATTGGGGGGTAATCTGTAGGGACACACTGCGTGTGTCCAAAAATCTATTATGAAACATTGTAGGGACGCTTGGCGTCCATTTTCTGATTTTTCAAAGGTATATTTAATTAATGCGGACACACGCAGTGTGTCCCTACATCATTGATATTTTACAAAGAGAAAATAATGAACACCTTTACCCATATAAACCAAAACGGCGAAGCTAATATGGTTGATGTTTCCGCCAAGCAAGATACCGTGCGAGAAGCTCGTGCGGAAGCCTTTGTGACAATGAACCCTGAAACGTTACAGATGATCATTTCAGGCAACCACCACAAAGGCGATGTTTTTGCCACTGCTCGCATTGCCGGCATTCAAGCGGCAAAAAGAACTTGGGAACTCATTCCCCTTTGCCACCCACTTCTGCTTTCTAAAGTGGAAGTGCAACTTGAAGCATTGCCTGAAAAAAATCAAGTGCGGATTGAATCCCTGTGCAAACTGTCGGGCAAAACCGGCGTAGAAATGGAAGCCTTAACCGCAGCCAGTGCCGCTGCTTTGACGATTTATGATATGTGCAAGGCGGTACAAAAAGATATGGTGATTGAACAAGTTCGATTGCTCAGTAAAAGCGGTGGGAAATCAGGCGATTTCGTTGCCAAACCATAATATTTTGTAGGGGCAAATCATATTTGCCCCAATAGACCCCAAATTATTAATAAGATTAGTTAAAAATGATTAAAGTACTCTTTTTCGCCCAAACCCGTGAATTAGTGGGCGTAGATAGCTTAGAGGTTGAAGCAACCTTTGCCATAGCTGAACAGCTTCGCCAACATTTAGCCGAACGTAGCGACAAATGGGCATTAGCATTACAAGCAGGGAAATTGTTAGTCGCCATTAATCAAACTATTTCCCCTTTGTCTGCTGAAATTAAAGACGGCGATGAAGTGGCTTTCTTTCCACCAGTAACTGGGGGCTAAATGGAACAAACACTTATTCAAGTTCAACAAGATCCCTTCGATCAAAATGCGATCTATAAATGGTTGAGTGAACAACATTCCGTTGGTGCAACTACCCTTTTTGTCGGCAAAGTGCGTGAAATGAATTTGGGCGATAGCGTGTCAGGTTTATACTTGGAACACTACCCTGCAATGACCGAAAAAGCCTTGCGAGCAATTGTTGATGAAGCAAGAAGCCGTTGGGAACTGCAACGCGTTGCGGTTATTCACCGTATCGGACAGCTTTATACGGGCGATGAAATCGTCTTAGTCGGCGTCAGTTCCGCTCATCGTGGCAACGCCTACCACGCCAATGAATTTATTATGGACTATCTGAAAACCAAAGCCCCATTCTGGAAACGTGAAACCACCGACCACTGCGACCGTTGGATTGAAGGGCGTGAGAGCGATCAGGAAGCGGCGGATAAGTGGTAACAAGCGGTCAGATTTAAGGAATTTTTTGCAAATGAATTTATATATCGATCTCCAAATTGCCTCTGAAAATACAGTAGGCTTACCGACGGCAGCTCAATTTCAACACTGGGTGGATAAAGCGTTAGCCATGGAAGCGAAAACGGCGGATTATCCTGAAACGGAAATCACTATTCGTATTGTAGATGAAGCCGAAAGCCACGAGTTAAATTTAACCTACCGTGGCAAAGACAAACCGACTAACGTACTCTCTTTCCCGTTTGAAGTGCCAGAAGGGATTCAGTTACCGCTGTTGGGGGATTTAATTATCTGTCGTCAGGTCGTCGAAAAAGAAGCGGTTGAACAAGAAAAACCGCTCGAAGCTCACTGGGCGCATCTAGCCATTCACGGCACATTACATTTGCTTGGCTACGACCATTTAACCGATGAAGAAGCCGAAGAAATGGAAAGTCTGGAAACGGAAATTATGCAGTCGCTAGGGTTTGATGATCCCTATATTGCGGAAAAAACGATTGAAGAATAATGCGTCATCTAACGGTTATCGATCATCTCCCATCTTCTTTTGAGACTGCCGATGTCGGCGGTATTTTCTTACCTGATTCGCCGATATCTCTCCCCTTTTCTAATGCTAAAACCTTACTCGGTCAAGAATTTCCTTATGCAGTTTATGATATGCGAGCCAGCAGCGGAGTTTGTCTTAATCTTGACGCATTGGCGATTGTGGCAGGCACTATTCAAGAAGGTGGCACGCTCTATTTGGTCTGTCCAGAATGGGATAATTTAGAGCAACAAGTCGATTTTGATGCGTTACGTTGGAACGCTCAACAGCCGATTGCCACGCCGAATTTCTTTCGTTATTTTAAAACGCTGGTCAATGAAATTCTGCCCCCGTTTACGGGGGAAGTACCCTGCGAAGCAGGGGGAAGGGGGGAAATTGTTTTTACCCAAGATCAGCAAAATATCTTCGATAACTTACCGCTTGATCCTGCCGATATTCATCTTATTCTCGCCCCTCGTGGTCGTGGCAAATCGACATTATCGGGCAAGCTCGCAGAAAAGCTCTCTCAGCAATATGCGGTATCTATTACCGCTCGTAGCCATTCAGCCTTGCCAAATTTTTGGAAGGGGATTGAAAGTGATAAGGTTAAATTCTTTGCCCCTGATCGTTTAATTCAGATGATCGAGCAGAAAAATATCTCACCAAATCAATGGTTGTTTGTTGATGAAGCAGCGAGTTTGCCTTTGCCGATGTTGCAACAGTTTTGTGCCTATTTTGATAAAGTGGTGCTAACCACCACAACTCAAAATTATGAAGGTACTGGACGTGGTTTTTGTTTGAAGTTTTTGCCGACATTAAGCCGTTCTACGAAACAGTGGACATTAAGCCAACCGTTGAGATGGGGGGAGAATGATCCGTTGGAAGCTTTTATTAATCAATTGTTGCTGCTGGAAGATAAAATCCCCCCCTCAGCCTTCGGCAGCTCCCCCCGCAAGCAGGGGGAGCGAAGCATAGAGCAATATACTAATTTCTATCATCTACTCGCCCAAGCACATTACAAAACAACGCCAACGGATTTACGTCGTCTGTTTGATGCACCTGATCAACACTATTTTTATCTTGAAGAGCAAGAAAGGCTGATTGCAGGTTGCTGGGCGGTGAATGAAGGGGGATTAGATGAGGAACTCACTCAGGCTATTTGGCGTGGTGAACGTCGTCCGCAAGGGAGTTTGGTTGCTCAATATCTCTGTTTCCAAGGCAATTTACCTGACGCTTGTCGTTTGAAATCTGTGCGAATTTCCCGTATTGCGGTACAGCCTGAATATCAAAAGCAAGGCTATGGCAAGCGGTTGGTTTCGCAGATTATTTCGCAAATGCCACCGCTTGTAGATTTTGTTTCGGTCAGTTTTGGGCTTACTCCTGAATTATTGTATTTTTGGCAATCTTGTGGCTTTAATTTAGTTCAGATTACGCCAACCCCTGAAGCAAGCAGTGGCTATCACAGTGCAATGATGATTTATCCGCTCTCTGAACAAGGGAAAATATTTGCTCAACAAGCACAGCAACAGTTTAAACGAGATTTTCCGCTGTTGCCTTTTGCCGATCGTTTTCAGCATATTGCTATTTCTACTTCCTTAAATTCGCTTATTTTGGATCATAACGATGAAAGAAACCTACAAGGATTTATTTATGCTCAACGAACCCTTACTGCTTGTTATGTCAGCTTAAAGCGTTTATATATCAATCACAACTCGTTTGATTTTTTATCAGATATCTTTACTAACTCTGATGAAAATAAGAAATCAAAACAAAAACAATGGGTTATAGAACTTAAAAATAAACTGAAAACAATTTCATCAATCGGAAAAACCTAACGAAACCGCTTGCGATTTTGTGAATGCGATCACATTTTTTTTGCTTTTTTTGGAGTAAAATTCCAATAGTTACTATCTATAGTGACAATTTTATCTCATTCAAAAATCCATAAAGGAGCTAATTATGAAAAAAGCGGTACTTAGTACAATCGCATTAGCAGTAGGTTTAGGTGCAGTAGCTACATCAGCACAAGCAGCGGATCGCATTGGTGTGACAATCTATAAATATGATGACAACTTTATGTCGTTAATGCGTCAAGAAATTGAAAAAGAAGTGAAAGTAGTGGGTGGTGTTGATTTATTAATGAACGACTCTCAAAACGCTCAATCAATCCAAAACGACCAAGTTGATGTATTAATTTCAAAAGGCGTTAAAGCTCTTGCGATCAACTTAGTTGACCCATCAGCAGCTCCAACCATTATCGGTAAAGCAAAACCAGAAGGTATTCCTGTGGTATTCTTTAACAAAGACCCAGGCGATAAGGCAATTGCTAGCTACGACAAAGCATTCTACGTTGGTACTAACCCACAAGAGTCAGGCGTAATTCAAGGTGAATTAATCGCAAAACACTGGAAAGCAAACCCAGCGTATGACTTAAACAAAGACGGTAAAATCCAATACGTTATGTTAAAAGGTGAACCAGGTCACCCAGATGCTGAAGCTCGTACTAAATATTCTGTTGAGCAATTAAATAAATTAGGTATCCAAACAGAAGAACTCTTCGTGGATACAGGTATGTGGGACGCAGCTCTTGCAAAAGATAAAGTAGATGCTTGGTTATCTAGCTCAAAAGCAAGCAACATTGAAGTTGTGATTGCAAACAACGACGGTATGGCGATGGGTGCATTAGAAGCAGCTAAAGCACACGGTAAAAAATTACCTATCTTCGGTGTTGATGCGTTACCAGAAGTACTTCAATTAATCCAAAAAGGTGAAATTGCAGGTACTGTATTAAATGACGGTGTAAACCAAGGTAAAGCAGTTGTGCATCTCGCTAAAAACTTAGCCGCAGAGAAAGCACCAACTGAAGGTACTAAATGGGAATTAAAAGAGAAAGTATTACGTATTCCTTATGTTGGCGTAGATAAAAATAACCTTTCTGAATTCTTAAAATAATGATTTGTAGTAATGGGGGAAGGGATCTTCCCCCTATTTTGTGAGGTTGGATATGACAGAAAACACACAACATCAAGAGAGCCAAGTGCTTCTCCAAATGACCAATGTCAGTAAATCCTTTCCTGGTGTAAAAGCATTAGATAACGCAAACTTGACTGTTCGTTCTCATTCGGTTCACGCTTTAATGGGTGAAAATGGGGCGGGTAAATCAACGTTACTTAAATGTTTATTTGGTATCTATGCCAAAGATGAAGGCGATATTCTATTTCTAGGCAAACCTGTTAATTTTAAAACCTCTAAAGAAGCCTTAGAGAATGGAATTTCAATGGTTCACCAAGAATTAAACCTTGTCCGTCAGCGTAACGTAATGGACAATCTTTGGCTTGGTCGCTACCCATTGAAAGGTATGTTTGTGGATCACGCAAAAATGTATCGAGACACCAAAGCGATTTTTGATGAACTTGATATTGATATTGATCCAAAAGAAAAAGTGGCAAATCTCTCTGTATCACAAATGCAGATGATCGAAATTGCCAAGGCGTTCTCTTATAACGCTAAAATTGTGATTATGGACGAACCAACGTCTTCACTTTCAGAAAAAGAAGTGGAACATCTGTTCAAAATTATTGAAAAACTAAAAAATCGTGGCTGTGGCATTATCTATATTTCTCACAAAATGGACGAAATTTTCAAAATTTGTGATGAAATTACGATCTTGCGTGATGGTAAATGGATCAATACTGTCCCAGTAAAAGAAACGACAATGGACGGCATTGTATCAATGATGGTAGGACGTGAATTAACTCAACGCTTCCCACCAAAAACCAATACACCAAAAGAAGTGATTTTAGAAGTACAACACCTGACTGCCAAAAATCAACCGTCTATCCAAGATGTCAGCTTTGAATTACGCAAAGGGGAAATCTTAGGGATTGCTGGCTTAGTTGGGGCAAAACGTACGGATATTGTCGAAACCATTTTCGGCGTGCGTGAGCGAAAAGAAGGCTCAGTGAAATTACACGGAAAAGAAATGGCAAATCACACCGCTTTAGAAGCCATCAACAACGGCTTTGCACTGGTGACGGAAGAACGCCGTTCAACAGGGATCTATGCGAACTTAAGCATTGAATTTAACTCATTGATTTCTAATATGAAATCCTACTTAGGTTCGTTTGGATTACTCAGCAGTGCTAAAATGAAGAGCGATACCCAATGGGTGATCGATTCCATGAATGTGAAAACACCATCTCATAAAACAAATATCGGATCGTTGTCAGGTGGTAACCAACAAAAAGTAGTTATCGGACGTTGGCTATTAACTCAACCTGAAATTCTTATGCTTGATGAACCTACTCGTGGTATCGACATCGGCGCAAAATATGAGATTTATCAGCTCATTATGCAACTGGCCCAAAAAGATAAAGGCATTATTATGATCTCATCAGAAATGCCTGAATTATTAGGGGTGACAGACCGAATTTTAGTGATGAGCAATGGTAGAGTTGCAGGGATCGTAGAAACAGCTAAAACATCTCAAGAAGAGATTTTACAGCTTTCTGCGAAATATTTATAAAAGAAGGAAGTGAATTATGTCCACACTTACTCAAACTAAATCTTTAGATTTTCTTAAACAAAATGCGATTTATTTTGTATTGCTTGTGTTATTAGTGATCATTATCGCACAAGATCCAAGTTTCTTAAGTTTACGCAACTTTAGTAACATCTTAACCCAATCTTCAGTGCGTTTAATCATTGCACTTGGGGTTGCTGGTTTGCTTGTATCACAAGGTACTGACTTATCCGCAGGTCGCCAAGTTGGTTTAGCCGCTGTGGTTGCTGCAACAATGCTACAAGCAATGGATAATATGAACCGAGTGTTCCCAAATCTAGGCGAAATTCCAATTCCAGTGGTTATTTTAACTGTATGTGCTATCGGTGCTGTCATCGGTTTAGTCAATGGTTTAGTTATCGCCTATCTCAACGTAACGCCGTTTATCGCGACAATGGGAACAATGATCATCGTCTATGGTATCAACTCACTCTACTATGATGCTGTAGGTTCATCACCAATCGCAGGCTTTGACGAAAGTTTCTCAACCTTTGCACAAGGCTTCTTCCAAATCGGTAGCTTTAGATTGTCTTACATTACCATCTATGCGGCGATTGCCTCAATCCTTGTTTGGATTATGTGGAATAAAACTCGCTTTGGTAAAAATATCTTCGCTATCGGTGGTAACCCAGAAGCTGCAAAAGTATCTGGTGTAAACGTTGCTCGTAACTTAGTGGTTATCTATATGATCGCTGGTGTTTTCTATGCATTCGGTGGTATGTTAGAAGCTGGCCGTATCGGTAGTGCAACTAACAACTTAGGCTTTATGTACGAGTTAGATGCGATTGCGGCTTGCGTAGTAGGTGGTGTATCTTTCGCTGGAGGTGTAGGTACAGTAATCGGCGTGGTAACAGGAGTACTAATCTTCACCGTTATCAACTACGGCTTAACCTATATTGGTGTAAACCCATACTGGCAGTACATCATCAAAGGTAGTATCATCATCTTTGCAGTTGCAATTGACTCGCTCAAATATGCGAAGAAAAAATAGTCATACATAGATAGGGCTTAAAATCTTTTATAATACAAGGCTTTAAGCTCTTTTTTAAAAATGAATAAAAAGAGTTGGTAATAATTAGAAAAATAATTAAAACCAACTCTTTTGTCTATATGCCAAACACATTTCACAACAATTCGCTGCCAAATAATATCTATATTTTTATAGCAAATATTACCAGCCTTTTACCATCGCACCTTTGAACACTTCGTTCGCTTTATTGAACACTTCTTCAGATTGATAGGCTTTAATAAAATCTTTGACAATTTCCTTATCTTTGTTATCTTCACGAGAAACTATTAAATTCACATAAGGTGAATTTTTATCTTCTACAAAAATGCCATCTTTGGTTGGCGTCAAACCAACTTGACCCGCATAAGTTGTATTAATGATAGAAAATGCTACATCATCGAGGGTACGAGGAAGCAATGGCGCTTCAACTTCTTGAATCTCTAAATTTTTCGGGTTTTCCACAATATCGACACGAGTTGAAAGTAAGTTAGTATTGTCTTTTAACTTAATTAACCCTTGTTTCTCAAGTAGAATTAGTGCTCGACCTAAATTTGTTGGATCGTTTGGTACCGCAATTTTATCGCCTTCTTTAAGTTCATTAACTGACTTAATTTTTTTAGAATAGGCTGCAATCGGATAAACGAATGTATTACCTACTGGTATTAATTTGTAGCCTTTATCTGCGATTTGTTTGTCTAAATACGGCTTGTGCTGGAACGCATTGATATCTAAATCGCCTTTATTTAAGGCTTCGTTTGGTGTTGCGTAATCGGTGAAAATCACTAACTCTAAATCACGGTTATACTTCTCTTTGGCAACTTTAGCTGCCACTTCCATGACTTCATGCTCAGGTCCTGAAATTACACCAACTTTTAATACTTCTTTTTTCTCATTACACCCTGTTAAAACCAAGATAGAAACAAAGGTTAATCCTAGCAAGTGTTTGAAATTCATATTATATCCTCTCAATAATAAAAAAGAGTGACTAGTACCTAGACTAAATCACTCTCTTTTGTTGAGTTAAATTACCAGCCTTTTACCACGCCATCTTTGAAGTGTTTTTGAGCTTCTTGGAACACTTCTTCAGTTTGGTATGCTTTCACGAAGTTTTGTACTGCTTCACTTACTTGGTTATCTTTACGAGCCACGATAATGTTCACATAAGGTGATTCTTTATTTTCAACGAAAACACCGTGTTCTGTCGCATTTAAACCAACTTGACCTGCATAAGTGTTATTTACAACCGCTAAATCTACATCATCCAATGCTTTTGCAGCAACAGAAGTATCAACTTCCTGAATTTTTAAGTTTTTTGGATTTTCAACGATGTCTAATGAAGTAGAGAATAAGTTGGTATTATCTTTTAACTTAATTAAACCTTGTTTTTCTAATAAAATTAATGCACGAGCAAGGTTACTTGGGTCATTTGGTACAGCAATCACTGCACCATCTTGTAACTCAGCGACATTTTTGATTTTTTTAGAGTAACCAGCTAATGGATATACAAAAGTATTACCCACGATCACTAAGTTATCTAAACCTTTTGATGCAGAATCTTTATCTAAATAAGGTTTATGTTGGAAAGCATTTGCATCTAAATCACCTTTGCTTACCGCTGTATTTGGTAACGCATAGTCATTGAACAACACAAATTCAACTTCTAAACCATATTTTTCTTTTGCAATTTGAGCTGCTTTTTCAGCAACAGTATGCTCAGGACCAGACATTACACCCACTTTAATTTTTTGTGCTTGTGCTGCTGGAGCAGGTGCTACCGCTGGTGCTTCTGCTTTTTTCTCTTCTTTACAGCCAGTTAATGCTAAAGCAGAAACCACGGCTAAACCTAATAATTTTTTAAAGTTCATAGGAAAGTCCTCTTAAAAGTTATGTTTGCAAATTAACGATGATCGTAACGTTTTGCGAGATTATCGCCTATTTTTTGGCTAATCATCACAATCGCCACGATAATAACAGTTGCGATCCATTTTACATAGACCATATTACGATGTTCGCCGTAACTGATAGCTAAGTTCCCCAAGCCACCACCACCAACAGCACCAGCCATTGCTGAATAGCCAATTAAAGCGACCAACGTTAGCGTAATGCCATTGATTAAAATCGGCAAAGATTCAGGCAAATAGAATTTAGAAACCACTTGCCAATTTGTTGCCCCCATTGATTTTGCCGCTTCCGTCAAACCACTTGGAATTTCTAAGAGTGCATTTGAGGCTAAACGTGCAAAAAACGGAATAGCAGAAACACTTAATGGCACAATCGCCGCCGTCGTTCCTAGTGTTGTACCAACCAGTAAACGCGTAAAAGGCAATAACACCACAAGTAGAATAATAAAGGGAACTGAACGCCCAATATTGATAATCACATCAAGCACTTGATGTAAACCTTTATGCTCTAAAATTTCTCCCTTGCCTGTTAAAAAAGCAATGAAGCCAATCGGCATACCAACAACAACCGCCAAAGCTGTTGCAGCAAACCCCATATAGAGCGTTTCTAATGTGGACAACGCCACCAATTCCCACATTTTTGGTGTGAGTTCATTGATAAAATCATTCCACATAACCTAATACCTCAACTTTGACATTATTATCAATCAAATAAAATCTTGCTTCTGCAATCGCATCGTGATTACCTTCTACTTCAGCAATCACAAAACCAAACTTCACACCACCCGCATAATCAATCTGCGACATCAAAATACTAAAGTCGATTCCAAATTTCTTCGATGCGTGAGAAAGTAAT
The DNA here is from genome assembly GCF_002015085.1 of Glaesserella parasuis. Lineage (GTDB taxonomy): Bacteria > Pseudomonadota > Gammaproteobacteria > Enterobacterales > Pasteurellaceae > Glaesserella > Glaesserella parasuis. Next base: position 35,262 of record NZ_MUXW01000007.1, read on the forward strand.
GGTGCATCAACAGAACGCCCTGTAAATTCAAATTTAATGATCGGCTTACTGGTTGGCGTTTGTGTTTGAGAAAGCTGTTCCATATATTCCTGCGGTAATTCAATATGGAAAGTAGATTGAATAAAACGTTGTGCCAATTCTGTTTTTGGATTGGAAAAAATCTCACTAACCGAACCGCTTTCTACTAAATGCCCTTTCTCAATCACTGCGACACGATCACAAATACGTTTAACGACTTCCATCTCGTGCGTAATCAACAAGATCGTCAAGCCTAAACGTTTATTAATATCTTTCAGCAATTGTAAGATCGACTGCGTTGTTGCAGGATCTAACGCACTGGTTGCTTCATCACACAGCAATACCTGCGGATCATTTGCCAATGCACGAGCAATTGCTACACGCTGTTTTTGACCACCTGAAAGATTGCTCGGATAAGCATCGTGTTTATCCGCCAAACCAACTAACTCTAGCAACTCACTGACTTTTTGCTGAATTTGCTCTTTCGGCGTATGGTTTAACTCTAACGATAACGCCACATTCTCAAACACAGTACGAGAAGAGAGCAAATTAAAATGTTGGAAGATCATACTGATCTTACGACGAGCAAGGTTTAACTCTTTCTCAGAAAGCGTCGTTAAATCTTTACCATCAACAATCACTTGCCCGATAGTTGGACGTTCTAATAAATTTACGCAACGAATGAGCGTACTTTTACCCGCCCCCGAAGCACCGATAACACCATAAATTGTACCTTTTGGCACTTCAAGGCTAACATTATCAAGGGCAGTAATTTTCTTCCCTTTCACCTCAAACTGCTTGCTGACATTTTTCAGCTGAATCATAGTTATCAATCCACACTTTATCAAAAATTAAAATCTAGGCTATTTTAGACGTCTAGATTGCTATGTCAATTCAAAAATGAAATTTTTTATTCAAAAATGGAATATTATGATAGATAGCTTTCCTAAATGCCTTATGGAACTACTGAAATAGATTCACATCAAATTTCTACAACTTCGTCTATTGATTATCCTCGATAAGAAAATTAAATTTTTACAAGCCTTTTCCAACATTCCTGATTATAATAGTCCGAATTTTTTAGTCCTTATTTAGAAGCCCGTGGATATCATTATTAATTTTGCGATTTACCTTCAGTTTTTTATCGGTTTATTCGCTATCGTAAACCCATTCGGAACTTTACCGATCTTTTTTAGTATGACTGCTCATCAGTATGAAGCTGATCGCAATCGTACTAATTTGATCACCTCCGTTTCTGTTGGGGTTATTTTGCTTGTCAGTCTATTTTTTGGAAAAGTGATTTTAGATGCTTTCAGTATTTCCCTGAATTCTTTCCGCGTCGCTGGGGGGGATTTTGATTGTGAGTATTGCGATGACGATGATTAGCGGTAAATTGGGCGAACATAAGCAGAATAAGGAAGAAAAAAATGCTGACCTGTCTGAATATGAAAATATCGGGGTTGTGCCTTTAGCAATGCCGATTATGGCTGGACCTGGAGCGATAGGTTCGACCATCGTTTGGGGAACACGTTATCATACTTGGGTAGACCTGGTTGGATTTAGCGTGGCAATCATCTTATTTGCAGGTATCTGTTATATTTTATTCCGCTTCTCAGCCCCTTTGGTGAAACGCCTTGGTAAAACTGGCTCGAATGTCGTTACTCGTATTATGGGCTTAATTCTAATGGCATTAGGTATTGAAATTATTGTTGCTGGATTAAGCAACCTATTTCCTGGATTAACGGCAATTCATTAAAATGGCATCTATTCAACGCATTGTGCAATTTATCAAAAAAGGGCTTTTTGTGACCGCTTGTATCGTGGGGTTTGTTGCCTGCGATCCAGAAGAGAATAACGGTTCCGTTAGACCTTTGCCTAATACAGAACCAACCAATGTTTTAAGCCGTGCAATTTACGCAACCGAGCTACAATTAGACCCTCATTTTGTCAGAATATCTGCTGAGGCTGGGGTTGTTCGAGATCTATTTTTAGGCTTGATGGCGTTTGATCCTAAAGGGCAAATCCAAAATGCTGTGGCAAAAGAGTGGTTTAGTGAAGATGGTAAAAACTGGCTGTTTATTTTAGATGAAAATGCGAAATGGTCGAATGATCAAGCGGTGACTTCCGCAGATTTTGTTGCAAGCTGGCAACGGTTGTGTGACCCTAAAAATGCCTCACCACTAGCACATTATTTAGTCTATATGGGGATTGTTAATAGCCGAGCTGTCTTGGCTGGTGAATTACCCCCTGATGCTTTGGGAGTTAAGGCGTTAAACCCTTACACTTTACAAGTTCAGCTGGAAAAAGCGAATTATCAACTGCCTAAAATGCTGGCTCATTCTGCATTGTTGCCAACCTATCTAGGTCAGAAACCAAATTCAACGGATCTCGTTAGTAACGGCAGTTATCGCGTTGAGCATCTTGAAAAAAATCTGTTGCAACTGAAAGCAAGGGATAAAAATACGCCTTTCCAAGTAGTGCAATATCATTTAATTACCTCAGTACAAAATCCAAGCCGTTTCGATATTATTGAAAATCCGTTGGAAAACTATCATCAACACGAAAAACACTTTGCTCGCTTGTGTAATTACTTTTATGAATTTAACTTCAATGATCCGTTATTTGCTCAGAAGCCAATACGTCAAGCAGTGCGAGCAATGATTTCCCCGATAGAAATCAGCAAAGGCAATGGCATACCTTCACATTTAATGATACCGAAACAACTATTTAGTGAAATGGGACATTCGCTTTCTCATACCAATGTAGAGCAGTTATTAAATGAACAAGGGATCCATTCCGGCAATCCGCTAAAATTAACCTTGAGTTATGATAGACAAGGGCAACATTCACAAATTGCTGAAAGAATAGTAAGAGCATTAGGGCAATCTGAACTATTTAGAGTACAATTACAAGCGGTTAGCTGGGAAGAATTACTTGCAAAACGAGAGCACAAAGATTTCCAACTAATTCGTTCAGGCTGGTGTGCGGATTATCCTGATCCTGTACTCTTTTTAACGCAATTTCATAGCCAAAGCCCTGATAATAAAAGTAGTTATAGCAACGCTAAAGTAGATGAACTGTTGTTACAATTACAAGAACAGCCTTTAGATACAGCTAAAAGGCAAAGAATAATTGCTACAATAGCACATCAATTGGAAGAAGATGTCGCAATCTTACCGCTTTTTCAATATCAACGCCGAATGAGCATTGCTCCAACAATTCAAGGCTTTGATGAACAAAATGCAAGTGAAACTATTTATAGCAAAGATTTAACTCGACAATACCATAAGGATAAGTAAATGAACCAACTTACCGAACAGCAATTAGCTGGCATTAAAAGCGTTTTACAAGGTTTTCAACATTCAACCTTGCAAAAAGATTTAATCGCATTAAATGCGTTAAAAAAAGCCGAATTAGGCGGTGGGATTTTACGTCTTGAATTTACGCTACCTTTTGCGTGGAACAGCGGATTTGAACAATTAAAGGCAACAACGGAAGCAAAACTGAAAGAAGTCAGTGGTGCAAGCGGTGTGAAATGGGTTTTAAATTACCAAATTGCCACCTTAAAACGTGCCAATAGTCACCCTGCAGTAAATGGCGTGAAAAACATTATTGCGGTCACATCGGGTAAAGGTGGCGTAGGTAAATCTACCACATCGGTCAATCTTGCTTTGGCACTTAAAGCACAAGGGGCAAGGGTGGGTATTTTAGATGCGGATATTTATGGCCCTTCAATTCCACATATGTTAGGCGCAGCAAACCAACGCCCTGTATCGCCAGACAATAAACATATTACCCCGATTGAAGCACACGGCTTATACTCTAATTCTATCGGCTATTTAATGGATCCTGATAACGCAACTATTTGGCGTGGACCAATGGCAAGCAGTGCATTAAGTCAGTTACTCCAAGAAACGTGGTGGCCTGATTTAGACTATTTGGTCATTGATATGCCCCCAGGTACAGGCGATATCCAACTTACCCTTTCACAACAAATTCCAGTAACAGGGGCAGTGGTTGTAACTACGCCACAAGATATTGCCTTGCTTGATGCGATCAAAGGGATCGCAATGTTCCAAAGAGTATCGGTGCCAGTGTTAGGTATCATTGAAAATATGAGCGTTCATATTTGTGCAAATTGCGGACACCACGAAACCATTTTCGGCACAGGTGGTGCAAATAAAGTGGCAGAAAAATACCAAACGCAAGTGTTAGGACAAATGCCATTACATATTCGTTTACGTGAAGATTTAGATAAAGGTACGCCAACGGTGGTAGCAGATCCTAACCACGAAATCAGCCAAGCCTACCTCGATTTAGCCTTAAAAGTTTCGACTGAGTTATATTGGCAAGGTAGTGTAATCCCATCAGAAATTATGATTCGTGAAGTGAAGTAATCGTGATATCAAAATAGGAGCTTATAACAAAATTTGTTATAAGCTCCTATCATATCTACCACTGATAACCTACCCCCACAGAGCCGCCCATTTCACCACTAGTATTTGCATTACCTTGTAATTTAAGGATCAGCTTGCCGTTATCTGATGCTCTTGAGTAACCCACAGCCAATGCAGATTGACCTTTGAAAGTCCCCGCTGATGCTGCAATCATTGACTTACCTGGGAGATAAACCTGTGGTAAACCTGCTGCGGCGTTAGAACCTGCAATGCCCGCACGCAGAGCTTTATTATTACGGTTGATCTTATTGTGAATATCGCCCATATGCACCTTGTGCTGAGATATTAAGCTATACAACTGGCTACCATTAATCGCATCGGTACTTTGCTCAGAGATTAAACCTGGTGCAACGTTTTGAATACGGCGAGTTTCCATTGTACCATCGCTGTTTACATTACCCACGCTCACCACGCCTTTCACTTCAGTAGCTTTGCCACCTGCGTAAGCGTTATACACACCACCTATTACTTGGCTTTCTAAAGCACCCGCTCCCGCAGTGGTTGCACCTGCTGCCACATAGCCTGAGTTTGTTCCCAAGAATACCGAGTTGCTGGTTGTGTTTTTC
>NZ_MUXW01000008.1:0-12259 GCF_002015085.1 Glaesserella parasuis
GTTTGGGGGCTTTCCAAGTACAACGCAGTATGGGGCTTAATATGACACTTGAAGAAAAAATCATTGCTCACGCCAAACGCTCAGAACCGCACGAAAGTTGCGGTTTTGTCGTTTCTAAGGGCGGTGAGTTACGTTATTTTCCTTGTGAAAATGTGGCTGTCGATCCGATTAATCATTTTGAAATTTCACCTGATGATTGGATTCGGGCGGAAAGCGTAGGTGAGATTGTGGCGGTTGTTCATTCTCACCCTGATTCAGACACAGAAAAGGGATTGCCTTATCTATCAACCGCAGACAGAGAATGTCAAGTGCGGTTAAATCTGCCGTTTTGGTTGGTTTGCGACGGAAAATTGCAAAAATTCCGCCCAATCGCACCGCTTGTCGGTCGTCCGTTTGAGAATAACAAGCAAGATTGTCGCAATATCTTACTTGATGCCTATATGTTGTCGGGATTGGATTTGCCCGATGATGTGACCTATGAATTTGAATGGTTTAAATCAGGCAACTTGTATGAAGAAAACTTGCTCCGCTTTGGCTTTGAGCGGTTAGATTTTGAAGAACAGCCCCAGCTTGGCGATATTGTGTTACTGCAAATTGGTAGCGATGTGGCTAATCACGCAGGCATTTACCTTGGTCATCAAATGATGTTACACCACAGCGAAGGGCGATTGTCTGCCCGTGTGCCTTATGACGGTGCTTGGTTACAACAAACGCATAGTATTTGGAGATACCCGAAATGGTCAGAGTTAAATTTTACGGCGATCTTAAACGATTTGAGCCTAACGAACCGATAGTGCTTGAAGTCAGTTCATTTAAAGAGCTGATGAGCGGACTACTTAGCCAGATTCAAGGGTTAAGTCAACATTTACGCAAAGGTTATTACAAAGTCCGAATCGGAAAACGCTATTTAAGCGAAGAGCAGATAAAAACCAATCCTACAATGACACTTGCAGATGATTGCACTGTACATTTTACGCCTGTGGTGGCGGGGGCAGGGAAATCGGGTGTCCTTAGTATTGTTGCTGGTGCACTTTTAATTGGTGCCGCCTTTATGCTTGGTCCAATGGGATTCGGAATGGTTCAAGGGATGACTGCGATGATGATGGGAAGTATGGGAGCTAGTCTTTTATTAGGAGGGGCGATGCAAATGCTTGCTCGTCCACCAGATATGAACACGAAATTAAGTGATAGCGAAAAACAGCAAAGTACATCATTCTCAAACATTCGCAACCTTACCCCACAAGGCAGACCGATTCCGTTGCTTTACGGAAAAATGATGACAAGTCTTATCTTGATTTCGCAGGGTATTGATGCTTTTGATGATATATCGCAAGGTACATAAAAAACAAAACCCCGAACACTCGCAATGTTCGGGGCTTTTCATTCCTATTAAGAACGATTTAAAAGGAACGACAATGGAAGATATTTTAAAACTAATTTTACCTTTATTCAAGGAATTAATGATGAAACATTCGATTTGGTCGATAGCCTTTGCAGTATCTATCCCAATCTTATTTTGGGTATCAGCGGATCTACTACGAGCAATTATTGAGTTGATTAAATTGCTATCCATCTGAACTGGTGAAATAAAGATTGACGATAAAATATCGCATTTAGCCATAGCCTTATTCAAGGAGATATTTTCTATGGTTGAAACATTATCAACTTGGCGATTTATTGCCATTTTAATTACCATCATTATTTGCTTTGTAATTTGGAAAAGCCCAGACATTATAAAAGCGCTTTACAGCATAAAGACGAAGTAGTGGAGGGAATTTGTAAAATGTTAGAACTAATGGATAAATCAAAGATTGCCAAGCGTTACGTTTGGGCTATCAGTTTATTGATCATAATGTGCGTAATGATGTGGCTTACACCTGATTTTTTAAGAGCATTGGCAGATTTCATCTTGACCCTGAAAAATGCCTAACCAACAGGCGTATTGCTACGCCTGATTTACCCTTTACTGTTGTTCAATTGGTTGATTTTGTAGTTGTTCAACTGCTAATTTAATCAGTTGATTTTGTGGAATGTTTCGTTCACGGGCAAGTTGTTCAATTAGAGCGATGGTTTCCACACTGAGTTTATATGACTTTGCTTTTACACCACGCTTTTCATCTGAGCGAGCTTTTATTTCATTGATTGACAATTTCATTATTTTTCCCCATAATTTGAAGAACTAGGGGAGGCTGGTCCCCTAGTAAGTTATCAGATTAGTAAACTGGCAAAGACCAGAGTAACAAAATGATAACTAGGATAATGTATTTAAACATTTGATTATCCTCTTCAAGCGTGAGGATTAAGCCTCACACTCGCTTTCAGTCCGTGTTAAATTTCCTAGGTCTAACTACTGAAAGCGAGGTTATTATAGTTCGGTACACCGAATAAATCAAGTATTATTTTAGAAAAGCCTACATTTTTCGGAATGTGGGCTTTTTATTTGCCCCCCCAAAACTTCAGAGCAGTATTGAGTTAATGGCAACAAACAACAGCAAAAAAAATTATGCTGTTTACTAGGCTTATCAGAAATGGTAAGCCTTTTTTATTTGACAAATAAAAAACAAACCCCGAACGACTGCAATCGCTCGGGGTTTTAATTTACCCCTTATACAAGTTTAGCAACTAAGGAGCAATTTTGATTAAGTATACACCAAAACATCAAGTAAAGGTAGGTGGAAAAATGAGTAAAGAAGGTGCTGATAAAGTTGGGAATAAATTAGCAAATGCAGTATTGATTTTGGCAACTTGTTTGGGAATTAGTGCGTTAATGATTGCATATTCTTATTTGATGTAGTAGTATTTATCCCACAGGTCTCAAAAGCCTTTTATCAGATACGGTTATTTCACCCCGTCAGCGTGATTTTTTTGTTTCTATTGTTTGTTGCCAAATAACTTTAGGACAAAAGTAACAATTTATTTCAATGATCGACAGTGCGACTAATACAACACCGCAAGGGAATACGTCCGCTGGCTTATCTGACCAGTTTTGAGCTGTCGATCACCCGATTTATTCGGGATTTTCTCTCAAAAGGAAATCAGATATGTCTACTCAATTAACTATTCTTAAAACATCAATTCGTACTTTTGAAAATCTTTATTCTTTAAACGATCTTCATTTAGCAAGTGGCGGAGAAGATAAACACCGTCCAACATTTTTCATTCGCCTTGATACAACAAAAGATCTTGTGAAAGAAATTGAGAGTGAAAATTCTGATGTGCAGATCTGCACATCAATAAAATCACTCCGTACAGGCGTTAATAAAGGCACTTGGGCTTGCGAAGAATTAGCCCTAGCCTATGCAACTTGGATCAGCCCAAAATTCCACTTGGTTGTACTGAGAGCGTTTATTGCAATGCATAAAGGGGGATTGCAAAATTCTACGCAAATCGTACCGCTTGAACCTAAACCCGATGTCGTTCTTCCGCACGAAAAAGCAGAACAGATTGCCAAATACTTGGTAAGAGCAAGAGCCTTTGCAAAAGAAGTGGAAGTATTTCATCGTAAACTGTACGAAGATTTAGGCATTTCTCGCTATGTTAAAAACGATATTGCAGGGAAAGGCTACGACATCGCACATGAATTTAACGTATGGCTTGATCCTTTTATTGAACAAGTCTTACCCCAGCTTAATCAACAACGATTAGCAAGATTTTAAGCAAAAATTTAAACAAAACCGACCGCTTGCGACCTAGCGTTGCAAGTGGCTTTTGTCGTACCTGAAATTTAACCGCCGTTACAGTTTCCTGTAACGGCTTTTTTATTGGAGAAACATTATGGGCGGTAAAAAAGGCGGTGGTGGCCATACACCTTACGAAGCACCCGATAACCTAAAATCAGCACAGCGATTAAGTGCGATTGGCTTAATTTCGCTAGGCCCTATTCGTGGTGCGGTGACAGCAGATCAGTATCAGAGTGCCTTCTTTGATTACACGCCGATCAAAAACTCGAAAGGGGAATGGAATTATCAAAATACGTTAATTCGTTACCGTTTAGGCTATCAAGACCAGCAACCCCTTGAAGATTTTGATGCGTCAGAGCGAGAAGTTTCTGTGGGTGCAGAAGTGAAACTAGAACACCCTATTTCTCGCACGGTGATTGACCCTGATATTGATCTTTTGCGAATTACTTTAGGTGTGAATGCGTTGTTTAGTCAAAACGATCAAGGCGATACGCACGGCACATCGGTGCATCTAGAGATTTTAATTAACGGTCAATCCCGACAAACTGTAGTGATTAACGGTAAATCTTCATCACGTTTTCATCGTAGTTATCTGATCGACAATTTACCGCCACGACCTTTCATGGTGACGGTACAACGTGTTACGCCAGATAGCAAAAGCCAACGTTTGCAGAATGCGACATTTTGGTCAAGCTACACGGAGATTATTAGTGCCAAATTGAGCTATCCCAATATGGCGATAGTGGGAATTAAAACCGACTCACGTTATAACCCGAGCTTTCCAAACATTAACTTTCTTTTGTATGGTCGTTTGGTTAAAGTGCCGAGCAATTACGATCCTGATACCAGAACCTATGGCAGTGGTTTATGGCGTGGGGATTTTAAACTGGCGTGGACGAATAATCCTGCGTGGGTGTTTTACGATTTAGTCACCAACAAATTAGCTGGCTTAGGGCAACGTTTAGGCGATTATGGCATTGATAAATTCCAGTTGTATCAAATTGCTCAATACTGCGATCAACAAGTACCAGATGGCTATGGCGGTGTTGAGCCTAGAATGGTGGCAAATTTATGGCTGACAGAGCAACGTGATGCTTATTCGGTGATTTCGGATATGGCGTCGGTTTTCCGTGCGATTGTAGTGTGGAATGGTACGCAATTAACCGCTATTCAAGACAGAAATGCCGATCCTGTCTGCTCATTTACTCAGGCGAACGTTATTGACGGTAAATTTAATCGCCAGTATGTACCGCTTAAGTCCATTTTTACCGCCGTTGAAGTGGAATATGCCGACGAACGTAACAACTATCAAAAAGCAATTGAGTATGTGGCAGATGATGCGATGATCAAACGTTATGGCTATAACGTGAAGAAAATCGTTGCGTTTGCCTGTACTTCTCGTGGGCAAGCTCGCCGTTATGGTAAATGGGTGCTTGAAACTTCTCGCTTAGAGCAATGCACGATCAGCTTTAGCGTAGGGCGTGAAGGGTTACAAGTATTACCGGGTGACATCATTGAAATTGCAGATAAATCCTATGCTAATGTCAATCTTGGTGGGCGTGTGTTAGCCATTAACGGCAGAACCGTTACCCTTGATGCACCGATTGAAGTTCAGGGCGAAAAGCACCTAAGTTATTTAGTTAATGATAACAACGGACAGCGGTTAGTTCGTCGCAAAATTTCGCAAATTAATGCCCAAAACAAATCGCTTGTGACATTAGATAGCGAACCAACAGGCTTACAAATAATGGATACTTGGGCGTTACATACCCCGTTAGTCAGCACACAACGCTATCGTGTGCTTGGCGTGGCGGAAAATGAAGACGGTAGCTACGGCATTACCGCATTACAGCACGAGCCACAGAAAGAGCGAATTGTTGATGAAGGGGCAATCTTTACTCCTTTGTCTGAAACACGCCATAAAGTTGAGCCACAATTAACACACTTAGGCGTACAACCGACGTTGAGCGGTGATATGAAAGTGTCGTGGGAAGTGACATCAGGTAATGGCACGGTTAAATATGACATCAAAGTCTTAAAAGACGGAAAGTTGTATCTGTTTAAACGTGATGAATCCAGTAGTGAGCTGAATCTTGCAGATTTAGCAAATGGTGAATACCAAGTCACAATTATTGCAAGAGATGCACAAGGGCGGATGCTGAGCGAAAAAGTACAATCCTTTACGATTGACAATCCACCTACCCCTAAAAATGTATCGGTATCGGGCGGTTTATCAGGTATTACGCTGTCTTGGGATTTTGTGGACGAAGCCACGCAAACGGAAATCTGGGCAAGTTCAACCAACAACCTAGCCAACGCAGAGCGGATTGCAAAAGTAACCGCAAATATCTACACCCACAATGTAGGTCCACGCCAAACACGTTATTACTGGCTACGTCATACTCGTGGCATTAACGTGGGGGATTGGTATCAACAGCAAGGTTTAAGTGCAGAAACAGGGGCAGATATTGATGCGGAGCTTGCGTTACTGAATGAAAAGCTAAGTCAAAATATCATTGAAGAAGTCTTTGATACAGCAATGCCAGCTCGCAAATTGGAGATGATCAAAACCGTTGCTCGTATTGACAACCTAACGGAAAACATTGGGCATAACCAAGTGTATAACGAGGCTGACGGCAAGTTATATGTATGGGACGGTAGTAAATACACTGCTAAAGTACAAGCGGTCGATTTAGAAGGAAAACTAGCAAGTAGCCAGTTGGACCAAGCCCTTGTTAATCAGCTTACCCAAGCAAGTAGCACTGCAAATAATGCCTTATCAAAAGCTAACACGGTACAAAGTGCGTTAGCTCAAGAAGCCACTCAACGCACGCAAGCGATTCAAGCAGAGACAAGAGCGAGAACCACGGCAATCTCTGCCGAAGCAACTGCAAGAACACAAGCCTTGCAAGCGGAAGCAAATGCTCGTGGTACAGCCGTGAGCCGATTGGAGCAAGCCGACCGTGAGAAAGCTCAATTAATAGCCACTACAACCGCTAAAGCCGATAATGCGTTATCAGGTTTATCTGAAGAACGTCAAGCTCGTATTGCGGCAGATAATGCCGAATCACAAGCACGAACTGCCTTGACTGCAAGAGTGGCGAATACGGAAGGGAGTGTAACAACTCTTTCTCAAAGTTTAAGTACTCATACCCGAAACTTAAGCGAAATAACACAGTCGTTAAATTCTCGTGTAGGTGGAATAAACTTATTCTCAGTTGTAAATGCAAGCCTTGATGGCATAGGGGAAACACTTGTTACTAGAACGGTGATCAGTGAAAAAGATGAGCATTTTAAGTTGGTAATTAAAGATACGGGAGTCTTTAATATCAGAATTCATAATACATTAAAAGCCTATTTGCCGACGTTAAAATTAGGCGATAAATATGTATTATCACTACAAATTAAGGCATCTAAAGTTGGAAGATTGGCAAGAATAGGAGTGGATTTAGGGCATTATGAAGTAGCCTCCGAATCTCGCGATGTGGATGTCAACCTGGATTGGAGAGTAATTGAAGTTCCAGTTGTTGTATCTAGTACACATAACCAACTTTACCAGTTCCTTCTACTTAGATTTGAGAACTGGCAAATAGATGATTGGGTGGAAATTCAAAATGTTCAATTGCAAAAAGGTGAAAAGGCGACGGCTTTTAGTCGATCATCATTATTAACACAAGCAGAACTAACGAATCATAAATCAACTCAAGCGGAAGTGGATAGGGTACAGTCAGAACAACTGGTTGCTCATACTGCACGCTTGGGTGCGGCAGAAGCAACTATATCTAGTACCAGTCGCACAGTAACAACATTAGACGGTAAAGTGCAATCAATGCACACAATCCAAGCAGTATCTATTGCTGGCAATAGAAAAGCACTTGCGGGCATCTCTTTAGGCTCAAATGGAGGAACTGAAAGTTCTGTTATTGTGATGGCAGATAAATTTAACGTTGTCAAAAATGCGCAAGATGGCAACATCACGCCGATGTTTGGCGTGGTTAATAACAAAGTTGCTGTTAATGGCGATTTGATTGCGGACGGAACTATATCTGCTCGGATGATGGCAGCGGACTCGGTACAGGCTGGTACAATCCAAGCAGGAGCGATTAACGCCAACCATTTACAAGCAGGGCAAATTAGTGCTGATAAATTGGCAATTGGGTTAGGGGGGAACTTACTGTATAACCCGATTTTTGCTAATAACGGTAACGGTTGGGTCTATTATGTTAATACAAATAACATTGAGAATAACGGATATGCTTTTAATAATGATACTGGTGCATATCGAAGTGGAGCGTATTTACCAACAGAAAATCAATTTAGATTACAGCGTTCTCGTAAGTCAATTACAGGGGACGCAAGATTAGGTGGGTTGTATCAAAATATAAAATTGACACCTAACACCTATTATTGTTTTTCAGCTTATGTAGGCGCACACAGAAGTTATGTTGATTTAGGCGTTGAGTTAGGTGGCGTACAAGTTATCAGTAGAAGTTGGAGTGGACGAGGGCATACAGGAGGTTATCCAAACAATACAATTGATACTGGTATTGAAAATTCATATCGTATTTGGATCTTATTCAAAACAAATGCTACCAATTCTGCTGAAACCAATTATCGTTTAATCATTAACACTTGGGGACAAAACGGTCAAGATAGTCCAATGTTTGTTATTAGACGACCAATGCTTGAAGAATGTACTCAATACACCACTCAACCGTCTGCGTGGGTAAATAGCGGTGTAACCGCCATTCACGGCGGTTCTATTGTTACAAACACCATTACTGCCCAACAAATAGCGGCTAATACTATTACAGCGAATGAAATTGCAAGTAATGCGATTGCAACTCGTCATTTGTCTGCGAAATCTATCAATGCTAATCATATTGCTACTAGAACGCTGACAGCAGATAAACTCAATATTAATAGCTTATCTGCGATTAGTGCGAATTTGGGGGCAGTAACGGCGGGGAGCATTAACATTAATAATCGCTTTAAAGTCAATACGAGTGGTCAAGTTGAAATGAGGTCAGCGACAGCAAATGTCGGTATGGTGATTAACAACGACCAAATTGTCGTCTATGATGAACAAGGTCGAATAAGAGTAAAAATCGGGAGGTTATAGATGTCGATTTATATTATTACTGGTGTCGTCAGTTTATTAGCAGTCTTCGGACTGCTTTTTTATTGGCACAAAAAGCGTAAAAAGGCGAAATCGCAAACGACAACAAAACAGGAGCATGATGTGGAGAGTTATGGCGTACAGGTGTTTGACGAGAATGGTAGATTACAAGCCACCTTAACAGAACGAGAAATGAATGTAGTACATTATCACTTTTATTACCCTAAAGGCACAGGTAAGCAACGAGATATGAAATATCTTGCTCAACTTGTTAGGCAATATCCTGGCTATTTGGCATCAGGAGGGGTGAATATTGATGGGGCTGGCACTTGGACGTGGGACAGTGGATCGAACGGCTATGAAGTAAATCCACAACAACCCGTGGTAATGGGCGAAGAGTGGTACGCGATGTCTGCGGTAGCCGAAGAATCGTCAAATCCTTTTATCAGACCTTGGACGATGCCAGGATCGGCTTGTATTTACGACAAAAACAACAATAAGTTTATTTGTCGTGCCGATAATGCGTATATTTCGGGATTACTAATCACTGTGGGGAGCAAGTAATGACAGCACAAGGGATTCAATTGGATCGTCTGCAAATCAAGCAAGATTATCGAGCCTTAAATTTTCTGGTGCGTGGTGTGACTAGACCTTATGGTAATCACATTGAGGTATTTGAGTTTACTTCAAACTCACAACCTACCGTCTTTGCACGTCCGGTTGCTGATAATGTCAACACAGCATCACACTATTTAGTAAAAAATGGAAATAGCTACAAAGCCTACTTTTTGGCCAAGGTTGAAGTCTTTGTTTTCAGCCAAGACTTAAATCGCAAAGCACCCTACGGCATTGAGATTGTTAATGAAGCAGGCAATAAATTTTTCAGCACAGGAGATTACCCTGTAAAACCTATTGGCATGTTCTATCTGCCAGCGATTGGGCCAAATGGCTATGTTCAATGGCAAGTCTCGAATACGGATAAGGTTGCCTATAATCTGCTGAATAACCGAATGTCGGTGGCTTATAGACCAACATCTAAGACAATCACTTATTGGAGAGATGTGGTTAAACGGGTAGGTAGCTACTTTAGAGTAGAGCACGCAGTAGTATATAGCGGTTCTTCTTATGGTGGCGACCACTATATACAAAACACAGATAATATCGGTGCATTAGGTAAAAGTACACCAAGTGCAATTTGCCTTATTGATATTTCAAACATTCCGTAAAATTTTTTACCGAACTCACCGCTTGTAACAATACAAGCAGTTTTTTTTCTAAAACAAACCAAAGGAGTATTATATGGCAACATTTAACAAAATCTTAAATCCACTTTATTCAACAATCTCTGGTTTCAATATGGATCAGAGTGGTTCAATGAATGTTACCTATCAAATAGGTACAGCAGTTGAAAATGAAGAAAACCAAGTAACAGAGTTCAATCCGATTGTGACTGAGTATAAATATCTCGATACTCAACAAGCAATGGAAGTAATGATGCAACCACTCAAAAAAGAAGATATTGGTAAGTCGTTCCAAGATTTGATGATTAGGCGTATTTACGACTATATGAAAGAGAAGGGGATGATTCTGGTGTAAGGATAAAGCCTACACAACGGAGGCTTTATCCAATAAATAGATTATTTCCGCCTCATTAGTTCAGCAACTTTCTATTGAAAGTGGGGTTAGATGCTGAACGATAAAATCCATAAAAATCATAAATACCTATAATTTATAAGTAACACCAAAATTACACCGTTTTTAATATATACCATGAATAATAATGGTTAAAGATGCTCGCCCAGAGCACCATTTGACTTTACGTAGCTGTTCGTAGCTTATCGTAAAAACTAAATAAAGCCTTGAATATCAATGATTCAAGGCTTTTTTCTTATCTTTTTATATCGTAATTTATCGCTACCTATCTCACATTTTAGTAACACAGTTAGTAACACAGAACAATCTCGTGTTACTATCCAAAAACCGTTTAATTGTTGGGAAAATACTCATGGCAAGAAAATTCACACGATTATCAGCAATGGAAATTAAAGAAGCTAAACCCAAAAATAAAGAATATAGTCTGCATGATGGGGATGGTTTACTATTAAGAATTAGACCTACTGGAAGTAAAACTTGGCTCTTTAATTATTCAATCCCATTTACAAAAAAGCGAACTAATCTAAGAATTGGCTCTTTTCCTGAAATTTCACTGATTCAAGCTCGTGCGAAACGTGAAGAATTTAGGGCTTTACTTGCTCAAAACATAGATCTACAAGCAGAGAAACTTAGACAACAAGAAGAAGCTCAAAGCCAAATTAGAGATACTTTCTATTCAGTCTCAACAAGCTATTTCAACGGTATTTACAAACAGAAAGCCAAAAATGCAGAAACACGTGAAAATAATTGGACTAGATTAGAAAATCATATTTTTCCTTATATTGGAGAAAAGCACGTATCAGAAATTACGGTAAGAACTTTAGTACAAGTTTATGAAAAAGCTGCTAATCGTAGTAATACTTTGAAAAAAGTCCATCAACTTGTCAGCGTTATCATGGATCATGCTGTTACAAAAGGAATCATAGAAAGCCATAACTGCAGATTGGCTATTAAAAGCTTTTATATTGAATCATCAAAACCTAATCCCACAATTAAACCTTCTGAATTACCAAAACTATTTCAAGACCTATCAAATTCTCAAATATCAAAAAAAACTTACTTTTTGATCTGTTGGTCATTTTTGACTGCTTTACGCCCAAATGAAGCAGTTAGTGCAGAATGGGCAGAAATTGATTTTGAGAATAAACTCTGGAACATTCCAAAAGAAAAGATGAAAGGGCAAGCAGACAAAAACGCCCTCATACTGTACCTTTATCTTCTCAAGCAATTCAATTATTAGAAATCATGAAATTCTTTTCGGAAGGTAGCCGTTTTATTTTTGTTGGTCGTTCTTCAAATAATCAACCAATGAATAAAGCAACTGTAAATGTCACCCTAAAAAGAATCGGATATAAAAATAAACTTACTGCCCATGGAATACGAGCATTTATAAAAACATTTTTAGCATCTCAAAAGATTGAAAGAAATGTATCTGAAACTGTACTTTCTCATTTATTGGAAGGAGGGGACGATTTAGAAAATACTTATAATCGATATGATTACTTAGAAGAGCGAAAATCTGTGATGCAACTTATCGGAGATTACTGCGAATCCCGTGGTATGGATTTAACATTTGATGTAAAAAAACAAAGCCTATAATATTTTTTTTATAAAAAATGGAGCCTCTCCCACAATTTGTGTAAATACCTGTTTCTGAGATAATACATTCAGACACAGGTATTTTATTATGAACGAAAAACAACTTCACGCCTTGGCAGCGGAATTTGCCAAAAACCTAAAAACACCAGAAGACCTCAATCAATTTTCACGGATGCTCAAGAAAATCACCGTCGAGGCCGCGTTAAAT
>NZ_MUXW01000008.1:12488-19165 GCF_002015085.1 Glaesserella parasuis
TAGACGATCACCGTTAAGTTGAAATGGGTGTTTACACAGAATTTGGGATAGGGTCACGCCAGATGGAACTCACATCACCGTCGAATTATTAAAAACAATGAGAGGTATCGCAAGGGACGAAAGTCAGAAAGCGATTACCAATAATTTCGCTCGTGCGGGTGGTCAATTTAGACGATAGGAGTATGTAATGCCCAAAGCCCTACCCCAAAAAATGGCAAACGAACTGCCAAAACTTGAACAAAATGCCTTGATTGAACTGTGGGAAATTGATTTAAGGCATATCAGCAGTAATAGCGACTCAACCAGAAAAGGGGAGTTGTTACGCTTTCACAATGGCTTAAATCAAGGTCAGCAGAATGTCTGGTGGCAAGGTAACGAGTACCAAGCCTATCCAATTCAAGCGGACGGTTTTGAGATTAGCGGTCAAGGTCCGAGTAACCGACCGACTTTAACAATCTCAAACCTGTACGGCATTGTCACCGCTTTGGCGGCAGATTTCGGGCAAGGGATTGGGGCGAAAGTGACCCGTCGTTTAGTTTACGCTCAATTCCTTGATGCACGAAATTTCCCTAACGGACAAAATCCACAAGCCGATCCGACACAGGAAAGTGTGAGTTTGTTCATCATTGAACAGCTAAAAAGCCTAAATGATGAAGTGGCGACATTTGAGCTGGCTTTACCCGCAGAAACAGATAATGCACGCATACCGTTGCTGATGATTACATCTGATACTTGCATTTGGCAATATCGTTCTGCGGAGTGTGGCTATACAAGCGGACCAGTTGCCGATGAAAAAGATAACCCGACAACCGATCCGAAAAAAGACGCTTGCTCTCACTGTTTGCGTGGTTGCAAGCTGAGATTCGGGGCTAATGCTATTTTGCCGTTTGGTGGCTTTCCAAGTACGACGCAACATGGGGCTTAAGCAAATAGCGGTTCTATGTGAAATGTAGCACGCTGTTCTAATTGCCACAAATCAAAATCTGCTTGCATACCTAACCATAATTTTGGTGTGGTATTAGGCAATAGCTGACTTAAACGGAGTGCCATTTCAGGGGTAATCGCTGATTTTTCATTGATAATACGAGATAGACAGACACGAGTGACACCAAGTTGTTTAGCAATTTGAGTAATGCTAGTGTCGGCATTATCTAGGTATTCTTTTAGCAACAAGCCTGGATGTGGTGGGTTAAACATTCTCATTCTTCAGCTCCTTAATGATAATCTTGATAATCCACAATTTCTGCGTGACCGTTTTCAAATTTAAAGGTTAAACGCCAGTTTTTATTGACTTTGACACTCCAATGCCCAACAAGATTACCTTGTAATGGGTGTAAATCCCAACTAGGGAAGTTCATTGCAGAAACAGTTTCAGCGTTCTCTAGTGTCGCAAGTTGAAGACGCAATTTAGAAGCGTGATTAGCTTGAATACCTGCTGTTGAACCTGTTTCAAAAAATAGCTTTAAGCCTTTATGTTTAAACGAGAGAATCATTGTGGTTATCCTTTTTGTATACAGTAAGTATACACTTAAATCTTAACTTGTAAATAGGTTGTATACAATAATGCAAAATATCTCTTTTACAGAACAAATTTTATATCACGCCAAACGCTCAGAACCGCACGAAAGTTGCGGTTTTGTCGTTTCTAAGGGCGGTGAGTTGCGTTATTTCCCTTGTGAAAATGTTGCTGTCGATCCGATTAATCACTTTGAAATCTCGCCTGATGATTGGATTCGGGCGGAAAGTGTGGGTGAGATTGTAGCTGTCGTTCATTCGCACCCTGATTCGGACACGGAAAAGGGCTTGCCGTATTTATCAACCGCAGATCGCGAGTGTCAAGTGCGGTTAAATTTGCCGTTTTGGTTGGCGTGTAGTGGCAAGTTGCAAAAATTCCGCCCAATCTAGAGATATTAGATTTAAATAGTTTACACCAGGCATTACAAATTGATATAAACCGTTATATTTCATTTTTGGATCAAAAGCCTAACATATTAGAAAAAATAGATGCTGATAATTCAGAGGAAGAAATAATTGAGCGACCAATTTATCTAAGTTTTGTAAGTCCACAAAGTCAATCTATAACAACAGGGTATTTTGCAGAGGCTTTTTCCTACACCCAGGGTATAACGCCTAGCAAGGCTGTTGAATTACTTCACAGTACCATTATTGATGAATTTAGAAAAAATGAACAACTAAAACATCATAAAACTCTCGAAAAATTATCGATTTCTTTAGATCGATTTTATGAAACCTATAAAAATAAAGTGATCAAACTTGAGGATATAAAAGCTGTTATTATTCAGGCTATTCCTACTCAGTTACACCATCAAGCAACCCGTATTGCGAATAAAATTATCAACAAATTAAATGGAGAAAGTCACTTGATTTGTCCCAATGATTGCCTTGGCTACGCTAATAGCATATCTCATTTTAACAGATCCTCATAATCTGACGGCTTGCCAATAAAAAACTATGATATAGGGAATAAGGCTCTGTTGTGTACAATTATTCTTTTAAATCAAGTAAATTGTGATTTACCTCTCATTTTTTAGGTTTATACCTTGTCATTTGGTCGAGAAAGTTTTACTCTATGGAGTATATTTTCTTTTATGCTATTTTTTATGGAGTAATCTTTTCATTTAATGTGCGGTGAAACATTAGGAGGCTATATGTTATTAGGTGATCTTTCTCGTGATGATTATATTCTTTCACTTCCGCCTGTCTTTGCAAGACTATGTACTAAACTTAAAACCCTTGATTTAGTTAATCTGCCATTAGGTTGGCAAGATTTGGAAGAAGGAGTAAGAATGAATGTGATGGAATTTGAAACCTCTTCCACAGAAGGAAAAAAAGCGGAGCTCCATCGTAAATTTATTGATATTCAATTGTTGATATCAGGTGAAGAAGCGATTGAATATAGTTTAGCCTATCCTAACTTAGCACTTTATGATGAATATCGTGATGAGGACGATTATCAGCTTACACCAACCTTAGAACATAAAAATGTTGTAATTTTAAAACCTAATATGTTTGCTATTTTCTTACCTTATGAGCCACACACACCAGGCAATTTTGTGACCGAAAGTAAGCCATTGAAAAAATTAGTGGTGAAAGTGCCAGTGGAGATGATAGGAGGCTAGAATGTCAGCCCGAGGTAAAATTCTAGATACGATTGGTGCGTTACAAAATAGTTTAACTAAAACAGAGAAAAAAATTGCGACGGTGATTTTATCTCAGCCCGATCTATTGAACCAATGTTCTTTATCTAAAGTGGCAAATAAATTAGATGTCGGCGAAGCAACCTTTATTCGTTTTTGTCGAACATTGGGATTTAAAGGTTATACAGACTTTAAACTCGATCTTGCCATTGAATTGGCTACTCAGCAAAAAGAGAGTAGTACGTTGTTAGATACGGACGTTGCGGAAACTGATACACCTAAAGAAATTGCAATTAAGTTGCAGAATACGCTGAATAATGTGATTGCAGAAACCGTCAATCTACTCGATTATGCAGAGCTAGAAAAAGTGGTGGAAGAATTGCGTAAAGCAGATCGTATTTTCTTATTTGGTGTAGGTTCATCAGGTTTAACGGCAGAAGATGCCCAACATAAATTAATGAGAATAGGGCTACACGCGGCTGCCGTGACTAATAACCATTTTATGTATATGCAAGCAGCATTGCTGAAAAAAGGAGACATTGTTATTGGCATTAGCCATTCTGGTTATTCAGAAGAAACGACAAAAGCTCTAAAAATATCAAGAGATAATGGGGCAATAACAGTTGCTATTACCCATAATTTGCGTTCGCCTATTACAGAAGAAGCGGATTATGTGTTAATTAATGGTAACCGTCAGGGGCATATGCAGGGAGATTCAATTGGTACAAAAATGACTCAGCTTTTTGTACTAGATTTAATTTATGCCATGTTAGTGAAAGCTGAACCAGAAAAAGCTATTCAACAAAAACAGAAAACGTTGAATGTAATTTTAGAACAACGACTTAAGTAGTTTACAAGCGGTCAGGTTGATAGTTTTTTTGTGAAACAGACCGCTATCATTTATCTATACTTTACTTTAATAAAGGAACCCATATGAAAAATTTAAAAGGTATTTTCAGTGCATTATTAGTTTCTTTTAATGCAGATGGTACAATCAACGAAAAAGGTTTACGCCAAATTATCCGCCACAATATCGACAAAATGAAAGTCGATGGCTTGTATGTGGGCGGTTCAACTGGTGAAAACTTTATGCTTTCAACGGAAGAGAAAAAAGAGATCTTTCGTATCGCAAAAGACGAAGCGAAAAATGACATTGCATTAATCGCTCAAGTCGGTAGCGTAAACTTAAAAGAAGCAGTAGAACTTGGTAAATATGCAACTGAATTAGGCTATGATAGCTTATCTGCAGTAACGCCGTTCTACTACAAATTCAGCTTCCCAGAAATCAAAAACTTCTACGAAACCATTATTCGTGAAACAGGCAACAAAATGATCGTTTACTCTATCCCATTCTTAACAGGAGTAAACATCGGCGTTTCACAATTTGCAGAACTGTTCCAAAATGAAAAAATCATTGGTGTGAAATTCACCGCAGGCGATTTCTATCTATTAGAACGTTTACGCAAAGCATTCCCGAACCACTTAATCTATGCAGGTTTTGATGAGATGATGTTACCTGCAACAGTATTAGGTGTAGATGGTGCAATCGGTAGTACCTTCAACGTCAACGGTATCCGTGCTCGTCAAATTTTTGAATTAGCACAACAAGGAAAAGTCAAAGAAGCCCTTGAAATTCAAAATGTGACTAACGATTTAATCGAAGGTATTTTGGGTAACGGTTTATATCAAACCATCAAAGGTTTATTGGAAGAAGAAGGCGTACAAGCGGGCTACTGCCGTGAGCCAATGATTAAAGAGTTGAACGCTCAACAAAAAGCAGTTGTGAAAGAATTAAAAGCGAAATATCTTTCATAAGTAACCCTCCTATAAATATTGATAGTTTTTGTAGAAGATCAGAATTGATCTTCTACAAATGTTTCATTTACTTTTTACCCCTTCCGCACAAGCAAATGCCGACGACCACGCCCATTGGAAATTATAGCCACCAAGCCAGCCTGTCACATCAAGCACTTCGCCGATAAAATATAGCCCCTGAACGTTTTTCGCTTCCATTGTTTTGGACGAAATATAATCGGTATCAACCCCACCCATTGTGACTTCAGCTGTGCGGTAGCCTTCAGTGCCGTTTGGTAAATACTGCCTGTGATGAATAAAGTGATCTAAAAAAGCAAGATCCGACTTATTCAGTTCAGCGATAATCTGATCTTTGATCATCTGTTGCTCAATCCACAGTTCGACTAGTTTTTTCGGTAAATAGCGGGATAATACGGTTTTTAACTGCAATTTCGGCGAAGATTGACGCAGTTCGTTCAAAATATCAAGGATAGAGGCGGACGGAAGTAAATCAATTTCCACCGTTTCACCCAAATCCCAGTAGTTTGAAATTTGTAGAATAGCAGGCCCAGATAATCCACGATGGGTAAACAACATCTGATTGCTAAAGGTTTTATTACGGTTGCTTACGCTAACGGGTAAAGCGATACCGGATAAGGTGGCAAAAATCTTATCGTTTTCTTTCCAAGTAAACGGCACAAGGCTTGCACGAACAGGGATAACGGGAATACCAAACTGCTCGGCAATTTTATAACCTAATGGGCTTGCCCCTAAGCCAGCCATTGACAAACCGCCTGTAGCAATAATCAGATTTTCCGTCTGATAGCTTTCGCAAGCGGTCTGAATGTGGAAAAAATTTGCAGATTTTTCGATGGAACTGACCGCTTGTCGAAGCCGAATATCTACGTTGCCTTTCTCACATTCGGCTTGTAACAGATCGACAATCTGTTGCGAGCTTTCATCACAGAACAGTTGCCCCAACTCTTTTTCGTGATAACAGATGCCATAGCTTGCTAACAGCGAAATAAAATCCCAGTTGGTATAGCGAGCCAGTGCTGACTTGACGAAATGGCGATTTTGGCAAATATAATGGTTGGGGGTGACATCTAGATTGGTAAAATTACAAAAGCCACCGCCCGACATTAAAATCTTCCGCCCGATTTTTTTGCCGTTATCCAGCACCAGTACCGATTTTCCCCCTTGCCCGAGCTGTGCCGCACAAAATAAACCTGCTGCTCCAGCCCCAATGATGATTGCATCAAATTGTTTCATATCGCCCTTTTTATTCAAAAAATCCTTTATAAACATAATCTTATGCTTTTTCGTTAATCCGCTATGAAGCGATAATTTCTGTTTCAGTTCTTTAAATAACCCTTCCAACCTATTTGTTGTTTTTTCTATATTTAAATGAGTATATTCTTCAAAAGTGAGCTTAAAGCCTTGTACTATAAGGCTTTAGCCCACTTTTTACCAACACTTTTGTCTACTATGCCAAATATCCTATCTAAATCACCGCTTTCATTAGATTTCCGCCTATTATTTCTAACTTTTATTGATAAAAGTTGAAAAATTCTTGTTATTTTATTCTTAGTTTTGTGTAAATCATTGTGTTTTTTTTTTTATAATGGGGTGGGGGAAAGGTATTTTTGAGATTTCCCCACTTGTGGGGGAAGTAGCTTGTAGGGTGGGTCTTGACCCACCATGTAGCCGTAACATATTGATTTT
>NZ_MUXW01000009.1 GCF_002015085.1 Glaesserella parasuis
GGGTTTTAGGTGAGTTTTGATGTAGGTGGGTATGAGTGATTACAAATGCCCCAAATGTGGCGGAGAGCTGGAAGATTTAAGTATTAATGACGACTGGGGGTGGCACGTTGAAGAGCCTTATCGCTGTAACGGTCATTACACAGGGCGATTCCCCAACATCAGCAAGGATTGTGCGATGAACAGAACGAAGTCTTGTGGGTATTTTACGAAAGAGCAGGTTAAGAAGTAAGGAGGTTGGTAGGTATGGAACAAAGGTTGGTAGGTATGGAGTATAAGCAAAAATACTTTCTACGCACTGAGCAAATCAAAAACAATGCCCTTGAATTTGTGAAAGCGTTACCAGTGGACGAGAAAAAGCCGTTAGTGGTTGATGTGAAGCCAGCCACTCGCAACCTTAAGCAAAATGCCAAATTTCACGCAATGTGTGTCGATATTGCCAGACAGGTGCAATTTAACGGCGAATGGCTACCGCCTGAAACGTGGAAGGTCATTTTAATTTCTGCCCACGCTGAAGCAACGAAAGAAGGCTCTTGTTTGGTCACAGGATTGGAAGGCGAATTAGTGAATATTCGTGAGAGTACGGCTCAAATGAGCGTAAAACGAATGGCAAGTTTAATCGAGTATGCAACTTCGTGGGGTGTTTCTAATGGGGTGCATTTTAATGACAGATGGAATTTTTGGGAGATGAAATAACCTACGCTTAGTGGTTAAGCGTAGGTGTAAGCGTTAAGCGGTTAAGATTTTATCCGCTGCGATTTTAGCTAAGAAGTTGCTACGGTTTTTATACTCTTTGTGAACCGCAACAAAATCATCAATGCGTTTGATGAGATAGCTAGGGAGGGTGATGTTGATTTTCTCTGCTTTGCCCATTAGGTGGGATAAATCGACATCAACCACACCGAAAAATACGTTATGACCGTCTAAATCAGGGTCGTTTTTGTGGTTTTCGATAGCGGTAGGCGTTGGAATTTCTCCCCCATCTTTGACGACAGATTCGAGATGAAGTGCTATAGCTTGTTTTACGTTGCTATAAGTTTCTTCTAGGGTATCTCCAGCAGAATAACAGCCGTCAATATCTGGGACAGCAACGACATAGCCGTCGGAAACTTGTTCAAAAATGAGTGGGTATAACATAAAAGCTCCTTATTCGTTAAACGTGGATAATGGGGGCTTTACAGCCCCGCTTGTTTTCTGATTTTCTTTTCGAGAAAGCCTAAGTCTTTTCTCGGGTGGGGAACAGTCACTTTGCCTGCTCCCTTTTGATTTTTCTTCTCAAAGTGGTGGTGGCTACCGACTATGCTATCTAGCTCCCAACCGTTCTTTTTGAGAAGTTTTATCATCGTTTCACTATCCACGTTTTCTCCTCTATTGGTTAATAGTTGTAGTTATTATAACCCTAAAATAAAAACAATCAAGCATTTTGTAGTTATTGTAGGTATTTTTTATGGTGAAAATCAATTTAAGAAAAGAAGCCAAAGGCAGAGAGTGCCAAGTACGCTTACCAGGTGTTTGTAATTTCAATGCTGAAACAAGTGTGCTGGCTCATTATCGAATGGCTGGGTTAAATGGTGTTGGGCAAAAGCCTGATGATATTTTCGGTGCGTGGACGTGTTCTGCTTGCCACGATGAATGCGACCGTAGAACTCGGAAATTGGAAACAGAGTTTGTGCGACACGCTCACGCTGAGGGTGTGTTCAGAACACAGGCAATTTTACGCAGAGAGGGAAAGTTGTGAGCAGAGAATTAGAGATTGCTTTGCCATTTCCACCAAGCGTAAACCATTATTGGAGGCATACCCGACAAGGTAAGCATTATATTAGCGACAAAGGTAAACGTTTTAGGGAATTGGCTCTATTGGCTTGTTTTGCTGAGTTGCCTTTTGATGGGCTTGTCGCTGTTGATGTTAGGGTGTATTTGCCAGATCGTCGAGATCGGGATTTAGATAACCTTTGGAAGGTGATTATGGATAGCCTTACTCACGCCAAAATACTGAAAGATGATAGTTGGAAATATGTTGTAAAAGAGAGTATTGAAGCAGTAGGCGAAGTCAGGATAAATGATAAAGGTGAGTCTGAATTTATTCCTGAAATTGTGAAAGATGGTCGAGTTGTGGTGAAGATTAAGGAGTTGAAATGATTAGGCTGCATATTAGCATTGATGATATTTTACATGTCTGGGCTCGCCGTTGGGCAAGTCATAAAGAGTGTCGAGGTTATCCCTCGTTACAATCTTTTATGAGAGAGGTTGAGGTTAAGCGTAGTTACAGTATTAGCGAGCTTACAGAGGATGAGTATTTAAAAATTGATACTGCGGTCATCACTTTACATGATTTGGATTTAGAGGCGTATCAAGTGTTAATGGCGGTATTCTTACAAGGACAGAATAAGCAATCTACTTGTCTTGAGATGCAAATTGCGCCAAGAACATTTGATAGGCGATTGCGCACCGCACGAGATTTTATGGAAGGAGCGGTATTTGGTTCGGGATTGATTAGACTGAAGTTTTAGGCGTATTGCTACGCCTTATTTTGTTCTGCAAACAGCTTAATACCTTGAGTAACAATTTGCGTTTTAGACAGACCCGATTGTTCAGAGAGTTCGGTTAGTAAAGCAATCACTTCTTCGTGGAGTTTAAAGCCAACCATACGCACCCCACGTTTTTTATCGCTTTTCTCTTGAATTTCTTTTTTTGTTAGTGCCATTTTCGCTACCTTTGGTTGATTTTTAAAACTGAAGTTGTTATATTAGGAGCCGTTGGGGGACACTCTCACATATCCCCCGCAGGGTTATCTATTAACTAGTAAGCGTAATTGCTTACCACCAACAAGATAACTAGGATGATTAGCTTCCAAGGCATATCCTAGCTCCTTTTTTGAGACCGCTCACCAGAAGGGCGGTTTCTTCATTTCTAGCCCTTGCTAAAAACAAAGTTATTATAGTTTAAACTATATTTAATTGCAATAGTAAAAACTACATTATTTTATTTGACACTAAATGGCAAGAAAGAGAAAAATCATCAATCCGTGTTATTGCAGTAAGCAATGATTCGTTGCAAAAGATATTTGTAATGCTGTTGAATTAGCATGCTTGTAAGCGTATAATCTATCGTATTAAAATATTATATGATAAGAACTTATCACAAGACTGTTTGTCTATGAGGAGAATAGGTATAGTGCAGCAACAGAATAGTAAAGTCACTTGGGCACAGGCTGTGCGTGATGTATTGAATACGGCAATGAATAGAGGACAGCTCCCCTTATTATTCATTTTATTGTGTTGTTTTCTCGTGTTATATCGTCTTCCAGAAGAACAGTTATCGCTTTTGGTATTTAAAATCATGCAAGGGTTAAAGGATGGCTATTTAGTTGGTTATGCTTTAGTCGTTGTGATATTGGTTATATGGTATTGGGATAGTCGAAGAATCCGTAGAAAATATGCGGAACTATCTACCCAATATACTAA
Source organism: Glaesserella parasuis (assembly GCF_002015085.1). Classification (GTDB taxonomy): domain Bacteria; phylum Pseudomonadota; class Gammaproteobacteria; order Enterobacterales; family Pasteurellaceae; genus Glaesserella; species Glaesserella parasuis. The sequence goes on from NZ_MUXW01000009.1 coordinate 3,462, forward strand.
ATTACAGCAAAAAACATACCAAAAACAAACAAAATCTAAAAAACAGGAGAACTAAAATGATGACAGCAATGACATGGTTATTTTATATAACCTTAGCACTTGCCATCGGTCATTTCATTTATGAATCAATTATTGCGCCAAATTTACGAGTCGGTATTCGCAATGAATTATTTGAAATTAAAGATGAGCTTGATTTGATTTCTCTTGATGAGCTTAGTGAGAATGATAAGGCGATTTACTATATGCTACATTCTAGCTTAACAGGACTAATGCTACGTTTACCTAAATTAAATCTTTCATTGATGAAAGAAGCTCAAGATAAATTTGAAACTGATGCTAAATTTCGAGCAAAAGTATTGAAGAAAAGACAGCTTATTGAATCATCGCATAATACAACATTGAAAGACTTGTATCGTCGCAGTAATAATGCATTTTCAGATGCATTTATCATCAATACAGGTGCTTGGTTTATGTTATTATTTCCTTTGTTATTTGTTATGAAAGCGATGGCAAAAGCACAAAAAATTGTCTCTGGTATTATAACGTTAAGCACAAAACAAATGCAGAAGTTGATACCAGAAACAGAAGATGAATTGGCATATGCCTAATAACTTCCAGAACCCTATTGCAATCAATAGGGTTTTGTTTTATATTTACTTCATAGGCGTCGAAACCTAAACCAAAAGCGGCAATCCGCACCCGTCAGACAAGCGGTTTTTTTGTATCAAAATTTTGCAGATCTATTTTCCTTGCCATTAAAAATAGATTTGGAAAACTCAATGTCGAGAGGGCGGAGAATACAATACCCGTAAGGGAAATAATCCCGACCGACTTTTGGCGGTTTTCGAACCTCTCGGCACCCTATCTAATAGGGAAATCAAACTTCGAAAAAAAAACCAAAAGGAGCAGACTTATGTCTCAATCAACTCAACTCTCTACATTCAATTTTGAACAATCATCAATCCGTGTTATTGCAGTAAACAATGAACCTTGGTTCGTTGCAAAAGATGTCTGCGACACATTGGGTATTAAAAATCCTACTCAAGCCTTAGAAAACCTTGATGAAGATGAAAGGGCTATGTTTAACATAGGGCTTGAACAACGAGTAAATTTTGATAACAGAGTAAGTGAAATTAACATCGTATCAGAAAGCGGAATGTACACTTTAATTCTCCGTTGCCGTGATGCTGTGAAAAAAGGCTCTGTTCCACACCGTTTCAGAAAATGGGTAACAGCTGAAGTGCTACCGCAAATTCGTAAGACAGGACAGTATTCGCAAAATTCTACGCAAATCGCACCGCTTACAATTACCCCAGAGCAACAACGAGCTATACAGGAAGCGGTACAACAGGCTCACTATCGAACAGGATTACACTGGCAAGAAATCTACTCTCGGCTCAAAAGCACTTTTAACGTAGCGAAGTATGACCAACTACCGCAAACAATGTTTGAACACGTTATTAACTTCTTAAACACACTCGGCAATCAATACCGCCCGATTGACCGCAGTAAAAAAGACATCACCATTGCAGGTTTAGATGCAGAACAAATTGCCAAATACCTTGTAAGAGCAAGAGCCTTTGCAAAAGAAGTAGAAGTATTTCATCGTAAACTGTACGAAGATTTAGGCATTTCTCGCTATGTTAAAAACGATATTGCAGGAAAAGCCTACGACATCGCACACGAATTTAACGTATGGCTTGACCCTTTTATTGAACAAGTCTTACCCCAGCTTAATCAACAACGATTAGCAAGATTTTAAGCAACAATAAACGACAAACAGACCGCTTGCGACCTAGCGTTGCAAGTGGCTTTTGTGTTTCAAAAAAATAATGCGTTTAATCGCTCAAAAAGTGATTGACGTCGTGCGAGAAAAGTAGTACATTCCAGCTATGCTTGCAACTCGTACAAGCGAGAGAAAGCGAAATAATTTTACAGCCCTGAGCAGAA
>NZ_MUXW01000010.1 GCF_002015085.1 Glaesserella parasuis
GGTTTGGTTTTTCTTGATAAGTTGCGGTTCAAAGGTGCCGTCACGGTCACGAGGCGTCTCAATTTCTATCTCACCTTCATCACAAATGACGGTCTTAGATGTGTAACCGTTACGTGCATTTTTACCTTTTCTAGGCTGATGTTTTTCATAACCAAGATGGTCGGTCAGTTCACCATTTAACGCAGCCTCGACGGTGATTTTCTTGAGCATCCGTGAAAATTGATTGAGGTCTTCTGGTGTTTTTAGGTTTTTGGCAAATTCCGCTGCCAAGGCGTGAAGTTGTTTTTCGTTCATAATAAAATACCTGTGTCTGAATGTATTATCTCAGAAACAGGTATTTACACAAATTGTGGGAGAGGCTCAAACAAGCATTTTTTTTAACAATAGAAACTATTATTTGTCTTTGGTAGCAGTTGCACCAATAACTCCTTTCCAATTATTTTGAGGGGTATTTGGTCTTGAATCCTCATTTTTCGCTTCTCCTAATAAAATTTCGCCACTTTTGCCATATAAACCACCTTTAAATTCCCCTGCGGGTGTTCGTTTATCTTTCAAATATAAACGAGTGAAAATAGAACCATTTTCACTAACATTTGTTTGATTAGTAGTTAAATCGTTTCCATTCACACCATAAATACTAATTAAAATTGATTTATTCGTATGTCTATAGGTTGCTGTAACATCAGCCTCTTTAGCTTGTTCAGGAGCAGCGTTGAGAGCATAGTACATTTTTCCTTGATAAGATAAATCGTGAGTTGGACGAGTTTTGGCATCTTCTCTCGCGGTCACTTCTAGTAAAGCCATATATTTGCGTTCAACATCTTGCTCATCAGGCTTATATGGATTTGGTTTTGTTTTACTTAATGTCGCATAACCATAATATCCAACCAAATTTCCATCGGCATCTCGTAACGTATTCATTTTACTATTATTTGAATTGCTACCATTGACTGGAGCTAGCTTGATTTCTTTGCCTTCAAGGGTAATACTCACCCAATTGCTCGCATCGTAATAACCACCATTTTTCGAGAAGCCCTGCCAAATATCTCGATCACTCAAATTTTGAGAGGGAGGCTCTATTTTTTCCTTAGATTGCTTACCAACAATTGGCTCTTTTATTTGCTTATCCTCTTTTGCTTCGGGAGCTTTGCTAGCATTATTTTTATCCAAAGATTGGGGGTTATTTTCACTTACTTGTTGATTAGTAATAGGATTTTCTGTTTTATCTACAGCTTGCTGATGACCACCACTTGAACCACCACCACAAGCTACTAAGATGCAACTAGCAAGTAATGTAATACTAAGTTTTTTTATTTTGTTCATATTTGTCTCCTCATCGATTTTAGTTAGTCTGCAACATCAATATCAGGTGACATTCCACCTAAATTATACGCTTCTAATTTCACAGGGCTATTTGGCTCAAAATTAAAAATCGTTACAGTACCTTGTGTTGCAGGTAGTAAGTGATTTGCAGAAAGTGAAACGAAGCTATGGCAAGCGGCTCGAATAACACCACTATGTACAACTGCTAGAACATCTCCATTACTCTCTTTCACCCATTTTATCAGTGTTTCTGATGCTCTTTGACAAAATTGATGCCAATTTTCTCCGCCTTTAGGTGTGTAATCACCTCTTCTCCAAGCGTGGTACAGTTCAGGATTTTCGTCAATTAACTCTTGCTTTTTACGTCCAGACCATTCACCCATATTGAGTTCTCGTAATCCTTTATCTTTAATAGGATCTTGAAAACCAATGATTTCCGCTGTTTGTACTGCTCTACCTAAGTCTGAAGAAATCACCGTTTTCGGAGATAATTGTTGAATTAACGGTTTTATTGCATTTGCTTGAGATATTCCTCGTTTTGATAAAGGGGAATTATAATGTCCTTGCAAGCGTTTTTCAATATTCCATAACGTTTCGCCGTGGCGTAGTAAAATCAATCGCATATCAAACTCCTTATAACCCATAACCAAGCACTTGGAACCAAGTAAATACAGAAATTGAGATAACTACAGCACTAATAAAACAGGTTATCAGTCCGTATTTCATTTGATCTATTACGCTAAAATACCCCGTAGCAAAATAAATCGTGTTTACTTTTGAATGTGGTGGTAATGTCACGGTATAAGTTAAGGTAAATGATGCTGCAAGAGCCAATGTCACAGGATCCATTCCCAAAGTTTTTGCAAGTGCAATAATTGACGGAATTAAAATTGTCGTTCTTACAGTTTTACTGGTAAAAATTAAGTGTCTGTACATACAGACGAAGATGACTACAACATAAACCAATGAATGGTTCATCTTTTCTAATCCTAAACCTTCCACGACATTTCCCATAATCCATTGAGCCCCTTTAGTGCTTTCCAGAGTATTTCCTGCCGCATAAGCTCCAGCAGCAAAAAGCATTAAGTCCCATTTAATTTTTGCTTCATTCCAAGTCAATAAGTCAACTTTTGGTAGCAAGCAAAGTACTGCAGCAATTACCGCTGTCATATAAACACTGACTTCAAAACCAAACCAACCCTTTTGATAATCTTCCGTAGCCCATAGGAACACCGCAGTAAAGAAAATCGCCATTGCTTTTTTCTCATCAAGAGTGAGTTTGCCAAGTTTAGAATACTCTGTTTGTAAACGTCCTAAGGCTTCACTAAAATTACTCTCTTTTTTCATTGAAAATAATTTAAAACCAATCAGATAAGCCAAGAACATACTCAGCAGTGCAGTCGGAAAAGAAGCAATAAGCCAGTCAATATAACCAATATCTGCTCCTGTTTGATTATTAATAAAACCAACAGCAATAATATTTGCCGCAGTTCCTGTCATTACCCCTGATGTTGCAATAGCATCGGCTTGCACACCTTGTAACATCATCAACTTACCAAAATTACTTTCACCTGGGATTACTCGATAGATTTCAAGCAAAATCATACAGATCGGCACCATTAAGGTTGCTCGAGTAGTGGTTGATGGCACAAAGAAAACAAGCACAAAGTTGATTAAAATAAGTACGAACAATGCTTTTTTCGATGTTTGCCCAAAATGAGTAATCATCCATAACGCAAACCGTCTTGCGATATTGGATTTAATCATTGCTGACGTTAGGACAAATGCAGATACCATTAACCAAATTACATCGTACCCAAGAGTAGCAAAAACTGCTTTTTCTTTCGCTACGGTATGTGTTAAAGGTAATAAAATGATGACTATTAACGAAGTGAGATAAATAGGTAATGAACCACAAACCCATAAAACCAAAGCACTGCAGAAAATAGCAATCGCTTTTTGCCCTTCAATAGTTAGCCCTTCAGGGGTAGGCATAAACATCAATCCAAACAACACAATTAGAGCAAGAAGAATACCGATTTTTTTCAGAACTCCTTCTTTGTTTTTTGTATTAGAAGTATTCATAACTTTCTCCCAAATGAATGAATTTATTTTCGACACATTATAGGGATTTGAAACTATTTTAATAATTGTGTTATTATATAAAAATCATAAAAATTATTTATGGAGAAGCCTATGAACTTACAACAACTAAAAGCCTTCGTGGTGTTGTCTGAATGTTTGAGTGTCACTGAAACTGCAGAAAGACTATTTTGTACTCAACCCTCAGTGAGTATTAAGATAAAAAATCTTGAACAATCATTAGATACGGTTCTTTTTGAGCGGATCAATAACCGCCTTTTTTTAACCGAACAAGGCAAGATATTTCGCCAATATGCGTTGAAAATTCTTCAATTACTTGAAACTGCTCAAGAACATATTCATCAATATGATGATCCAAATTACGGTAAAATTACCTTTGGTGCTAGCCATTTTGTTGGAGCCTATTTGTTGCCAAAAGTCATTGCAAGATACAAGCAAATCGCTCCAAATGTCGAAATTCGAATGGATATTCTCCCTTCTCAACAGCTTATCCAACGTTTAGAAAACCACGAGTTAGAATTTGCAATTATGTCTGACCAAGTTTGCTTTGAGAATAAAGAAAAAGAGTATGTTAGTGAAAGTTTTTTCGATGACGAAATGGTATTAATTGCTTCATCAACACACCCATTTTCTCAGTACAATAACGTTGATTTTAATGCTATTTTAGAAGAAACCCTGATTATCAAACCAAGTCAATCAGAAACAAGTAAATTTTTACTGAAACATTTAGATGAAAGTGCAATAAAAAAATTAAAAACTTTAGAAATCAATAATTTAGAAGGAATTAAACATTGTGTTCTTAATCAGCTCGGCATTGCTATTATTTCAAAATTAGCTGTAGAGCAAGAGCTTAAAAGAGGAGAGCTGAAAGAGATCAAGCTCAGTAGCCATCAATTTATTCGAGGGATTAATTATATTCACCATAAATCTCGCATACTCTCGCCTGCGACACATAATTTTTTACAAACTTTATTTCAACTTAAATACTAAGAGTTCTCGATGAAAATATTGTTAGTAAAATATGGTAAAATGAAAAGCATTATATTTGAATAACTAGCGGTCGGTTCAGATAAAAAATTTGCAAATTTTTATGATCAAGTGACCGCTTATTTTCGCATAAGAGATCGCACTTCAATGCAACTTGCCACCCATTCCACCACAGAAACAGAGCTTCTCGCTAAAGCCCAATGGCTCGCAGGCTTTACCCTAGGGGAAATTGCCGAACAGTTGAATATGGTTGTACCGCCTGATTTACGTCGAGATAAAGGGTGGGTAGGTATGCTTATTGAAACGGCGTTAGGGGCAAAGGCTGGCAGCAAGCCTGAACAAGATTTTGCCCATTTAGGCATTGAGTTGAAAACCATTCCTGTCAATGAAAAAGGATTGCCGTTAGAAACTACCTTTGTCAGCCTTGCACCTTTAACGGACAATCACGGTATTGTATGGCAAACGTCACATGTTAAACATAAATTGCAACGGGTTTTGTGGATCCCAGTCGAAGGTAAGCGGTCAATTCCCCTTGAAAAAAGGCATATCGGACAGCCGATTTTATGGTCGCCGTCACCCCAACAAGAACAGCAGTTACAACAAGACTGGGAAGAGTTAATGGAACTGATTGTGCTTGGACGTTTAAATGAGATCAATGCTCGTTTAGGAGAAGTGCTTCATTTGCGTCCAAAAGGGCGAAATAATAAGGCGTTAGCAGGGGCCGTAAATCAATACGGTGAAAAAATTCAATCATTGCCACTAGGGTTTTACTTGCGTAAACAATTTACCGCAGAGATTTTACAAAATTTTTTGCATGCGCCCCTTTAATTTTGCCACAGCTCTCTATATGATGTGCAACTTTTAGTTCGGCAATTTTTGCCGATGTTATGTCTAATTTTATCAAGGATCTTTCTATGTTTGAGTGGATTGCCAGCCCAGAAGCGTGGGTTGCTCTCTTTACCTTAGCAGCGTTAGAAATCGTGCTAGGTATTGATAACATTATTTTAATCAGTATTTTAGTTTCTCGTTTACCTGAAAAACAACGCCAGTCAGCGCGTATTATCGGCTTGGGCTTAGCGATGGCAACTCGTATTCTTCTCTTGCTTTCATTAGCGTGGATGATGCGATTAGTCGATCCGCTCTTTACGATTATGGATAAGCCGATTTCAGGACGTGACCTGATTTTATTCTTCGGGGGCTTATTCCTAGTCGTTAAAAGTGCAATGGAACTGATTGAAGCGGTTAAGGGCGAAGCACACGATACTGAAGGCAATACAAGTAAGAAAGCGAATTACTTTATGATCCTTATCCAGATCGCTGTTTTAGATATCGTATTCTCGCTAGACTCCGTTATCACTGCAGTTGGTATGGCAGATGATATTCCTGTTATGGTGATTGCAATTATGATTGCTGTGGGCGTGATGATGTTTGCCGCAAAACCAATCGGGGATTTCGTTGATCATAACCCAACCATTAAGAATTTAGCACTTGCATTCTTAATCTTAATCGGTATCGCATTAATGGGTGAAGGCTTTAATATCCCTATTTCAAAATCAGCGATTTACACCGCAATGGGCTTCTCGGTGATTGTGGAATTTATCAACATTAAAATGCGTAAAAACCAAGAAAGATATCGGAAATAAATCATAAAAGCTCTCCAGATTAGGGGAGCTTTTGTATTATTAATATATGCACTTCCTATAAGTAGGTATACATTAATTGCAAGAAAATAAAAGAATTAAACTATGTTAATTAAATTATTACGCTTTATCATAGCAATTACAATACTATTTTTACTACTTTACTTGGGTAAGGTGCTCAGCCCATTAATACCGATTCGTATTCCTGAAAGCATTCTAGGAATGTTAATGTTATTTATTTTGTTTGGAACCAAAATAATCAAAGTGAGCAGTATCAATACCGAGATGTACAATGTTGAATACAATTAATGAGATACACACGTGATTTATATAAATGTTGAATTTGATTACCCTGAAATGCCAATGCAGTTTCAACTCAATGTAAAAAAAGGGGAACGCATTGCGGTGATTGGTGAAAGTGGTGCAGGCAAAAGCACTTTGCTTAATCTGATAGCAGGTTTTGAAAAAGCGGATCGTGGTGAGATTTTACTCAATGGGGAAAATCATTTTGCTACTGAACCAGCCCAACGCCCTGTGTCGATGTTATTTCAAGATAATAACCTTTTTCCACATTTAACGGTTGCTCAAAATATTGGTTTAGGGCTAGTTTCTCGTTTGCATTTTGATGCTACACAGATGCAACAGATTACACAAATTGCAAAGCAGATGGGCATTGCTGAACTCTTAGAACGCCGTTCGGATTTATTATCGGGCGGACAAAAACAGCGTGTGGCGTTGGCTAGAACCCTACTTAGGGATAAACCGATTTTGTTGTTAGATGAACCCTTTTCTGCCCTTGATCCGCAAAAGAGAATAGAAATGCAACAACTTGTGGTGGAATTATGCCAACAGAAACAGCTCACGTTACTAATGGTCACACATCAGCTGGAAGATGTAAGTAAGTTGTGTGATCAGGTGGTCGAAGTGAAACAAGGGCGTTTGATTTACTAGTCAAAATCTAATTTTTTCAGTAAGATTAAAGATTATTTTATATCGGATTTAAAAGAGGTTATTGTGCCAAATCGTGATTATGCTGTTCGCTCTAAAGCCAAAAAAGGTGGAAATACTGCACTGATCTTAGCAGTGATTATTTTATTATTGATGGGAAGTGGGTTTGTTCTCTGGTTTTTAAAAGAAAGCAACCCAACCACGCCTGTAATGCCGACACAAATGGCACCATCACAGCAACCTAAAAGTACATTGCCGACCCCACCGCAGGAGGTATATAGCTACATTCGAGATTTAGAAACCAGAGAAGTTCCTGTGGATAAAAATTCTAAATTAGCACAATTAACCAAAGAGCAAGAACTGGCAATTCAGAAACAAAAAGAAGAGCAGCAGTTAAGCCAAACAGCAACATCTGATCCAGTCGCAAATACCTCGATAGCAACAGAACAAAAACAAGAGCAACAACAAGAAGTTAGTGAAGCAAAACCAAAACAAGAAGCACTCCAAAAAACACAAGAACAGGCAAAAAATATTACAACGGCAAAGCCTGCTTTAGAGCAACCTAAGAATGTCGGAAAATTTGGTTTACAATGTGGTGCATTTAAAAATAAAGCTCAAGCAGAAAATATGCAGGCCCGTTTAGCTATGGCTGGTTACAATGCTCGTATTAATAGCAATGGTGAATGGAACCGCGTTGTTGTTGGTCCAGTTGGAGATAGAGCTAAAGCAGCGGCAGCATTATCTAATGCTCGCAGTGTAGCGGAATGTGTTATTATTGGTATGTAGTTAAAAAGGAAACAAAATGCAATTTAAAGATTATTTAGCGACATTCCCTAGCATTGAACATTTGTCAGGCTTATCTATATTGGATAGACAAGGGAATATCATTCACCATATTCCTGCTATTGAAGGTAAATTAGGTTCATTAAAACTGTATAATGCACTTGCAGAAAGATTTAGTCAGCAGCTGAATGTTAAATCTGCTCAGCAAGGAATTATTTGGTTTGCTGAGCATGTTGAAGATGCAACTCAACATCCAGGGAAACACCCGAATATTGACTTATTATTTAATATTGTTGAACAAAAATTAGAGTTGACATTAAAACCTATTACTAATGGATAAAAACTTATCATTTATGAGTTACTTAACTTTACAGCTCTTATTTTCATAAAGTCGTAGCAGGTATAGTAGACAAGCATTATTGCACAGAAAACTTCACCGGCACCGTTAGCGATGTAGGGAAACCTGCTGGAGGAGGCGAGTGCATTTTTGTGCTTTGAGCCGCTTTCATTGCTGCCGCATCCAAGTTGCTATTCCCTGACGAATTAATCACTTGAACATTGATCACTTGCCCTGATGACGATAACTGGAATGACAAGGTTACTGTCCCTGTTTTTCGCATCATTTTCTCTCTTTGAGGATAAGCATTGTTAGCTCTTTGCTGCAACGTCCGTTGTAATTGGGCTTTATAAGCGTTAATTTCCCCACCACTTGCTGAGCCACTATTTACAGTGCCACTACCTTTTGGTGAGCCAGTCACAATACCCTCTTGATTTTTTGCACCTTGCACCGCACTCGGAGTTGCTTTTGCTACAACACCTTGTTTAGCTTCAGCACCTTTTTCAATAGCTTTTACTGGAGGTTTCTCTTTCGGTTTTGGCTTTTCTTTTGGTTTTTCCTTTGGCTTTGGTGGCTCTGGAACAGGTTCAGGAATAGGCTCAGGCTCTATGACAGGCTCAGGTTTCTTAACTTCTTCCTCAACGGGTTCTTCCGCTGCCACAGCCACTTGTTCTTGCTCTAAACGTGCCGCCAACATTTCCATTGAGATACTGGAAACTTCCTCTGTTGCAGGTAATGGTTTTTGAGTATGGATAATCCCAAACACCGTCGCAAATAGCGTACCGTGTAAGGTGAGAGAACCGATTAATCCGATACGGGAGTGACGTTTTTTCATTACTTACTATTCTCTTTTTTCGTCACAATTGCTACATTTTTGATTTCATTTGCAGCCAGAAGGTCGGTTAGTTCAACAAATTTTTCAAAAGCAACGGTCGCATCTACTTTCAAGGTCACCTTTTGGCTTTTATCCCAAGTTGCTATTTCTGCGTTCAGTTCTTCTTTAGTGATCGGTTTATCATTGTAGAAAAATTCATTATTTTCAGTAATAGTGAGCAGTTTTGCCAATTCATCAGCCTTCATTGCTTGTGTAGTAGAGGCTTTCGGCACATTTACTTGAATTTTACCTTGCGAGATAAAAGAGGCAGTAACCAATACAATCGCCAATAACACCAACATAATGTCGATGAATGGGATAATGTTTATTTCGTCAAATTTTTTCATTATATCCTCGTCGCTTGTCAAATTTTGGCAGAAAGTGACCGCTTAGGCTTTAGCTTTGCGAGCTTCAAGGGCTTGCCATTTTAATTTGTTTTCTTCGACTTTACGTCCAAAGCCGTTATAAAACATCATTGCAGGAATGGCGACTAAGATACCGACAGCAGTTGCTTTGAGGGCTAAAGAGAGATGCACCATAATAGAGGCAGCATCAATATCCCCGCCAGAATGACCGAGTTCATAGAATGTTAATAAGATACCGACAACAGTACCAAGTAGTCCGATATAAGGGGCGTTTGAGCCGATAGTTGAGATAGTGGTGAGGTTAGCAGTGAGATCGATTTCTAACTCTTGCAATGTTTCGTAATCTTTGACTTCTACTTTCTTATAGAATAGAACTCGCTCAATGATTTTAGCGAACAAAATAACACTCATAATCGCTAATAAACCTAAGATAATATAGTCGATGTAGCTTTGTAAAAATTGAAATAGTTGATCCATTGAAAATTCCTATCATATAAAGAAAGAAAATGCGTATAGAAGCATACGCATTTGATAATAGTTCCTATTATATAAAAGTGAGTTGAAATTTCAACTGCTGTAATAGCTTATTGTTTATTTACAATTTTGTGTTTAATGCTATATTCTTCCGACTTTTTAATGAAGGAAAGAATATGGAAGAAACATTTACAGAAATTACCCCACAACAGGCGTGGGAAATGATGCAAAATGAAGACGCTGTTTTAGTGGATATTCGTGATATGGTAAGGTTTAGTCATAGTCGTCCTCAAGGTGCATTTCACTTAACAAATCATAGTTACGGCAAGTTTTTAGATGAATATGATTATGACGAACCTGTGATTGTGAGTTGCTATCACGGGGTGAGTAGTCGTAATACAGCTCAATACCTTGTCGAGCAAGGTTTTGAGCGTGTATATAGTGTCAAAGGTGGTTTTGAGGGCTGGGTTAGAGCTGAATTACCGATTGAATTAGGCTACTAGGCTAACAAGCGCTTGGATTAGATGGGAAGAATTAAACATATTTCATAAGAGAGAACAAATTATGTGGAAAGAAATCTTACTTAATTACGGTATCTTTTTGCTGGAGTTATTGACGGTCTTTGGCATTGTTGCCGTTGTGATAATGCTGATTTTAGAAAGTCGTAAACAGCCAGAATCAGGCTCAATTACGCTGACTAATTTAACTGAGAAATACCAAGAACAAGAAAAAGCACTTGCAAGTGCCTTTTTAAGTGAAGCTGAGTTAAAACATAAAGAAAAACAAGAGAAAAAAGCAGAAAAAGAGAAAGCGAAAGCAGAAAAGAAACGCTTAAAAGAGGGCGGAGAAAACCCTGAGGCAGAGAAATCCCGTTTGTTTGTCTTGAACTTTCAAGGGGATATTCAGGCGAGCGGTGTATCTGCTTTACGCAAAGAAGTTGATGCCGTACTTGCTTTGGCAAAACCAGAGAAAGATCAGGTTTTGTTAAAGCTAGAAAGTCCAGGAGGCGTGGTTCACGGTTATGGTTTAGCGGCTTCCCAATTACAACGTTTGAAAGATAAATCCATTCCTTTGACTGTGGCGGTAGATAAAGTGGCTGCAAGCGGTGGGTATATGATGGCGTGTGTCGCTAACAAGATTGTATCTGCCCCTTTTGCTGTAATTGGCTCTGTTGGCGTGGTAGCTCAAGTACCTAATATTCACCGTCTATTGAAAAAACACGATATTGATGTTGATGTGATGACAGCAGGTGAATACAAGCGAACAGTGACATTTGTGGGTGAAAATACCGAAAAAGGCAAACAGAAATTCCAGCAAGAATTGGAGGAAACTCACCGCTTGTTTAAACAATTTGTTGCTCAACATCGTCCTCAGTTAGACATAGAAAAAATTGCGACAGGTGAACATTGGTTTGGGCAACAAGCAGTTGAATTTAACCTTGTTGATGAACTCTCTACTAGTGATGATCTCATTTTAGATGCGGTAAAATCGCAAGACGTGATTGAAGTGAAATATCAACAAAAGAAAAAATTATCGCAACGTGTGGGAGAGCAAATTGAGTCGAGCATTGAGAATGTAGTGATGAAATGGGCGAATAAATCTCGTTCACCACTTTTATAGATAACAATTGTTTGATTAATTTTAAATTTTCATTAAATTGTCGAATAAATAGACTTCCCAAATGGCGAAAAAATGCGTATTATACGCGTCCCTGAGTTAGTAGGCGATAATGATGCTGAACACTGAATAAAGGTTGTGAAGTACGGTTTTACACCGTACTTTTTATTTGGATATCGTTTAGGTTAAATTTGTACTAAAAATAATCAATGGATAAGTCGATGCGAATTGGTCAATATGAAATAAAAAACCGTATTTTCCTCGCGCCGATGGCAGGGATTACAGATCAACCTTTTAGAAGACTGTGTAGCCAATTAGGTGCAGGTTTAACTTTCTCAGAAATGATGTCCACAAACCCTGATGTATGGCATACCGAAAAATCGAAATTGCGTTTATCGCATCATCACGAAATCGGTATTAATGCTGTACAGATTGCGGGATGTGATCCCACTGAAATGGCAGAAGCAGCAAAAATCAATGTCGCTTACGGAGCTGAAATTATTGACATCAATATGGGATGCCCAGCGAAAAAGGTGAACAAAAAAATGGCAGGCTCTGCCCTTTTACGCGAACCTGATTTAGTTGCCCGTATTTTAGATGCGGTCGTTAATGCTGTTGATGTGCCTGTAACGCTAAAAATTAGAACAGGTTGGGATCCTGAGAACCGAAATTGCCTAGAAATTGCCAATATAGCTGAACAAGCGGGTATCTCAGCTTTAACTATTCACGGACGCACTAGAAGTTGTCTATTTGAAGGTGAAGCAGAATACGACAGCATAAAGGCAGTTAAACAAGCGGTTTCGATTCCTATTATTGCCAATGGTGATATTACCTCTGCGGAAAAAGCAAAACAGGTTCTTGACTATACACAAGCTGATGCTGTGATGATCGGTCGAGGCAGTTTAGGTCGCCCTTGGTTATTTTCGGAAATCGGCAAGTTTTTCGAGAAAGGAGATCTCGTTTCGACATTATCACTTAATGATAAGTGCCAATTAATGTTACAGCATATTGAAAACCTACATCAGTTTTATGGTGAAGAAAAAGGTTATCGAATTGCGCGTAAACACGTTGGCTGGTATGTCGAACAGCTTAAACCAAATGCAAATTTTAGACGTACTTTTAATGCCCTTGATTCGACGAAAGAACAGTTAAAGGCGTTGGAAGATTTTGTAAAATCGATTCGTGAAGAATCTTAATAAGTTGGATAAAAGGACAATGTTAGAACAACAACCGACACAAAACCCATTAACAGTATCAATGTTAAATGCACAAGCTCAACAAGTAGATAGACCACTTCGTGAAAATGTAAAACAAGCGGTTCGTAACTACTTAAGAAATTTAGATGGTCAAGATCCAACTGAATTATATGAGTTAGTTTTATCTGAAATTGAACACCCAATGTTAGATATGGTTATGCAACATACTCGCGGTAACCAAACTCGTGCAGCCACAATGCTTGGTATTAACCGTGGTACATTGCGTAAAAAATTAAAAAAATACGGTATGGGTTAATTTTTTTGTAAACTAAATCATATCATTGAATCTGCACTTTAATCGTTAGGTTTAGTCTCTAACATAATAAAGTGCAGATTTTTTATTTATAGAGTGTGAGATTAAGTCGATATCCTTCTTTGCGCTATTTTTGCTTGATTTCATTAATAAAGTGAAATATATAGAATAATGTTATTACTACTAAGGCAGAAAAGGATTAACATTAATATACTGCGAAATGGTAAGTTCGTAATTTTTTAGCAAAAAATTAAGGAAATCTCACCGCTTTTTTGATATGGTACGCCTTAATTTTTTCTCATGAGAACGAAACAATGAACGACGCTCAACAATCTCAACAACCACAATCAGAAACCACCTATTTTGGATTTAAAACCGTTGCCAAAGAAGAAAAACAGCAGTTAGTCGCCAATGTGTTCCATAGCGTTGCAGGCAAATATGATTTAATGAATGATCTGCTCTCTTTTGGTATCCACCGCGTGTGGAAGCGTTTTACCATTGATTGCAGTGGCGTGCGAAAGGGACAGAAAGTGTTGGATTTAGCAGGGGGAACAGGGGATTTCACCGCTAAATTCTCTCGTATTGTTGGCGAAACAGGCGAAGTTGTCCTTGCTGATATTAACAGTTCAATGTTGGAAGTAGGGCGTGAGAAATTGCGGAATTTGGGCGTTGTCGGCAATGTGAATTATGTGCAAGCGAATGCAGAGTGCTTGCCGTTTGCGGATAACACCTTTGATTGCATTGTGATTAGCTTCGGTTTGCGTAATGTTACTGATAAAGATAAGGCGTTACGTTCGATGTTCCGTGTGTTGAAACCGGGCGGACGTTTGCTGGTGTTGGAATTTTCTAAGCCGATTATCGATCCGATTAGCCAAGTTTATAATTTCTATTCATTTAATATTTTGCCGAAAGTGGGCGAAGTGGTTGTCAATGATGCCGATAGCTATCGCTACCTTGCCGAATCTATTCGTATGCACCCGAAACAAGACGAGTTAAAGGGAATGATGGAAAATGCAGGGTTTGAAAATGTCGGTTATTACAATTTAAGTGCTGGGATTGTAGCATTACATCGTGGGTACAAATTTTAAAAATGAAAACGTTATTACAACAGTTGATGTTACCGCAATTTGCGTTAGGGGCATTGGAAACGGCGTTTAATCATTTGATTGAACGTTCACCCCAAACATCGCCTATGTTACGCAAACTTGCAGGGAAAATTCTTAAAATTCAGTTAAATCAACCGAATATTATACTTTTTGTAATTTTCAGTGAAAACCGTGCGGATTGGCTGGCGAATTATGAGGGTGAAGTGGATTGTGCCGTGAGCCTTGATGCGACAGCTCTTCCAAAACTGGCGGATAAAAGTAAACTGAGTGAGTTGATTAATAATAAAACACTGATTTTGACGGGTGATATTCAAGTATTACAGCATTTTTCACAGTTACTTGACGAGTTGGAAAAAGATCCTGCGGAATTGCTCTCACGTTTTATCGGTGATGTACCAGCTCAGGCTTCAACGGATTTCGCCAAGGGTATTTTTACCAAGGTGAAAAATCAGTTTGTGCAAGACAGTCAGCACCTTGTCGATAACTTGACGAACGAACGCCCTGTGTTTGTTCATCGTTTGCAAGTGGTTGATTTTTGCGATCAGGTAAAAGAGTTGGAACAGCAAGCGGTACGGTTAGAGCAAAAATTTGTAAAATTGGGAATATAATGAACATCAAAAACCTGCGTCGTCTTTATCACATTATCCACACCTTTCTTCGCTATGGTATTGATGAGGTTATTCCAGATATTCCGCTAACACGGGGGATCCGTTGTGGGCGGAAGTCGTTATTTTGGGTAAAAAATCAATATCCGAATGAGCCTTTCGGCGTGCGTTTACGCCTTGCGTTGCAAGAGCTTGGACCTGTATGGATTAAGCTGGGGCAGATGCTTTCGACTCGTCGAGATCTGTTTGAACCTGAGTTGGCAGATCAGCTTGCGTTGCTACAAGATTCTGTTGAAGCTTTTGACGGAAAACTGGCTCGTCGTTTAATTGAAGAGGCTCTAGCCGATAAGTTGGAAAAGTGGTTTGATGATTTCGATGAAACCGCTTTGGCTTCTGCGTCTATTGCTCAAGTGCATACGGCAAAATTTAATCAAAACCAACCGCTTGCAGGTAAAGAGGTGGTATTAAAAGTCCTTCGCCCAGAGATTGATTGTGTGATTAAGGACGATTTAGCCTTGATGTACCGCTTGGCGAGTTGGATTCCACGTTTAAATAAAGAAGGCAGACGTTTACGCCCTGTGGAAGTGGTGCGTGAGTATGAAAAAACGTTGTTGGACGAACTCGATCTTCGCAAAGAAATGGCGAATGCTATCCGCTTGAGTAATAATTTTGAAAACAGTGAAATGCTCTATGTACCTGAAATGTATCAAGATTTTTGCCATAAAAATGTGATTGTGATGGAACGGATTTATGGTATTCCTGTGGCAAATATTGATGAACTCAAAGCCAACGGCACAGATATGAAACTGCTTGCAGAACGTGGTGTGCAAGTGTTTTTTACGCAGGTTTTCCGTGATAGCTTTTTTCACGCCGATATGCACCCAGGTAACATTTTTGTGAACCCAAATCACCCTGAAAATCCACAATATATCGGGATTGATTGCGGTATTGTCGGCACTTTAAATCAGAACGATAAACGCTACCTTGCCGAAAGTTTTGTTGCTTTTTTCAATCGTGATTATCGCCGAGTTGCGTTGATGCACGTTGAGTCAGGTTGGACACCGTCGGATACCGATATTGATGCTTTTGAGGAAGCCTTTCGAGAAGTCTGTGAGCCGATTTTTGCTAAACCCCTTTCGGAAATTTCGTTTGGACACGTTTTATTGAATTTGTTTACTGTTGCTCGTAAATTCAATATGGAAGTACAGCCACAATTGGTGTTATTGCAAAAAACATTGCTTTATATTGAAGGATTAGGCAGACAGGTTTATCCGCAGTTAGATTTATGGCAAACCGCTAAGCCGTTTTTGCAAGATTGGTTGAATGAACAAGTGGGCTTTAAGGCTATGTGGCGAGATCTAAAACAGCGAGCTCCGCAATTTAGGGAGCATTTTGCCGAGTTCCCTGAAGCGATGTTTCAAGCCTTGCAACAACAAAAACAGATTAATTTCCGTTTAAATGAAATCAATCAAAGCCTGAAAGCACAGCGTAATAACACGGGCTTTTCCCGTTTGATGATTTTAGGCGTAGCGATTGCAGGTACCTTTTGGAAGTTTGAAACGTTGCCGTTGTGGGTGAGTGTGCCGTTGTTAGTTATTGAATTCCGTATATTAATATGGTGTATGAGTTTTAGTAATAACAGTTACTCATAATGTTTTCCTATAAATAAAGATATTAAGTTAGATAGAGAGCTTTTTAAAGATTTTGTTATGTTTTATGTTTGTCCTTGCCAATCAAAACTAGCATATGATGAATGCTGTAAACCATTTCATTTTGCTCAAAAACTGCCTATTACAGCCGAAGAATTGATGCGTTCTCGTTATTCTGCTTACACCAAAGTTAATATTGACTATATAGTTAGAACGACACTCCCTGCTCAGCAATCATTGCTTGACCTAAAAGCAATAAAAGATTGGAGCCAAAAGACTCAGTGGATAGGTCTTGATATTATTTCTAACCAAGAAAATGTGACTAAAATTCATAGTATTGTTGAATTTAGGGCTTACTTTAATACAGAAGATGGTGTGCAAATTCATCATGAATGTTCTCTTTTTGTAAATGTAGATGATCGTTGGTATTTTTTTGATCCAACAGTTCCTATGCCTGCTATGAAAAAATTGTGTATTTGTCGATCTGGGAAAAGATTCAAGGATTGTTGTGGCCGTTGGATATGATTCTTCGAGCAATCCTATTTTTGTAACTATTTTGTGAAGAATGACTAGATTTTTAAAATTGCTATTAATACTTGTTTATAAAAGATAATTGGCACACGTCCCCGTAACCACACGGGGATACGATTTTCCTGCCAAATCTTTTTCATCTCTTCTCGATAGGTTTTGCCGTAACACTGCACTTTGCTTGGATAGCGGTTGGTTAGGCGAAGTGGGGTTTGTTGTAACGCTTCTGGCAATAACAAGCGGTGAGATTTGCCTGATATTTTGTAAATAATCTCTGTGCCGTTGCGTTGAACAATGCCAATAGAGGTGGGCAGTTGAATTTCTTCACTTTGTGGTGGCAGTTCCAAGTCAAAATCATCTGTCTCTGCTTGAATAGGGGTAATGAAGATCTGCTGTTGGTAACGGCGAATAAGGTGTTGTTCAAGTTTGACCTGCGGATTTTTATCGGCTCTTGCCAAAATGAGATGTTGGATAATCTGTTCCAGTTGAGCCACGCTTGGCATTGCAAGGTGAGCCTGTGCCAGCCACAAACGGACAAGCTGTTGTTGCTTTAACAAAGAAAAATGCTCAAAGCCTGTGATGTCTAAACCGCCATTTTGTAGCCGACTAGCCAGTTCGGGGTGTAGCAATTCTTCAATCAGTTGTTGTTGCTCGGCACAATGCTGGCTTGAGCGTGCCACCATTTGATTAAACTGTTGCCAACGTTGATTGAGCAAAGGTAACGCCGTTTGACGTAGGAAATTGCGGTCAAAATCAGTGTTGAAGTTGCTTTCATCTTCAATCCATTCCAGTTGATGTTGTTCAGCATAAGCGAGAATGTCGGTTTTATTGAAGCTGAGAAGCGGTCGGAAAATCGCAATATTTTGCAAAAAACTGACCGCTTGCATTGCCCCTAGCCCTTGAATACCGCTTCCTCTTTTTAAGGCAAGGAAAAAGGTTTCAACTTGATCGTCAAGATGATGTGCGGTTGCCAACATTTCATTCCGTTGAATATGCTGTTGAATGACTTGATAGCGTGCTGTTCGAGCATTGGCTTCCAGCCCTTGCTTGCCTTGTACTTGAACCTTGCAGACAGTCAAAGGGATTGCCCACTGTTCACAAAGCTGTTCACAGAATGTTGCCCAGCTATCTGCATTTGGGCTTAAGCCGTGATGGATATGAATTGCCCTGAGTTTAAGGTTAAGGGCTTGTCGAGCCTGTGCGAACAGATGCAGTAAGACTGCCGAATCCACCCCACCGCTTAAACCGATGAAGAAAGCGGTCTGATTAGGGCAATGCTTTGCAAGTTGTTGCTGGAACTGTTGGTACATTGCCGTGCCTATACTTGTAGCCAAAAGGTGACAGGCCCATCGTTCTGTAAGCTGACCTGCATATCGGCGGCGAACCGTCCTGTTTGGATATGGATTTTGAGTGCCGCTTGCTGATGAAAATAGTCGTAAAGTGCTTGAGCAAGTACTGGGGTTGCCCCACGAGAGAAGCTAGGGCGTAGACCTTTTTGGGTATCGGCGGCAAGGGTAAATTGGGAAACGACTAATAAACTTCCCCCTGCTTGCTGAACGTTTAGGTTCATTTTGCCTTGTTCATCGGCAAAGATACGATAGTTCAAGACTTTTTCCAGTAAGCGATCTGCCTTAGCCTGATCGTCACCTTGCTCAACACCTAATAATACTAATAGTCCCGTTGAAATTTCGCCGACAGCCTGGTTATCTACTTCCACTTTCGCCCATTTTACTCGTTGAATTAATCCGATCATTCTCTGTCCTCCGTTAATGGATTTGCTAATTCGCCAGCCTTGATCATTTCCATATCTTTTAATACAGAAGCAAACTGCCCCCCTAGTAATACCACTCGCCAGCTTAGGTGGATCCAAACAATCATAATCGGAATCGTGGCTAACGCACCATAAATTGCCTGATATGATGGGAAAGTGGTGATATACCAGATGAAAATTTGTTTACCCAGCGTAAAGAAAACTCCAGCAAATAAAGCCCCCACCGCAGCGTGTCTAAACTTCACTTGGGTGTTAGGTACAATAAGATAAACCAAGGCAAACAGCAACCAAGTTAAGACAAAAGGAATAAATTTAAGCAGGTGGTGGCTAAAAGAAAACAGCCCGTCTTGGCTAAACATTTCCAACGAGAAAATATAAGAGCTGATGGCAATGCTCGCTCCAGCAAAAATCGGGGCAAAAATCAGCACAGCCAAATAGACAACGAAAGAGAGTATCACTGAACGTTTTTTCGTATTATGCCAAATTTCGTTAAGGGCATTATCAATGCTCGAAATCAACATCACCGCCACCACGACTAAACCGATGATACTGATGATCCCCATTTTCTTTGAGTTATCGACAAACATCTCGAGATATTGCTGAACCATATTCCCTGCACTTGGGGCAAAGTTATCGTACACCAGCTCTTTTAACTGTGCGGTGGCTTGTTCAAAAATCGGTAATAGCGTAAACACCGAAAACACCACCATAATCAGAGGTACGAGAGAAAGCAACGTGGTATAAGTCAGATACCCTGAATAGACCGCAATTTTGTTTTGTTGAAAGCGGTGGATAAAGAGTTTAAAAAAGAAGATAAGATTTTTCATATTATTTCCCCTTAAGATGGGGAAGTTTAGCATAGCTTAATGGCTTGTGGCATATTCTGTTGGGGTTTTGTTTGCTTGTATTAAGTTCTCTCTTAATCTGTGGTCAATTCGACATGCCTCTTTAGTAAAAACAAAAGATCAAACCCAAGCTAACATATGCCAATTACTTGGGACATAGTTAGTTAAGTTTGATCTTCTTAAATTACCCTATATTGATGTTAGAACGAGTATCTTACATTGGAATTAACAGATAAATCCGTATTATATTTTCCAAATGCAGAGCCTTCTAAACTCAAGCCTATACTTAACTTATCATTAGCTCTGATATTAAGCCCCAAGTCCATCAACATTCTGGCATCTTTTTTGCTATTGCTAGCACTTATACCATCTACCAAGATTTCATTGCGTTTTGCAATATCCCATTGATAGCCAATGCCAGCCCAAGCGGTCGCTTTGCTCTGTCCAATTTCAAAAGTTTTACCTGCATTCACACCCAAACGACCAACCAGTCCATTTGAGACTTTTATAGTTAATTTATGTCTGTTATCGGCTAAATTAGCTTGGCTATTTTTGACATAAATCACTTCCGCTTGTGGTTCAACATAACCTGAACCTAAGTTAAATCTATAGCCAACTTCACCACCCAAATAGAATGAATGGGTGTTATATCGTTGAGATTTAAAATCTAACTTCATTTCTTTAAATGCGTAGTCAAATTTATGGTTATTTTTGACATATTTAGCGATGGTATCAAGATAAAAGCCGTTATCAAATAACGCTGTCGCATAAACGCCTGCACCGATAGATTTTACATCGCCGTTCGTTGAGCCGATTTTTCCTTCAATGTCTGTTGAAGTATGCGTCACCGTTACCCCAGTAAATAACTCTGCATTTGAAAGGTGACTTTGTTTATCAAAACCTGTCTGAATATGGGTAAATTTATGCTTATAGCTATCGCTACTACCTTTACCACCTAATACTCTAGCCCATACGCCAGCATTGGCGTCAATACCACGTAACTCTCCCATTCTCTTATTGAGATTGTTCATTTCAACGTGGTTAAGATCAGTATGCAATGAAGTAAGTTCATTAGCTTCTTTGATCGCAGCTTGATTTGGTGATTTCGTGATATGGATATTTCCATTTTGGTCTTGTTTGAAATCATAGATTACTAATCCCTTATTACTAACTAACGACTGTTCAGTTTTTGGATTAATCAAAGCTATGTCAACACCATCTTTTTGCACAATATAAAATGTTACATCTCCCATATTCTTAGTGATAAAACTTAGTTCTGGGTACGAATTAATTTCCTTTGTTAAAGATTCTGTCGCTTTGCTTATGATAGGATCTTTTGCGTTGCTTTCTGAATTATCAACAATAATCTTTTTAGTTCCTTGATCGTTAGGTAGACTTGATGTAT
Organism: Glaesserella parasuis; assembly: GCF_002015085.1. Classification (GTDB taxonomy): domain Bacteria; phylum Pseudomonadota; class Gammaproteobacteria; order Enterobacterales; family Pasteurellaceae; genus Glaesserella; species Glaesserella parasuis. The sequence goes on from NZ_MUXW01000010.1 coordinate 20,870, forward strand.
TTGGTGTATTAATTACACTAACCTCATTACTACTATTTTCAACATTTGCCGAAGATACTGTCGAATTATTACCTATATCTACCCCATTACTGTTTTCGATATTTTCCGGTGTATTTACCGAATCATTATTTTCGGATGCTGAACTTACAGTATCATCTGATGCCGATGCAGCATTAATGACTTGATTTGAATAGCCACTATTTTCAACTTTTGTTGGAAGATTTGTTGAGTTATTGTTAGTAGTAGATACATTCTCTACCTTTGTAGTATTAGTTGCTGTACTATTAATTGAACAAAAACTTCCTGACACACCAGGAGCCAAACTTAACCTACAATCCTCACGATTAGATGTATCTTTATAAGTACCATTATTTCTTGCCTCATCTATACTGAGGTAGGTAATACTATAAATATCATAAAGATCCGTTACATACATGCGACCACCGTCAACGGCATAACTGTAAAGAAAACGGAATATATCATTTCCTTTATTGTCTTTTGCGTAATTTCCTACCACCTCAACCATTTTAAGATTTCCAGCTTTATCCTTAACAGAATCACTAATCCATCCTTTTTTTATCTTACCATCCCCATCAACTTCAATTCCCCATAAGGTTACGGTATGGTGCTGAGAAGTGAGTGCTGCAACAACGTTTCCTGTCTTAAAATTATCAATTAAAGATTTAGTGACTAATTTGGCATCCGAGTCATAACGTTCCGTCCAGAATGGACCACCACTAATTTTTGTTGGACCTCTCTCACTTTCATAATACGTTTTTTTATTATGTTCTTCGTATAATTTTACTCCTGATGCAAAACGAGAGAAAAAATACTCCATACCTCGATATGGTTGTAATCCACCCTGTATATGCGGATAAGTTTTATATATCCATCCTGAAATGGCTTTGCTATCTTTAGGAGTATCCTCGTTAAATTCTACTTGCGCTTTTACTCTACTTTTCCACCATCCGAGAGTATTTCCTGCAACAGCACCCCAACACTGATTTGGATATTGTAAATCAGCAGTCCATCCACTATTTTGATTGACTCCACTTGCCCAATAAGTCTGAGCTTCAACTACCTGTACAGATGAAAAAAAAGTGTCGCTATTACGATCTTCGAAAGATAAGGTTTCATTATGTTCTCCTTTAAATCATTGGATGTGTTTTTAAATTGTATTGACGAATCATTGTAAATTTTTTTAGCGCTTAACACTTTGTACCAGCGCAAGATATATCTAAGATTCCCTATATTATGTAGTATAGCTTAAAAATATTGAATCTCTTTATATTTCATGGATGTTTTTTATATCTTTGAGACACTATTTTCTCGTCAAATAATCCCCTTCACACACCCATTTATAGGTCGTGAGTGCTTCTAGCCCCATCGGTCCACGGGCGTGCAGTTTTTGTGTACTTACCGCCACTTCTGCCCCTAAACCGAATTGTGCGCCATCGGTAAAACGAGTGCTGGCATTAATATATACCGCTGCCGCATCAACTTGTTGAACGAACTGGCGAGCAAGGGCGTAGTTACTGGTTAAAATCCCTTCGGAATGTTGGCTACCGTAGGTACGAATATGCTCAATCGCTTGCTGAATACCATCTACAACCACCACGCTTAAATCTAACGACAGCCACTCTTGATTTAATTTCGCTTGATCAAGCGGTTGAATTTGCGGATTATTTTGTAGATCTTCAGCAAAATCATCGCTATGCAATGTCACTTTCAATTGGCAAAGATGTTCCGCAAGTTTCGGTAAAAACTGATCTGCAATCGCCTTATCGACCAACAGGGTTTCTAGGGTGTTACAAGTACTTGGACGTTGGGTTTTCGCATTGGCAATCACATTCAGCGAATGCTCTAAATCCGCACTGGCTTCCACATACAGGTGACACACTCCGATACCGCCGACAATCACAGGGATAGTCGAGTTTTCTTTGCAGAACTGATGTAAACCTGCTCCACCTCGTGGAATAACCATATCAATATACTGATCCAACTTGAGCAATTCGAGCAATAAAGCACGGTCAGGATCGGTGATAGCTTGCACGGCTAACTTCGGCAAACCTGCTTGTGCTAAGGCTGTTTGTACAACTTCAACCAAAATTGCATTGGTAAATTTCGTTTCTTTACCGCCTCTTAAGATCACCGCATTGCCTGTTTTCAAACAGAGCGAAGCAACATCAATGGTCACATTCGGACGAGCTTCATAAATGGTTAAAATCACCCCTAATGGCACTCGCTGACGTTCGATTTTTAACCCACTGTCCAACACACCGCCGTCAATCACCTGCCCGACAGGATCGGCAAGGCTTGCCACGTTTCGCACATCATTTGCAATCCCACGAATACGCTCAGGTGTTAGCAACAAGCGGTCGATTATCGCCTCTGAAATCCCTTGCAACTTGGCATAATCAATATCCTTCGCATTGACCGCTAAAATCTCATCGGTACGTTGTTCCAACGCATCAGCAATGGCGAATAGGGCTTGGTTCTTTTGAACATTGCCAAACTGTACTAACTCAAAGCTCGCTTGTTTGGCTTGTTGTGCAATTTTAATCATTGTCATAGTTGATTCTCTGTAAAAAATAATAGGGGAGATTTTAGCATAGAATGTTGGATATATGATTATAGATAATATTAATGCTAATTCTCAATAAATAATGCTTCCTGTTCATCACTAAATCCTATACACTACGCAAACGTTTGCTTTTTTGCAGGCGGTCAGATCTTTAGCGATTTTTTACAGGGGAATTTCAATGAATATTTTGATTATTGGCAACGGTGGTCGTGAACACGCATTGGCGTGGAAAGTTCGTCAATCACCTTTAGCGGAAAAGGTTTTTGTAGCGCCTGGAAATGCAGGAACAGCGCTTGAAGCAGGGATTGAAAATGTGGCAATTTCTGCAACGGATCTGACCGCTTTAGTCAATTTTGCCAAAGAAAATGAGGTGGGGCTAACCATTGTCGGACCTGAAGCACCTTTAGTTATCGGCGTTGTTGATGCATTCCGTGCCGCTGGATTAAAAATTTTTGGTCCAACTCAAGCTGCAGCTCAATTAGAAGGGTCAAAAGCCTTTGCCAAAGACTTTTTAGCTCACCACAACATTCCAACAGCAGAATATCAAACCTTTACCGAAATTGAACCTGCCTTAGCCTATTTACACCAAAAAAATGCCCCGATTGTGATTAAAGCCGATGGTTTGGCGGCTGGTAAAGGAGTGATTGTTGCAATGACATTGGCGGAAGCTGAAGAAGCAGTGAAAGATATGCTTTCAGGAAATGCGTTTGGCGATGCTGGTAGCCGTGTTGTTATCGAAGAATTTTTAGCTGGCGAAGAAGCCAGTTTTATCGTGATGGTCGATGGTAAAAACGTCGAGCCAATGGCAACCAGTCAAGATCATAAACGAGTGGGTGAAGGCGATACAGGCTTAAATACAGGTGGAATGGGCGCTTATTCCCCTGCCCCTGTCGTCACTCCAGATGTTCATCAACGTGTGATGCAAGAAATTATTTATCCGACAGTGCGTGGTATGGCGAGTGAAAATAATGAATATACAGGTTTTCTCTATGCAGGCTTGATGATTATGCCAAATGGGCAACCTAAAGTGATTGAATTTAACTGCCGTTTTGGTGATCCTGAAACACAACCAATTATGATGCGATTGGAGTCGGATCTTGTTGAACTCTGTCTAAAAGCCTGTGACGGCAAGCTAAACGAGATACAATCAAAATGGTGTGAACAAGCAGCGTTAGGGATTGTGCTGGCTGCCGAAGGTTATCCTGCAGATTATCGTCAAAATGATGAAATCACGGGAATTCCGACAGATTGTTGTGCCGATAAAAAGGTCTTCCTCGCAGGTGTTAGCCAACAGAATGGGAAATTAGTCACAAAAGGGGGACGTGTACTGTGTGCCACCGCATTAGGTTCTACGGTATCTGACGCACAGCAAAAAGCCTTAAAACTTGCCGAACAGATCCAGTGGCAAGGGCGTTTTTACCGCCGAGATATTGGGTATCGTGCGATACAGAGAGAGCAATGTAAAGTAGCGTGATGAAATAGGCGGTAGGTAATATCGACATTTTCATAACCATATATTGAGCTTACTCAAAGTTTTATCTGATTAAAAAGTTTACAATCACCCATCGGTGAAATTTAACTGATGGGTTTTTGTGTTTCTCATCGTTAATCAATGAGCTATTATAAAAGTATTCAGATTTTTCCTACCAGTATAATTTCAGTATTCTTTCCATAAATTTAAAGGAGATCATAATGAAGCCTTATTTTTCGAAGGCCTTGATAACTGCTCTACTTTCATCCTCTGTTAATGTTTTGGCAGACGATGTCTACTGGGCAAGTGGAGTTGATAAGCAAAAAGGTTGGACTGCTGATTTTCAATATCCTAACCAATGCTGGGGAGCTGTTGCAGGAAATATGCTTGGTTGGTGGAAAAGAGAATTAAAAACCCCTGTTTTATTTAATCCCAATACACCAAACGATAATAAGGAGATTTCAAAATGGTTAAATAAGAAATATCCAAACATACAGGGAGGATTATACCCATTTCGTGGAATGGAATATTTCTTTGAGGATTTTGCTCCCACTGTTAAGTTATATGAAACTCATAATACGAAAACTTCTTATGAGGCACAGCGTGGGCCAACAAAAATCAGTGGTGGTCCATTTTGGACTGAGCGTTACGACTCTAATGCAGCTTTAGTTACAAAATCATTGGTTGAAAACTTCAAAACTGGAAACGTTGTTGCCGCGCTAACATCATGGACACATACTGTGACTTTATGGGGCATTGAGGTAGATGAAAAAACTGGCAAAATTAAAAAAGGTTATATCAGTGACTCTGTAGCAGATCAGGCAGGAAACCTTAAAATGGTTGAGGTGACAGGGGATTATGTACTTGATAATAAAGGTAATGAAATTTTTCGTTTTCTTTATAGTTACTATGTTCCAAATGGAAATAAATATGTCACCGATGTGTACGATATTTACAGCATTACTTATGTGAGTATTGATGAAACGCGAAATAATGGTACTTATAAAGACACCACTAACCGAGAGGATTGTAAATTAAGTTTAGCTCCGGGAGCTGATGCTAGTTATTGTGGTATTAGTAACAGTACAACAACGACTACTGCAACTGAAAATAATAGTTCAACCAATACAGAGACAGTAGCTGAGAATACTAACGAAGCGAGTACAGTCACGACAGAACCAGCTCCAGAAGAAACAGATGTAGATGCTCAATCATCAAATACAGAGACATCGGAAACAGAGACTGTAAGTGAAGTCCCTCCAACAGAAGAAGCTGTTGCAGAAAATAACGAGCAAATCGCTACATCAAACACTGAAACCACAGTGTCAGAAGAAAATAGCAGTGAAATCACTTCAACAGACAGCTCTGCGTCAAATGCAGAAACCGTAGTGCTAGAAACGGAAAATACACCAAGCACTCCAGCTAATGAAAATAGCGATGAGCCAAGTGTAGATAATACTGCTCAGCCAGCAGTAGAAACGCCAGTTGTTGCTACTGAAGATGCTAAGCCAACAGCAGAAGCAGTTGCAGAAACAAGCGAGCAACCGACCGCTGTGCCAACTCCTGAAGTTGCAGAGCCAGCACCTGAGCCTACTCCAAGCCTAGCTTCAACTGAAACAGCGACTGTAAGCGAGGTTAAACCAACAGAACCAGAAACCGCAGAACGTCTAGCGGTGAAATCATTAAAAGAAGCTATTGCTAATTATCAAGAGCTAAGTTTTGTAACCGCTCGTGTCGGTGATGTAACTCGTTACCTAATTCAAAGAGAAGGTATTGATATTGCTTTAATTGATCCAAATAGCAAGCAGATTTTGGTGAACAATACGGGCTTGGTGAACTATGATTTAGCTCAAGACCAAAATGGAAATATCCATATCACGAAATCACCAAATCAAGCTGCGATCAAAGAAGCTAATGAACTTACTTCATTGCATACTGATCTTAACCACGTTGAAATGAACAATCTCAATAAGAGAATGGGAGAGTTGCGTGGCATTGACGCCAATGCAGGCGTATGGGCTAGAGTATTAGGCGGTAAAGGCAGTAGCGATAGCTATAAGCATAAATTTACCCATATTCAGACAGGTTTTGATAAACAAAGCCACCTTTCAAATGCAGAGTTATTTACTGGGGTAACGGTGACGCATACTTCAACAGACATTGAAGGAAAAATCGGCTCAACGAACGGCGATGTAAAATCTATCGGTGCAGGCGTTTATGCGACAGCGTTATTTGATAACGGCTTTTATCTTGATACCATCGCTAAATATGTCAAAAATAACCATAAATTTGACTACGCATTTAAAGAAATGAAGTTAGATTTTAAATCTCAACGATATAACACCCATTCATTCTATTTGGGTGGTGAAGTTGGCTATAGATTTAACTTAGGTTCAGGTTATGTTGAACCACAAGCGGAAGTGATTTATGTCAAAAATAGCCAAGCTAATTTAGCTGATAACGGACATAAATTAACCATAAAAGTCTCAAATGGACTGGTTGGTCGTTTGGGTGTGAATGCAGGTAAAACTTTTGAAATTGGACAGAGCAAAGCGACCGCTTGGGCTGGCATTGGCTATCAATGGGATATTGCAAAACGCAATGAAATTTTGGTAGATGGTATAAGTGCTAGCAATAGCAAAAAAGATGCCAGAATGTTGATGGACTTGGGGCTTAATATCAGAGCTAATGATAAGTTAAGTATAGGCTTGAGTTTAGAAGGCTCTGCATTTGGAAAATATAATACGGATTTATCTGTTAATTCCAATGTAAGATACTCGTTCTAACATCAATATAGGGTAATTTAAGAAGATCAAACTTAACTAACTATGTCCCAAGTAATTGGCATATGTTAGCTTGGGTTTGATCTTTTGTTTTATCACAGGCAGAGTTTTGGTTTAATCAGATTTCTAATGAATGTAAAGGCAAAGCTATATTTTGCCCCTGATTTCAAGTAGAATACCCCCTAATTTTTGTCAGAAAAGGAATGTATATGTCCACGCAATTTGTTTACACTATGCACCGTGTCGGAAAAGTCGTTCCGCCGAAGCGTCATATTTTGAAAGACATCTCATTGAGCTTCTTTCCAGGGGGCTAAAATCGGGGTGTTAGGTTTAAATGGTGCAGGTAAATCCACCCTGTTACGCATTATGGCTGGGATCGATAAAGAGATCGAAGGTGAAGCTCGTCCACAACCAGGGATCAAAATCGGTTATCTTCCGCAAGAGCCGAAATTAGAGCCACAGCAAACCGTGCGTGAAGCCATTGAAGAAGCGGTTTCAGAAGTGAAAAATGCACTTACTCGTTTAGATGAAGTTTATGCAGCGTATGCCGATGAAAATGCGGATTTCGATAAACTTGCGGCTGAACAAGCACAATTAGAAGCGATTATTCAAGCTCACGATGGTCATAATTTAGATAACCAGTTAGAACGTGCAGCAGATGCGTTACGTTTGCCAGATTGGGACGCTAAAATCGAACATCTTTCAGGGGGCGAACGCCGCCGTGTGGCACTTTGCCGTTTGTTGCTCGAAAAACCGGATATGTTGTTATTAGACGAGCCGACCAACCACTTAGACGCGGAGTCGGTGGCGTGGTTAGAACGTTTCTTACACGACTACGAAGGTACTGTGGTGGCAATTACCCACGACCGTTACTTCTTAGATAACGTGGCAGGCTGGATCTTAGAGCTTGACCGTGGTGAAGGTATTCCTTGGGAAGGTAACTACTCATCTTGGTTAGAGCAAAAAGAGAAACGTTTAGAGCAAGAACAAGCGGCGGAAAATGCTCGTCAAAAATCCATTGCTAAAGAGTTGGAGTGGGTACGTCAAAATCCGAAAGGTCGTCAGGCGAAAAGCAAGGCGCGTATGGCACGCTTTGAAGAGCTTAACTCAGGCGAATATCAAAAACGTAACGAAACCAACGAACTCTTTATTCCACCTGGTCCACGTTTAGGGGATAAAGTGATTGAAGTGAGCAATCTAACCAAATCTTACGGCGACCGCACTTTAATTGATGATTTATCTTTCAGCATTCCGAAAGGGGCGATTGTGGGGATCATCGGGGCGAACGGTGCAGGTAAATCAACCTTATTCCGTATGCTTTCAGGTCAAGAACAGCCAGATAGCGGTTCAATCGTGATGGGAGAAACGGTGGTGCTTGCCTCTGTGGAACAGTTCCGTGATGCAATGGACGACAAAAAAACCGTATGGGAAGAAGTCTCAAACGGACAAGATATTTTAACCATCGGCAACTTTGAAATTCCAAGTCGTGCTTATGTTGGTCGCTTTAACTTCAAAGGCGTAGATCAACAAAAACGTGTCGGCGAATTATCAGGCGGTGAGCGTGGTCGTTTACACCTTGCGAAATTGTTACAAGCGGGCGGAAACGTCTTATTATTAGACGAACCAACCAACGACCTTGATGTGGAAACCTTACGTGCGTTAGAAAATGCGATCTTAGAATTCCCAGGCTGTGCAATGGTTATCTCGCACGACCGTTGGTTCTTAGACCGTATCGCAACTCACATTTTAGATTACGGTGATGAAGGTAAAGTCACTTTCTACGAAGGTAACTTCTCAGACTACGAAGAGTGGAAAAAGAAAACCTTTGGTGCAGAAGCTACACAGCCACATCGTATGAAATATAAGCGTATTGCGAAGTAATAGTCAAATCAGCCATATCTTTTATGGCTGGATGTGGCTATGTTTTTTTAATGTGTGTTATGGATATGAAATAAAGATAATTTTAAGGAGCCTTTTATGACCAAACATTACGACTATATCGCTATTGGCGGCGGTAGCGGCGGCATTGCTTCTATTAACCGAGCGGCAAGTTATGGTAAAAAATGTGCCATTATCGAAGCAAAACACCTAGGCGGAACTTGCGTAAACGTAGGCTGTGTGCCAAAAAAAGTGATGTTCTATGGTGCTCAAATTGCTGAAGCGATCAATTGCTATGCACCAGATTACGGCTTTGATGTGACGATCAATCGTTTTGATTACCGTAAATTAGTCGAAAACCGTCAAGCCTATATCGGACGTATTCATACCTCTTACAATAACGTTTTAGCTAGAAACAATGTCGATGTTATTCGTGGGTTTGCAAAATTCGTGAATAAGAATACCGTTGAAGTTGCCTTGGCAGACGGTGGCGTAGAGAAAATCACGGCAGATCATATTTTAATTGCAACGGGAGGTCGTCCAAGTCGCCCTGCGATTAAAGGGGCTGAATATGGCATTGATTCTGAAGGTGTTTTTGCCTTAGATGATGTACCAAAACGTGTGGCGGTTGTGGGGGCTGGTTACATTGCGGTGGAACTTGCAGGCGTATTAAACAGCTTAGGGGCAGAAACCCATTTATTCGTTCGCCAACACGCCCCTTTGCGTACTTTCGATCCACTTATTGTGGAAACTTTATTAGAAGTGATGAACCAAGATGGTATTCAACTTCATACTCACGCTATTCCACAAGAAGTCGTTAAAAATGCTGATGGCTCTTTAACGTTAAAATTGGAAAATGCTGAAGAACAAAGCGTAGATTGCTTGGTATGGGCGATTGGTCGTGAACCAGCAACAGACGTGATTAACCTTGACGCTGCAGGTGTAGCAACAAATGAACGTGGCTTTGTGAAGGTGGATAAATTCCAAAATACCAACGTCGAAGGCATCTATGCCGTAGGCGATATTATTGAAGGTGGAATTGAATTAACCCCTGTTGCCGTTGCCGCAGGTCGCCGTTTATCAGAGCGTTTATTCAACAATAGGCTAAATGAACATTTGGATTACAACCTTGTTCCAACGGTAGTTTTTAGCCATCCGCCGATTGGTACTATTGGTTTAACAGAGCCAAAAGCGGTTGAGCAATACGGTGCGGAAAATGTGAAAGTTTATAAATCTTCATTCACCCCAATGTACAGTGCCGTAACACAACACCGCCAACCTTGCCGAATGAAATTAGTTTGTGTCGGCAAGGAAGAAAAAATTGTTGGCTTACACGGCATTGGCTTTGGTGTTGATGAAATGATGCAAGGTTTTGCCGTTGCAATCAAAATGGGGGCAACCAAAGCTGATTTTGATAACACAGTCTCCATTCACCCAACAGGCTCGGAAGAGTTTGTGACAATGCGTTGATTTTTATTTAAGGATATTTTTTATGAATAAACTATTATTAATTTTTATTGCTATATTTTCTGTAACTGCCTGCTTTGAACAACCTAAGAAGGATATTATTCAAGAAAAGGGAGAAGATAAAGCTGATGTAGAAGGACTAAAAGCGGAAGATTCAAAAGTTGAGTCGCCAAAAGTTGAGGCATCAAAAGTTGAGTCACCAAAAGTTGAATCTCTAAAATCTGAGGTCTCAGAAGCGGGAGCTTCCCAAGTAAAAATTCCTGATTCTAAGAAGGATATAACGGAGACCTCCTCATCAGATGAAAAGGCTGAAGCTAGACAATCTATTTCAGTTCAAAATGAACAGGCTTCTGTTGTGGATAGCAATAATGAAAATTCATTATTGGCGCAAGATATCAATGAGTCAGAATCTCAGAAATCTAGTAAACCTAAATCGTTACAATATAGTATAAATAGACATCAAGAATCTTCGGGGCTATCCCCAGAAGAGGCTAGAGTAGGTTATCAAGACACTCTATCAGATGAGGGAATTCTCTATCTAAAAATGCAATGCCGTTATCCTCTTATGTCTGAGCAAGAGATTATTAATTTTGGTTGTGGGACAAAAGAAGTAAAAGTAGCAGAATAGTTTAATTGCAACAATTAAGCGTTTTCAGTATTACTCAATCCCAGCCATCTTATGCGTCTGAATACTTAACTGCCAACGGGGTTTGTTCGGACGCTGGTTAAGTTTTCCTAGTTGGGTGATGGTTTCTAACATATTCATCACCCCATTTTCTTCACAAGGGGAAAGGTAGTAACGCTCTGCTTTGATGGTGCTTTCTATCTGCTCACAAAACGCCAGTACATCACCGTCTACCACAATTCTCACTTCATTAGCAAAGGGAATGTGATGTTTCAAATAATTCTTCTGATATAACCGCTTGGGGCTAGTGGCGATATAGTCAATTTGTGGCGGAACAGGTTTTAAGCCATTAGTTTCTATCGCAATAAAATAACCTGCTGCTTTCAAGGTATCGAGCAGATACGCTAAATCGGGCTGAATTGTCGGTTCGCCCCCTGTAATAATGATGTTCTTTGCGGAAAAACCTTTGACCACTTGCATAATATCTGCAAGGGTTTTGGTTTCGTATTGGTTGTAATTGGTATCGCACCAAGGGCAAGCGAGATTGCATTTACCAAAGCGGATAAAAATACTCGGCATACCCGTGTTGAACCCTTCGCCTTGAAGGGTTTCAAAGATTTCGACAATTCGGTATTCTGGATTTTTCATTATCGGCAGTACTCACAATAAGACGTTGGGGTTTCCCATAGACGAATAAGACTAACAGGTAGTCCTTCCGTTGTGAGTGTGTCAAAAATGTATTTCGCCATCTGTTCCGCTGTGGTACGAGCAGGAATGCCAAAGGTTTTGGAATCGAGAGATTGAAGTAATGTGGCAACTTTGCACTCTTTTTCACTCGTAGAATCGTAGATAAAGGCGTGATCCATTTTGTCGAGAATATGCTGTTTTACGACCGCTTTGAGATCACTGTAATCCATCACCATACCCGATTTAGCACCGCCCGTATGTAATTCGCCAGCAATCTCTACTTGTAAAGTATAGGTGTGCCCGTGCAGATTTTTACATTTGCCATCGTGACCGTCCAACATATGAGCCATATCAAAACTAAATTCTTTGGCGATTTTAAACATTGCTTTTTTCCTCTAAATATTCGTTTAACCCTTTTTCTCTCAACAAACAGCTTGGGCAAGTATGGCAACCACCTTCTACGCCAAGATAACAAGTGTGAGTATGAGTTCGGATATAGTCCAATGCCCCAAGTTTATCCGCTAACGCCCAAGTTTCTTTTTTCGTGAGATACATCAACGGTGTACGGATATTGAAGTTGTAATCCATCGCTAAATTAAGCGTTACGTTCATTGATTTAATGAATACATCTCGGCAATCAGGATAACCACTAAAATCTGTTTCACATACGCCAGTATAAATGGTCTGGATCCCCTGACTTTTTGCATAAATGGCTGTGTAAAGTAGAAAAAGAGCATTACGCCCATCTACAAAGGTGTTAGGGGTGTTGCCTGTCTGCTTAATTTCAGCTTGATCGTCCATTAAGGCATTAGCCGTAATGGCTTTTATCACAGATGTATCAATTAAGGTCTGTTTAACGCCAAGATCTTGAGCAATCCAACGGGCTTTATCTAATTCGATGGCGTGGCGTTGTCCATATTGAAAGGTGACGGCTTCGACATTTTCTTTGCCAAATTCTTTGATAGCAAGGAATAAACAAGTTGTAGAATCTTGTCCGCCTGAAAAAATCACGGCAGCTTTAGGTGTAGGTTTCATTGTGTTCCTTAGTTTTTTTGCGTGGGAGGTTTGCGAACCACGATTGAATAAATAAGCGGTACGATGTTGCAATATTTTTGCATTATCGCACCGCTGTGAAAGGCGACATTATAATGATTTTATCTTTTTTTGCGATTTTTCTTTTTATTATTTACTTATATTAAATAGTTACTCAATAAAACCTATATTTATCAAATTTTAGATGAGATTATAATGTGCCCCATCAAGAGCGATGTGATAAATCACTCGCAACATTTAACTATAAACAAAGGATAACAAAATGAAAAAAGTTGCAAATGTTCATACTGCACCTGCAAAACACTGGGTAGGCAATGGGTTCCACGTTCAATCAATGTTTAGCTATAACGATACCGATAAAAATTTAGATCCGTTCTTATTGATGGATTACAACCCACCTCGCCATTTTGATGGTGGACGCAAATCGGATTTTAGTGGTGTTGGCGAGCATCCGCATCGTGGTTTTGAAACCGTTACAATTGCGTATCAAGGCGAAGTTGCTCACGCGGATTCTTATGGTGGTGGCGGTACTATTGGGACAGGTGATGTGCAATGGATGACGGCAGGTTCAGGTGTAATGCACGAAGAGTTTCACTCAGAACGTTTCTCAAGAGAAGGTGGAATGTTTGAGATGGTACAACTTTGGGTGAATTTGCCTAAAGCTCACAAAATGACAACACCAAAATATCAGGCGATTAAATCGGCAGATATTCCTGTCGTGCAACTTGGTGATAATGCTGGAATGGCTCGTATTATTGCGGGAGAGCTATCAAGTACTTCGGGAGTTGCTAGTACTTTTAGTCCGATTAATATGTGGGATGTGGTACTAAATGCAGGTAAAGTTCATACTTTTGCTGTACCAGAAAGCCATAATCTGATTATTTTGGTGTTAGATGGCACAGTACAAATTAATGGCGAGGACATTGCTCGTCGTGGTGAATTAGTGACCTTTGAACGTGGCGGCGCTGATGTTCTGATCGAGGCGAATAACGATGCTAAACTGTTAGTTCTTACGGGAGAGCCATTAAATGAACCTGTTGTAGGTTATGGTCCTTTTGTGATGAATAGCCGAGAAGAAATTATTCAAGCTATGCGTGATGTACAAAGTGGGAAGTTTGGGCGGATTGATAGGTAAAAGATAGATTAAACTCTTATAATCAAGGCTTAAGAGCTGCTCTTCTTTACTTTCGTTTTCATCCTTAGCTCTTGGTGATCGCTTAAGAGATCACCAAAATTAATTGATTCATTACTTGTTATTAGCTTTGAAGATACATTCCCAATTTTTGATTATTACATCATGTTAAAAAAATGAATAATATCTGTGATATGTGTTTATTTTTTCACAATGTATCTTAGAGTGAACTGAACGATAGACTTTTAGTAGGGGGTTTAGTAGGATTGGCAATAATACTTTATTGACAATATTCAAAGTTATATTGGATGAAGTGTAAAAGTATTTATATAGCTATATATCAAGGAGTCTTTATGAGTTCAATGCAAATCACGTTATCATTAACTGCCGCCCCTGAAGTTTGGGGAAAAAATGCAATTTTATCGGCAAACGATCAAGGTATGACAATTCATCTGGTAAAAGATGAATTAACCACCATTCAACAAGCAGCTCGCAAAATCAAAAATCAGAACATTTTAAATGTTGCCTTAACAGGCGAAGGCTGGGGATTAGAGCAGTGTTGGGCGTTCCATCAAGGATTTGTTAGCGTGAAAAATGCAGGCTCAGTCACCTATCCTGCGTTAAATGAACAACAAACCGAATTTGATGCTCGCCTTGCGTGTAGCAGCTTTACTCGTGACATTATTAACGAACCATCTGACCGCTTAACCCCCGAAGTGTTGGCTCACAAAGCAGCTGAATTTATTTTACACCAAGCCGATAAATATGTAGGCAAAGGTAAGGTTTCTTTTGAAATCGTTGCTCGTGAAGCATTAAATGAACGTGGTTATCACGGCATTTGGTCGGTTGGTAAAGGCTCTGCTCATTTACCTGCGATGTTACAACTTGACTATAACCCAACGGGCAACCCAGATGCACCAGTGTTAGCCTGTTTGGTCGGTAAAGGCATTACCTTTGACACGGGCGGTTATAGCTTAAAACCAAGTGACAGTATGTCTACAATGCGTACTGATATGGGCGGTGCAGCTTTAGTCACAGGGGCGTTAGGTTTTGCTATTGCACGTGGCTTAAAACAACGTGTGAAACTCTATCTTTGCTGTGCAGAAAATATGGTGAGTAGCCGAGCATTCAAATTAGGGGATATCATTACTTATCGCAATGGCGTAACCGCAGAAGTGTTAAATACCGATGCAGAAGGGCGTTTAGTGTTAGCCGACGGTTTAATTGAGGCCAGCAAACAGAAACCGCAGTTTATTGTCGATTGTGCGACCTTAACAGGTGCAGCTAAAGTAGCGGTGGGTAATGACTACCATTCAGTGCTATCAATGGACGATCAATTAGTTGCCCGTTTATTTGAGGCAGCCAAAGCCGAAAACGAACCTTTCTGGCGTTTACCGTTTGAAGAGTTCCACCGTGCTCAAATTTCATCTTCCTTTGCAGATATTGCCAATATCGGTTCTGTTCCTGTTGGTGCAGGCGCAAGTACCGCAACAGCCTTCTTATCCTATTTTGTGGAAAATTATCAGCAAAATTGGTTACACATTGACTGTTCTGCAACCTTCCGCAAAACTGCAAGTGATTTATGGGCAGCAGGTGCAACGGGGATTGGGGTGAAAACCTTGGGGAATTTATTACTCTCTTCTCATGAGTAATGGGAAAGATAAGTTGGGCATTAATGCCCAACTTTATCAAGTATGGAGGGAACTATGCACCTAAGTAAATTTACTGATTATGCTTTTCGTGTATTGATGTATCTTGCTCATCATCAAGATGAGCTTCACACCATTCCGCAGTTAGCAGAATCGCTTCAAGTGTCGCAGAACCATTTGGTGAAAGTGGTGCATTTTATGGCAAAACAAGGGTGGCTAATCACCGCAAGGGGAAAAGGTGGCGGTATTAGAATTTCCTCTCTCATTCTCTCTATGGCTGTGGGCGAAGTGATTAGAACCTTGCAAGGCAATCCCAGATTGATAGATTGCAATTCTCCTGCGTGTATTTTAAAACCGCATTGTCACCTGAAATCTGTCTTAGATCACGCCCTTGAACATTTCTATCAATATTTGAATCAATATTCGGTTTCGGAATGTATTGGCTCTCAAAAGGTGATTAAAGGTATTCTATGCGGGAATACTACAGCAGATGGCTATTGAGCAGAATATACATTATCTAAAATACATAGAGACACATTTTGTGCCTCTATAGTTATTTATTCAGATTGTGCTGTTGACTCTGTTTCATCATCTTTCGGCTGATAAAAACGAGCAACCAGTAGTCCTAGTTCAAATAACAGACACATCGGCACAGCTAGTAATGTTTGAGAGAACATATCTGGTGGGGTAAGTAACATTCCGATCACGAAAGCTGCCACAATAATGTAAGGACGCTTTTCTTTGAGATCTTCTGCTGTGGTTACGCCAGACCAACAAAGTAAAATGATCGCAACTGGCACTTCAAAACAGACACCAAAGGCTAAAAAGATAGTCAAAATGAAATCAAGATAGCTATTAATATCTGTTGCCATTACAACACCTTCAGGGGCTGTTTGGGTCAGGAAGCCAAAAATGAGCGGAAAGACTACATAATACGCAAATGCCACACCAATATAGAAAAGCAGAGAGCTTGAGATTAACAGTGGATAAACTAGCTTTTTTTCGTGTTTATATAATGCAGGTGCGATAAATGCCCAGACTTGATACAAAATATAAGGCACGGAAATAAATACTGCAACAATCGCCGTTAATTTTATCGGGGTGAAAAACGGTGTAACCACATTCGTGGCAATCATCGTTGCCCCTTCGGGTAAACGTTCAGTAAGTGGGCTAGAAAGTAATGTATAGATGTCATTTGCCCAATAAACAAGGATACAAAAAATAACTAAAATACAAATAACCGCTCTTAACAAGCGGTTACGAAGCTCAATTAAATGGCTAATAAGGGGTTGAGATTCTTCGACTGACATTATTTATCCTGTTTCGTTTTAGGCTCAACACTTGCAAGATCGTCATCTGGGGGATAATACGCCGTCAATTTATCCTCGTCTGCTTCAGCAAGTTCTGCAATGCGATCCGCTGAAAGCGTTTCGGTTTCAAACGGTGGGTTTTCGGTTTCTTTCTGCTGTTTAGCTTGTTGAGAAAGTTGCTGGCTCTCTTGCTCAATTTTATTTTGAATTTCATTAACTTGCTCTTGCGTCATGCTTTCAATTTGCCCTCTTGCTGAGTCTAAGTTAGCTTGCATTTTCTGTGCTGATTGTTTGAGTTCTTCTACGGTCTTGCTTAATTTGGGGGATAATTTACTTAAATTCAACTCTTCTGCTTTCTTAATGCTCTCTTGCAACTCTTGCAGTTTTAGCTCTTGAGAAAGCTCATTTTGAACGTTAGCTGCCAATCCTCGAATAGTACGAACCCAGCCCATCACTGTACGAATAGCAATAGGCAGGCGTTTCGGGCCTAGTACCACTAAGCCAACGATAAACACCAAAACTAATTCAGAAAAACCTATATCAAACACGGATTATGCCTGCTCTTTTTCTTTTGCTTTTTGTTCGGTAGATTCTGTGGCTTTTTGTTCTACTTTCTCAAATTCAGCGTCTTTAGCTTTGTCATCATTCATCGCTTTTTTAAAGCCTTTGATAGATTCGCCTAAGTCTGAGCCTAATCCGCGTAATTTTTTAGTGCCAAATAATAAGACAACTAATAAAACGATAATAACTAGATTCCAAATGCTAATACCACCCATTGTGTGTACCTCTTTGTAAGAATAAAAAAATAAAAACGTCGTAATTATACGAGTTTTCTTGCTAGATGACACTTATTTTGTCGGATTTCGTAAGAATAAAAAAGAAGTAATTCTTCAAAATGTGGCGTTCATCACATTATTTTGCTTCAATATTAGTAAGAAAATCCTAAGTTTGTTTGATTTGTGAGCATTTGTTTGCAAGAAGCCGTACTTTTTAGTAAATCTCTAAAAAAATCCAACCGCTATCTTGCAAAAGGCGTTGGATAGTTTGTTATCCTATATTAAAATGTATACTTTTCCATAGTGGGCTATTCCACTTCACTTTAACCACAGAGAACTTAAAATGAACTCAAACCGTAGTTTACTGATTATGGGTTTGTTGCTTGTTTCGTTCTTGATTTTTACGCAGTGGCAACAGGACTATAATCCTGAGATCCAAGCACAAAAACAAGCGATGGCTCAAGCTCAAACACAACAAGTTGCAAATCAATCGAGTGATGTCCCCGCTTCATCTAATGTGGCATCTATCAATGAGCAATCAACTAAAGGAAAAACCATTACTATTGAAACGGACGTATTACGTTTAACCGTAGATACTTTAGGTGGTGATGTGGTTGATTCTGATCTCTTAAAATATAACGCAGAATTAGACTCTAATACACCATTTGAATTGCTACAAGATAACGGCAAAGTGCTGTATGTGGCACAAAGTGGGTTAGTCGGTAAAAATGGGATTGATACCACAGCAGGTCGTGCTCAGTATCAAGCTACGGCAGAGAAATTTGCGTTAGCTGAAGGACAAAATGAGATTGATGTGCCATTAACATTTGAAAAAGATGATGTAGTTTATACCAAAACATTTACCTTAAAACGTGGTAGCTATAATGTAGCGGTGAATTATCACATCAAAAATGGTTCGGCAGAAACCCTTGAAGTTCAGCCTTATGGTCAACTTAAACATACTTTAGTTGAAAGTGCTGGCAATTTTGCAATGCCAACCTATACAGGTGGTGCTTATTCATCTTCTGAAGTGAACTATAAAAAATATAGTTTTGATGAAATGGCAAAAGCTAACTTATCTGTAGATACTAAAGCAGGTTGGGCAGCTGTTTTACAGCATTATTTCGTATCGGCGTGGATCCCAAATCAAGATGCGGAAAATAATCTTTATACTCGCACAGGAAATGGCGTAGGCACTATCGGTTACCGTGGGCCTGCAACACAAGTTGCCCCTAATGGTGAAGCGACTATTATAAGCCATTTATGGACTGGACCGAAAGATCAAGCTGCAATGGCACAAGTGGCAAATAACTTTGACTTAACCGTTGATTATGGCTGGGCGTGGTTCATTGCAAAACCATTATTCTGGCTATTAACATTCATTCAAAGTATTGTATCTAACTGGGGTTTAGCTATTATCGGTGTAACCATTGTGGTGAAAACCATTCTATACCCATTAACAAAAGCTCAATATACCTCAATGGCGAAAATGCGTATGTTACAACCTCGCATTCAAGAGATGCGTGAACGTTTCGGTGATGACCGTCAGCGTATGAGTCAAGAAATGATGAAACTTTACAAAGAAGAAAAAGTAAACCCAATGGGCGGTTGCTTACCAATTCTTCTTCAAATGCCAATTTTCATCGCATTATACTGGACATTTATGGAAGCGGTGGAATTACGCCACGCGCCATTCTTTGGTTGGATTCAAGATTTATCGGCACAAGATCCATACTACATTTTCCCTCTATTAATGGGGGGGTCAATGTACTTGTTACAAAAAATGTCGCCGACTCCAATTGCTGATCCTGTACAGCAAAAAGTGATGAACTTTATGCCTGTGATGTTTACTGTGTTTTTCCTATGGTTCCCATCAGGCTTAGTACTTTACTGGTTAACCTCTAACTTAATTACGATTGCACAGCAGTGGTTGATTTATCGTAATTTAGAGAAGAAGGGGTTACACACTCGTGTTAAAAAGTAATTTTATAACATGGGAACAAAGAATTGTTCCTATGTTGTATTTAAACCTCATGATATGAATATTCAATTAATTAATGAAAGTGATTTTACTGAGCGCTTTTATGATATTTGTGAAAAATGGAAATTGAAGCATAATCCTAGCTCTAATTTAGCATTAGTACAGACTAATGAACGCCTTGAATTAAGGAAACTTAATCAGCCTAAATTAGGTGCTGTAGCTGTAAATTTTGTTGATGGAAAAATGTCGTATCGTCGAAAGTTTGGCGGTGGTCGTAATGAGGCTATTGTGAAAGCTGTTGGTGTTAAAGGTTCGTATACTCCTACAATTATTGATGCGACAGCAGGTTTAGGGCAAGATGCTTTTGTTTTGGCATCAATAGGGTGCTATGTGAAACTTATTGAACGTAATCCAATTGTTGGCGCATTATTGGAAGATGGTTTACAAAGAGCTTATAAAGATTTAGAAATTGGTCATTTTATGAGAGAAAGAATGGTATTACTTCCTCATAGTTCTATTACTGGTTTAAATCCAGATCTTGACTCGGTGGATGTTGTTTATCTTGATCCTATGTATCCGTCTAAGACTAAAAGTGCATTAGTAAAAAAGGAGATGCAACTATTTCAACAATTGGTTGGCTGTGATTTAGATTCAGATGATTTACTTTTCCCTGCTCAGCAACTTGCTAGAAAGAGAGTGGTTGTAAAAAGACCTAACTACGCATTATTTTTAGCAAATAAGAAACCTGATTTTTGTAAGGAAACTAAAAAACATCGGTTTGATATATATCTATCTCATTAGAATAAAATAATATTTTCTACGCTAACTTAATAGGAGATTTATGATGAAAAGATTTATCGTAGTAGCTTTGTTATCAAGTTCTGCTTTAGCTGCGCCTGTAGGTGAAACTTTTACAGGTGGAGGAATTGGTATGGATGTTACAACTACAAAATATAAAAATGGTGATTTGCAAGGTAAGCAGGCAATAGGCATAAACTTTACTTTAGACTATGCAATAGATTATGGTAGGAATTTAATTGGAATAATTGATGGTAAAGCAAAATTAGGAAGTAGCAATATTTTTCATGATATCAAACAAAAATCCCAATATAGTATTGGATATGCTCAAGGATACCGTCTCCTACCAGATATATTACCATACGTTAAATTACATTATAGTATTAGTAAAATATCGGATTTTGGTAGTTTCAAAGAGATTGGATATGCGATTGGTGTAAAATATGCAATCTCTAATGATATTGAAGTAGGTTTAGAATACTCAAAAAATAATTTGAAACGAAATGGTACAAAATTAAAGGGAAATGCTATTGGAACCAATCTGTCCTATCGTTTCTAAATATTTAAGTTGTACAAGTAAGTTACCTGTGAATTGGTGATATGAAATTGATACCATAAGGATTAGATCTATTTGAGTGGGTCTAATCCTTTTTGTTATCTAATAGCATATTTGTATGATATTTTGTAAATATGTCTATGAAAATATAAACAACCTCTGTTTTTTAAATAAACATTATGAGCTTATTTTAAACAAGCGATCATTTTTTTCA
>NZ_MUXW01000011.1:0-12519 GCF_002015085.1 Glaesserella parasuis
AAAAATAGTCAGTACCCCACAGGCACAGGCAACGATACCTTCTTCCAAGGCTCAAAACATATTGATTACGATGTTCAGATTAATGGCGGAAGCGGCATTGACTTATATCGTGTCGGCGGCGGTTCAAAAGCAACCACTGATAAGATAAAAGGCTTTGAGCGTGTTGAATTGGTTGATAACGGTGCGATTATCGGTATTAAATACTCCGACCTAAAAGCCTCTGGCTTAGAACTTCCGATGAAGGTTATGAAAGGCACAGAAGTCAAAAATGGCGATAAAGTCAAGGTTGACTTGGGGAATAATAATTCGGATTGGTTGGCGGATAGTCCTGCACAAAACCTGGGTGATCAGGGTGGCTCTTGGAGGAACGGAAGTACCGTTAAAGAAGATGGTAGAACATATAATGTTTACACCATAAACAGTGACGTGAAACACCAAGTTTGGGTTGAAAATGGCATCATAGTTATCTAATCCCTAGATTGGCAAGTTATTTTGTCAATCTTCACCATAACCCACAGAGGCAAAGCAATTTGCCTCTGTTTTTTTGGAAAAACCACTGCACTTTGGTGAAAAATCTATTTTGGACGCCAAGCTTGGCGTCGCTACAATCACTGCGTTAGTTGATTTGTTGGAATAATTGAAATGTGCGACCCATTACGTTGATTTGTTTGTGAATTTTTTTATCACCAACAGAAAAACATTCGGAGTGTTTGTAGGGACGCCACGTGATCTGACCCCAAAAAGTTTCAACCGCACTTTTTTTTTACCTAAATTCAATTATACCCTCAGCCCCCATCCCCTTCGCTAACGCTCAGGGACTTCCCCCATAAATGGGGGAAGAATTTTCTCATAATGCCGCTCTACAATACTTCCCCTCCCCTCCAATTCTTCCCCCGCTTGCGGGGGAAGGTGCCCGAAGGGCGGAAGGGGGGCGAATATGGGGAGTAATTACATTAATCCGAAACAATAAATATCATTTTTCTTTTTATTCGTCCCACAAAACACTCAAAGTGGGCTTTATTGATATAGAGAATATCTCTTACCCAAACAACCTATCCATTTCTTCAATCAATTCCATACTTGGTTTATCAAAATAAACGCCGCTATTTGGCTCGCCGTTCATTCCCCGTAGAAATAAGTAAGCCACTCCGCCAAAATGTTGTTCGTAGTTATAATTTTTACCTAGGCGAGAGCTTAAGTAGCGGTGAACGGCAAGGGTATAGAGCAAATATTGCAAATCATAGCGGAATTGTCCCATTGTTTTGGCTAATTTGTCAGCTTGATAATCTTGTGGCAAGTAGCCTAAAAAATTGGATTTATAGTCAATCACATAGAATTTGCCATCAATTTGGGCAATACAATCGACAAAACCACGCACGAAGCCTTCAAGGTTATATAAGGTTAAATCAGGCAACTGTTTTGCTAGCGGGCTATATTTTTTCAGTAGCTGATTAAGTCGATATAAAGCTTCTTTATTGGATAAGCGTAAATAAAATTGCCATTCGTTCAAGCGCTTATGGGTAAAAATCTGCGCTAAACTTACCGCTTGATCACCAAATGGGGTTTGAATAACTTGCTCAAACCACCTTGTTAAAGGCTCAAGCCACGCTTCGTCTAAATCAAGTTGTTCACACAATGCCTGTAATTGTGTTTGATCCACCGCTTGTTGAAAATCCCAATGCTCAAAGAATTTATGCAACAGATTACCGACTTTCGTGCTATGTGGAAATTGGTAGCGACTATATGGCTGAGCGTTATCTTCAAGAAAATCCGATAAGATGAACTCTGTACGGTCATAATCTTGAGCTTCGTCACCAAAGGCTACAAGCGGTATGTTTTGCCCTTTATTTTGCAAACGTTCATTTTGAGCCTGTAATGCCGTGAAGCTGGTAATTTGCCCAACTGTGCGAATGGTACCTGTAAAGGATTTGGCTTCAATATCAATAGGCTGTACGAGTGTTGGTTGCCAATCGTCTTCAGGCACATCATTATCAACTGTAATCAGCTCTGCGTTAATGCCTTTCTGCGCTAAATAATATTGCGTATTTTGGCTAGGGGTGACACCACCTGTTCCAATCTCGCCACTGCTTAACAAATAACTTAGGCTATTCCATTTGTCATCAAATTGACTTGGCAAGATCAAGTTTAGTTGATACTTCGCTCGTGTGACCGCAACATAGAGCAATCGCAAATCTTCCGCAAATTCTGCCTTATCAATATATTTTTTGATTTCGTCGGATTGTGAGCCGAAACTCCAATAAGCCTTGCCTTCATCATTTTGATAGATCGCCATTGATTTACTTTTGGCTGGTTGGCTTGCTTTAGCCACAAACGGCAACCAAACCACAGGGTATTCCAATCCTTTTGAACCGTGGATAGTCACTACTTTGACTAAACTTTCTTCGCTCTCTAAACGCTGTTTTTGTTCATCGGCGTAGCCATCGGGATTAGCTAATTGCTGTTCATACCAACGTAGTAAGGCGAACTCGTTCTCTAAATTTGGCATTGCCCCTTGTAGTAATTCGGCTAAATGCAACAGGTCAGTAATGCGACGTTCTGCATTAGGCAAAGCATTGATCCGTTGGATAATATTTTCTTTCACAAAAATTTGGTGCAACATCGGTAAAATCCCCTGATGTAGCCAAACTTGTTGATAGCCGACAAAGTTTTCCACCACATTATCCCACGCTTTTTCATCTTGTTTGATATTAAAAATGTCGGTCGATGTTAAGCCCCAAAGCGATGTGCCAATGGCTGAAAGCAAACTGGATTGACGGTAAGGGTTTAAACACGCAGAAAGAATAAAGCGTAAATCTTGTGCTTCTTGGGTTTCATAGACGCTGTTTCGTTCAGAGAAAAAGACCGATGGAATATGGCGTTTTAATAATTCTGTACGAATTAAACTGGCTTGTTTATGGCTACGCACAAGGATCGTAATGTCTTTGGCTTCAAGCGGTCTATTTCCCTCCTCTTTTTGCACAAAGAGCAACCCTTGCTCACTCTTTTTCAGCTGTTGTTGAATTTGATAAGCACAGTGAGCGGCCGCAAGCTGTTCATCAAACTCCGTGCTGATTAACAGACATCTGGTCACTTGTTCACCAACTAATGTATCTGAAGCCTCTTTAGCTTTAACTGGTTGGAAAGGAATGCCGTGATATAAAAATGGGGGATTATTTCCTTCTGGGAACTGAAATAGACGATTACAACTATCCACCACTTCAGGCACAGATCGCCAGTTGCGATCAAGGGTTGCTTGTTCCTGAACCTCATTCTTCGCGGTTAAATAGGTGAAAATATCAGCGCCACGGAATTTATAGATCGATTGCTTTGGATCGCCGATCATAATAAAACCTTGCTCGCTGGTATTTTGATCCATAAAAATACGACGGAACACTTCATATTGCTGTTGGTTCGTATCTTGGAACTCATCAATCATCGCAAATGGGTACAAGGCTCTAATTTGTTGAGCTAAATCTGTACCACGTTCCGATTGCAAAGCTGAGAGCAAAAAGCTCAACATATCGCCAAAACTTTTCTCTTTATGGGTTTGCTTATAATCGGCAAGTTTTTGACGTAGATGGCTGAAGAATTGATAGAGCAAAATCGCTTTTGATTTGCCTTCAAACTGTGTTTGGTAAGCGGTGAGATAATCTTGATTTTTTGCAAAAATAGCATGGGTGAGTGGTTCTGCCCCCTCCTCTGCTTTTTCATTGATAAAATCCTGACAAAAGCGAGAGAAGCTATTCGTTGGGAAATAATGACTACCGCTTGTAGCCCATTCGTTCAGCTCTTTCAACCAATTTTCAACCCAACGCATCTGATAAGCACGACGGCTGAGCGCTTTCTTTTCACCTTTTTTGTAGCTTTTATTGATCTCAGTCACAATCAGGCTTTCCGCTTCCGCCCCTACGGCAAGCCAATGTTGTTTAGCTTTTTGTAACAAGGCTTGATAATCGGTGAGATAGCTTGAAATGCCTTGCGTTAGCCATTGGTTCTCTGCCGCTAAATCTGGAAAATCGCCATAGAGATAACCTTTCACTGCGGTTAATGCGTCAGAAGGCGTTTTTAACTCTTCAGCAACGGCAACGGTTTCCGCAAGTCCCATTGGATAAAATAGCTCACGCCAGGTTTCTTCACTCAAACGGTTAAGCAGTTCGCTCTCATTCGTCAATAAATCAATATCAAAACGAATGCCAGAGCTAAACGCAAACTGAAACAGCATCTTTTGACAGAAGCTATCAATGGTAAAAATGCTGGCTAAATCAATTTCACGTTCAGCAATTTTTAAGCGTAAGAGACATTCATTTAAACGAGGTTGAACTTCTTGATAAAGTTCTGCCAGAAAAGGTTCTTGTAATGCTTCTTGCGCTTCTTTAGAAGAGGGATCTCGAAACCATTTTCCTACATTGACCAATTTTTCCCGAATGCGATCTCGTAGCTCTTGTGTCGCGGCTTTGGTAAAGGTGACAACTAAGATTTGTTCAACCGTTAATGGGGAGGGACACCGAACCCCTAAAATCAACCGCAAATACAAATTTGCCATCGTATAGGTTTTGCCTGTGCCAGCAGAGGCTTCAATAAGGCTAGATTGGTTTAAAGCTAATTGTAGCGAATTTAGTGGATTCATGATTATCAAGGCATGTAGTGATAAATGACATCATTCTACGCTATTTAGTTTTAACGAGAAATCTTTTTAGAACAATCGAAAAGCGCCCATATTCGCCCCCCCTTCCGCCCTTCGGGCACCTTCCCCCGTAAACGGGGGAAGAATTGGAGGGGAGGGGGAAGTATTGTAGAGCAGTGTTATGAGAAAATTCTTCTCCCATTTATGGGGGAAGTCCCTGAGCGCTAGCGAAGGGGATGGGGGCTGAGGGTATAATTGAATTTAGGTAAAAAAAAGTGCGGTTGAAACTTTTGGGGTCAGATCACGTGGCGTCCAAAATAGATTTTTCACCAAAGTGCGGTGGTTTTTCCAAAAAAAAGAGGCAAATTGCTTTGCCTCTTTATTCTTTGGTGAAGATTGACACAACGATGTCATGTCAATCTTTTTTGGGGATTAGAGAACTGTGATACCTTGTTCAATCCAAACTTGGTGTTTCGGAGCAACAACATACTCATAAACATCGTATGTTTTATCCCCTTCCGCTGCTGTACTCTTATGAGTCCAACGATATGAACCATCTGCTCTATCATTTGTATTATTTGATACATTAGATCTCATATCACCATTCATACCCAAATCAACTTTAGCACCAGTAACGTTGCTGAGTTTGGATACCTTCATTGGTCCTTCAATAGATCCGAAATAGTCAGCTCTAATTCCCAACGTTGTATTATTGGCTCTAAAGAGAACATTCTCAAAACCTTTAATATTATGATTGGTAATGTGAGCGCCATTTTTCTCAATCAATAGCGTATCCACACCTGAACCGCCATCTACTCTGGAGTTGTTAGGACTTAATCCGGCTTTCATACTGAATACGTCGTTACCAGCTCCGAGTAAGATCTGAGCACCATTACCGATGTCGCCTTTAACCTCAGCCCAGTCATCGCCATGACCGAGATCAACAAGAGTGTATTCCACTTTTCTTGCGATAAATTCATCGCTACCACCGCCAAGACGAATATCAGTGTTTTCAATGAAAGAGTCACCTTTCACTACATCGTTGCCATTGCCCGCCACCACTTTGGTGCTACTCATTGCGCGACCAACGGTTTCCCCCGGAGTGAGAACTAAACGGTTATCGCCTTCACCAAGATCGATAATGCTATTCTTCGATGCACGTTGTCCGTTTCTATCAATAGGGGTTCCTTTTAAGATAACAGTGTCATTGCCATCACCCATAAAGACTTTTGCACCAGCTAATTGACCGCCGTACCATTCGTTAGAGTTCAGGAACTCGACTTTTTCATATCCGTGAATACCTTGACTACGTTTATGAATATCTATTACACCGGTATTTCTGTCTTTTATCACATCCCAATCAGTATCGTGGAAACCAACAGCCAAAATATCATTGCCGGCGCCCATATCAACTTGAACACGATATCTATCAGCTACTTTCTGCCAGTGTTCATATTCTGATTTCAGACCAGAGTAGCCCCAATCACCATAACCTAAGTCGTGTCCTACAGCAAGAATATCATCGCCATTTTTGAAATCAAACTTCAAGGTTGGATCCCAAGTCCATTTATTCATGACCTTCTCACCGATTTTCACTACATCGTTATTGTCACTATAACTGAGTCGTTTACCTTTACCGTTTGAAACCGTTGCCTTATCTTCCTCTTGTGTCAATGGTGTAACCGTAGCTTTCGCGTTATTGGTGTCAGATTTATCATGTCGTTTACCATGTACAAGCTGTGCCAATCCATCTATATAGCCGCCGTTGCCCTTGATAGCCACTTCACCCCATCTATGATCCGTACCCCTTAACTGACTTAAGTTCTGACTACTATCATCAAGTGCGGTCACTAATTTATCTTTTTCAGTGGTGATAGTCTTGGCATTGCCAGAAGATTCCGTGCCACGTTTGCTGTATGGAATCATACTAACAGTAGAACCGTCTTTTAAGCTATTGCGGTCGATAGTCACTTCACCAGTGCTGCTATTCACTGTTAAATAGGCGTTTGAAGTATTCAAATCAACAGATACACCATTAATTGTGATAGTTGAGGATTTCTGACCATCAACCTCCACCACTTTCCAACTACCATTTACTTTTTCGTAAACCACGTTATGAGCAGTTGGTTTACTTACGTTAATGTTGTTTCCTTCATCAGTGAAAGTTAGCTTGAACTTATTCGTACCAGTTGCCGGTGTTGCTTTCGCTCCGCCGATATTCTCTGATGCTGTATCACGGATTAGCTTCACAGTGATAGGTTCATCTGCTGCAACCACATCTTTTTGAGCACGAGCATTTCCTTGACTATCGTAAGCGGTAATGATGACTTTTCCGCCATCTCTCACCGCTTCCGGAGCAAAGGTTAATTCACCAGTGTTTGCATTAAGCTGGATCTTCTGATTATCAATCGAACCTGTTGAACCTTCTTGCTCAAATGCCCAAGTGCGACCTGTTTTCTTCACATTGATCACTCTTGATTGACCCGTCGCTTCATCCACATAGTCCACACGATATTTAGCACCGCTGTTAGTATCTGCAGGTTTAACTTTAACGCCACCTTGTCTTGCAGAATCCACTTGGGCAGTTGGTGCATCAACTTGCTCTGGTGGTTGTGCAGGCGGTGTAGGTTGTGGTTGAGCTGTGCCACCACCAGTTTGGGGTTCCGCCGCTGTCGCCGCCCGTGTTAGTGCCGCCTGAACCACCTGCTGATTGTACTGGACCAGTAAACGCTTGAGGGTTTTGCCTCATGTTTACATCGGTCAATGTAATGGCTCCAGCTGTACTGTTATCAGCTATCACTTCATACGTTAACTTACTTTCATAAAAGTCATCCATACGTTTACCATCAACATTTGCTTTAGCGCCGTAGAAAATCTCGTAAACCAGGTTTTCTTTGTTACTCGTTTCTAGATCATTATTGATATGGAAAGTTTTGTTTGAACCTACGTCTTCAATATAAATAATGTTATTAGCTTCTCCCTGTTTAACTAGAGTTTTATTCGGACCATCATTGTAATTACCATTATCAGTCCAGTAATTGTAATAACTCCAATTTGTACCATTTGATTTCAGAGAAAACACATTGTCATTACCATTTGCATCAATATTAAATTGAATCGCACTCAATTTTGTTGGATCTGCGATCACTTTAACGCGATATTTTTGTGCTGTTGAATCGTGTTGAGCCTGAAT
Organism: Glaesserella parasuis; assembly: GCF_002015085.1. GTDB lineage: Bacteria > Pseudomonadota > Gammaproteobacteria > Enterobacterales > Pasteurellaceae > Glaesserella > Glaesserella parasuis. The sequence goes on from NZ_MUXW01000011.1 coordinate 7,818, forward strand.
AATCGGTGCTACCAATTCCTCACCGTTACTTAACACGTGCATTTTTTCCGGTACAGCTTCTGTTGAATCTGCTTTTTTCACTTTAAATTCATGAACAGTATGCGCACCTTTTCCACCAATATCCATATTATCTTGGACTGCTTGATCTTGTGTTACTGTTAAATACTCATCACCTGCTCTACCTACAGTGATATTGGTTAATTTATCACTGGTGATATTTTGGATAGTAAACGGAGGGCTACCTATATTAGAGTCAACTGGTTCGTACTCAATAGTTTCTGTACCGCTTAATACGCCATTGTTATCAATATCGCCGCCATTAACTTTCATCACGTATTTTTCCCATTGACCTTGCGCATCTTTAATAAAGGCAAAGTTTTGAGTTTGTCCGCCTATTGCAGCAGTGAAGCTGATAAAGTCAACGTTAGTACCCGGAGTGACTTTTACCTCACCTGTATTTGTATTTTGGAACAGGGTTGGGGTATCTAATTGATCTGCAGACGTTTGTGAATCATCTGGTGGTGATGGCGGAGGTGGCTCTACCGTAATAATCTCAGGACCTTTTGGTTGATCCGCTTCTGCAACTGTACCTGGGTTTGCGGCGGCTGTTGCTGGATCTGTTTTAGCTGGTACATTCTTATTGTTGTACGCAGTCACATTAACCTGAGTATTATCCATCACCTCAAAGGCTTTTAACGTGATTTCACCTGTTTCAGGATTAATCTCTGCCACAGTAGATGGGACATCATACTGCTCAGTTACTTTAACTTTCTGACCGTCAGCACCATCTTGTTCCACTTCTCTCGTTAATTTTTCAAAAGACCATTTGCCAGTTTGGGTATTTTTCGTCGTAACTAATTTACCATCCGCTGTTTGAGTTGAAGCATCTGTTGTTGGCTTATCTTCACCATTTTCAGCTTTCTCTTTCACATAGCTCACTTCAAGACGGACATTATCTGTGTCTGCTGGTGTAGTGGTTTGCCCTGGCTTAATGATTAAGCCGCCAACATTTTCATCTGTGCCTTGTGTAATGGTTGGTTTATCTGTTGCATCCGGTGTTGTATCCGTTTTTGGCGTTTTCACTGGTTCACCAGAACCCGATATTGCACCATTGCCATCCTTGGTTTCAACATAGATGCCGTTATTCTCTCCTACCTGTTCCGCAGGAACTGTAACTTTACCCGTGTTAGGATCTACCGCCATTCCATTTGGTAAGCCTTGATCTGTCCATTGACCATCTTCACCCTTCACAACCTTACCAATAGATTGTGCTTCACCTTCACCCTCAAGCGGTTTTTTGAAGATTCCATACTCCTTAGTATCACCACCAGGAATGATCGTGCCATCAGGCGTTACTGTTGCAGGATCTGCCGTAGGCGTTGGATCTGCCTTAACTTGCTGTTCTGCAGGCGGTTCACTACGGTTAGATTTTGCTTCAATACCTACGGCGGTAATGTTGCTATTCTCTTTTAAGCCTGATTTATCAAGGGTTAATTCGCCTGTTTCTGGGCTCAGTTTGACTTTCACGCCATTGATAAGCATGGTATTTGGATCACCATCGTTATCCTCAGTAAGATTTTGTTGGTTCTCACTGAATTTCCAGACTTTAACCTTAGCTGTTTGGGTTTGACCATCTTCTGAAGCGAAGGAAATATCTTTTTCTCCCTGCTCAATGGTAACTGTCGTTTTCTCATTATTATTGCTGCCTTTCTTCTCAAAAGCCACTTCCAATTTAGTATTATCACCTTGAGGACGAGCGACCATATCACCATTACTGAGCTGTTCAAGAGAAGGTTTATCTGCAACAACGTCTTGATCTTGACGGAGATCGCTGCCTACGGTAATTGATGTATTAGAGGTGACTTGATCTGGTTGACCATTTACCCCTTGTGTTTTTTCAACCGCATCTTTACCTTCTGTCGGCAATCCTAACGCATTATAGCCTTTAGCTGTCACAGAGGATCCATCCTTAACCGCATTTGCGTTAAGGGTAATCTTGCCTGTATTCGGATCAATAGTTGCAATACCAGCATCTTTAGCAGAAACAAGTCCAACACCCTGTGTATTGCTAGGGTTTTCGCCATTGTCGGTTGGTGTTGTTTGTGCTTGTTGTAACTTCTCATAATCTGCTTTGGTTGCAGCAAAGAGTTCCCAAACGCCATTAACTTTTTGAGCCACTAGCACCATATCTACATCTTCACTGACCGATGATGTACCATTCTGAGGTTTCACTGTTGGGATTGGCTGATTATTGCTGGTTGTCTCTCCTGGCATCGCTGTCGGAGTCATGGTGTAGCCTTTGAAGGACACAACAACTTTCTCATTATCCCCTTGCGGTTCAATAATTGCAGTACCTTGTTGATAGGTATTGTCCTTACCTTTCACCAAATGAGGCGCATCAGCTTCTTTCGGTGTAGTATCATCTACCAACGCCTTAATCTTGGCTTCCTGAACGGTTGTCAATCTAGTGTTGTTTTCTGTTGTATCACTAGTTTCATAAGGTTTGTTTGATGCTACTGATTCACTTCCCACAGTCTTATAACCCACCGCTTCTGCTTCTGAGCCATCCTTCACTTTTGAACCTTTGACAATCACAGTACCGTCGTCTTTGATGATATAGTCGTCGGTGCTAGCAGGTTTTTTGTCTGCTGGTGTCGTATCGTCTAATACCCACTTACCTTGCTCAAGATCTTTCTTCACAGCTATTTCTTTCGGCTGACCTTGATCATCTACATACTTCACAACCATTCTGTCATTATCGCCGCCTGGTTTCGCCACAATGTCGCCTGCGTTTGGTTGGTCGCTATTAGTACCAGTTCCTTCGGTTCTTCCAGTTTTGATTGTCGGCACGTCTGTGCGGTCTTTGCTGTAATCTGGCTCTTTAGCTGTTTCGTCTGTTGGACCTTTGTTCAGATTTTGTGTTACTGCTTCTGGTTTGTTACCCGCAAAGTCTGTTGTGGTAGCAGCTATTGTTCCACCATATGGCACTTTATCGCCACTTAGAATAACAACGTTTTTATCTCCGTCTTTTTTGAGTGTAAGACCAAGATTGCTGCTATCGTTATTTGGCAATGACCAAGTTGTACCGTTGTAAGTTAAAGTTACTTCTTTCGCTGGTTGTGTATCCTGACCATTTTCAGCTTTTGGTGTTACTGTAACTTTTACTTCCAATAATTCTCCAGATTGTGGTGTTGGAAGTGTAATTTTCGCACCACCAAAGCCTTCCATGTATGGGGTAATGGTTGGGTTATCTGGTGCTGTTGTTTCGGTATGATCTTCTTTTACACCTTTCGCTGCTGCTTTTGCGTTAACAGTTTGAGCATGGCTCGGCGCTTTGCCTTCTTTAGTCGCTTCAACAGTGATTTGGGTTGCTTGACCATTTTCGGTGTTGAATGTGAAGTTTGTTAGTTTCGCTTTTAATGTTTCATCTTTCTTGATGTCTGTTGTATCGAAACTGAATGAACCATTTTCTTCAGTAACTTTGAAGGTTCCAAGAACAACTTTTTCACCACTTGGTAATGTAATAGTCGCTGTCACTGTCGCACCTTTTTCTGATTTACCTGTAATAGTAAATTTCTCTGGTGTTGCGTTAGAGGCGGTGTCTGTGTCAATCGCTTTTTCTAAAGTTACGCTGCTGAGTGGTGTACGCTCATTCGGATACGCTCTCGCATTATGTGATGCAGCTTTCTCATTGTCCGCTAAGTCTTTAATGACAGCGGTGACTTCCGTGTTGTCTTTTACTTTGCCTTTTTCAATGGTGACTTCGTTGCCGTTCACTGGGTTTGCAATGAGGTCTGGTTTATCTGAAGTCCAGCCATTCGCGCCTTTAGTTAAAGTCACGCTCACCTGTTGTGCATTTTCAGGTGTTTCAGGAGTGAATGTTACTATCACTCTGTCGCCTTCTACTGCGTCAGTTGGTAAACCCACTTTCACTGAGCCTAAACCTTCATCTGTAGTTACTGCAGTTAAGGTTGGCGCTGTGGTTGGTGCAGTTGTATCACCTTCATGCCCACCAGATTGTGGATTATTCGCATCATGTTTACCGACAGCAGGTGTTCCTACTTGAACAGCTGTAGACGGAATACTTGGTGCTTTCACTGGTGTTGTGCCATCAGTACCCACTTCGTGGACTGTTGCAACTAAGCTATCTGTTGATTTGATATCTTGTGGTGCACCATTTGTATTTTCTGTGATGGTAATCACCGCTTTACCATTCTCATCAATAACACCTTCACCAATTGGGGTGTTGAGCTCACCTGCTTTGTACACTTTCACAAGTGAACCTTTCGGCGCTTTTTGACCGTTTTGGGTTGTATCCACAGTCACAATCGCTTTTTCAGGCTCATTATTCGCTGCTTCGCCATTGCTTACTACGTCAACTGCTTTCACCATGATAGTTGGCTGCGCTGATTTTTCATCAAACGGAGCAACAACTTTAGTTGTATCGCTTTCTGCTGATGTTTTTCCTGATACATCAGTAGTTTGCGCTTTGACTTCGGTGTTGTCGGCTACTTTGTCTTCTGGGAGTTTCACGCTGACAACATTATTTGCTCCTTTTTCGGTAGGTAGCTGTAATGTGTCTGTTGGTTCTTGTTTCCACTCACCATTAGTATAGGTGTAAGTCAATGTCGTCGGTGTACCCGCTGTTCCATTTTCAAGTTCTGGGGTGTAGTTGATGGTCACTTTATCCCCTTCAACAATT
>NZ_MUXW01000011.1:12545-55883 GCF_002015085.1 Glaesserella parasuis
CATTGTTTTATAAGGGATATTGGTAGAGATGTGGTGTTTTATTTATTGTATTTTCTTTTGCTATAATACGGTTTCCCATGTTTTTTTGAAGTGGTTTAATTCATGTTAAATTTTGAAAATTTACCTTCTCTTCTTACAGGAAAGAGCAGACAGCATTTGGTTGCCTTACCAAATAAATTATCTGATCAGCATGCATTACAATCTGAAGTAGTAAAAGCATTTTTGCATTTACAAGATGCCGCACTGAAAGCAGGTTTTAATTTACAACCTGCAAGTACTTATCGGGATTTTGAACGACAAAAATGGATTTGGAATACAAAATTCAATGGTGAAAATAAAGTTCATGATGATCATGGTAAAGCTATCATATTAACTGGCTTAGATGATTGGGACAAATGTCAAGCTATCCTGCGTTGGTCCGCAGTGCCAGGGGCTAGCCGTCACCATTGGGGAACAGAAATTGATATTTTTGATCCTACTTTACTTCCTGAAGGAAAAAAGCTCATGTTGGAACCGTGGGAATATCAGACAGGAGGCTATTTTCAACATTTAACGAATTGGTTATTAGTCAATGCCGAACGTTTTGGTTTTTATTTCCCTTTTATGGAAGCTAATAATAAGTTTATTGGTCTAGAACCATGGCATATGAGCTATTTCCCTATTTCGGAACAATATGAACGATTACTGTCCCCAGAGATATTGCAAATGGCTTGGCAAGGCGAGAATATCGCTGGTGTAAATAGTTTGAATGAGCATATTTCTGAGTTATTTGAATATTACATTCTGTAAATGTCCCTTTCTGCTTTTTTATTAATTAAAGATAATTTTCAAGATCAATCACCTTATCACAACTTCGTTCAATCAAAAACGGATCGTGGCTGACGATAATTAATCCGCAATTTCTCGCTCGGCATTGCTCAATCAGCAATTTGATCGTTTCTTGTTGAGTGATCGGATCTAAGCGAGAAGTCACTTCATCGGCAAATAGTAGCACTGGTTCAAGTAGCAAGGCTCGTAAAATTGCAACCCGTTGCAACTCGCCACCCGATACGTTATCGGCGTTGCGTTGCAGAATGTCAGGCGACAATGCAAGCTGTGCTAATAGAGCTGGAATTTGTGAACGGTCGAGATGATGATGCTCGATCACATCGTCCAATAGTTGTTGCAAGCTCACATTCGGTGCAAAGGCTTCGGGCGGATCTTGATACAATTTCAGCACTTGATGTTTTTTATGGCTGTGGCTATGCCAAATCACTTCGCCCGATTGCGGTTTGAGTAGCCCGCAAAGCACATCAGCAAGGGTGCTTTTGCCTATGCCACTGTGTCCGACAATGCCTAAAATTTCTCCTTGGTGTAAATCAAAGGAAAGCTGTTTGAACAGCGTTCTTGTTCCCCGTGCAACCGTTAAATTTTTGACCGATACAAGCGGTGTTTTTGGCTTAGAATGTTGCAAATCGGCTAAAGGTTGCCAATGTTGCGGATCTGCACCGATTAAGGCTTGAGTATAAGTATCTTGCGCTTGGTTCAGCAGTTGTTCTGCTTTGCCTTGTTCAATCAATTTGCCTTTTTTCATCACAAAAATGTAGCCTCCGAGAGCGGTTGCCACTTCAATATCGTGAGTGATCGTCAGCAAGCCTCCGCCTGTTTCATAGGCTTGTTTCAGTAAGTTAATCACTTCTGCTTTGCTATTCGGATCAAGCCCTTTGGTAGGTTCATCGGCAAGCAGAATTTTTCCCCCTGATGCCGTGGCGATTGCAAAAGAAGCTCGTTGTGCCATACCACCTGAAAGTTGGTGTGGATAGCGTTGTTGAGCCTGAGATAAACCCAGCTGGGTTAAAGAAATCTCGCTCGCCTTTTCTGCATTTTTCTGGCTTAAACCTGCCACAAAGCGAAAGCTCTCCCACAGTTGTCGGCTAATTCGCATCAGTGGGTTTAATGAACGGCGTGGCTCTTGGGGCAACATCACTAAGGTTTTGCCCCAAAGAGATTGTAAGCGGTCGGATTGCCCGTCTATTTTGCAATTTTCCACTACAATCTCACCGCTTGCGATTAATCCTTGCGGTAACGCTCCCATAATTGCTTGAATTAACAGACTTTTTCCTGAGCCTGTTTCGCCTAAAATGGTGATATTTTTGCCACGTTCAAGACAAAAACTGATCGGCTCGACCAGCTCAATGCCATCGAGTGTTTGAACAGTGACGTTGGTTATTTTGAGTAATGACACGGTGTTTTCTCTACTGTATTTCAATGGATCATCGCTCCCCCTGCTTGCGGGGGGAGCTGCCGAAGGCTGAGGGGGGGAAATTTCATTCCTTGAGCAATCCCCCCTTCCGCCTTCGGCACGTTATTCGCTCTGCTCACCCTTCGGGTCGTTGGCAAAGCCAACGCTCAAATGCTCTCGCATTTGTCCCCCGTAAACGGGGGAAGGGAATGTATAGGATAATTAATGTTCAAATCTACTTCACCTTCCCCGCCAACAACTGCAAGCTAAATACCAATAGGAACACAGCAATTACAGGTTGTAGGAAAATCAATGGGGCTTGATAGTGATAGGGGAACAGCTCTGTCATCATCAGCCCTAATTCAGCCGTAGGCGGTCGCAATCCCACGCTGACAAATCCGAGTGTTGCAAGGGCTAAAATCGCATTACCGATTGAAAATGCGGTTAATGTGGCAACCATCGGCAGTAAACGGGGGAACAGATGACGTTTAATGCAATAAAACCAAGGCATTCCCATCAAACGAGAAGATTGCAGTTCTGAGCTGGACGCAAGGGTACTGGTGATCGCCCTGATGACACGGAAAAATTCAACCCAAATCACTAAGGCAATACCTAAATAGAGTGTCCAAAATGAACCAGGGGAAAGCGAAGCAAACAGCAAAATCAGCAATAAACCTGGTAATGCCATCACTAAATCACAGATAAAGCTAAACAAGCGATCTAACCAACCGCCAAATAATCCTGCCAGAATGCCGAATAACAAGCCTGCCACCAATGCACAAGCAACACTAAATAGCGATAAACCGAATGAAAGGCGAATGGCGGAGGCAAGACGGGCAAACATATCTCGCCCTAAATGATCGGTGCCAAACCAGCTTTCTGCATCAGGACTTGCCAACATATTGCTGAGATCTTGAAAACCAATATCCATCGGGTAGAAATAAGGCTGTAAAAATGCAGTGGTGAGTAGCAGTAGTAATAACAAAGCTCCGTAACGTTGTCCAACGGTTAATTTCATACTGTTCCCCCTTCACGAATACGCGGATCAATCCACGCATTAAGCAGATCGGCAAGCATATTGAGTACCACAAATAATCCCCCCATCACTAACGCCGTGCCTTGTATCATCGGCACATCTCGTGCAATGATGGCGTGAACTAAAGCGTGTCCGCTTCCCGGCCAAGCAAAAAGGCTTTCGACAATCACAACCCCTTCAATCAGGTAAACCAGTTGCACGCTATGATAAGCAATCACTGGCACGGCAATATTCGGGATCCCGTGTCGCACAAAGGTCTGCCAACGGCTCAAGCCTTTTAGCTGTGCAAATTGATAGTAGTCGGATTGCATCACCTGCACCATCGCTTGACGTGTCACACGCACCGAAACGGCACTTAAACCTATCGCCAAGGTGAGAGCTGGCAAGACAAAATGCAATGCCGTGCCGTATCCGCCTGCTGGTAACCATTTCAACTGAACAGAAAAGAGCGTAATCAATCCAATCGCAATGATAAAAGCAGGAACGGCACGAAATAGACTACTTAAGACTAAGGTCAAGCGGTCAAATACGCCGTTCGGTTTACGAGCTGATAATACGCCTAAGGTGGGACCAATGAGCAAGGCTAACAGTAACGCTACCACTGCTAGACTAAAGGTATGCCCGAATTGATGTTCAATTTCGTGCCAAACGCTGTCGCCTGTGACTAAGGATTTACCTAAGTTAAACTGCACTAAATCCGCTAACCAACTGCCGTAGGTTTGCCACCAAGGTTGATCCAACCCGAGCTCTGCTCGTACCATTTCTGCGGCGGCGGCATCGGTTTGATCGTAACCGTAGCGACTTGCCGCAATACGATATGCCATATCGCCCGACAGTTGCCGAGTTAAAATAAAAGTTAAAGTTCCGACTGACCAAATCACCAAAAGGATCTGGGATAGTCGTCTGAATAAAATAGAAAGCACGGGGATAAATCCTTAAAATCTGTTGTAGGGACACACTGCGTGTGTCCGCTAATTGTGGCTTTTTAAGCGGACACACGCAGTGTGTCCCTACATTTTATTTACTCAACATCTCCAAAAAGAACCGTCTTTCAAAAGGATCTAAAGTCACATTTTTCACGTCTTTATGTGCCACCACATTTTGCTGATAGTACACCACAGGAATAATCGGCAGTTCATCGTGGATAATTTGGCTCACTGTCTGTTTTAACGCCTTCGCTTTTTGTGGATCACGTTCTGTTTCAAGCTGAGTTAAAGCGTTGTCTAATGTCGCATTTTGCCAATTCATCACCCCCCAATCGCTTCCTGTTTTCGCATAATCCTGCACGATCACACCAAAAGGATCTAAGGTTTTGCCATAGTTCAACGCATAAAGTGCCATCTCTAAACTGCCGTCTTGGTGTCCAGCAGGGATTTCACTGAAGTTACCGACAGACACATTCACATCAACGCCAATCTGCTTCCATTGAGCTTGCAAAATTGTCGCAATCATTGGTAATTCAGGGCGATCGGAGAATGTGCGTAGGGTAAAACTAAACGGCTTACCGTCTTTAGTTAGCTTGCCTTCGCTATTAAATTCATAACCACGAGCGGTTAGATCTGCTTTGATTTTTGCAAGATCAGGTTTTGCTGTTGTCGTATCAATTCGCCATTCTGCAAAGGCTTTCGGCAGAATTTGATCCGCCTCGCCACCTTCGATTTTTAACACATATTCCGCAATTGCTTTGCGATCAATCGCTTCACTTAAGGCTTTACGCACCGCTAAATCATTAAAGAACGGTTTTGCCACGTCCATTTTGAGCTGAATAGTACGAGCAATAGACACACTGGTTAAGTTCAAATTCGGATCGGTTTTCAAACGCTCAACACTGGCGGTATCAAGGTTAAACACTAAGGCAGATTTATCGCTTTGTGCCATCAGCATTCGGGTTTCACTACGGCTACTTGCAAGGTAGTTCGCTTGAGCCAGTTTCGGTTTATTACCCCAATACTGTTCAAAACGCACCGATTCCAATTTTTGTGGTGCTTCAATTTTAGTCGCTTTAAATGCCCCCGTGCCTATCACTTGGGTCACTTCCCCTTTGTCGTTATAGCTTTCAGGGGCAAGAATAATTGCGGTGTAGTGTGTTAAAAAAGATGGAAACGGCACAAAAGATTTGGTTAAGGCAATTTGAATTTCTGTCGGGCTGACCGCTTGAATATCTTTAATAAAGGCTTTTTGCAACATTCCCGGTTTCGCCAATGCAATATTTAGACTGTTTGCCACCGCTTGTGCAGTTAAAGGTTGCCCATTGTGGAAAATCACATTCGGACGGAGTTTAAAGGTCCAAAGGGTCGCATCTTCATTACTGTTCCATTCGGTCGCCAATCCTGCAACAAGTTCCCCCTGTAAATTCGCTTCCACTAAGGTTTCCGCTAAATTCATACGTTGAAAAATCACCCCTGTCTGGTTCGGATCAAGGCTATTGATTTCCCAAGGGGCAACCACCGTTGCCAGAGCAAGTTCATCATTTTGCTTTGTTTGAGTTGTCGGTTCAGTCGGTTTTGCCGTTTCTGTTGCTGTGGCTTTATCACCTTGAAAATAGTGAACCGCCAACGCTGCAACACCACCGACTAAAAATGGGGCAAGAAATTTTTTCATTGTTATATCCCTTAAAATAATAATGGTTTTCAAAAAGGCGTGTATTGTGCCATAAATTCCATAAAAAAATAGTGGGATGTTAAAAAATTTATCACCGAAGAGTGTGCCCGTAGAGGGATTAGATAGTAACTAAGACTATCTGTTCAGGATCGATATGTATCCATACCTGTTGATTTTCTTGGAGCGGTTGGGCTTTTTTGACCGTTGCGTAACATTCCGTTCCATTTGCGTTTAATGCAATTTCTTTATATTCCCCTTTGTCGTAAATTGCTTCGACTTTGGCTGCTAGGCTGTTTGGGCGTTGTGGGTGTTCGGGGTGAATTTCAATCCACGGCGCTTTGACCATTAACATTACTTCTTTCCCTTGTGTCAGTTTGAGCCGTGCTGCACTTTGAGCTGTAATGGAAGCGGTGAGATCTTGCGGAAATTCTGCAATGTGAATATCAACATAGCAGTGAACATCTTCTTCTCTCAATTGGGTGACAGTGCCAAAAAATTGGTTTCTGGCACTGCTTTGTAGGGAGAATTTGGCTGTTGCAGTGAGTAAGCTATCTAGGGGGATGCTTTCATCTTGAAGGATCGCAAAGGCTTTTTCTTGGGTCTGTTCAAGTAAATCGTAGAGCTGAAGTAACCGCTCGGCATAGGGGGTTAGGGCAGTGCCGCCGCCGTGTTTGCCTCCTGTGTTGCGTTCGAGAAGTGGTTTAGGGCTGATGTTGTTCATCGCCTCAAGATGATCCCAAGCACTTTTGTAGCTGACTTTGGCGTTTTTTGCCGCTTGGTTTATTGAGCCACATTCTTGAATGGCTTTGAGTAGGGTAATTCGTTTGGGATCGACAAAAAGCTGTTGTTTTAGTTTGATGGTTAATAGGATTTCGTTGTTTAACATAGGCTGCCTTTTTGCAAAATAGAACGCTGAAATTATCTACTTTCTTGTATTAAAAGGAAATGTAATTTTTACCTTTGTATTTATTTTATAATTCGTTATATAATAGTTTATATATTGTTATATCCACTCTCATAAGGATTATTTATGAAAAAAACTTTTGTAAAATTAGCTTTAGCGTCAGCATTGGCTTTGGGGGCAACCTCTGCGTTTGCTGAAAATATTACGGTATTTGCAGCAGCGTCTATGACAAATGTGTTGCAACAGATTGGTGATGAGTATAAAAAAACTTATCCAGAGGATAGTTTGACCTTTTCTTTTGCAGGGTCTTCAACTTTAGCAAAACAGATTGAGCAAGATGCCCCTGCGGATTTGTTTGTGTCTGCGGATCAAAAATGGATGGATTATGTGGCTGAGAAGCTGCCTGCCAAAACAAAAAATGTGACAACGTTGGTTGAAAATGAGTTGGTGCTGATTGCGCCTGCAGACAGTAAAATTAAAGTGGCGTCTATTAAGGATATTAACTTTAAAAAGGTGATCGGAGATAGCTATTTGGCAGTGGGCGATGATAATGTGCCTGTTGGTCGCTATGCGAAGAAAGCGTTAGAACATTTAGGCGTTTGGGCTGAGGTTGAGCCTCGTTTGTCTAAGGCAAAAGATGTGCGAGCGGTGCTTTCTTATATTGAGCGTGGTGAGTTGCCGTTGGGGATTGTGTATTCAACCGATGCGAAAGTGAGTGATAAGGTGAAAGTTGTCGCGGTTTTCCCTCAAGAGAGTTATGGCAAGGTGGTTTATCCTGCGGCAACCTTAAGCGATAAGCCTGAAGCAAAACGTTTCTTAGACTTTTTAGCGACACCAAAAGCGAAAGAGGCTTTTGCGAAAGCTGGGTTTAAGGCAGTTAGATAGCCTTCGGATTTGACCTGCTATTAGTGAGATGAGTTTATATTCCCTCCTACTATAGCGTTTATCTTTGATATTCCATCCATCCTTTTTCTTTATCTTCCCCCGCTTAGGGGGAAAATAAAGAAATCGTCAAACATAATTATATCGAGTGAAAATAGATTCACTATTTCCTTTTCTGGGCTTCATTTTCCATTTGTTCTACACATAAGTGAAGAATTTGATCCGCACCTTCTTGGATATATTTATCGTGACGCACTTTATTGGTTTGAATATCTAACATTGCATCATAGATACCCTGTGTAATGCTTGGTGTTTGAACCATTGTCCAGCAGGTTGGGCTTAGACGATTAAAATTATTTTGTAGATCGGCAGCATAAAGTACGCCGCTATAATAAGCATACACGTTATGATCTAACATTCGATTTAACAGGCTTGCCCGAATTTGTTCTATCGGGTGCTTGACTTTCTTGTTAAACCAATCATCAACCCCACGGATAAAAGATGTAATATCATAACTTTCATTCACGCGATCTGCATAAGTTTGCTCTACTGCACCATAAGCAATCGCATAGGATTTTTGATCGATTTGGGATTCGGGTAAACGCTTCCAACCGCTTGTATTAGTGCTACAAGCTGTTACCAATATCAATGTAAAAATGACAGCAACTCGTTTGTATAAAGATTTCATCATTTACTCCTTATCTCTCTGTACTAAAAAAGTGTTACAATTCTAACAAATTATTTTACGGATTACTCTAAACATTTTAAGGTTGAATTATGAAACAATATCTTGATCTCTGCCAACGTATTGTCGAACAAGGGAAGTGGGTTGAAAATGAACGTACGGGTAAGCGTTGTTTAACCGTGATTAACGCTGATTTAATCTACGACGTGGCAAAGGGGGAATTTCCCCTTGTGACTACACGCAAAAGTTTTTGGAAAGCTGCGATTGCGGAATTACTCGGTTATATCCGTGGTTATGATAATGCCGCAGATTTCCGTCAGCTTGGCACAAAATCGTGGGACGCAAATGCCAATGAAAATGCAGCTTGGCTGGCAAACCCACATCGCAAAGGCGAAGATGATATGGGGCTGGTTTATGGTGCGGTCGGACGAAACTTCCCGAAAGTTGGCGGTGGTAGCGTCGATTTATTGCGTCAAATTGTCGATGATCTGAAACGTGGCGTAGATAATCGTGGCGAGATTTATACGTTCTATCACCCTGGGGCTTTCCATTTAGGTTGCCTACGTCCGTGTTTACACAGCCACCATTTTTCACTGTTAGATGGCACGCTTTATTTGAACAGTATCCAACGCTCTGCCGATGTGCCACTTGGTTTAAACTGGAATATGATCCAATGTTACACTTTTCTTGCGTTAATGGCACAAATTACAGGACACCAAGCAGGACAAGCATTCCATAAAATTGTGAATGCGCATATTTATGAAGATCAGCTGGAATTAATGCGAGATGTACAACTAAAACGCACGCCATTTAAAGCTCCAACACTCAAAATCAACCCCGATATTAAATCCCTAGAAGATTTAGAAACTTGGGTAACATTGGCGGATTTTGAAGTTGAGGGCTACGAATATCATCCGAGTATTCAGTATCCGTTTTCTGTGTAGTTGGAAAAATTTTTGCTATCTTCAGACTTTATTATTTCTCTTTATATAAATGATTGGAAGGTAGAATATTTGAAAAAGTGTGCAATAATTTCCTAAAAAATCAGCGAACAATAGAAAATCGCTGATTTGTGTTTGACAAGCATATAAAAATCTCTAAAATACGCCGCAACGAATATGTTGTGTTAAGCAATGCTGCGGGAATAGCTCAGTTGGTAGAGCACGACCTTGCCAAGGTCGGGGTCGCGAGTTCGAGCCTCGTTTCCCGCTCCATTTTTTCGTTGTGCCCGAGTGGCGGAATCGGTAGACGCAAGGGATTTAAAATCCCTCGCCTTTCGGGGCGTGCCAGTTCAAGTCTGGCCTCGGGCACCATTTTTATTCATCATATTTGCGGGAATAGCTCAGTTGGTAGAGCACGACCTTGCCAAGGTCGGGGTCGCGAGTTCGAGCCTCGTTTCCCGCTCCATTTTTTCGTTGTGCCCGAGTGGCGGAATCGGTAGACGCAAGGGATTTAAAATCCCTCGCCTTTCGAGGCGTGCCAGTTCAAGTCTGGCCTCGGGCACCATTTTTATTCATCATATTTGCGGGAATAGCTCAGTTGGTAGAGCACGACCTTGCCAAGGTCGGGGTCGCGAGTTCGAGCCTCGTTTCCCGCTCCATGATAAAACCTACATCTATCATCCATCTTCTTTTCTAGATAAAAAGTTTTTTCTATTCCATTATTTACTCTTTTTCCTTTCTATTTAGAAAATCTTTGCAATATCTTTAAGATAATATTAAATTCAACTTGATTATAGTTTGGCGTGATTTCTATAAATGCGATATTAGCTTTGCGACAAGCCTCCCTTTTTATTGCATCTCTTTCCGCTGCATTATGTTGATAATGAGCGTGCCCTTGATATTCGATGACTGCAATGGGATTGCTTTGTTTATCTGTGATAAGAAAATCGACCCTTTTGTGATTAATTTTTGCATAGGCTTCATCCTGTTCCGCTTTGATAAACTCCCCCATGGCGACTTGAGAAAATAGAAGAAAATGTGAATCAAGGTTGTGTGATTTTAGGTAATTTAATAAAAGATAGAATAAACGATGTTCACTTTTGTTCATTAATGGGACTTTATGGTAACTGGACTTAGCAACTATTGCTAAATTGGAACTATGTGTAAAGCCTTTTGGGAATATCGGAGTATCAATAGTAGCTCTCCTAGATAATGTCGTTCTTTTCCGGCTATTAGATATGGTTATTCCAAAAGCAAAGATGAGTATGGCGCTAGCAATAACGAGTAATAGCCGACTGTGTTCAAATAAATAGGTGAGAGACATTGCGTACTCCATTTGTAAATATAAAGTTGTCATAAATTAAAAAAATTTTGTGATTGCTGCAATTGGATTCTTTTAATTTTTCGACAGAGATCGAAAAATTTATTTTTTCTCATCACAAACGTTTGCGTAAGTCGATATAATTATTCCATTCTTTGTTTAGATATTGGAACTTTGTTATGCAAATCAGCCTAAAAAAATCTATTCTGGTAAAGTTCGTGATCTCTACGAAATTGATGATAAACGTATGTTAATAATCGCAACCGACCGCTTGTCTGCTTTTGATGTCATCTTAGATGATCCAATCCCTCGTAAAGGGGAAATCCTGACACAAATTTCTAATTTTTAGTTCAATAAATTAGCCCGTATTATGCCGAACCATTTTACGGGAGATTCTGTTTTTGACGTGCTACCACGAGCAGAAGCAGAAGCTATTCAACATCGTGCTGTTGTTTGTAAGCGGTTAGTTCCAGTAAAAATTGAATCTATTGTGCGTGGCTATTTGACGGGTAGTGGTTTAAAAGATTATCAAAAAACAGGGACTATTTGCGGTTTGGCATTGCCCGAAGGTTTGGTTGAAGCAAGCAAGTTACCTGAGCCAATTTTTACCCCTTCAAGTAAAGCGGAAGTTGGTGACCACGATATTAATATCAGCTATGCTGAATGCGAGCGTCAGATTGGGGTAGAGCTAGCGGCAAAAGTACGAGATGCAGCTATAGCACTTTATAAAGAAGCGGCAGATTATGCTTTAACTAAAGGGATCATTATTTGTGATACTAAATTTGAATTTGGTTTAGATGAAAATGGCGTATTAACATTGATGGACGAAGTTTTGACCCCTGACTCTAGTCGTTTTTGGTCAGTTGAAACCTATCAAGAAGGAAGTAATCCCCCGTCTTTTGATAAACAGTTTATTCGTGATTGGTTAGAGCAGAATGGTTGGAACAAACAGGCTCCAGCCCCTAGTGAGCCTGCTGATGTGATTGAAAAAACGGTGGCGAAGTATCAAGAGGCTTTGGATCTCTTGACTAAATAGGCTGTGTAAGCGGTGAAATCATTGCAAAAATTTGCAGTTTTTCACCGCTTGTTATTAAGAACCAAAAATTCCAATTCTTAAATAGATCATCGTAAATTTACTTGATCTTTTCTTCTTAAGGCGTATCATTCGCCCTCTTTTTTCACTTGGGTTCCCTCACCCCAAACCACCAAACTTATATAAAAAGGAACAATATGAACGTATTTGATTACTTTTCTGACGAGCAGAAGCGTCGCTCGTTGCTATTACTTTCTCTTTTTCACATATTTATCATCACAATCAGTAACTATTTAGTACAGATTGCGTTTGAAATTCCAATCCCTTTTACTCAAACATCGATCCCAACAACTTGGGGGACTTTTACCTTTCCCTTTATCTTTTTAGCAACGGATTTAACGGTTCGTGTATTTGGTGCGTCACTTGCTAGAAAAATTATTTTAGCGGTAATGTTGCCTGCATTAATCGTTAGCTATGTGATTTCGGTGATTTTCTTTGAGGGACAATTTCAGGGAATTGCAACATTAGCGGAGTTTAATCTGTTTGTTTTCCGTATTGCGTTAGCAAGCTTTGCAGGTTATGTAGTCGGTCAATTAATGGATATTTTTGTCTTTAACCGCTTGCGTCAAGGCAAAACGTGGTGGCTTGCCCCTGCAAGTTCAACGATTTTTGGTAGTCTGATTGATACATTTGTGTTCTTTGCAGTAGCATTCTATAAAAGTAGTGATGAATATATGGCGGAACACTGGTTTACTATTGGAGCAGTTGATTATGCATTCAAATTGTTTGTCAGTCTGTTGCTCTTTTTACCGCTCTATGGTCTAGTACTTAATTTTTTAATTAAAAAATTAAATTTAAAACGCTTTAATTAAGTAGACTTCTTCCCATCCTTTTGGATGGGAAGAAAATACCTCCTTACTTGTTTGGCACCTGCCCCAATATTCTCGTCAATAATTCCCAATAAATTTGTACGGCTGGGATATGCACTTTCTCATCTGGTGAGTGAGCATTACGGATTGTTGGGCCAATGGAAACCACGTCAATGTTTGGATAGACTTTCTTAATCAAGCCACATTCTAAGCCTGCGTGAATTACTTTAATTTGAGCTTCATAGCCCAGTATTTCATCATAAATCGCTTTGGTAAGTGGTGTAATGGCGGATGTCGGGTCTGGTTCCCAACCTGGATAACCGCCAGAGAAAGTGGCTGTTGCACCCACCAGTTCTGCTAATGAAGTTAAACGAGAACGTACATCGGCTTTGCCGTTTTCAATTAATGAACGCACTAAAATATTCGCTTTTACCCCTTGTTCATCGCTAGTTAAAATGCCAATGCTCAATGAAGTTTCCACCACATTTTCGACCACATCGCTGTTGCGAATTACGCCGTTTGGTAGTACGTTGAGGAATTGAATGACTTTCGCACTGCTCTCTTTAGCGAAAATCTGTGACGGTTTGGCAACATTTTCCACAATGAAATGTAAATTAGGTTCAGCAAAAGCTAGCTCACGTTGTAAGGCTTGTTCAAACTGACGTAAATAAGTGGTGAGATTGTCTTGATCTTTTGCATTAAATCCAATGGAAACGACCGCTTCTCGAGGAATTGCGTTACGCACAGAGCCACCACGGATTGCACCGATTTGAAAATCAAAATGCGCTTTTAACTCAGCCAATGTACGAGCCATTAGTTTAATGGCATTAGCTCTTGTTGTATGAATGTCACAGCCTGAATGTCCGCCATTTAAGCCTTTTAGGCTTATCTGTAACGTGGTATCAAACGGATTTTGTTCATAGTTCACAGGCAAGGTTAATGTTGCATCTTCGCCACCTGCACAACCAATGTAAATTTCACCGTTATCTTCGGTATCCGTATTAATCAAAATGTCCGCTTTTAGCCAATTTGGACGTAAGCCTAAAACCCCTTCCATACCAGCCTCTTCTGTCATTGTGAGCAAGGCTTCAATTTCAGGGTGAATAAGATCATCAGCGTCTAACACCGCCAAACAAGAGGCTAAACCGATCCCATTATCCGCCCCAAGTGTCGTGCCTTTTGCTTTGACCCATTCTCCGTCAATATAAGGTTGAATAGGATCTTTTTTGAAATCGTGCAATGTTCCTTCATTTGCTTGTGGCACCATATCTAAATGTGCTTGCAATGCCACTGTTTTACGATCTTCCATTCCTTTTGTCGCAGGTTTGCGAATTAAAACGTTGCCAGCTTCATCACGTTCTACAAAAAGCTGTTTTTGCTTTGCCCAGTTCACAATAAACTGAGCGATTTCTTCTTCGTGGTAAGACGGGTGTGGAATGGCACAGATTTGATCAAACCATTTCCATAATAAGTGAGGTTTAAGTGTTTGAATTTCTGACATATCGGTTTCCTATAAAGATGATAGCGGTGAGTTTCCTGTAAAATTTTGCAAAATTCATTCGGATAAATACGTTTATTGTAAAATTTGCCTTGAAATGATAGCACGAAAGTTGTTTTCGGGTTATCATTTCGCAATTTTTTTATTCGGTGGCATCGCCACCGCTTTTTTTAGGTGAACTTATGAGTGAGAAATACACAAATGAAAAATATGTTGTGACGTGGGATATGTTTCATATGCACGCACGCAAATTAGCTGAACGTCTTTTACCTGCATCACAATGGAAAGGCATTATTGCCGTCAGTCGTGGTGGTTTATTCCCTGCTGCAGTATTGGCTCGTGAATTAAGTATTCGCCACGTCGAAACGGTGTGTATCGCAAGTTATGACCACGATCATCAAGGTGAATTAAAAGTATTACACGCTGCACAAGTTGCAAATGGTGGTGAAGGTTTTATCGTTGTTGATGATTTAGTGGATACAGGGAATACCGCTCGTGCTATTCGTGAAATGTACCCGAATGCAAAATTTGTCACCGTGTTTGCTAAACCAATGGGCGCAGAGTTAGTAGATGATTATGTGGTTGATATTCCACAAGAAACGTGGATTGAGCAACCTTGGGATTTAGGTATTACCTTTGTTCCACCACTCGCAAAAAAATAAAATTCAGTGTTAGGGACGCTTTTGCGTCCTTAATTTTTTACTCTATCATTTACATCAATGAATAACGGACACACACAACGTGTTCGCTAAACGAATGAATAATCGTAGGGACACACTGCGTGTGTCCGCTGAATGAATAATGGATACATGCAACGTGTTCGTTAAAAGAATGAACAACGGACACACGCAGTGTGTCCCTACATTCAAGACCATTGTGAGAACAACTCTAAATAAATTATGAGCTTAGGAAATTTATATATCATCTCAGCCCCAAGCGGTGCAGGAAAATCATCATTAATCAATGCGTTACTTGCTGATCTTCCCCGTTCACAAGTACAACTTTCCATTTCCCACACCACACGCAATCCACGTCCAGGTGAAGAACACGGCGTACATTATTACTTCACGCAACACGAGGAATTTAAACGCCTGATTGAACAAGGACATTTCTTAGAATCGGCGGAAGTTTTTGGTAACTATTACGGCACATCATTGCCGATGATTGAACGTAGCCTTGAACAAGGCATTGATGTATTCCTCGATATTGATTGGCAAGGTGCAAGGCAAATTCGTGCAAAAGTGCCAAATGTCAAAACCATTTTCATTCTGCCACCGTCAAAAGTAGAATTAGAAAAACGTTTAATTGGTCGTGGGCAAGATTCGGCAGAAACCATTGCAAAACGAATGAGTGAAGCGGTTTCTGAAATGAGCCACTACAATGAATTTGATTATGTGATTGTAAATGATGATTTCCAAGTAGCATTATCAGAACTCAAAAGTATTTTAATCGCAGAGCGTTTAAAACAAGCGGTGCAGGCAGAACGCTATCAGTTCTTGATAGCATCACTATTGTCTGAAGCATAGAATGGGAGAACATATAGGAGTTTAATTATAGCTCCTATCATTTTCCTAATGCTTATAGATCATTCACAATATCCAACGCATCACTTAATTTCTTCACGGTAAAGACTTCCATTCCCTTAATCGCTTTTTTCGGGGCGTTGCCGTGAGGAATGATCGCACGCTTAAAGCCGTGTTTTGCCGCTTCACTAATTCGCTCTTGTCCGCTTGGCACAGGGCGAATTTCCCCTGCTAAACCAACTTCGCCAAAGACCACCAAATCTTGCGGTAACGGACGATTGCGGAAGCTAGAAATGAGTGCCAGCAATAGAGCTAAGTCGGCACTGGTTTCAGTGACTTTTACACCGCCGACCACATTCACAAACACATCTTGGTCAGACATTTGCAAGCCACCGTGTCGATGTAACACCGCAAGCAACAGTGATAAGCGGTTCTGTTCTAGCCCCACCGCAACACGGCGAGGGTTGGCAAGCATTGAGTGATCGACCAATGCTTGAATTTCTACCAACAACGGACGAGTGCCTTCCCATAATACCATCACCGAACTGCCTGAAGTCTGTTCTTCGCTACGGCTTAAGAAGATCGCCGAAGGGTTCTTCACTTCTTTTAAGCCTTGTTCTGTCATTGCAAATACGCCGAGTTCGTTCACTGCTCCGAAACGGTTTTTCTGACTGCGTAAGGTGCGATAACGCGAGTCCGCCTCCCCTTCCAATAACAACGAAGCGTCAATGGCGTGTTCTAGCACTTTAGGGCCTGCTAAAGTTCCATCTTTGGTAACGTGGCCGACCATAATAATCGCCACTTGACGTGTTTTGGCATAACGTGTCAAAAATGCCGCACATTCACGCACTTGAGCCACACTGCCAGGGGAAGATTGAATATCCGCAAGGTGCATTACTTGAATAGAGTCAATCACCATCAGTTTGGGTTTTTCCTGATCGGCAAGGTTACAAATATGTTCGACTGAGGTTTCAGATAACATTTTTAGATTGTCCGTCGGCAAGCCCAAGCGGTTAGCACGCATTGCCACCTGTTGTAGCGACTCTTCCCCCGTCACATAAAGGGTCGGCACACTTTGCGATAAACCGCACATTACCTGCAAGAGCAAGGTACTTTTCCCTGCGCCGGGGTGTCCGCCGATCAAAATAGCACTACCAGGTACAATACCGCCCCCCAGCACACGATCTAGCTCATAAAAACCACTGCTAAAACGAGGCACTTCCTGCAAATCAATTTCAGACAGCCGCTGAATTTTGCCTGTCGTTTCCCCTGCATAGCCACTCAAGCGATCACTTTTGCTCTCTTTTGCCGAAATCAGACGGACTTCGCTAATGGTGTTCCACGCTAAACACGCCTTACACTGTCCCATCCAACGAGCATATTCCGCGCCACAATCATTACATACATACGCAGTTTTTGGTGCTTTTGCCATTTTATCTTTCACTCTCAAATCAAAAAATTGCCCTATTTTAGCAAAAACACTGTGTAAATGAACAGGAAGAAAAAACGATTTTTTCGATCTACGTCGAAAAAATAAATGTTGCTCATCGCATTTTTTATAAAAAGTGGCAGAGTAAATAAGGCGTAAATTCTACGCATTCATTTTAGAAGGACAATTTATGAAAAAAATCAGGTTAATTCGACCGCTTGCAAAAGCCTTTACCTTAATTGAGTTGATGATCGTGATCGCCATCATTGCTATTTTAGCCACGATTGCAATCCCGTCTTACACCAGTTACACCCAAAAGGCTGCACTCTCTGAGTTATTAAGTGCTTCTGCATCTTATAAATCCGATGTGGAAATTTGTATTTATAACGTAGGGGATAAAAAAATCTCGGAATGTAGTTCAGGTAAAAATGGCGTTCAAGCGGATAAAACCGATGTTGCCGATGCGAAATATCTTAAATCTATTTCCGTCGCTTCGGGGACAATCACCGTAGAAGGCAAAAGCAGCATTGATGGCTACGGCTACACAATGACCCCGAAATTTGCCAATAACAACATTACTTGGGCAACAAGCTGTCGAGGTTCTGACACCAGTTTATTCCCTGCGAATTTCTGTGGGCAATAATCAAAAATACTTCTCCCCTGAGTGGGGGAAGTATGTAAATGATGTCTTTGGGTTGTACTGCCCCCATCCCCCTCGCTGCGCTCGGGGACTTCCCCCATAAATGGGGGAAGAATTTGTGGGGAAGAGTTTATGGAGAAAAGATTTATTTTAAATCTTCTCCCACTTGCGGGGGAAGTCCCCGAGCGTAGCGAGGGGGATGGGGGTCTGCGAGGAAGATGGGGGTATACAAAAATAATGGAGGCATTGCTAAAAAATAAACCCAAAAGATGAGAGAGAATTACAAAGTTTTCCATTAAATAAAATATGAAAATAACTTAACCAAAGGATCTACTATGTCCCAATACACCGTCTGCGAACAACAAACCGAACGCATTTTTGATATATCGCCTAGCCGTTGGCAACAAAATTGCGAAGAAAAAGAGCTGTTATTGCGTTATCTTGCCGTTCCTGTGCAAGAAACTGAGCATAAATTATGGCTTGCCGTTGATGATGAAAACAATCTCACCGCTTGCGAAATCTTTGCTTTTATGACCCATAAGCAGATTGAGCCTGTAGTGATTGCTTCTGATGAACTTAAATACTTGCTTAACGCACTCTCGCCTGAGCAACAGCCCTTTTATGAAGAGAGCGAACTGGCTTTCGCAGAACAAGAGCAAGAACAGCTCAACTTAAGCGATCCGATTATTCAACTGCTCGATAATCTTTTTAAATTCTGTTTAGCCCAAAATGCGTCCGACATTCATATTGAACCACGCAAGCAAAAATTGATTATTCGCCTACGCATTGACGGTGTTTTGCACCTGTATAAAAGCCTGTCTATTCAACTGGCAAGCCGACTTATTTCACGGATAAAACTGCTGGCGAAGCTAGATATTAGTGAATTACGCCAGCCACAAGATGGGCAATTTAGCTTTACCACCGCCTTGGCGGACACCCTTGATTTTCGGGTATCTAGCCTGCCGACGATCTACGGCGAAAAACTGGTATTGCGCCTACAAAAAAACAAACCAACCAGTTTTGATTTTCTGCAACTTGGCTTTAATCCACAACAGCAGACCACACTACTCAACGCCTTGAAACAACCGCAAGGGCTGATTTTAGTGACAGGACCAACGGGCAGTGGCAAAAGTATCACCCTTTACAGCGCCTTAAACTATCTCAACCAAATGGATAAACATATTCTCACCGCCGAAGATCCCGTGGAAATTGAGATTGACGGCTTAATTCAAACCCAAGTCAATCAAAGTATTAACCTTGATTTTAGCCAGCTATTACGCACCTTTCTACGCCAAGATCCCGACATCATTATGCTAGGTGAAATTCGAGATGAAGAGAGTGCAAAAATGGCATTAAGAGCAAGCCAGACGGGGCATTTAGTCCTTTCAACCCTGCATACCAATGACGCACTATTAGCGGTTGAACGTTTGTTACAACTGGGTATTCAAGAGTATGAAATCCAAAATTCACTACTGTTAGTCATTGCACAACGCCTTGTGCGTAAGCTCTGCAAAAAGTGTTGTGGCACAGGCTGTGATGAGTGCTATCAAGGCTATAAAGGGCGGATCGGGATTTACCAATGCTTAAGCAGAACTGCGAAAAAATTCGATAAACAGACCGCTTACTTAGATTTTTCCAGCTTACGAGAGAGTGCTAAACAAAAAATTGAACAACAACTAACCAACGAAATCGAAGTGGATAGGGTATTAGGCGATGAATAACATTTATGAATTTCAATGGAAAGGACGCAACCGCTTTGGACAAAAGCAAACAGGGCGACAGCTTGCCGAAAGCAGAGAAATGCTAGAAAAACGCTTGCAACAAAAAGGCTATAGCCAGTTACGCATTAGCCGACATTTTGCCTTGCCGACGGCACCGAAAAAGGAAGAAATTAATCAATTTATGCAACAGTTGGCATTATTAATTCAAGCCAAAATCCCCCTAAAACAGAGTTTGGTAATGTTGCTGGAAACTTGCCAAAATCGCACCTTTTACCGTTGGCAACAAGAGACAATCCGCTTGATTGAAGCTGGCTTTGCCCTATCCGTTGCCTTTGAAAAACAGGGGAAATATATCAATCCACAAGAGATCCAATTAATTAAAATGGCAGAAACAAGCGGTAATTTAGGGCTGATTTTAACCAATATTGCACAACGCCGTGAAAAATCGGAAAAACTAACCAAGAAAATTAAAAAAATTCTCTTTTATCCCGTATTTATTTTAGCTATTTCAATCACACTCTCTATTTTATTATTGCTTTTTATTGTGCCACAATTTGCAGAACTTTATGGATCAAAAGGAAAATCATTACCCCTAATTACCGAAATACTCTTTAGCCTATCCAATTTTCTACAACACTCTATTTTAACGCTAATTATCTTATGTGTGTTATGTTTTCTTTTAATTCATATTTTAAATAAAAAAACAGATCTTATTAAACGCCTAAAGTTTATTATATTAAGCCATATTCCTATTTTAAAAGGCATTATCCAGTATTCACGCATTATCTTTTTTTGTCAAAATAGCAGTTTAATGCTGGCTTCACATATTCGTTTAGATACTGTACTTCATTCCTTTTTAGCCAATAAAAGTGATGATATTTTATTACAACGTTCTCTAGCAACTACACTAACTTATTTAAAACAAGGCCATCGTTTAGCCGACAGTTTAGATCCAAAACTCTTTCCTACGGATATGTTACAGATGATTGCCATTGGCGAGCAGAGCGGAAAATTATCGCCAATGTTGCAACAAATCAGCGACGGTTATCAACAGCGGTTAGATTATCAAATTGATATACTTTCCCAATTATTAGAGCCGATGTTAATGGTGTTAATGGGAATTATTGTAGGGACTATTTTAGTCGGGTTATATTTGCCGATTTTTGATATGGGAGCAATGATAGAATGATGTTATTTTTATTGTCGATTTTACTTGCTTATTGGTTTCAAAAAGAAATGCAATATTTTCCAACACGAATTAATCAGCAAACTTATCAGGATTACCATTTATTAGTCCAATCGCCTTTAAGTTTGGCGGATTTTATTCATAAATCCACTTTACAGCCTAAATTTACATTTTTATCCTACAGCTTTTATATTTTATTTCCTGTTATAGTTTGGATATTTTACGATATAAACTTACCGCTTATTTTTATTCTTATCTGTCTAATTTATTTATCTTTATTGGACTATTTATATTATTTAACGGATATTCGCTATGTTTTAATTATTTTTGTCTTAGCATTATGGCAACTGCTTTTTTACCATTCCCTTGAGCTAAATTCCCATATTTTTTCGCTTTTTATCACCATTCTCTTTTTTAGCTTATTTTCACTACTTAGCCAGTTAATCTACAAAAAAGAGAGCTTAGGCTTAGGGGATATTCTTCTCTTTATTGCATTATCCCCTTTGTTTACCCTTGATGAGATGATTTTATTGCTGCTTTATGCGTCCTTATTTGGTTTAACGTTTTACGCCATCTATTTTTTATTCACCAAGCAAAAACTTACCCGATTGCCTTTTATTCCCTTTATTAGCCTTTCGACTTTGTGGGGGATTATTGCTAAAATTTGAATCCTCTTAATTTTCTTCATAAAGAAAAATAGGCATATACCTGTTGTAAGGTTTCAATAATTTAGCAAATACAGTGAAATAAAATGCAAAATCAAATTATCTCTCTTAGTCGATCTCTTATCCAACGTAAATCTATCAGCCCGAATGATGAAGGCTGCCAACAACTGATTGCTGAACGACTACAAGCGGTCGGATTTAAGCTGGAATGGTTGCCTTTTGGCGACACCTTAAATTTATGGGCAACCCACGGCGAAGGCGAACCTTGCCTTGCCTTTGCAGGACATACTGACGTTGTCCCTGAGGGCGATGAAAGCCAATGGACTTATCCGCCGTTTTCCGCTGAAATTGTCGATGATATGCTTTACGGGCGTGGAGCGGCGGATATGAAAGGTTCTTTAGCGGCAATGGTGATCGCTTGTGAAACCTTTGTGAAAAACAACCCGAACCATCAGGGCAAAATTGCCTTGCTTATCACTTCTGACGAAGAAGCTGCTGCCAAAGACGGCACAGTGAAAGTGGTGGAAACCTTAATGCAACGCCAAGAACCGATCCACTATTGTGTAGTGGGTGAGCCATCCAGCACCAAACAGTTAGGAGATGTGGTGAAAAACGGTCGCCGTGGCTCGATTACCGCCAACCTTTATATTGAAGGCATTCAAGGACACGTCGCCTATCCCCATTTAGCCGAAAACCCCGTTCATACAGCTTTACCATTTTTGAGCGAACTGACCACTTACCAATGGGATAACGGCAACGAATTTTTCCCACCGACAAGCCTGCAAATTGCCAATATCAAAGCTGGCACGGGCAGTAATAACGTGATCCCAGGCGAGCTTTATGTGCAGTTCAATTTACGTTATTGCACCGAAGTAAATGATGAAATCATCAAAACCAAAGTTGCCGAAATGTTGCGAAAATACGGTTTAAAGCATCGAATTGAATGGAATTTGTCGGGAAAACCGTTTTTAGCAGGCAACGGAAAACTGGTGCAAGCCACGATACAAGCGGTCGAAAAGGTGACACAAATTACACCTAAATTAGACACTGGTGGTGGCACATCAGACGGGCGTTTTATTGCCTTAATGGGCGCAGAAGTGGTTGAGTTCGGTCCAATCAACCAAACCATTCATAAAGTGAATGAATGTGTGAATGTGAATGACTTAGGTAAATGTGGAGAAGTTTATTACCAAATTTTGTGTTCGGTTATACCAAATTAGTTAACTTGATTCAGTAATGGAAAAGTTTCTAGTAAAAATCCCCGCCCTTAGGACGGGGAGAATATCAATTAAGTTACTCCACCTTCGGCTTTTCACCTTTCTCAACACAGTTTTTACCTACTGTCACTTTACTTGCTTTCAAGGACGGTAAATCATACATAGTGTCAAGTAGCAAGTTTTCCACGATTGAACGTAGCCCCCTTGCCCCTGTTTTACGAGAAATCGCTTTTTGAGCAATCGCCACTAAAGCATCTTTGGTGAATTTTAATTCCACACTTTCCATTTTGAACAAGGCTTGATACTGCTTGATAATCGCATTTTTCGGTTCTGTCAAAATGTTAATAAGTGCTTTCTCATCAAGTTCTTCAAGCGGTGTGATAACAGGCAAACGCCCGATTAGCTCTGGAATTAAACCAAATTTTACCAAATCTTCAGGTTCAACTTGTTTGAATAATTCAGTGAGTGCTTGACGATCTTTATCTTTTTTCAATTCTGCTTTAAAGCCAATTCCACCTTGTGTATTCGTTCGAGCTTCGACAATTTTATCTAGCCCAGCAAATGCACCGCCACAGATAAAGAGAATTTTAGAGGTATCAACTGGGATTGTTTCTTGTTTCGGGTGTTTGCGTCCACCTTGTGGATTGATATTCGCGATAGTACCTTCAATCAATTTAAGTAACGCCTGCTGAACCCCTTCACCTGATACATCACGGGTCAATGATGGATTTTCTGATTTACGGGTAATTTTGTCGATTTCATCAATAAAAATAATGCCACGTTCAGCCTGATCTTTATCAAAATCACACTTCATCAGCAATTTTTGGATCACATTTTCAACATCTTCACCCACATAGCCTGCTTGCGTCAGCGTTGTTGCATCAGCCACAACAAAAGGCACATTTAAACGGCGTGCCAAGGTTTCTGCTAACAATGTTTTACCACTTCCTGTCGGGCCGATAAGCAAAATGTTACTTTTACCCAACTCAACGCCTTCACTCTCTTTATTGTCAGAAAGTGCATTGCGTAAGCGTTTGTAGTGGTTATAAACCGCAACCGACAACACCTTTTTAGCGTGTTCTTGCCCGATCACATAATCATCTAAATGTGCGTGAATTTCATGTGGAGTAGGCACATTACCTAATACATCTTGGCTCTCAGCCTCATTTGCATCAATCAATAGCTCATCAGTTCCATTAATTAATGCATAAGACTCTTCAATACATTCGTTACAAATATGTCCTTCTGTGCCTTCAATTAATGCATCGACTTCATTACGACGCTTTCCACAAAAACTACAATGTGGTTCTTTCTCAAAATTTGCCATTATTCACTATCTCTTTGTTACAACGTCATCAATTAAACCGTAGGCTTTCGCTTCTTCCGCAGACATAAAATTATCACGTTCCGTATCTTGAGCCACCTTCTCAAAAGGCTGTGAACAATGTTCTGCCATTTTGCGTGTCAGCATCTCTTTCAGTTTTAAAATCTCTTGTGCGTGAATTTGAATATCCGTCGCTTGCCCACGATAACCGCCTAAAGGTTGGTGGATCATCACACGAGAGTTAGGTAATGCAAAACGCTTACCTTTTGCCCCTGCGGATAATAAAAATGCTCCCATTGAACAGGCTTGCCCCATACACAACGTAGATACATCGGGTTTAATAAAGTTCATCGTATCGTAAATCGCTAAACCAGCGGTAACGACACCACCTGGCGAATTAATATAAAGATAAATATCTTTTTCAGGATCTTCTGCTTCTAAAAAGAGCATTTGAGCAATAATTAATTTCGCCATTTCATCTTCAACACCGCCATTTAAGAAAATAATACGTTCTTTCAACAGACGGGAATAAATATCATAGGCACGTTCGCCTTTTGAGCTTTGCTCAACGACCATAGGGATTACAGCCATTTTGTGTTCCTCATTACAAATTGGTAAAAATCGGGGGATTTTAACAAAAAATCGCAGTATGATATAGCTCTTTTATTACCGATACTTGGATAGGGATTTTATGACATTTGATGAAATCAATGCCCAGTTTGCCCTTTGCAAATCTTGGGAAGAAAGATACCGCTTGTTAATTCAACTAAGCCGTCAATTACCCAAACCAACCGAACAACAGCTTGAACAGTGGCAAGAAATTCACGGTTGTGAAAGCCGTTTATGGTTTAATTTTCAGCTTGAGCCACGTCAAGTACAAGGTTATAGCGACGCTCGTTTAATGCAAGGATTGTTAGTGGTGTTGATTGCTTTTGTTACGGAAAAATCAGCTGAAGCATTGCAATTATTTGAAATTCAAACACTTTTTGATGATTTGCAAATAACTCGCCACTTAACAAGTACAAGGTTAAATGGGCTGCAGCAATTACAAAACATTATTCTAGATACTGTGAAAAATTAGTCATCAGAAATAAAATATGCAGTTACTAAATTATCATTCCTATTTTAGCGACTGCCTTTTTAGTTTTTTTCTATTGATTAGTAAAGCAACTCAATAATAAACCAGCCCCATATAATGCTCAAAGCAGGACCTAATAAACCAATAACTATTCCCCCTAATCTAAATTCGGATTGTTGAATTAGCCCTGTACTAAATGCAATCGCATTCGGTGGAGAGCCAATGATAGTTCCCATTCCACCAATAGATAGAAGCAGCAGCTGGAATGCCTAGTAGTAATGCTCTAGATAGATTAGCTTTTTTGTCTAGGGTCGCAAAAATAGGACTAATCGTCGCAATCATCATCGCTGTTGTAGCTGTATTGCTCATAAACATTGACATTAGTGCAGTAATCAACATTAATCCCCAAAGTACATAACGAGGGTCTGTACCAAATTTAGGTAATAAATGTTTCAACAATAACGTATCTAACGCTGTTTTTTTCATTGCTTCCGCAAGGAAAAAACCACCTAGAAAGAGCCAAATAACACTATCCGACCAGGTTTGTAGATATTTCATTGCATTTTGTGCATCGTGCCTTCCCATAATTAACACGAGAAAACCGATGATTAAAATACCTACTGAAAACGGTGGAATAGCTTCCGTTACCCATAAACAAATCGCAAAAAAGAGTAAAAACATCACATTTCTTTGAGTTGGGGTAAATAATGGATCTGAAAGAAGATGTGCCATAAAAAAAGCAAAAACAAGCGAGAATAGAAAGAAAAGCACCCTACGTTTTCTGGCTAATGCTAGAGGATATTTAGTCAGTTTTTTTAACGAAGCATAACGCGAGTCAGCCATAATTGCCTCCTATATGAAATGACGTTCAGATTTTATAAGAGTCACTCAAAATAAACTGTGATCACATTCAAATTGTTAAAAATTCATTACCGCTAAAATATATTTTACAAAAACACGGAAGCGCAAAATGCACTCCAGGTTATTGACAAAGTAGCTTGTAGGGTGGGTCTTGACCCACCATATAACCGTAACATATTGATTTTATTGGTGGGTTAAAACCCACCCTACAATATTAAATCTGTTTAATATATAGTTTGTTAGCAGTCTGACTCCCACATTTTTGCATTGTAATTATCAGAATTTTGATAAAATCTTACCGCTTCTTAGCTAAAAAGCGTATAATCTCGCCAATTTTGACAACCTAAAGGAAGAGTATGAGCCAATTTTTCTATATTCACCCCGAAAATCCACAACAACGCTTAATTAATCAAGCAGTGGAAATCATCAAAAATGGTGGTGTGATTGTCTATCCGACAGATTCTGGTTACGCCTTAGGTTGTGCGATTGGCGATAAGCACGCAATGGACAGAATTGTGGCAATCCGTCGTTTACCTGAAAATCACAACTTTACGCTCGTATGTAGCGATTTATCAGAGCTTTCGACTTATGCACTAGTGACAAATCAATCTTACCGCTTGATTAAAAATAATGTGCCAAATCCTTATACCTTTATTCTGCCAGCGACTAAAGATGTGCCTCGTCGTTTAATGACTAAACGTAAGACGATTGGTATTCGTGTGCCAAATAATGTAATTGCTTTGGCACTGATTTCTGCTTTGGGTGAACCGATTCTCTCGTGTTCATTAATATTACCAAATGAAGCAATTACCCAATCGGATCCTGATGAAATTCGAGAGCATTTAGAACATCACGTTGATTTAATTATTCACGGTGGTTACTTAGGGCAATCACCGACAACAGTGATCGATTTAACTCAAGATAGCCCTGAAATTATTCGAGTGGGTTCGGGCGATCCGACACCTTTTGAAGCATAATATCCCTCTCCCGCTTGCGGGAGAGGGTGGAGAAAATCCGAAGGATTTTTGGAGGGAGAGGGATTATACTCCCCCCTTCCGCCCTTCGGGCATCTTCCCCCTCAAGCGGGGGAAGTATAGTAAATAACACCCCGACGCTTGTGAAAGCGACAAATAAGGAACTTAAATGACGACATTTCGTAAACCAACTGCAACCAAGCGGTCAGATTCTGCAAAAACGTTGCAAAAACCGACTCAGCGTAATACACGCCAAGAAACCCAAAATCGTAAACCACTTGTAAAAAAATCGCCGAAACCAACCGCTTCCATTGAAACGGAAAATAAAGCAAACGACAAAATCGTCGGTGAAAAACTACAAAAAATTCTAGCTCGTGCAGGACAAGGCTCTCGCCGTGAAATTGAAGAAGTGATTGCGGCAGGGCGAGTGAGTGTAGATGGTAAAATTGCGACACTAGGTGATCGTGTACAGGTTAGCTCGAGCACCAAAATCCGTATCGACGGCAATTTAGTTAACCTAATTCCAACTCAAAAAGAGATCTGCCGAGTGTTGATGTACTACAAACCTGAAGGCGAACTCTGTACGCGTTCTGATCCTGAAGGAAGAGCAACGGTATTCGACCGCTTACCACGTTTAACAGGCTCTCGTTGGATTGCGGTGGGGCGTTTGGATATTAACACTTCAGGCTTGCTACTATTTACCACCGATGGCGAACTGGCTAACCGCTTAATGCACCCAAGTCGAGAGGTTGAGCGTGAATATTCTGTGCGTGTATTTGGCGAAGTGAATGACGCAATGATACAACGTTTACGCAAAGGTGTGCAGTTGGAAGACGGCCCTGCTAATTTCAAGCAGATTAAAGCAGTTGGCGGCACAGGGATTAACCAGTGGTTTGATGTCACCTTAACCGAAGGACGTAACCGTGAAGTTCGTCGTTTATGGGAATCACAAGGGATTCAAGTGAGTCGTTTGATTCGTATTCGTTACGGCAATATCAAACTTGAAAAAAGTTTACCTCGTGGTGGCTGGGAAGAGATGGGATTAGAACAAGTGAACTACTTGCGTGAATTGGTTGGCTTAAAGCCTGAAACGGAAACTAAGGTTGATGTAACAAAAGCCCGTCGTCGTACCAGTACTCGACAAATCCGTAAAGCCGTGAAACAGCATACGAAATATCGTAAAATTTAAACGCTTCCCCCTTCCGCCCTTCGGGCAACTTCCCCCGTAAACGGGGAAAGAAGTTAAAGGAATTATTTTCGGAGAACAAATGACCATCTTCAACCTTCGCCTAAAAGCTAAAAGTGAACTCACCCCACACCCTACCGCACAATATTGGCGAAAATGCCAAGTGGAAGAACTCTTTGCAATGCCATTTATGGAACTGGTATTTAAAGCAGCACAAGTTCACCGTGAAAACTTTAATCCACAAGAGATCCAACTTTCTACCTTACTTTCGATTAAAACAGGTGGCTGTCCTGAAGATTGCGAATATTGCCCACAATCTGCCCGCTATAATACAGGGCTTGAGCGTCAAACAATGTTAGATGTAGAAGAAATTCTCGAAAAGGCACGCATTGCAAAAGCTCGTGGAGCAAGCCGTTTCTGTATGGGCGCTGCGTGGCGTGGACCTAAGCCAAAAGATATTGAAGTGGTCACGAAAATTATTTCTGCGGTAAAAGATCTCGGTTTAGAAACCTGCGGTACTTTTGGTATGTTGGAAGAAGGTATGGCAGAAGATCTGAAAGAAGCTGGATTAGATTATTACAACCATAATCTCGATACCGATCCTGACAGCTATCACAAAATTATCCATACACGCACTCACGATGATCGAATGGACACACTCGGCAAAGTGCGTAATGCTGGTTTAAAAGTTTGCTGTGGCGGTATTGTGGGAATGAATGAAACTCGCCCAGAACGAGCAGGCTTAATCGCAAGCCTTGCCAACCTTGATCCACAACCTGAAAGTGTACCGATCAATCAATTAGTCAAAGTAGAAGGTACGCCATTAGCTGATGCTGAAGATTTGGATTGGACAGAGTTTGTTAGAACCATTGCAGTTGCTCGAATTACGATGCCAAAAAGCTACGTTCGTTTATCCGCAGGACGTGGCAATATGCCAGAAGCGATGCAAGCCTTATGTTTTATGGCTGGGGCAAATTCGATTTTCTATGGGGATAAATTGCTCACGACAGAAAATCCAGAAGAAGATCTGGATCAGGTGTTAATGGCAAAATTAGATCTTTATCCATTAACTGTTTCTTAAATAACGAGATATGTAAAAAAGGCTTGCAAACTGACCGCTTTTATTTTGTTTAGCATGCTATTTTGAGACACTTAGCACATTTACATGTGCTAAGTGAGTGGCAAAGCTAGATGGTTAGACAAAAGATATTAGATTACGATAATACCTTGTTGAATCCAAACCTCATGTTTATACGCAGAACTGCTTTCTGAGCTATGGTAGTAAACATCAAAGGTAATATTTTACCCATAATATTGTCCACAACAGAGCCAGATTTCATCCATACAGAGTTGCTATCACCAAGACTTGGGTCTTTCAGTCCTTCGCTTCCACGTGAGCTAATTTGCGTATAATCGTCATCAATTGCCCCTAAATCAACTTTAGTAGAATATTTATTACTATAGTAGATTTTAACTGGACCTTCTAAACCACTATCAGAAACAAGGTCCTTGATGCGAACGTTAAAGACGCTTCTATTACGAAGTTCTATACGCTCAAAGCCCTTAATGTTAGCGGTCGATGCTTGGGCGTAGTTAAAACCCGTAGCACCATTTACGATATAATGGTCGATACCGCTGCCACCATCGATGGAGGTTGCTGATTCGCTTTTCCATACACCTTGTACGAAGATATCGTGACCACTACCCAGATTGACTTTTGCTCCTGCGTAGATACTTGTTTTCACTTCTACATAGTCGCTATCATCTCCCATTTGGATATGAGCATCTCCAAGTCTCTTCGTGATGAATTTATCACGTCCGCTACCCAACATGATATTGGTGCCTTTTTCAAAGGTTGGACCTATAATAAGGTCATCACCATTTCCACCATAGATATTGGTACTACGTACGCTATAAGCCTCTCCATCACCATCAGCAACAATAAAACGGTTATCGCCGTTACCTAGATAAACAATGTTATCGGCAGATGCGTAGGTGTCTGCACCAGCATTTGCAACACCTTTCAATAGAATTGCATCATTGCCATCGCCCATATGCACTTCTACATTACGCATTTGGCCACCATACCAAGCGTCATTATTCATCTTATCGATACGAACGAAATCGTTGCCAATATTAGTGCTTCTGTGAACAATATCAAAGGTACCTGATGCTTTATGTTGAATCACATGGTAGTGTTCGTTATCTTGACCTACAAGTAATACGTCATTACCCGCGCTCATATCCACTTTAATTTTACGTAGTGGTTGACCACCAGAATAATTAACGTAACCGGTTCCCATATCATTACCGATGAGTAGCATATCGTTACCGTCTTTGAAGCTGAGCTTCATTTGGTCAATATCACCAGAGTCTCCATTCATGTAGCCTAGAGATGAACGGATAACGGCAACATCAGCAGTATTACCACATACCCATTCTCTACCACGCGCATCGCCAGCAATCGCATTTTTATAAAGTGGTTTGGAGTTACCACCTTCTCCTCTACGCCATAACTGTGCTGCCCAAGAGTCGCTATTATCCTCTCCAAGTCTATATTTTAGCCAGCCATTATCATAACGATTTGTACTGGCGAATACATTCCAACGTCTTTCATTATACCAAGTACCTAGGTCATTGCTAATTTGATTTAGCTTATTAAGTGCATCTTGGTAATCGATCTTATCTGCAATGGTTACTGTCTCATTTCCATGAGTTTTAATACCCTCATTGTTATAAGAGTCAATTGTCACAGCACTATTTCCTTTCACTGCTGATGGGGCAATGGTGACTTTACCTGTACTTGACTGTACAGTCACGCCATTTGGTGCTTGGCTGGTAGTTTGGTTATTAACAGAAACCAATTGCCAATTCGGGCTGTCTTTGGTGCCTTTATTTTGGTACTCCAAGAGCTGGTTCTGACCTTGCTCATTTTTGTAAGTTAACACAAATTTCAGAGTGTTACCTTTTGGTTGAACCCAAGCACCACCTGCATTTTGTTTGTCAATTTGCGCATCCGGCGTAGTCGGTTGCGGTTCTTTGACTGCATCTGCAGTAGCATTATCACGAGCTCGCCCTTGACTATCGAATGCTGTAATAGTGACTTTAGTTCCATCTTTTAGCACTTTTGGTGCAAAGGTTACTTCGCCGTTAGTTTGGTTAAGACGGATATCACCAGTTCCATTTGTCGATACTTGAACCCCACCATTATGCTCATTGGCTTTAGAAGAATCTAACTCCCATTGACCTTGAGCATTTTTCTTGAACCAAATCACTCTATTCATCCCTGTTGCCGCATCTTTGTAATCCACTCGGGATGCTTTGGTTTCATCCCCGTCAGTTCCTGCAGGTTTAACTTTCACACCACCTAGATTTTGTGAATCTTGCTCTGCCGTTGGCTTGCCGATAGTTTCATATTTCGGCTTCTGCGGTGCAGGCGGTTGTTGCGGTTGGCTTGTGTCGGCACCAGTTTGGGTTCCGCTACTTGTACCACTAGAATCTCCTCCTGTAGTTGGTGTGCTTGGCGAAGTTGAACCCGTACTTGGCACAGTTTGAGCTGATTCAGAGGTGATAGTTATATCAGTGAGCTCAATTTTCTTAGCGTCCTCAGATACCCATGGATCGTTTTGAGTATCAGTCAGTGAGGAGGAGATTCTAGTGGTACAAGTAGCGGAACCCAAACTGGTGGTGGCACAACAGCTCCAACTACACCGACACCAAAAGAGGAATATGACACTCCAACAGCAACTGTGGATAATCAGAACAAAGGCGGAGTCATTGTTTCACCAAGAAGTGAAAACTCAGGACAACCAAAAACTAAACACTTCCGTGTGGATTATCAGCAACCTGATGGCACGAATAAGTCAATTTGGTTTAAGTATGAGGGTAGCAGTTGGCAATTGGATCAATCTAAAAATTCGCAAATGAATGGTATTAATGTAGATACCAATGGCGGCAATGGTCCAATTAAACTTGATACTTCAACAGGAAAAGTCACTTTTGCGCCAAGTGCGGTTAAAGATGGTAGTGAAGTTTATATCTCAGCATTAGCTCCTGACGGTACGACAGCTCGTAGACAGGCAAAAGTTAAAGCTGAGGTTGAACCACAACCAATGAAACCAACAGCAGAGATTGACAGTGTTAACCGAGGCGGCGCAATAGTGACACCGAAGAATAACACCAATAAGTTCAAGTTGACTTACACGGATGAGAAAAACAAAACCAAAACGCTTGTATATGAAAAAGAGAACGGAAGCTGGAAACTGAAACAGGTGGATGGTCAAAACAACACTTCGGCTCCACAAGGCGTAGCATTGTCTAATGATGAAACAGGCACAGTCACCCTATCACCAAACGCAGTAAAAGACGGAAGCCAAGTGAAGATAGAATCGTATAACAACGAAGACAGAATCACCCAAAGTGCGGACGTCACCACCACGACAGACAAAGTGGAATACACAAATGTCGTAGGAAATGATAATGGAACACCAACAGGACGTGTGGGTTACTCAGAAGGAACAGGTATCTTTGGTATACCATGGCATAACCAAATTGACGTCTACCAAGACTGGAGTAACAACTCGTCTTGGGGTCTGCAACAGGTACAAGAAGGAAAATACGGCAACAGCAAGCCAACTTCTGTATTAAAAAATAATCAAGGTGCAACATATACTTGGGGTAACAACAATGATACTGTCTACGTGCATGAAAGCCTAGGTATCATCAACGACCAATCAGGTAAAAACTACAAGCTCAACTTCAACTTCCAACAAGGGAACGATACCTTAATAGTAGGTAACGACCTAGGAACAAGATATAAGAGCCAACGTCAACCAGGCACAAACGTCATCAGCGTCAACATGGGAGACGGAGACGACTTACTCATGGTAGGTACCGATAACGAATACTTCGACGAATTCCGCAACAAGAAAACGGGCGAAATTGATGTATTTGCGATAGGCGCAGACGGTGCGAGCAACTGGG
Organism: Glaesserella parasuis; assembly: GCF_002015085.1. Taxonomy (GTDB): domain Bacteria; phylum Pseudomonadota; class Gammaproteobacteria; order Enterobacterales; family Pasteurellaceae; genus Glaesserella; species Glaesserella parasuis. The sequence goes on from NZ_MUXW01000011.1 coordinate 45,324, forward strand.
CATCTAGTGGTGGTGGAGATTGGGAAAAACTCAACAACCAAATCAACCACGGAGGACAAAACAGCGGCGGACGCATCGAAAATGCAACCATCAACATGGGTAATGGCGATGACACCATCATAGTAGAAGGTATCACACACCAAAACTGGAGTCCGGTCATCAACTCAACCATCAACCTAGGAGACGGAAACAACCGCTTTATAGTGGCACCAAATGGCGCCTACGCATATAAACCGGGTCACTACTTCAACAGCCCAATGCAAGCAAGAGGTAGCGTAGAAGCCTCGAAAATCATAGGTGGGAAAGATAGTGATTACGTCAGAGGAGCATTATTTGAGAAAGGCGCTAACATCCAATTAAACGCAGGCAATGACATCTTCATCGCAAACCGTTTCCAAAGCTCAACCTTAGACATGGGCTCAGGAGACGACATTGTAGAAATCAAAAACTACAGTAAAAACGAGCAAGGTCGAACCTTTGCAGGAAACGGAACCATCGCATGGGATACCGAAATTGGTGAAGGCTCAAGAATCAACCTAGGCTCAGGCAACGACACCTTCCGCCAAGACTCAAAAGGCATAGGCGCAGGCTCGTTGATTGACGGGGGCACAGGCATTGACTTATACCGCATAGCGGGAGGCGCAAGAGCAACCACAGACAAAGTGAAAGGCTTCGAGCGCATAGAGTTAATGGATAATGGCGCAGTTATCGGCATTAGATATGGAGATTTGAAAAACTCAGGCTTAGAAGGCCCAGTGAAAATCTACAAGGGATTGAAGGTGGATAACGGCGACAAAGTCAAAGTTGACTTAGGTAACAACAATAATGATTGGTTGACGGGTACTAATACCAACTCAAGCCAATGGGGAGACGCATCTGCATCTGGTGCAAGCTGGAATAAGTCTTCTAGTGCAGTCACAAAAAATGGACGTACCTATGACGTTTACACTATTAACGGAGACCAAAAAGTTCAAGTTTGGATTGAAAATGGCATCTTAGTCATCTAATCCTCCAAAAAAAGATTGACATGACAACCTCATGTCAATCTTCACCGAATAAAAAAGTGCGGTTGAAACTGATCTGCACCCCCAAAGTTGGACTAAACAACCAACTAATTAAGGTGCAGATCAAACCTCAACCGCACTTTTTTTACCTAAATTCAATTATACCCTCAACCCCCATCCCCTTCGCTAACGCTCAGGGACTTCCCCCATAAATGGGGGAAAAATTTTCTCATAACACCGCTCTACAACACTTCCCCCTCCCCTCCAATTCTTCCCCCGCTTGCGGGGGAAGGTGCCCGAAGGGCGGATGGGGGGCGAATAAGGTGGGAGAAATTACAAGATTTCAACCTGCTCTGTACCACTACCTAATGCTTCAATCTTACCGATCACCCAAGCATTTTCGCCAGCTTCTGTTAAGACTGTTAATGCCGTTTCGACATCTTTTTCAGGTAGAGCAATCACCATACCTACACCGCAGTTGAAGGTACGATACATTTCATAACGGCTGATGTTGCCTTTTTCCTGTAACCATTTAAATGATAGCAACCATTCCCAGCTTGCTTCATTAATCACAGCTTTTACATCGGCTGGTAATACACGAGGGATATTTTCCCAGAAACCACCGCCTGTTAAGTGTGCGATAGCGTGAACCTCTGCTTGTTTGATTAACTCTAACACCGATTTTACATAGATTTTAGTTGGTGCAAGGAAATGCTCACTCAATGGTTTACCTTCGAGTAAATCCGTTGGTTTCGCACCGCTCACTTCTAGCACTTTACGGATCAAGGAGTAACCATTTGAATGTGGACCACTTGAACCTAATGCAATCAGCGTATCGCCAACTTGAACTTTTGAGCCATCAATAATTTCTGATTTTTCAACAACACCTACGCAGAAGCCTGCTAAGTCGTAATCGCCTTCGTGATACATCCCTGGCATTTCTGCAGTTTCACCACCAACTAATGCACAACCGGATTGTTCACACCCATTGGCAATGCCTTTAATGACAGAGCTTGCTACATCAACATCTAATTTACCTGTCGCATAGTAATCAAGGAAGAACAGCGGTTCAGCACCTTGCACAACTAAATCATTCACACACATTGCGACTAAGTCGATACCTATAGTGTCGTGTTTATTTAGATCAATGGCTAAACGTAGTTTTGTACCCACACCATCAGTGCCAGACACTAAAATCGGCTCTTTATATTTGGTAGGCAAGGCACATAACGCCCCAAAGCCCCCTAACCCACCAATTACTTCAGGACGACGAGTACGTTTTACATCGCCTTTAATACGTTCAACTAATTCATTACCTGCGTGAATATCGACACCAGCGTCTTTATAACTAAGTTGTGTAACTGTCATAGCAATCCTCTTAAATAAAAAAACTTATTCATAAGTATAACATTAAGCAAACGTTTGCGTACAGTAATTATACCAAGATAAGCTAGAAAGATCGCCAAAATATCTTTATGCTTTTCTTTTCATTTCCCCCCATTCCTCGTATAATCGGGCATAATTTTTGTTTGAAAACGTAATCTATTTTTATCCGATGCAATTAATTCGAGGCGTGCATAATTTAGCTCACTGTGCTGATTTTTCTAAGGGCTGTGTGCTAACCATTGGCAATTTTGATGGTGTTCATTTAGGGCATCAGCAAATTTTGAAGCGTTTGCTAGAGAAAGCAAATGCCTTGCGTTTGCCGTCAGTGGTGATGATTTTTGAGCCTCAGCCTCGTGAGTTTTTTGCCAAAAAACAAGATAAACTGACCGCTCCTGCACGATTGATGCGTTTACGCGATAAAATTCACGCCTTACAAGAAATCGGTTTTGATTATTTGCTTTGTGTGCGTTTTAATGCTCAGTTCGCTCAATTACAACCAGAGCAATTTATTCAACATTTATTAGTCGATAAGTTGAATGTGAAGTATTTAAGTGTCGGTGACGATTTCCAGTTTGGCTACAAGCGGTCGGGGACTTTTGATAGTTTGCAACAGGCAGGAAAGCAATTTGGGTTTGACGTAGAAAATTCGCACAGCCATTGTTTAGAGCAACAGCGGATTAGTAGTTCACTTATTCGTGATGCGTTACATAATGATAATTTGCAGTTAGCAGAAAAAATGTTGGGAAAACCCTATGCAATTTGTGGTCGTGTTGCTCACGGTAATAAGTTAGGTCGAACCATTGGTTTTCCGACGGCAAATCTGATGCTAAATCGTTTAGTAACGGCTATTCAGGGTGTTTATGCAGTCAAAGTAAAAACATCAGCAGGGATTTTTAATGGTATTGCGAATGTGGGTAATCGCCCAACGATAAATGGGACAAAGCCGTTATTGGAAGTACATTTGTTTGATTTTGATAATTCTATTTATGGGCAAGCGATTGAAGTCCGTTTTTTAAAGAAGGTTCGTTCAGAAATTAAGTTTGCGGGTTTTGATGAGTTAAAATTGCAAATTGAGAAAGATGTACAAGCGGTGAGATTATTCTTTCAAGAGGTATAAAATGAGATTAACAGAAGAAAGAAAAGCCCAAATCTTAGCCAGTTTACAGCAAGATTATGTGCCGTTTAGTGATGTTTTCCACGAAATTTGTGCGGATACTTTTGCTGATATGCTAATGACAGGGGCATTACAGACTGAAATAGGAAAAAGTGATCGTATTCAATTACACCATTTAGAATTAGAGTATTTTAGTTTAATTCCTGAACATTATATGGACGTGATCCCTGTTGTTGAACAGGTGCTGATTTTGCAAGATAAATATCAAAAATTGCGTTTGGAACATTGATTATGGTGAGAGAGGTCAAACCAACAGAAGAACAAATTCAAGCACTCTTTGATGATAGAGTTTTTGTTCAAGGTTTAACCTCAATAGATTTACCAAAAGCCATCATTGTCGCAGGTGTGAGTGGTAGTGGAAAATCAACTTGTATTAAGTTGTTATATGATAATTTTGAGTTAAATTATTTCCCTATTCAAGCTGATGATTATAGACGTATTCACCCTAAAATAAGTCAATACATTGAAAAATATGGTAGAGATAATGCTCATAAAAAAACGGGCAATTTTGCTCATCGAGTAGCAAAGGGGTTATTGAAAAAAGCGACTGAAAATAGGTTGAATATAATATATGAAACAACCTTTAATAATATTGATACAGCAATAGAATTATTATCAGAATTAAAAAATCAGGATTATCAAATTTATATTCTTACATTACCTTCAAACACAGAATTGAGTATTATGCGTAATAGACAACGGTTTGAGGATAAGCGTAATATAGAAGGCACTCTCCCTCGAATTGTTGAGCGAGAAGTGATTGAACGAATGGCAGTAAATTATCAACAATGCCTTGAACAGTTAAAACAGGATAAAAATATTTACCTTTATCAAATAAAAGATCATCAAGAGGTAAACCAAATAGTACGATCTATTTTGCAAAATAGTGGGTAATTTCTACCGCTTACTTATTTTTCATAAAGACTTTTAATTTTATTAATTGGAACAACAAAATGACTGATTACAAAAACACATTAAATCTGCCTGAAACAGGCTTTCCGATGCGTGGGGATCTCGCTAAGCGTGAACCTGCGATGTTACAAAATTGGCACGACAAAAAGCTCTATCAAAAAATTCGTGAAGCATCAAAAGGGAAAAGATCCTTTATTCTGCACGATGGCCCTCCGTATGCGAATGGGAATATTCACTTAGGACACGCTGTAAACCATATTCTTAAAGATATTATTAACAAATCTAAAACTGCAATGGGCTTTGATACACCTTATGTACCAGGTTGGGACTGCCACGGTTTGCCGATTGAGTTAAAAGTAGAAGGTTTGGTGGGTAAACCGAACGAAAATATTTCAACCGCTGAATTCCGTCAAAAATGCCGTGAATATGCAAAAGAGCAAGTGGATGGTCAAAAAGCAGATTTTATGCGTTTAGGTATTTTAGGCGATTGGGATAATCCTTATCTCACAATGAATTTTGATACGGAAGCACATATTATCCGTACATTAGGTAAAGTGATTGCAAATGGTCACTTATACAAAGGTTCAAAACCAGTTCACTGGTGTTTAGACTGTGGATCTTCCCTTGCTGAAGCTGAAGTGGAATATGAAGATAAAGTATCACCATCAATCTATGTACGTTTTTCAGCGGTAGATCCTGTTGCTGTGGAAGCGAAATTTAATGCTCAGGGCAAAGGAAGCGGTCAGATTTCTGCTGTGATTTGGACTACAACCCCTTGGACATTGCCGTCAAACCGTGCGATTGCGTTAAATTCGGAATTAGAATATCAGCTCGTACAGTTTGGCGATGAGCGTGTTATTCTTGCGACAGAATTAGTGGAAGCCGTACAAAAAGCAACGGGCGTTGAGCAAGTTGAAGTGTTAGGTTCAGCGAAAGGCTGTGACTTAGAGTTAATGCGTTTCAATCACCCATTCTACGATTTTAGCGTGCCGTTTATTTTAGGCGATCACGTTACCACAGATGGCGGTACTGGTTTAGTTCACACCGCACCAGATCACGGTTTGGACGACTATATTGTGGGTCAAAAATATAAATTAGAAATGGCTGGATTAGTGGCAAATGATGGCAAATTTATTTCAACTACTCCATTCTTTGCAGGTAAAGGCGTGTTTGAAAGTAATGATTTAGTCCTTGAAAAACTAAAAGAAACAGGGGCGTTGCTCAAATTAGAGCATATCAAACACAGCTATCCGCACTGCTGGCGTCACAAAACCCCGATTATTTTCCGTGCGACACCGCAATGGTTTATCGGTATGGAAACGCAAGGTTTACGCAAACAGGCATTAGGCGAAATTAAACGTGTTCGTTGGATCCCAAGTTGGGGTGAAGCGCGTATTGATACAATGGTGGCGAACCGTCCTGACTGGTGTATCTCTCGTCAGCGTACTTGGGGCGTGCCGATGACAATGTTTGTACATAATGAAACAGAACAGTTGCACCCACGCACCTTAGAAATTCTCGAAGAAGTGGCAAAACGTGTCGAACAAGCAGGCATTCAAGCATGGTGGGATTTAGATCCGAAAGATGTGTTAGGCGAAGAAGATGCGAAAATCTATCGTAAAGTACCTGATACCCTTGATGTATGGTTCGACTCGGGATCGACTTATGCGTCTGTGGTACAACAACGTCCAGAGTTTAATGGCAATTCTGCGGATATGTACCTTGAAGGTTCAGACCAACACCGTGGTTGGTTTATGTCATCATTGATGCTTTCTACCGCAACCGATAATAAAGCCCCTTATAATCAAGTACTTACACACGGTTTTACCGTTGATGAAAAAGGTCGCAAAATGTCAAAATCACTCGGTAACGTGATTGTGCCAAGTGAAGTATGGAACAAAAATGGGGCAGATATTTTACGTTTATGGGTTGCTTCTACGGACTACACAGGTGAAATTGCCGTTTCGCACAACATTTTAAACAGTGCAGGCGACACTTATCGCCGTATTCGTAATACTGCTCGCTTCTTATTAGCGAACTTAAATGGCTTCGATCCAAAACGTGATTTGGTTAAACCGGAAGAGATGATCGCCTTAGATCGTTGGGCGGTAAGCTGTGCGTTAGATGCACAAAACGACATTAAAGAAGCCTATGATAATTATCAATTCCACACCGTTGTTCAGCGTTTAATGCGTTTCTGTTCAATCGAAATGGGATCGTTCTATTTAGATATTATCAAAGACCGTCAATACACCACCAAAGCAGACAGCCTTGCACGCCGTAGTTGTCAAACTGCGTTGTGGCATATCTCTGAAGCATTAGTGCGTTGGATGGCACCGATTTTATCCTTCACCGCCGATGAAATTTGGGGCTACTTACCACAAGTGGAAGGGCGTTCTGAATTTGTCTTTACTGAAGAATTCTACACAGGCTTATTCGGTTTAAGTGAAAGCGACAAATTAGATGACAACTACTGGCAAAAACTGTTAAAAGTGCGTGCGGAAGTAAACCGTGTCTTAGAACAAGCGCGTAACGACAAGTTAATTGGTGCTGGTCTCGAAGCGAAAGTGACCGTTTATGCAAATGATGATATTCGTCCGTTGTTAGAACAGTTAGGCAACGAGCTACGTTTCGTGTTAATCACTTCACAAGCGATTGTTAAACCACTTTCAGAATCTGATGTTGCAGAAGGCGAATTAGCGGGTCTTGCGGTGAAAGTAGAACGTGCAGACGGTGAAAAATGCCCACGTTGCTGGCACTATGCGACAGATATTGGTGCGAATGCAGAACACGCTGAAATTTGTGGGCGTTGTGTGGAGAATGTGGTTGGGGAAGGTGAAACAAGAAACTTTGCGTAGTTTCATCATCGCTTAATTTTGTTACTTTTCTTTGCTTTGCCAAAGAAAAGTAACCAAAAGAAAGGCAACCCTACTTCACCGCTTATCTTCGCTTAGTTTAAATTTGCTTAACGGAACATTTTAAATTCGCCAACTTCGTTGGCTCAGAGAAAAATGTTCCTACAAATTTAAACACGCTCAGGCGGTTTAGAAGGGAACCCAAACCGCCAAACAAGCGGTAAGTTTTAGTTAATTTTTTGCAAAGTTGAGATCGAGATGTTCGATCAATTCCCCTGCGTTTCGCCGAAGCGGTTGCGTAAATTTTTGAGGACAACTTTTCGTGTTTGAGCTTGCGAAGCAAGCGAGTTTGAAAAGTTCGTCCCAAAAATTAGCAACAAGCGTAGGAAGAAGAAACGCTCGGGGTCGCCTTTCTTTTGCCTACTTTTCTTTGGCGAAGCAAAGAAAAGTAGGGATAGTGTTACTGCGTAGAAACTATCTATGAAGTAAAGAAAAATGGAGCATAAGATGCTTATTCTAAACAAACAAACCCGTGCAAAACGCCACTTAGATAATCTCACTTTTATCCCCCAAGCGGTAGAAAAAGTGGATTTTCTTACCAGTAGCACCGAGTTTAAACAACACATTTTAGCGTTAATAAAACAAGCAAAATTTCGTATTTATCTTACCGCTCTCTATTTTGAAAAAGATGAAGCAGGGCAAGAGATCTTAGATGCACTTTATCAAGCGAAATTAGCTAACCCACAACTAGAAATCAAAATCCTTGTGGATTGGCATAGGGCGCAACGAGGGCGTATTGGCGAAGCAACCCAAAGTTCAAACGCCGACTGGTACACCCAGATGCGTGAGCAATATGCCTTGCCGACGGAGCAAGAGATTGCATTTTATGGCGTTCCTGTCAATAAACGTGAGATCTTCGGTGTGTTGCACCTAAAAGGTTTTGTGTTTGATGATACGCTGCTTTATAGCGGAGCGAGCATCAACAACGTCTATTTACAGCAGTTTGAGCGTTATCGTTACGACCGTTATCATCAAATTGAAAATAAAACTTTGGCAGACAGCTGGGTCAATTTTATTCAGCAAAATATATTGAGCAATCCTGCGGTAAATCGCTTGGATCAAGCAAATCGCCCAAAAACCATTGGAATTCGACCACTTGTGAAAGCTTTCCGTAAGGAGCTTAGCCAACAAGAATATCGTTTTAATGGTCAGTCAATGGATAATGAACAGCTAATGCTTTCACCTTTAGTGGGTTTAGGGCGTAAAAATCCGCTGAATAAAACGATTGAAGCGCTGTTTTTCCAAGTACAACAAAAATTGACGATTTGTACGCCTTATTTCAATTTCCCTCGTTCAATTAACCAGCGAATTGAATGGTTGTTGGAAAATGGTAAACAAATTGAAATTATTGTCGGCGATAAAACGGCGAACGATTTTTTCACGCCACCAGAAGAAAAATTTACGATGGCGTCCGCTTTGCCGTATCTGTATGAAAAAAATCTGCGAGCATTTACGAAAAAGTTTGGTCATTATATCCAAAATGGGCAATTAACGATCCGCTTGTGGAAAGATGGTAAGAACAGCTACCACTTAAAAGGCGTATGGATTGATGAGCGTTATATTCTACTTACAGGAAACAATCTCAACCCACGTGCGTGGAAATTAGATGCAGAAAATGCCATGTTGATTTCTGATCCAAAGGGTGAGCTGAGTGAAAAAGCCCAAGGTGAATTAGCACAAATTCGTACACATACAACAGTCTTAACCCATTATAGCGATTTAGAAGAGCTAAAAGATTACCCCGAAAAAGTGAAAAAATTACTGAAAAAATTTGGACGGGTGAAATTGGATAAGATTGTGAAGATGTTGTTGTAGTTTTACCGTCAGTTTTATAAGGACGCTTTTGGGTGTCCTTATTTTTTTGTGATTAATGCTAATAACCATAAAAAAATTATAGATTAATTGCAATATTCTGCTAAGATCTCACCGCTTTATTTGAGAGGAGATCTTCTATGTTTAAAAAAAGTTTATTAAGCCTTGCATTATTGGGGGCAACTGCAGTAGCTAATGCCGATGTTTTAACCACAGTCAAACCACTAGGTTTTATCGCTAATGCGATTACCGACGGTGTCACAGAAACTAAAGTGCTATTACCAACCAGTGCTTCACCACACGATTACAGCCTCAAACCTTCTGATGTTGAACAACTTCAATCGGCACAGCTCGTAGTATGGATTGGGGAAGAGATGGAAACTTTTTTAGAGAAAAGTATTGAGAAATTACCAAAAGAGAAAGTCTTAACCCTTGAAGATGTGCCAGCAATTAAAGAGCTTGTGGAACATTCAGGTGAAGAAAAAGAGGAACATCACGAGCATAAGCACGGACATTCCCACAATCATACTCATCACGCCCACAGCCACGATGGGCATAACCACGACGAAGATTGGCACATTTGGTTATCACCTCAAGCGAGTGAACATATCGCAGAACAAATCGCCGAGCGTTTAAGCCAGCAACTACCTGAACAAAAAGCAAAAATTGCAGAGAATTTAGCGAATTTTAAAACGACATTGGCAACGAAAAATAGCGAGATTGCAAAACAGCTAGCACCTGTAAAATCAAAAGGTTACTACACTTTCCACGATGCTTACGGTTATTTTGAAGATGCTTATGGATTGAAATCATTAGGTTCATTCACAATAAACCCAACTGTTGCACCAGGGGCAAAAACCTTAAATGCCATCAAGAAAAGCATTGCTCAGAAAAAAGCACAATGTTTATTTGCTGAGCCACAATTCACACCAAAAGTGATTGAGAGCTTAAGCAAAGGCACATCAGCCAAAGTAGGGCAATTAGATCCATTAGGGGCAAAAATTGACTTAAGTAAAAACGCCTATCCAGAATTTTTACAATCTTTGGCGGATCAATTTGGTGGGTGTTTAGCTCAATAAAATTCGCAATTAGTACATCACTTGCAAAACCCAGCCACCTTTAAATAGGCTGGGTTTGACCCTATCCCAAATTCTGTGTAAACACCCATTTCAACTTAACGGTGATCGTCTAGGCGATCACCAAAATCAATCATAAATCGATTCATCGCCAGTTTCCAGTTCTGAATCGGCATTGTCCATTTTTTTGATGCATCTTTAATCGCAAGCCAAATCACTTTGAAAACTGAATCATCCGTCGGGAATACATTTCGTTTTTTAATCACGCTATTAAGCGATTC
>NZ_MUXW01000011.1:56290-84659 GCF_002015085.1 Glaesserella parasuis
GTCTTAGATGTGTAACCGTTATGTGCATTTTTACCTTTTCTAGGCTGATGTTTTTCATAACCAAGATGGTCGGTCAGTTCACCATTTAACGCAGCCTCGACGGTGATTTTCTTGAGCATCCGTGAAAATTGATTGAGGTCTTCTGGTGTTTTTAGGTTTTTGGCAAATTCCGCTGCCAAGGCGTGAAGTTGTTTTTCGTTCATAATAAAATACCTGTGTCTGAATGTATTATCTCAGAAACAGGTATTTACACAAATTGTGGGAGAGGCTCCTCCCTAAGCCTATTTCAGTTCTATTTTTTGTGTATGGTTTATAGTAATTAAAACGCCACAATTTCGCCCCATTTGGCTTTACAAGTAAAAACAAGCCTCCGCCATCAGTTAAAGGATATTTTTTATCTTTGGGTTTGGCGTTTGCTATTTCTGTGTTTGTAAGTGGTTTTGTAGTTCTAGCCATAACTGTCACCTTAGTAGGACGGCTTTTGCTATATATGAGAGCGATCCTACTAAACGTCCTACTAAAAGTCTATTATTTCCGTTTACGTCGAGTTACATTAAGAGAAATAAAAAAGCCTTGAAAGGTTGATTTTCAAGGCTTCTTGTTACGTTCGTTTACGTTGGTTTATGTCGATTTGGTGGAGCTGGGGGGATTTTGAAAATAAAATAAACAATTGTTTTATAAAGATTTATTCTATTTTCGGGATCTGTAAAAAGTTACATCAGGTTACATCATTGCTATAAAATATGATTATTGATCTTTTTCGGACGGTAATTCAACTCCTTCAACACTGAAGAAATAATTTGATAAAAATCAAATATATTATTCACAAATAAGAAAAGGGGCGATTGCTCGCCCCTGCCTTGTGTATTCATTAAACTCGCACCAAGTCCATCAACATATCAAACGAATACAGGGCAGATTTTCTGCCCGCCGCTTCTTCCTTTGTGGTTAAAATACCTTTTTCAACTAACAATTTTGTGAAACGTGTTGCTGTTGTACTTGGGATGCCACTCTTTTCAATAAATTGACTGTTTCTGAAAATGGGATTAGTGAAAATAAAATCCTGCGCCATTACCGCCCACTTAGACGAAAGCGTATCAGAAAAAATGCTTTTCATTTCTTCGTAAAGTCGGCGAATATTTTCGGCTATCTCTAAATTTTGCTTTGCTTGTGTTTCAATCGCATTCAAGAAAAATACAATCCATTCATTCCAATCACCTGTTTCTGATACTCGTCTCATTAAATCAATGTAGGTGTTCTTGTTGTTTTCAAAATAGCCGCTAATGTAAAAATGTGGGGCTGAAATAATGTTCGCATTCCATAGCATTAACGTAATCAGCATACGTCCTATTCTGCCGTTACCATCTTGAAAAGGGTGCAATGCTTCAAATTCAAGATGTGTTACCCCTGTTTTTATTAAAATATGGTCTTGGTTTTCGTTGATATATCTAAACAAGCGATCCAATCCTTCTTCCAGTTTTTCAGGAGAAATCGGAACAAACAGAATACTTTTCTTGAAGGTATCCGCTAAATAATTTTGCTCTTTCTTAAATTCCCCGGGTGATTTATTTGCTCCACGCCCGAAAGAAAGTAGTTGCTGATGCATTCCTTTAAGTAGTGATTTAGTCAGCGGATAGCCTTCGCTCATTGCTTTTTGAGTATTTTTTAAAGTACGTTGATAAAGCACGGTTTCAATAATATCTGAACGAACATTTACCCCATAAACACTTTTGCCATCTGTTTCGGGATAGTCTGCTTCGTATTGTAAAATTTCGTCCATTGTGCTGATAGTCCCTTCCATTCTTGAAGAGATGACTGCTTCTTGATTCCGCAATGGGGCAAGCAAAATTTCCCCGTTGTGCATATTTTTCAGCATCTGATCATAACGGGCTATTGCTTCTATCGCTCCGGTCAACGCAGGGATAATTCCCTGATACTGAATGATTTCAGGTGGAAATTTGCCGTGATGATAAAACACGGCGTTGTCTAAATTAATGTTCATTTTGTTCCCCATTTTTTCTATTTTTGGTTAGCTACGGTTATTGTCTCGTATTCATGTTAAACAAACAAGTTTGTAAACCATTTTTTGCATTTTTGGTTAACTACGGTTATTGTCTCGTATTTATGCTAAACAAACAAGTTTGTAAACCATTTTTCGCATTTTTTGGTTATCAAATGGGTATTTTTTAAAATATGTATAATTCTAAATGAGAATGAAGAAATCCTTTTGGCTTTTTGCTTCCCTTGGCTTTTTTGGCTGGTTATCGAATTTAAAAAAATTTTATGGATATATATAAAATCTTTAGGAAAATTAGGAAAATAGGAAAGTTTTGAAAAATCTATTATTTATCAATACCTTACAAGCAAAAAACTTTCCTAAATTAGAAAATAATTTTAGGAAAATTTTAGGAAAGAAAATCTAAGCATTTTCAGTTTAGGAAAATTTTAGGGTATTTTAGGAAAATTTAGGGGCATTTTAGGAAAATAAAAATATAGTGAATTTTGTAACTTATTGATTTATATATATTTACTATAAAAACTTTCCTATTTTCCTAACTTTCCTAAATGTTTTATTATCCTGCCTGTTTAAATTCGTTTTTTTGGCAATAAAAAAGCAAGGCGAAAACCTTGCTTTGCCACTTAATTATCATTCTCATTTTGTAGGAGCGGTTTTATTTTATATGCTCTGATTTTCTTTTTCCCTGCGATTTTCTGCGAGATGATGAACATATATTCATAATTTCGTTCTGGCTTTTCAGGTTTAACTAATACGCCCGAATTGGCTAAAATTTCGCAAGCCATTTTTATGGGGTAATTGGTTAAAATCTCTTTGAAAGATTTTGGATAAATTAAAAAATGCTCTTCTTCTTTCCTCGCTTCATCGCCTAACACTCTAAAACCTGCTATTTTGTTCGGGGTGCGTTGGTTCGGGTCAAATGGATATTCAATAAAGGACGCTTCATTTTCGTTAATCCAATCTAACAACGTTTCTATGATCGTTGTTTCTTCTCGGTTCTTCTCGCCAAAATCTTCTTTCCAGTTTAGAAAGTTTTTCAAAATGGCTTGAGCGTTTTCACCTTCTGCCCATTGGGTTAAATGTTTGGCAAGTTGTAGGGCTGTTTCTAAAATGGCAAAACGATCGCACGCCACCCGCTGTACTTGTCCGCTCATATTGCTGGTTAAGTCTAGCCATTTTGTTTTTATTGCTTTATATGTACTTCTGACTAACTCCCCATTCTCTGCAAGGAACTTTATCCACTCTCTACCAATTACGCCAAAATGCTCTTGTACTTTTTCGTTTAGGTGGTCGGCGTGGGCTTTGTTACTGCTGAATTGATGTAGATGTTTTGCTTCTTCCAGCGGTACGTTTAAAAGGCGGACTAATTGCCCTGCGTGGACTTTTGCCCCTTGTAGCCTTAGCTGGGTTTCTAGGTCTTTTTCACCCGTTGAAAATGCTGTAACTTTCCAGCGGTTTACTTCTCTATTTCCCCCTTCTTTTTTGCCTTGAATTTTGCCTGTTTCGTTGAATAGGTCATAGGCGATTGCTTCAAGGTTTTTTGCATCTTTCGCTTGCCCGATTTCGTCAAGGGTAATAAAGCCATCATTTCGGGCCGTGGCTTCGTTCTTGATACCTACGGCGGTTGTACTCCAGCTTAAGCGGATTTTATCGGGGTTGCCATAAATACTATTTGCTATGTTTAACGTTGTACTTTTCCCTTTTGAGCTGTCGGCGAATAGATGAACGCCAAAAGATTCACGCCCTAAGATTGCCAACATTGGGGCAGATAATGCAACGGCTACGCCTAACATCATCGAATGATTGCCCTTGAGATTATCCGCTATTTCTCTCTGCCAGCTTTCAAGGGTTCCGCTGGTGGTATAGCCTAAACTTGCCCCGCTTTTTTCGGTGAAGTAAATCGGGCTATGTGGTTCGCCTATCATTTCCCCATTGGGTAATAAGTACGCCCCATTTTGCCAGCCTGTTAATTTGGTTATTTTCCAGTTTTGTGGAACGGTTTTACTGATTGCGTGGAAGTGTTGGGCTAGATTTGCTGTCAAGCCTTGCCCTGTTGTCATTTTTAAACCGTTGGCTTTAAGTTGCTTCCAGCCTGTTTCGGTTCCAAAGTCGGCAAGGTGAACTGCTTCTAATCGTGGGGCTTGCTCGTCGGCATTCTGCCAGCTGAAAAGGTAGTAATATTCGCCTTGTGGATCTTTGCCTTGTCCTTTTAGCTCGAGGTTGTCGCATATCCATTTAGCCTTCTCATTGATAATTTCTCCGCTTTCTTTATCCACTATCGGCACAATGTAAAATAGTCCTTCGCCGTTTTCATCATCTCTGTAATCGATATAAGGGACTTTTTTCGGGGCGTTATCCACTAAATTTTTTGATACTAGCTCAGCGATTTTCTGCGTTTCTTTGTCTTGTCTTAAGCGTTGAATATAGCCGCTTAAATCTTCGGTAATATCTCCTAAATTATCGGCAAATCGAACCGTTTCAAGCGGTGAGTTTTGGGCAATATTGAGCAAAAGGGCGGTTTTCTGTTCTTCGCTGATTGAGCCATAAACACAAAAGCGGATCATCTTTTGCGTTTTGGTGATGTTAAGCTGGTGAATTTCTTTAAGCTGTTTTTCGCCTATAACAAGGGGTAATTGTTTAGTATTTTTCCCCGTAGATTGACAAAGTAAATGCCATTCTTCACCGTTGGCTGTTTTATTTTGTTTGTCATACCCTAAAGCAAACCAAGCCTTAGAGCCGATTAAACAAAATAATTCCGTTATTCCGTCAGTAGGTTGTTTTTCAAAAAAAGGGGCGTTATTCATCATTTTTTCTCTCAAATTTTGATGAACGGGCGATAATTTCGCCCGTTGTTTCTCAGGTTTAACGCTGTTTTCTGCGTGCTTGTTTTTGGCGTTTTCTTGCCTGTTTTATGGCTCTAGGGGCTTTGTGTTTGGTTGCCCTGCTTTCGATTTCTGCCATTTTAAACAAGCGTTTAAATCGCCTAAATTCATCAGCATTTTGCATTTCGTCGATATGCTCAAGATCACCAAATTTTTCTTGAAATAAAGCCTCATCACTTGCGAAAAATTCTATTTCCGTTCCGTCAGGCAGTTTAATTCTATGGGTTAGCATTGGATCCCCCTTGTAACATTGACTGTAAGCGGTTTACTTCATCGCTAATATGCTGCAAATAAACGTGGTGAACGTGGCTTAATGCGTTAATTTCATTAAGTAGGTAATCTTTGTCGCAAGTGCGCAAAAGGCTGGTGTAATTTTCATAAACATTCACCAATGCTTTTTCAGTTTCAACGGCTAACACAATTTTTTCGCACTGCTCAATAATTTCCGGAAGTTCCGAGGGAAGAGATTCGCAACAAGCGGTTTGTTTCATTGAACTTTTTGTAAAACTGGGTTCATCAAGGGCAAGCACTAATTCATCAAGGGTATTACGGTAAATGCCGGCATTCAGTCTGATTTGAGCTTTAGCGCGTGTTTGTTCGGCTTCACTGCTGTTTTCGTTGAGCAAAGTTTCACAATGACGAATCACCGAATCAATACAGGTTACAACGCCTAAATCAACAAGGCGCATTTTTTGATTAAGGATTGGATTATGCATAAATCCCCCCTTTTACTTGGTTGCAAGCGGTGAGATTGTCGTTAAATCTTGCAATGCATAGGGTATTATTTGAGAGTTGTAAGCGTTGGCGTGCTTCTGCTTCTGAGTTGGCACGAATGCGAATAGTTAGGCGGTTTTTGCCTAATAGTAGAAATTTGTAGATCATTGCTGATAGCTCCGTGTAAAAATTAATTGAGGCTATCGCTTCAGTTTCGAGGCTGATTGGGCGATAGCGTGCAACGGGCTCGAAAACTGCGATACACGGAACGCAGCAAAGGGCGAAACCTTTCCCGCTACACGCTACCATAGAGAGAAGAACGCTTAAGGCGTTTTCTTTGGGTGTGCGTGTGCAACGAATAAAAAAAGCACGAGTTAAAGGCGTGCTATTATTCGCCGTGTATCTATTCGAGTTTCGAGGCTCGGCTTCCGATTTTGCGAAAGCGCAAATAGCATACGGCGAATGATTTTGACTTGTCAATGGTAATCTTGAAATTTCTTGCATTTTAGCAGAAATTTGATTAGATTGTTTTTCATTCTGAAATAAATGTAAGAATTTCATTTTTACTCTCTACTTTTTAGAAATTATTTGTTACTTAAGCCGCTTATAGAAAATTCTGTGAGCGGTTTTTTTATGGATTATGATGAAGTTCTACGTATTTTGTTTATGGTGCCACCGGTTAAAACTAACGGCTTGTATTCTGCAATTTCAATTTCTTTCACTTCTGCGAATGCTTTTGCTTTAATCCCACAGTCAAAACAATACAAAAAAGCCTCGGTAGTCGTTTCAGTCATAGATTGTGAACTGCGAATTGCCATTCTTTTACGGCATTTGGGGCATTTAAGTGTAAGCCCTGTCATTATTTCCCCTCCTGTTGTTGCTCTAAAAATGCTTTGATTTCTGATGTTTTATAACGAACAGAACGCCCGATTTTGATGGGCTTCGGGAATTGCCCCGATTTACTCCAGCGTGCGATTGTTGTCGGGTCTGTTTTGAATAGTTGACTGATTTCTTTCAGTGTTGAGTATGTAGAAAGTGTGATGGTTTCCATTAGTCCCCCTGTGCATTAATTGCGTTAAACGGTATAAAAAGGTTTTTACTGCATATTGTCGGGGTGGATTTTGGGGGATTGGAGAAAAAGATTTCGGAATATTCCGAAAATTGTTGGAATATTCCGAAAGGTAAGAAAGGATTTTTAGATTTGGTTAATCCAGCGATCTACAGTTTTGCCACTCGGGGCTTTTAGGGCTTTATTATCAAAATCTTTTGATATATCGCTGTTTGGATCATCTAATTGATTACGGATATTATTTGCTATATCTTCGCCATAATGAATAGTGATTAAATTGCGAATAAATTCAGCTTGTGTATTAAGGGTTTTGGTTCCTATTTTGGGTGGCTTCGGTTGCTCTTTATCTTTAAGGAAGTTTTCTAATGATTCATTCGTAATATATAGTTCATCAAGATCAATATAACTTTCTTCTTTGAAGGAAAGTAATATAGAAATATTCTTATCTGTCTCATTATCTACTTGAAATAAACTGCTGATAAAATCATAGGGGATTTTATTTGTTTTCTTGAATGTTTTTTCAATACGATAAAAATTTTCACTATATACATTTGAATTCCCATGATAATTTAAATAAAAAAGCCCTTTTGCTGTAGTAATCAAGCAATTTACATCATTATAATAATCGTCAAAGAAGAATCCTTTCAACGCTTTAAAGCATTTCATTTTTTCAGTTTTTTCCAAGAGATTATCAAATTCAAAATAAGATAATATAAAATTACTATCTTTAAAGAATTTTCTGTTTTCTAGATTGTTTTCTTGTTGATAGGTATAGTGATTTATCTTGTCTAATTCTATTATTTTGTTTCCTATTATCATTTCATTTGCATTTAATTCTTCTAATATATGAGTATTTCCATTAAATATATAATTTAGACGAGAATTAGAAAAGAATATATTTATAGCGATATTGAGCTTCCCTATTAGCCAATAGTGAATAAGCTCTTCGATCTCTATAGTTTCTCCTGTTAATTGTTGAATGCGTTTTACCGCTTGTTCTAAAGAATACCACTCCCTTGGCGGTAATGTGTATTTTGATTCGCTCATCTTTTCCCCTTGTATTACACTTAGTGTCCAACGGTGTTTAAATGCATCCATTATACTGTTTTTTCATACAATGCAAAACAAAAAAGCCCTGAATTTCTTCAAGGCTTTTGAACAATGTATTGCTTTAAAATTTGAATGTGTATCCATTTATTTCATATGCTATTTTAGTTCCATCTTGATATATTTTTATATTTGGATCATCTGTGTTTTGGTACTCTTTTGTTTTTTTGGCAGGCCCAAATGAAAATTTATAGCCGTCTACTTCAATAATTTCTTTCCCTCCCTCATCATACACTTTCATGTAATTATTTCGCGGGTGTAAACCGAAATATTGATGCTGTACAGGTGATGAATCCGCCTGATTAGAATTGTGTTGATGTGTAGAAAACATTTGAAGAGGTTCGAAGTTATTCATTAAATATTTAAACTGCTGAGTAAATCCGGCAGAAAATTGTAACATAGTCGTTCCTACTGAAGCGGGGCTGTCTGTTACAGCTAATCCCCCTAAATAACACTTTCCTGTATTGGCAAAATTCGGCACAATCTCAATACTTGTAAACAGTTTTTGTTTTTTGCTATTGAGTTCAACAAGAAAAGCGTTAGGGCTTAAAATGGCAAATAGTTTTACTTCATTACCATTTTTAACCGTCGTAAGCGATAACACTTTACCTAGATTTGCGCCATTACGGCTATGTTCATACCAGATTAATGCAGTGTAGTATGATGGGTCATAGGTTTGTGCCATTTCTTCTAGTTCTTTAGGGGAAATGTATCGTCCGTCGACAGTATTACCTGATGTTGCAATACATACTAAACCTGTTTTTAATTGTGTCATAGTAGTTCCTTTTATTATTTTATTTATATTTAACTCAAGAATTCTTTAATGATTCTTTTAGTTCAGTAATTCTTGATTTTTTCTGAAAAACAGATGGAATTTGTCTAGAAAATTTTCTCAGTGGAATGGATACTTCCTCAATATCTGATTCAAAGTTATCATCTAATTTTTCTTTTATTTTACTTAGCATTATTTCTTTTATTTTTTCTACAGTATGTGTTTCTCCGATTCCACGTTTTAAAGTGAATAGAGATAAATTTAGTTTATTTATAACCTCATCGATCAGTAAATCTTCTAAGATATTAAATCCTAAATGACTTAATGCAGAATTATATTCTTTCTTTGCAAGTCTATAAGATTCATCATAATCAGTTAAAAGTAATAAATCTAATTCGTTTTCAAATTTTTTTATCACCTTTTCTAAGGCTTCTATTTTTCTATTATTTACAAAAATTTTGTTTGAATAATCATCAAAACTTGAAAAGTCTACCTCTCCTGTTTCAGTAAAAGTTATTTTGTCTGATTCTGATTGTAGTGCAACATTTTCATTTTTTAAGGCTTCCGTCATCTTTTTATTACGATCAATATTGGTTTGGATTTCCGTTGCCTTATCTTGAATTTGATTAAATGTGGCTGTTGCTTCATTTGCTTTTGAAATAAGAACTTGTAATTCTTGATTATGTTGTTGATTTTGTAATTGCATAATATTTTCCTTTAGTTGCGTTGGTTGATTTTGGTTTCCATCCAGCTATCTATCTCGCTCTCTAACCAAGCGATGCGATTCGCAGAAATAGAAATACTTTTTGGGAATTCTCCGCTTTTCATTTTGTTGTAGATTGTGGAACGCCCTAGCCCAGTTTTATTCATCACATCATCAAGACATAAAAAGCGTTCGCTATTTTTGGTCATTATGTTTCTCCTTTAGCTATTTTCTTTCATAAACAGATCGATTATTTCGGTCATTACTTTTGCATTCTCTTCTGCTTGTTTATCTAAAAAAGCATTTGAATAGAAGGACAAGCTAAATATAGTAGTACCCTTATGCAATCGAATGAATGTAAATGGATGCATTTGGATGCTTCTATATTAGTAGTTATAGGCATTCATCCCTAAAGGATGTTGTTGTGAAAATTTATTTAACAACAAATGATTAAATATTATTCAAAGTTTGGAAAGATACTGACGGAAAATCTGACAGCACGTAAAATCCACTTCCTCCCCCGCCAAATTTTTGTTGTAAGTTATAGATTTTTCAGTGTATTTACATGTTGAGATGATTAAATTTCCAAATAAAACAATAGGTTACCAAATTCTCGTAACTGAAAAATTTTCAGTTAATTTCAGTAAATTTCAGTTAAAAAAATAGGCAGGCAATTAGATAAATATATAACCATTTGAGAAATAATGATTTTTGTGATTTTACGTGATAGTTTTACATGAAAAACTTTACAGTTAAGGGATAAAAATGGATATAAAATGTAATATTTGTGGAAATAAATCCATCATTACAAAAACAGATAGAGTACATTCAGAGCTAAGCCGGCTATATTGTTCTTGTAAGAATAAAGAATGCATGCATAGATTCGTGATGGACCTTGAATTTAGTCATTCTACAACTCCAAGTTTGCTTAAAAAGGATGAATTGTTGCTTACTTTACTCAAAAAATTACCAGAGCAAGAAATACAACAAATCATCGAATATTTAACAAACAGATAAAAGTTACAGTTTTTTCTTACTCCGTTCTACATAGTCGCCCCATAACTGCATAGCTTTACGGCGTAATTCTAGAATATCGGTTCTAATATACCGCTGGCTTACATTATTCCCGTAAGTATGTGCAAGACACGCCTCAGCAATTTCAAATTCAACGCCTTGATCTGCTAGATATGTCCTTGCCATTGCTCGCAAGCCGTGAGCAGTTAAAACGCCTTTATATCCGTTCCGTTTTAAAACGCTATTGGCTGTTTGACTGCTACACGGTTTCCCATCTTTCAAACGGTGAGCAAATACAAATTTTTTATGCCCGTTGAATTGTTTCATCACGGCTAATAATTCCAACGCCTGCGTAGAAAGTGGGACACTATGCGAGCGTGGTTTTTTAAGCGTGCATTTCATCTTTTCAGCAGGTAAATGTAAAACGGCGTTAGTAAAATCTATATCATTCCATTCAACCGCTACGGCTTCTGCTGGACGTAACATCGTGAGCATTTGCCATTCAACTAATAATTTTGCTTGGATAAAATTATTTGATACGGCTAAACGCTGAAATAGTTGCGGTAACTCTTCCGCCTTTATCGTAGGGTTTGGCTTATCATTTTTCCTGGTAAATGTTCGTTGAAGGTCTTTTAAATGGTTACTTTGTAAAATGCCCAAACTAACGGCTTTATTACAAATATTAATCAAACGCCCGATCACCTTTTCCACTGTATCGCCCTTGACTTCATAAAGAGGTAAAAAATGCTCTACAAGGTCAAAAATAGTTAAGCTTTGTAATGGGCAATTCCCAAAATAAGGGAAAAGATGCCTTTCTAAACGTTTCCATTCCCGATCCATTGTAATTTGCTTATTCTCTTGCTGTGCTAGCTTCAAACGTCGCCATTGTTGAGCAAAGTCAAACAAGGTCATTTCTTGTCTTGCTTTCTCTTTTGCTAAACGATCAGCATATTCGAACGGGTCTAAATCGTCCGCAAGTAATCGGCTGTATTTATGGGCAATATCTCGAGCATCAAATAAGACTAAATCGGGATAATCGCCGATTTTCTTCTTCACTCGCTTTTTAGTCACGGGGTGCGTGTAAATATAAGCGAAAGACTTCGCCCCACTTGGATAAACAAACAGATATAAATTATTTCCGTCTGCGTATGGGGTCGCCTTTGGTTTTAGGTTTTTGATTTGGGTTTCTGTGAGTGGTTTTACAAATTTTGCCATTGTCATCAATCCTTATAAATAAAGGGTTTATCGGATTGATGTAACTTTTTAATCGCTCTTTTTCTGCAAGGTTACATCAAAGTTACATCAACTATCTGACAATATGCAGTTAATGCCCTTTTATGCAGTCTATGCAGTTTATATTTTCTAATAAAATCAATGATTTGCAGTCTATGCAGTTTATTGCATTTTATCAGTGGTGGAGCTGGGGGGATTTGAACCCCCGTCCGAAATTACTCCATCTTCAGCACTACACGTTTAGTCTAGTCTTTAATTTCGCTTACCCCCAGCGGACAGACACGCAAAGAATAAGCTAGTTTGATTTAATTTAGTGTTTCGATCCTCAAACGGCGGCGTCCACACGATCTCGTTTTGGGTGACTTATCGAACTCCTCGTCTTACGAGCGGAAGCTGAGGCGATAAGGCTATGAGCAGGTTATTAAGCTGCTAAAGCGTATTGTTCGTCGTTTGCGACTATTTTTTGCGGTTTGTTTACGAGGCCTACCGCACCTCGACGTGCACCTTGGACTTCGCTAATCCCGTCGAATCCAAGATCAGCCCCAAAAAGCTTGGCGATTGTAAAGGAAAGCGGTGAGATTTGCAAAAAATTTTTGTTACATATTTTTGAAAACTAATCTACTCAAAATGATGAATAAGTAGACTAAACATTAAAACGGAAATGCATTACATCGCCATCCTGAACGATATACTCTTTACCTTCTAAACGCCATTTACCTGCTTCTTTCGCGCCGTTCTCACCTTTGAATTGAATAAAATCTTCATAGGCAATCACTTCCGCACGGATAAAGCCACGCTCAAAGTCGGTATGAATAACCGCAGCTGCTTTTGGTGCTGTTGCACCAATAGACACCGTCCAAGCACGCACTTCTTTCACGCCTGCGGTAAAGTAAGTTTGTAAATTCAATAGCTTATAACCTGCACGGATTACACGGTTTAGACCTGGTTCTTCAATGCCTAAATCTTGTAAGAACTCAATTTTTTCATCATCGTCAAGTTCAGCAATTTCCGCTTCAATCGCAGCACAAACAGGCACGACTACCGCATTTTCTTTTGCTGCAATTTCACGCACTTGATCTAAATAAGGGTTATTTTCAAAGCCGTCTTCATTCACGTTAGCAATGTACATGGTTGGCTTTAAGGTTAAGAAGTTATAACCTTTGATGGCGTACAGTTCATCTTTATCCAACGCAACAGAACGGATCATACCGCCAGCTTCTAAAGTCGGTAGGATTTTTTCCATAATGGAAAGCTCAAATTTAGCATCTTTATCGCCGCCTTTGGCACGTTTTTGTAAACGTTGGATAGCACGTTCACAACTATCTAAATCCGCTAAAGCCAATTCTGTATTAATCACTTCAATATCATCAAGCGGATTGATTTTCCCTGCAACGTGCACAATGTCATCGTTCTCAAAACAGCGGACAACGTGACCAATCGCATCGGTTTCACGGATATTTGCTAAGAATTTATTACCTAAACCTTCGCCTTTACTTGCCCCAGCCACTAAGCCTGCAATATCCACAAATTCCATCGTAGTTGGCAATACACGTTCTGGTTTAACGATTTCCGCCAACGCATCTAAACGTGGATCTGGCATAGGTACAACGCCTGTGTTTGGTTCAATGGTACAGAACGGATAGTTTGCCGCTTCGATACTCGCTTTGGTTAATGCATTAAAAAGAGTTGATTTACCCACATTTGGTAAACCGACAATACCACACTTAAATCCCATTTTATTTTCCTATTATGTAGGGACACACTGAGTGTGTCCGAAAAAAACAGATACGGACACACTCAGTGTGTCCCTACCATCATTATTCAATCAATTTTACGCTTTAAAACCATTCAAGCGATTAGTCACTTTAACAATTCCTTCTTTGAACAGCAGTTCCACGCAACGGCTGGCTTCATCAACCGCCGCATTAATTAAAGGTTGATCTGTTAGCGAAGGTTTACCTAACACATAACTTGCCACCAAGTCTTTATGCCCTGGATGCCCAATTCCGATACGCACACGGTAGAAATTATTGCTATTACCAAGAGCAGCAATAATATCTTTTAAACCGTTGTGTCCGCCGTGTCCGCCACCTTGCTTGATTTTGGCAACACCTGGGGGAAGATCTAATTCATCGTGAGCGACTAAAATTTCTTCAGGCTTAATGCGATAGAAATTCGCTAATGCGCTAACAGCCTTACCACTTAAATTCATAAACGTGGTTGGTACAAGCAAACGAACTTCGCCTTGTGGCGTGTTAATTTTAGCGACTTTGCCGAAGTATTTCGCTTCCTCTTTTAAGGTGACATTAAACATACGAGCAAGCTCGTTCACTAGCCATTCGCCTGCATTGTGACGAGTTTCTTCATATTTTGCACCAGGGTTAGCAAGCCCGACAATCAATTTAATTTGCGACATAGTTTTTGTTCAATAAATAAAAGGGGATATTGTAGGTAAAAAGGGGGATTTTCACAAGGAAGATGTCTATCTTTTATTACCCCAATGCAACATCAAGTATCATCATTATCACAAAACCAAGCATTAAATTATCACAAAACCAAGCATTAAACTGAGTGTAAATTTAAAATTTTGCGATTTACCGTTTTAAAGAAAAAGACAAAGGCTGATCCAAAATGGTACAAAACCAAGTAAACAACCCGGCGAGCAGTACTTACATTGCAAGGGGTAAAGATAAAAAGTGATCTAACATTGCTATACCATTAATCCTTAAAGATCTGCCTCAATATATTTGTCTCGCCCTTGATACTCTTTCGGTAAGAACTCATTAATCTCACTCCAATATAATGTCAGTTCTACTTCACCCATTACAAAAGGACCTAATGCATAAGGAGGATAAACAAATGTAATGCCTGATTCTGAAAAATAGAATTCATCGGAGAAAATTAACTCTGCTTTGGCAGTAAAGGGTTCACTATTACCACCAGATAATAGCATCCATTCGTCCACATAACGATTCCATAATGTTTCTTTCAATGCCGCTTGTTCTTTTTCTGACAAGAGATCAACTAACTTAATAATAGCTTGTTTATCGGTATCAATATTCAAGTATCTTGTGCTATACATTCCATGGGCACCGCCTGTATAGATATTATAAAATTGAGAAAAGACCACTAAATTATTACGCTGATAGACATAATTACTGTTCATCACTTCCGTATATCCGATAGCTGGATATTCTTTCGCCTCAGCAATCATTACATCAAACTGTTTTTGAATAGCCTTTAATACCATTTCACGCTCTTTGCCTTTTTCTACTTTTGGTGGTGAAATTTTATTGCCTTGAGCATCAAATTCTCCGCTCCAATTTTGAATAAAGTCGTGATAAATTAACGCATCTAACCACTCGATGTTGGTCTTAGGAAGAGTAATACCTAAATGTACTGGCGTTTTTTCACGGAAAAACTCATCTGATTCATTCGGATCTTTTTTGTGTTTTACCACTTCTTTCTTATCAAAAAGTGTTTCGATCTCAACTTTTAGGGTCGGAAAAGCAGATTTTGCTTTTTCTAACTCACTTTTTAATTGAGAAATTTCCTGTGCAGATTGCTGAACTTGGGCAGCCAAAGTATTTTTTTCTTTATCGTCACAAGCAGATAAAAAAAACACAGAAGAAATCGCTATTGCAATGAAGGACTTTTTAATAATAGCCTCCTAATTTGACAAGCGGTGAGATTTTCTTCTCATTTTGCAAAATGTCAGAAAGGTCCCACCGCTTGTGTTTAATTAAATTTTGCTTTTATCTCGAACCGCACCTTTATCCGCCGATGTCGCAAAATGTCCATACACTTTTAATGCAAAAGAGACTTCACGCTGACGGTTTGCAGGTTTCCAGCCTTTCGCATCTTGTTCTGCTCGGCGTTGGGCAAGCTCAGCGTCAGGCACAACCAACTGGATTGAGCGGTTTGGAATATCAATGTCAATGGTATCACCGTCTTTCACTAAACCGATTAAACCGCCTGCGGCTGCTTCTGGTGAACAGTGTCCGATAGATAAGCCTGATGTACCGCCAGAGAAACGACCGTCCGTTAATAAGGCACAAGCCTTGCCTAAGCCCATTGATTTTAAATAGCTGGTTGGATAAAGCATCTCTTGCATACCTGGTCCGCCTTTTGGGCCTTCGTAGCGAATAACCACAACGTGTCCAGCACGCACTTTTCCGCCTAAAATGCCTGCAACTGCATCTTCTTGGCTTTCAAATACAATGGCTTCTCCTTTGAATTTTAAGATCGACTCGTCCACCCCTGCGGTTTTCACGATACAGCCGTCTAAGGCAATATTGCCCGACAACATTGCTAAACCACCGTCTTGGCTGTAAGCAAACTCTTTGCTACGGATACAACCGTTTTGACGGTCATCATCAACCGTATCCCAACGACAATCTTGCGAGAACGCTTGCGTTGTACGAATACCAGCCGGCCCTGCACGGAAGAATTTATGTACGGCTTCATCTTTGGTCAGCATAATGTCGTACTTGGCAATTTGTTCTGCAAGGCTTAAACCTAACACGGTGCGAGTTTGGTTGTTGAGCAAGCCAGCACGATCTAATTCACCTAAAATTGCCATAATCCCACCAGCACGGTGTACGTCTTCCATATGGTATTTTGCTGTATTTGGTGCCACTTTGCTCAAGCAAGGCACTTGGCGAGAAAGGCGATCGATATCCGCCATCGTGAAATCCACTTCCGCTTCTTGTGCTGCAGCAAGTAAGTGTAAAACCGTATTGGTTGAACCGCCCATTGCAATATCTAGGCTCATTGCGTTGTTAAATGCATCCTTAGTTGCGATAGAACGTGGCAATACAGAGCAATCATCTTGCTCATAATATTTTTTGCATAGCTCAACAATTTGCGTACCAGCGTCTAAAAATAACTGCTTACGGTCGGCGTGGGTTGCAAGACAAGAACCGTTGCCAGGTAAACTTAAACCCAATGCTTCAGTTAAACAGTTCATTGAGTTTGCCGTAAACATACCTGAACAAGAGCCACAAGTAGGACAAGCGGATCGTTCGATTTGATCACTTACATCATCAGACACATTCGGGTTCGCCCCTTGGATCATCGCATCGACTAAATCTAATTTGATAATTTGATCAGATAATTTAGTTTTACCTGCTTCCATCGGGCCGCCAGACACAAAAACCGTTGGAATATTTAAACGCAACGCTGCCATTAACATTCCTGGGGTAATTTTATCGCAGTTTGAAATACAGACCATCGCATCAGCACAGTGTGCGTTTACCATATATTCCACGCTGTCAGCAATTAAATCACGGCTCGGCAGAGAATAAAGCATACCGCCGTGCCCCATCGCAATGCCATCATCAACCGCAATAGTATTAAACTCTTTTGCCACGCCACCTGCTTTCTCAATTTGCTCGGCAACAAGCTGCCCCATATCTTTTAAATGAACGTGTCCTGGTACGAATTGGGTAAATGAGTTCACCACCGCAATAATCGGCTTACCAAAGTCATTTTCTTTCATTCCCGTTGCACGCCATAATGCACGTGCGCCAGCCATATTGCGACCCTGTGTGCTGGTCGCTGAACGTAATTTAGGCATAAATAATCTCTCCAAATTTTGATGTTGTGTTTCTATAATTTATGAATTATCAATATAAAGTTTCATTATATTTAATAAGCATTAAAAATTATATTATGTCAGAATCTTGTTTATTTCCGCAACTAGCTTTGTTGCTAGATATTTTGGCATTTATTTAAGTTTGTTATGAAAAGGGAATATTTCTTTGTAAAAAAACAAAATCTTTTGATTTAAGTTATAGAAAAAAAACATAAATTTCCTTACATTACATTGTTTACTCTTCTTATTTTCAGAGGACAATCTATGACTGAAACTGAACTTATCACGGAAGGACTAAATCTGATGTTTGTTGGAATGGGATTTGTGATGTTATTCCTGCTCTTACTTATTCTGGCTATTCAGCTAATGTCACATCTGATTAATCGCTATTTCCCTGAACCTGTCGTTGAAACTACTCAACCATCACCGCAACCAGCCATTCCTAATGATTTAGAACGTTTACGCCCTGTTATTGTGGCTGCGATTGCTCACCATCGTCGAACTCAAGGACTTCACTAAGAGGATAATAATATGACTATTCAACCGAAAAAAATTGCCATTACTGATGTTGTGTTAAGAGATGCTCATCAATCTTTATTTGCGACACGTTTACGTTTGGAAGATATGTTACCCATTGCTAAAGAGCTAGATGAGATTGGCTATTGGTCATTAGAAGCGTGGGGCGGTGCAACTTTTGACGCTTGTATCCGTTTTTTAGGGGAAGATCCGTGGGTTCGTTTGCGTGAATTGAAAAAAGCAATGCCGAAAACACCGCTTCAGATGTTATTGCGTGGGCAGAATTTGTTAGGCTATCGCCATTATGCTGATGATGTGGTTGATCGCTTTGTAGAACGTGCCGTAGCAAATGGAATGAGTGTGTTCCGTGTGTTTGATGCAATGAATGATCCTCGAAATATGAAACAAGCTCTGCAAGCGGTGCGTAAAAACGGCGGACACGCTCAAGGAACGTTAAGTTATACCACAAGTCCTGTGCATACGTTAGAAACTTGGCTTGATGTGACAGAGCAATTGCTTGAAATTGGGGTGAACTCTCTGGTGATTAAAGATATGTCGGGGATTTTAACGCCGATGGCAGCCTATGAGTTAGTCAGTGAAATTAAGAAATGCTACGATGTGCAACTTCACTTGCACTGCCACGCAACAACGGGTATGTCTGAAATGGCGTTATTAAAAGCGATTGAGGCAGGGGTTGATGGCGTAGATACGGCGATTTCATCAATGAGTGGAACTTATGGACACCCTGCAACTGAGGCAATTGTGGCGACACTGCAAGGTACGCCGTATGACACAGGTTTAGCTATTCCGCAAATTGAGCGTATTGCGGCATATTTCCGTGAGGTGCGTAAAAAATATGCGAAGTTTGAAGGTCAGTTAAAAGGGGGGGACAGTCGTATTCTGGTAGCTCAAGTGCCAGGTGGAATGCTGACTAACCTTGAGAGCCAACTCAAACAACAAAATGCAGCAGATAAATTAGATCTAGTGTTAAAAGAGATCCCTGAAGTGCGGAAAGATTTGGGCTATATTCCTCTGGTTACACCAACATCACAAATTGTGGGAACGCAAGCGGTGATGAATGTGTTAATGGGCGGTCGATATAAAAATATTGCGAAAGAAACCGCGGGTATTTTGAAAGGGGAATATGGTCGCACGCCAGCCCCTGTGAATGCTGAACTACAAGCTCGTGTGTTAGAGGGGGGAGAGCCGATTACCGATAGACCAGCCGATCATCTTGCCCCTGAAATGGATAAACTTTTGGCAGAAGTGAAACAACAAGCGGTCGAAAAAGGCATTACACTTACAAAAGATGAGATCGACGATGCGTTGATTGTGGCGTTATTCCCTCAAATTGGTTGGAAGTTCTTAGAAAACCGTGGCAATCCTGCCGCTTTCGAGCCTGCACCAACTCTTGAAACCGCTAAAGCTGTTGAAAGCAAAGTCGAGAAACCAGCTTCGTCTGTTGGGTCTGCGGTTTATACCGTTGAATTAGAGGGTAAAGCCTTTGTGGTGAAAGTGAGTGAAGGTGGTGATATTAGTAACATTGCCCCTGTTACTGCCCCAACTCCAGTGGCAAATCCAGCCCCTCAAGCTACCGCGAGTGGTTCAGGCGAGCCAGTTAATGCACCGATGGCAGGTAATATCATTAAAGTGGTAGTTGCCGAAGGACAACAAGTCGCTGAGGGCGATGTGTTGCTTATTCTTGAGGCAATGAAAATGGAAACCAAAATTTGTGCAGCAAAAGCAGGTGCTGTGCAAGGAATTAAAGTGAAATCTGGCGATGTGGTCGGCGTGGGCGATACCCTAATGCAAATCGCCTAGGGGGAAATATGGAAAGTTTGTTAGCGTTAATTCAGAGGATGGGGATTATGCACCTTGAGCTAGGGCAAGCCATTATGATTGCCATTAGTCTCTTGTTGCTTTGGCTCGCCATTGCCCGTCAGTTTGAGCCGTTGTTGCTGTTGCCGATTGGCTTTGGTGGATTACTGTCGAATATTCCAGAGGCTGGACTTGCAATGACTGCGCTTGATAATTTATTGCATAGTGGCACTACACAACAGCTGGTGGTGATTGCTGAGAAATTGGGTTCGCAAGTCGATCCAAATGCGTTCAAAGAGGCTTTGGGGCTGGCGTTGCCATCGGTTCGCAATGAATTAGAAGTGTTAGCTGGCGATATGGGTTACACCTCTGGGGTATTGGCTCAGTTCTACCAAGTGGCAATTAATTCAGGCGTTGCTCCGCTTGTGATCTTTATGGGCGTTGGGGCAATGACCGATTTTGGGCCTTTACTTGCTAATCCAAAAACATTGTTATTGGGTGCAGCTGCTCAATTTGGTATCTTTGCAACGGTATTAGGGGCAGTAGGCTTAAACTGGTTGGGTGTGATTGACTTCACTTTACCACAAGCGGCAGCCATCGGGATTATCGGTGGGGCAGACGGTCCAACTGCAATTTACCTTGCCAGCAAACTTGCTCCTGAGCTATTAGGCGCTATCGCAGTGGCTGCTTATTCGTATATGGCGTTAGTGCCATTAATTCAGCCACCGATTATGCGTGCCTTAACGACAGAGCAAGAACGTAAAATTAAGATGGTGCAGTTACGAAATGTT
Organism: Glaesserella parasuis; assembly: GCF_002015085.1. Taxonomy (GTDB): domain Bacteria; phylum Pseudomonadota; class Gammaproteobacteria; order Enterobacterales; family Pasteurellaceae; genus Glaesserella; species Glaesserella parasuis. The sequence goes on from NZ_MUXW01000011.1 coordinate 76,523, forward strand.
AGCACGCGTGAAAAAGTGTTGTTTCCGATTGTGCTGTTGATTTTGGTGGCGTTATTGCTTCCTGATGCTGCTCCACTGTTAGGTATGTTCTGTTTTGGGAACCTAATGCGAGTTAGTGGTGTAGTCGAAAGATTAAGCGATGTCGCTCAAAATGCGTTAATCAATACGGTTACGATTTTCCTTGGCTTATCTGTTGGTTCTAAATTAATTGCCGATAAATTCCTACAACCACAAACCTTAGGTATTTTGGCATTAGGGATTATCGCCTTTGGTATTGGTACCGCAAGCGGTGTGATTATGGCAAAAATAATGAACCGTTTTAGTAAGAACCCGATTAATCCTTTGATTGGTTCAGCTGGCGTATCGGCAGTGCCTATGGCTGCTCGAGTGTCAAATAAATTGGGACTTGAGGCAGATAAGCAGAACTTCCTATTAATGCACGCAATGGGGCCAAACGTTGCTGGGGTGATCGGTTCAGCGATTGCCGCTGGGGTGATGTTGAAATATATTGCGGTGTTGCAGTAAATTATTTTTCGTTGTTGGGGTATTTATTTAATACCCCAATTTTTTTATTCATTTTTACAAAAAATCCCTCAAATTTTACCACTTGTAGTAGAATAGCGTTTTTTTAAATCTATTGAGGATAATTATGGATTACCCTATTTGCCCTGCTTGTAAAAGCGAAAATACTTACCACGATTCAATTCAATTTGTTTGCCCTGATTGCGGAAACGAATGGACTGGTAATGAAGTTGAAGTCGATGAAGATCAATTGATCGTAAAGGATAGCAATGGAAACTTACTTGCTGACGGTGACGATGTTATCTTAATTAAAGACCTAAAATTGAAAGGATCCTCAGAAGTACTGAAAAAAGGAACTAAATATAAAGGGATTCGTCTAGTCGCTGGTGATCACAATGTAGATTGTGGAAAACTTTTATTGAAATCAGAATTTTTGAAAAGAGCTTAGATTTTAACTTAGTTTATACCGTAATAGGATAACTATAGTAATATGGAAAGAAAATGTGATAACGGAGACGATATTATGAAAAATATTGTCGTAATGATTTCGGGCAATGGCTCAAATTTACAAGCTATTATTGATGCTATTGATACTGGAAAAATCAACGGCAGAATTTGCGCTGTTATATCTAATAAAGCGACTGCTTACGGCTTAGAAAGAGCCAAACAAGCGGGGATTTCCACCTTTATTTTTACCAAAAAAGACTTTTCAGATAATCTGGCAATGGATAATGCCATTGCAGAACAAATTGAAGCATTACAAGCCGATTTAATTGTTTTAGCTGGCTATATGAAAATTCTTACTCCTGAATTTACCGCTCGCTTTACGGGTAAAATTCTCAATATTCACCCATCACTTTTGCCTAAATATGCAGGTTTAAATCCACATCAACGGGCAATGGACGCAGGCGATACCGAACACGGCACAACCATTCACTTCGTCAATGAAGAAGTTGATGGCGGTGCAATTATTCTACAAGCGAAAGTGCCGATTTATCCTGATGATGAATTAGATGATGTGATTGAGCGTGTTTATGAACAAGAACATCGCTGTTATCCCCTTGTGGTGCAATGGTTCTGTGACGATAGATTGAAATTAGTGGAAGGCAAAGCCTATTTGGATAATCAGTTGTTATCGCCACAGGGGTATGCAATTGACGATTAATCTATCTGTAGAACATATTTCAGCCCTTTGCTCTCAAAGGGCTTTTTATCATAAAAAAAACTAATCCGAAACGGCAATTTATATCGCCCAGCCCCATTTTGAAAATATGATCTAGATCACATTTTTTCCCTTTCGCTCTCGGTATGATCTCTACATCAATTCAGTTAATCACAAAATGATGAGGATAATCTTATGAGCAATACCCGTATTGAAGTCGATCTATTAGGTGAACGTGAAGTTTCTAATGATGTGTATTGGGGTATCCATACTCTACGTGCAGTAGAAAATTTTAATATTTCTAAAAATACCATTTCTGATGTACCTGAGTTTGTGCGTGGTATGGTAATGGTGAAAAAGGCGACTGCACTTGCTAATGGCGAGTTAGGAGCAATTCCGAAGAAAATTGCAAAAGCGATTGTGCAAGCCTGTGATGAGATTTTAGTGAATGGTCGTTGTATGGATCAGTTCCCATCTGATGTGTATCAAGGGGGAGCGGGTACTTCGGTGAATATGAATACCAATGAAGTGGTGGCAAACTTAGCACTGGAATTATTAGGGCATAAAAAAGGTGAATACCACATCATCAATCCAATGGATCACGTTAATGCAAGCCAATCTACCAACGATGCTTATCCGACAGGTTTCCGTATTGCCGTTTACAACAGCATTATGCAATTAATCAGCAAAGTACTTTACTTGCAACACGGCTTTGAAAACAAAGCGGAAGAGTTCGCCAATATCTTAAAAATGGGACGTACCCAGTTGCAAGACGCTGTGCCAATGACCGTTGGTCAAGAGTTCAAAGCGTTTTCTGTGCTGTTAGATGAAGAAGTGAAAAACTTAAAACGTACCGCAAAATTGTTGCTTGAAGTAAACTTAGGGGCAACGGCAATCGGTACAGGTTTGAATACGCCTGAAGGTTACGCACCGCTTGCAGTGAAATACCTTGCGGAAGTGACCCAACTGCCTTGTGTGTTATCCGAAAACTTAATTGAAGCGACATCAGACTGTGGTGCTTATGTGATGGTTCACGGTGCATTAAAACGTACAGCAGTGAAATTATCTAAAGTATGCAATGACTTACGTTTGCTTTCATCAGGTCCGCGTGCAGGCTTAAATGAAATCAACTTGCCTGAATTACAAGCAGGTTCTTCGATTATGCCAGCGAAAGTAAATCCAGTTGTGCCAGAAGTGGTGAACCAAGTATGCTTCAAAATTATCGGTAACGATACTTGTATTACCTTTGCTGCGGAAGCAGGGCAATTACAATTAAATGTGATGGAACCTGTTATCGGTCAAGCGATGTTTGAGTCTATCGACATCTTGGCAAATGCTTGTGTGAACTTGCGTGATAAATGTATTGACGGTATCACGGTGAACAAAGAGATTTGTGAAGGTTATGTATTTAACTCTATCGGTATTGTGACCTATCTTAATCCGTTTATCGGACACCACGAGGGCGATATTGTCGGTAAAATCTGTGCAACCACAGGCAGAAGCGTGCGTGAAGTCGTGTTAGAGCGTGGCTTGCTGACAGAAGCTCAATTAGATGATATTTTATCGGTCGAAAACTTGATGAACCCGAAATATAAGGCAAAACGCTTTACGGAAGATGAATAATTCCCGCTAGAAATGTAGGGACGCCACGCTTGGCGTCCATAAATATCAACATTTTAGCCAATATGGGAAACGGACGCCAAGCGTGGCGTCCCTACTACATTCGTTATAATGTTACATAATGCCAAATAATTCCCTTGAAATTTAAGAATAACGCCCTATTTAGTAGGGCGTTATTTTTTATATTCTTCCCCCATTTATGGGGGAAGTCCCCTTGCTTGCAAGGGGGATGAGGGCTAACAAACAATCCCCCATCGGTTTCGCTTTGCTCAACCACTTCCCCCGCAAGCTGGGGAAGAATATCGATCATTCTATATATCATAAAGGAAACAATATGAGTACAAACCAAGAAACCCGTGGCTTTCAGTCGGAAGTCAAACAACTACTTCAATTAATGATCCACTCACTCTATTCTAATAAAGAGATCTTTTTGCGTGAGTTAATTTCCAATGCGTCGGACGCTGCTGATAAATTGCGTTTCAAAGCTCTTTCTCAACCTGAACTTTATGAGGGCGACGGTGAATTGTGTGTGCGTATCAGTATTGATGAAGCCTTAGGCACAATCACCATCAGCGATAACGGTATCGGTATGAGCCGTGAGCAAGTGATCGATCATCTCGGCACCATTGCTAAATCAGGCACCAAAGAGTTTTTAAATGCACTCGGTTCAGACCAAGCGAAAGACAGTCAATTAATCGGGCAATTCGGGGTTGGCTTCTACTCCTCTTTTATCGTTGCTGATAAAGTGACCGTTCGCACCCGAGCCGCAGGCAGTGATGCAAGTCAAGGCGTATTGTGGGAATCGGCAGGCGAAGGCGATTACACCGTTGCCGATATTGAAAAAGCAGGACGTGGTACGGACGTGATTTTACACTTGCGTGATGATGAAAAAGAGTTTTTAAGTGAGTGGCGTTTGCGTGACATTATCGGTAAATACTCTGACCATATCGGTTTAGCGGTGGAAATTCAAACCAAAGAGTATGACGATGAAGGCAAAGAAACTGGCACCAAATGGGAAAAAATTAACAAAGCTCAAGCACTCTGGACACGCTCTAAAAATGAGATTTCTGATGAAGAATACAAAGAGTTCTACAAACATATCAGCCACGATTTTGCCGATCCGTTAATTTGGTCGCACAATAAAGTTGAAGGTAAACAAGAATATACCAGCCTACTTTATGTACCAAGTAAAGCCCCTTGGGATCTGTTCCAGCGTGAACAAAAACACGGCTTAAAACTCTATGTGCAACGTGTGTTTATTATGGACGATGCGGAAGTCTTTATGCCGAATTATCTTCGCTTTATGCGTGGGTTATTAGATTCTAATGACTTGCCGTTAAACGTTTCTCGTGAAATTTTACAAGACAACAAAACCACATCAGCACTGCGTTCAGCATTAACTAAACGTTCATTACAAATGTTGGAAAAACTGGCGAAAGACAACGTCGAACAATATCAACAATTTTGGAATGCGTTCGGTTTAGTCTTGAAAGAAGGCGTAGGGGAAGATTTCGCAAATAAAAACCAAGTGGCAGCCTTAGTTCGCTTTGCTTCAACGCATACTGACAGTAGCGAACAAGCGGTCAGTTTGAGCGATTATATTGCAAGAATGAAAGAAGGTCAGAAAGCGATTTACTTCTTAACTGCCGACAGCTATCAAGCAGCGAAAAACAGCCCACACTTAGAGCTGTTCAACAAAAAAGGCATTGAAGTCTTACTACTTTCTGACCGCATTGATGAATGGTTTATCAGCCATTTAACCGAATTTGACGGCAAGCCATTACAAAGTATTACTAAATCAGATTTAGATTTAGGTGATCTTGCTGACAAAGAGGAAGAAGAAACCCAAAAAGCACAAGAAGCTGAATTTGCGAGCTTCTTAGAGAGAGCCAAAGGCTATTTAGGCGAACGTGTCAAAAAAGTGGTCTTAACTCACCGCTTGACCGACACAGCAGCCGTTGTTTCAACTGACAGCGATGAAATGACCACGCAAATGGCAAAACTATTCGCTGCAATGGGACAACAAGCCCCTGAAGTGAAATATACCTTTGAGTTAAACCCTGAACATTCAATGGTAAAACGTATGGCTGATATTGCTGACGAAGCAGAATTTAACGACTGGATTGAACTCTTGTTTGAACAAGCGCTACTCGCTGAACGTGGCACATTGGAAAATCCAACGGCGTTTATTAAACGGATGAATAAATTGCTAGGAGCATAAAGTTAAAGGGGCGGCTGTCGCCCCTTTATTTATTGAAATAAACCGAAGCGAATATTGTTTAAAAGTGGTGTAATAGACAAATTGGCATAGCAGACAAAAGGGGGTAATAGACAAATAAAGAAACATTGTATACAAAATAATACCCAAATTTATACAACTGTTGTTACAGGTTTAAGTCGGTCTTATATCCTTAATTATTGTATAATGCCATAAACAAGTTATATTCAAACTGTGTTAAAGGTCCTCTTTGGGTTTTACTCTCTAATTCTCCTGTTGAATAACCATTAATAAATTGTACAAAAGCAATACGTTCTCCTTTTGCATTAGTCATAAATCCAGCTAAGTTATATACTCCTTTCAGTGCGCCTGTTTTAGCTATTACATTTTTTGCAAGAGGTTGCATTGACATTGAACCTCTCGCAGAAAGTGTTCCATCCACACCTGCGATGGGAAATGTTTCAAATAAATTTAAAGTTGGTTCATTTCTAGCTATTACTTCTAATGCTTGTAAAAGCGTTCTTGCATTTACTAAGTTATGTCTTGATAAACCTGATCCATCAGCTATGATGCTATTGTTAAACTCTATATTTGCTTTAGATTTTAGGCTATTTCTTACAAAGTAGCTTGCCAAAGAAAATGAGATTGGGCGGTGATATTGTTTATTTGCGATTGTTCTAAACAAGGCATCCGCAATTTGATTATCGGATTTTTTCATCATTTTTTTTATGAGCTCTTGTAGGGATGCTGAATGATGTTCCGCAAGTAATGTGCCTTGCTGCGGTTTACTTTGTTGTTGAATATTACCATTAAATTGAATCCCAATACGTTTTAAATTAGCTTTAATAACATTCCCTCCATAGCTTGTAGTGTCTTGCACGGCAAAACTCAATCCAACAGGTTTAGTTTGTTTAGATAAGCAACCTTTAATGTAGTAGCGATTGTTATCATGTACAACGACATCAAGTTCACAGAAATTTGCTTCAGATTTGTCAGCAACATAGGCACTACTAAATACTTGTACTGGATAGGCGCTAGGAACGCTAATTTTAATCAGACTTCCAATAGATTGATTTGCATCTAAATTCACATAAAAACAATTTTGATCGATATTTACTGCAGAGGAGGGAGCGCTAAAACAGTGGCTTAGATCATTCCATACCCAGCCGATGGCTTTATCATGACTAGCAAATACAGGTGTATCTATGATCAAATTGCCACTAATCTTATGTATGCCCTGTTCTTTTAATTGTGAAATTAGTTGAAATAACTGACCGCTAGTTAAAGTAGGATCTCCAGTAAATTTGGCGATTAAATCTCCCTCTAGCACCCCATTCTCAATTATACCATTCGTCAAGAGCGCTGTTTGAAATTTAAAATCTGTGTTCAGCATGATCTTAGAGGCTAAAGCAGTAAATACTTTTTGAGTACTAGCTGGCAACATAAACAGATCACTTTGATAATCGGTAACAATTTGATCGGTAGATAAATTTTTAGCGATAACACTGATTGATGTACCTTTAGGTAAATGAGAGATGAACGATGTAATATCGACCTCTGCTGAAGCACTATAAGGCATATAAAAAAGAGTTAAAAGTAAAATTCTAAGTTGTTTGAGCGAAAATGAAATCATAGTAAGGTTGCTATTTTTATAAAGAAAATGAATAATAGTCGACTAATACTAGATTATATCTCTTTTTCTGCCAAGACATTCTCTAATTTTGGTAAGAACTTTTCTATTAAGGATAAAATATGAAGCAAATTCCTATGACAGTGCGTGGTTCAGAGCAATTACGTGAAGAATTAGATTTTTTAAAGAATGTTCGCCGTCCAGAAATAATTAGTGCGATTACTGAGGCTAGGGAACATGGAGATTTGAAAGAAAATGCTGAGTATCATGCTGCGAGAGAGCAGCAAGGATTCTGCGAAGGGCGAATTAAAGAAATTGAAAGCAAATTGGGAAATGCTCAGATTATTGATGTAAAGAATATGATTAATACTGGTAAGGTTATTTTTGGCTCTACAGTGACTTTACTCAATGTAAATACAGATGAATGTGTGACTTATCGTATTGTTGGTGATGATGAAGCAAATATTAAGGATGGCTTAATTTCCGTCAACTCTCCTATAGCAAGAGGATTAGTTGGGAAAGAAATTGACGACAATGTACATATACAAACACCTGGCGGAAATGTTGAATTTGATATTATTAAGGTAGAATATATTTAAGTTAGGAAAGTGGCAGTTATATAAAAGTAGATGTAAATATAAATATAGTTTTTCATGTTTCATTGTAAGAGCTCAATTATCGTACTAGTGGGGCTATATTTACATAACTTGACGCAAACTATTTATTTAAAGCGTTAGGATTGTTTAGATAAAATCACAAATCGACGGCAGCGAGCCTCTCCCACAATTTGTGTAAATACCTGTTTCTGAGATAATACATTCAGACACAGGTATTTTATTATGAACGAAAAACAACTTCACGCCTTGGCAGCGGAATTTGCCAAAACCTAAAAACACCAGAAGACCTCAATCAATTTTCACGGATGCTCAAGCAAATCACCGTCGAGGCTGCGTTAAATAGTGAACTGACCGACCATCTTGGTTAT
>NZ_MUXW01000012.1 GCF_002015085.1 Glaesserella parasuis
TTTTTTAGCGCTCTGTTTAAGAGTCAATGCCATGATTTTTAATTCTTTTCCAGCTATAGATTGATGTTTTTTTCTTAATGCTCTCATCACAATAGCTACCATATGAAAATGGCACATTTGCGTCGGTGTATTCAATAAATCTTTCAATAAACCTCGCCTGCCGTCACAGGTAATTAATTGAATTTTATAGTCTTTCATACGAAGTGAATTAAATGCTATTCTGTAATAAACATCTTTTTCTGTTTTAATAACACGATGGTGAACTACCTTTTTAGAAAGCGAATCCATCAGGAGTAGAATACCAAATTCACGACCAAAGAATGTGGTATCCGCAATAATATTTAAATCACGTGATTGGGGTGGATTTAATTTCTTTTTAAGGGTAAATGTTTTATTACAAGCATTACATTTATAGCGTTGAATATTATTTCTTATACCATGTTTGCGAATGTCACTACTGTGGCAAAAAATGACATTTTTTTGGTTCATAATTCAAAAAAGTGGCTTAAAGCCCGTAATATAAGACTTTAAGCCACTTTTTAGCAACCAGTTTGTCTACTATGCCTATTTATGTGAGCCTTCAGGGTGTAACCCTATGCCCTGATGACGCTCTTTTAATTTTGCAATCACATCCTGCCAAGCAAGCCCTTCATTATGTAATAAAACTGTTAGGTGATAGACTAAATCTGTCGCTTCACCTACAAGTTCTTCACGATCTTTCGCCATTGCCGCAAGTGCCGTTTCAACCCCTTCTTCGCCGACTTTCTGTGCAATTTTCTTCGTGCCTTTCGCATAAAGTTTTGCCGTGTAAGAACTTTCAGGATCGGCGTTTTTACGCTCGGCAAGAGTACGTTCTAATTTGCTAAACCACGTCCAATCGCCTTCGGATTGGGTTTCAAACTGATGAAAACAACTTTCCGCTCCAGTATGGCAAGTTTCCCCAATCGGATCGGCTAAAATCAGCAAGGTATCGTTATCACAATCCAAGCTCATATCCACCACGTTTAAGAAATTGCCCGAAGTTTCCCCTTTCGTCCATAAGCGTTGCTTGGTGCGAGAGAAAAAGGTAACTTTTTTCTCGGCTAATGTTTTGCCTAATGCTTCTTGGTTCATATAACCAAGCATTAGGACTTCACAGGTTTGGGCGTTTTGGATGATAACGGGGAGAAGGTTATCGACTTTTTGCCAATTTACTTTATTTATCATTCTCTATCCTTATTTTCCTAGCACGGCAAGCCGTACTAGGTTACGCATAATTGGGTGGCGTTGCCACTCTTTATAAATTTCTTTCGAAATATTGTTCATCATATTTAATGCCATAATCCGCTAATAAAAATTTTATTTCATCCACAAAATTTTGGCTTTTATGATGCTCTTTTTGATTTTTAATGTAATTGATGATTTGTGCTTTTTCTCGTTCGCTATAAGTTAACGCACAATAACCTTTCGACCACGCATAAAAATCAGGAAAATAATTACGATGTTGTTCTAAAAATAAATGGGTACTATTTTTAAATGCTTCACAAAATCTGCTACATTGATGGTTGCTTTTAATTCAACAAATAGATGCAAATGATCAGGCATACCATTTATTCGATAAAGCACCACACCTTGCTCTTTCACATAACCCCAAATATAACGATACAAAATTTCTTCGTGTTCTTCCACAATAGTTGGTAAACCATATTTTGTACGAAAAACAATATGATAAAGCAACCTTGTATAGCTCATTTTATATCCCTAAACGGTGGCAAAGCCACCGAATTATGCGTAACCGATTGCGACAATGTCGCTGTCGGTACTAACGGCGGATCTCAACATTTTGCTGAGCCAAATAATCCTTCAACTCCCCAATATTGATAATCTGTTTATGAAACACACTCGCTGCCAGTGCGCCGTCCACATTCGCATCAATAAACGCATCTCTAAAATGCACCATTTCGCCTGCACCGCCCGAGGCAATCAGCGGTACGTGGCAGGCTTCACGCACTTTTTTCAGTTGGGCTAAATCATAGCCGTTGCGTACGCCGTCTTGGTTCATCATATTTAACACGATTTCGCCGGCACCTCGTTTTTGCACTTCTGCCACCCAATCGAGCAGCTGCCAGTTGGTTTGGCGGGTGCGTTTTTCATCGCCGGTGTATTGATTAACCCAATACTTGCCTGTTTCTTTTTCGAACCAACTATCAATACCCACCACAATGGCTTGCACGCCAAAGCGATCTGCAAGACGGGAAATCAGATCAGGATCCGCCAGTGCGGGCGAATTGATAGAAATTTTATCCGCACCGAAGGCAAAAATCTGCTCTGCATCGTCAATGGTTTTAATGCCACCCGCCACGCAGAAGGGAATATCGATCACTTCCGCTACACGCTCCACCCAGCTTTTATCCACCGTTCTACCGTCTGATGAGGCGGTAATATCGTAGAATACCAATTCGTCCGCCCCTTCTTCCGCATAGCGTTTGGCAAGCGGTACGATGTCGCCGATAATTTCGTGATTGCGGAATTGTACGCCTTTGACTACTTGTCCATCACGCACATCTAAACAAGGGATTATCCGTTTTGCCAACATTCGACTGCCTCCGCCACATTAAATTTACCTTCTAACAACGCACGTCCCACGATTACGCCAGCCACGCCTGTACCTTTTAACGCTTGAATATCCGCAAGCGAACCGATACCGCCCGATGATTGGAAATTCACATCAGGATATTTGGCACAAATTTCTTTATACAAATCCACGTTTGACCCCGCCAACGTGCCGTCACGAGAAATGTCCGTACATAAAACGTGCTGCAAACCGACCGATTGGAAATCGTCAATCAATTCTTCCAGTGACACGCCGCTTGCCTCTTGCCAACCGCTAATCGCAATGATTTTTCGACCGCTTGTATCAATGTTCACGTCCAACGCCAGCACGAATTTCTCCGCCCCGTATTTATTGAACCAGCCCTTGACTATCTCACGTTCTTTGACCGCTGTGGAGCCAATCACCACACGGTTCGCTCCCACCGCCAATAAATCCGCCACATCTTGCTCCGAGCGAATACCGCCGCCCACTTGGATTTTACATTTGGTCGCCGCAATAATCTCACCGATAAGTGCGGTCTGTCTTTTGGCAGGATCTTTCGCCCCCGTCAAATCCACCAAATGCAACTGCTCCGCCCCTTGTGCAAGGTAGCTCGCAAATTGCTCAATCGGATTATCGCTATAAGTCGTCTGTTTGGCATAATCGCCTTGGTGCAATCGCACCACCTGCCCATCAATCAAATCAAGGGCGGGGATAATAGATTTTTTCATTGTGTTTCCTTGTCCTAGGGTAGCAAGCTACCCTAGGTTACGTATAATCCTACCCCTTTGGGGTAGATGTAGTCTTACTACCCCAAAGGGGTAAGCTTATGATTAACCTAGGGTAATTTATTACCCTAGGTACTGCTATGTCGTTTCCCCTAGAGCTGCTTGTTTGTCGTAGGCTGCTTGTTTGTCCTAGGGTAGCAAGCTACCCTAGGTTATGCATGATCCTACCCCGTTGGGGTAGATATGGCACCTAGATACAACTTGGCTAAATATTATAAATTTCTATCAATAAAGTTAGCATCAACTTCTACACCAGCTTCAGCCAGTAGAAATTTTGCTTCATCCATAAAACTCGTATGTTTATGGTGTTCTTTTTGATTTTTGATGTAGTTAATAATTTTTGCTTTATCTCTTTCGCAATAAGTTAATGCACAATAACCTACTGCCCATTCAGTAAAATCAGGAAATAATGATTTATTTTGTTCTAAAAATAAATGCGTTGTCTTTTTTAACTTCCGCACAAATTCCGATACAGGAATAGTTTGATGAATTTCCACAAATAAATGAATATGATCGGGCATTCCATTCACTCGGTATAAAACGCTTTGATGATCTTGAACAAATTTCCAAATACAACGATAAAGCTCATTTTCATATTGTTCATTAATGGCGTGAACCCCATATTTTGTCCGAAAAACAATATGATAAAGTAAACGTGTATAACTCATTATATTCCTCAATTACCCCAAAGGGGTAAGCTTATACATAACCAAGGGTAACTTGTTACCCTTGGGTTAATCGCCCCAACTGATTTCTCAACGTCCGCTTAAACGCCTCTGCCAGCACTTCGCAAGCCAACGCTTTTTCTAACTCTGCACGCATTACCTCAGTTGTTTTTTGTGCGGCAAGTTGGTTTAGATGCATAATGTTTAAATCCGGATACGGGCGTTGCAAGCGGTGGATTTTGTCGCCTTTTTTGCAAACGCCGGTTTGAACCACACGCACATACCAACCTGTTAAACCTTGCTCTCGCACGATTTTTTGCGTCTCCGCACACTCAGAATTAAGCGACAACCGCTCGCAAGGTTTGCGTGGTTGCGACACTTCTAAAATCACATCGCCGATTTGATAACGGTCGCCCACACAAACGTTGGTTTCATCCAATTCGGAAACGATAAAATTCTCGCCGTAAATCGCCGTGTTCTTCCAATCGAAATCTTTACCAATAAGTGCGGTCAATTTTTCAAAGGTTTTTTCCGCCATAAAAAACAATGCCTTATCTACACCGCCATGGTGGGCTTTCAAGCCCACATCATTACCTTCCGCCCCTAATTCGTGAACGGTGATTTTATCCACAGGTTGCTTGCGAATAGCACTTTCTAAGGTTGTTCCGTCCGCAAAAGTGACGTTTTCTACCAAACCGATTTTTAAGGCTAACACTTCCGCCATTAAATATTCTCCACAAAATTTTTCAACAACTGCGCCCCGTTTTTGCCCGAACGCTCAGGGTGGAACTGCACGCCATAAAAGTTTTTGCTCGCAATCGCCGCCGAAAAATCCACGCCATAGTTGCTGGTCGCAATAGTGTTTTCATTCGGCAACACCGCATAACTATGCACAAAATAGAAATGGCTGGCTTGCTCAATGCCGGCAAACAGCGGATGATCCGCCGCATAACGCACACGGTTCCAGCCCATATGCGGCAACGGCAAGCCTGTATTCGGAATCAGTTCCGTTTTGCCGTTCATCAGGCGCAGGGTTTCCACATTGCCTTCGGTGGAAAACTCCGTCATCAGCTGCATCCCCAAACAGATGCCAAGCATCGGTTGGGTAGCATTTTGAATGGTTTCAATCATCTGACGATCCTGCAGATTTTTCATCGCCGCAATCGCCGTCCCCACGCCCGGTAACAGCAATTTATCCGCCGATTTAATCTTCGCCAAATCACGGCTAATTTCCGCTTGAATTCCCAAACGGTCGAATGCAAATTTTACAGAAGACAGGTTTGCACAGCCTGTGTCGATGATTACTAAATTAGTCATAATTATGAGATCTTAACTATATAAAATTTCTTATTCTCACCAAATTTTTGCCATATTATTTGGTAAGTTTCCTTTAATGATATAGAGTATTTTTCTTTTCCTGTCGGTTTTTCTATATCTCCAGTTATTTGTTTTCCATTACGAAAATAAGCATAAATCCCATCAATCTTACCCTTCTTCTTATAAAAATTTTCATCTTCAACAATTGTAATACAATAATTCCTAACAAATCCTTTACATTCCGCTTTGACTGTTTCCATAAAATGTATATCTTTAATAAAACTAAACATCTTTTCAGGGTATTGACCATTAGTTGCATTTGCAAATTTTAGCTCTATTGCATATTTTTCATCATTTTCATATTTATTTAATATAACTATATCTATTTCTTTTTTCTCATTTTTATCTTTTGGTATATAACCAAAATCTTTGACATTTCTTTCAAATTGAATTTTATAGTCTTTATTGTTTTCGTTTAGCTTTTCTCTTAAGAATATACCAAGTTCATGCTGAAAGCTAAACTCATTATAAATTTCAATATCTTCTTTATATTTTAAATAACTAAAGAAATCATTAACTAAACTTTCTATATCTAACATAAAACTTCCTAAAATAATCGTTTATCCGCATCATCAAGGCGTAATAACATACGATATTGCGTCCAGTTCAATTGCGTCCGCAGTGCGGACGCAATTGGAAACGCACGATAAAATTGGCGATACCAATTTAATTGGCGAGAAGAAAACGCACTGCCAAATTCAGGCACAAGTTGCTGAGCCAGCTCTTTAATCAAATAAGCGCCATAATCCGCCCGATCTTGTCCTTGCTGTTCTTCTTCAAAAATCTGCTTGCCGATATGCCAATACATCAGCACCCGTTGAAAATCCACTGCACGAATTGCGGTCTTGCGGGATTGAAGGATGATTTGTTTGATGTCGGTGGTTAAAGACATTTGACACTCCATGAATTTAAATCAGAGTTTAAACTTTTAGATTATTTTTTAATTTCTTTCAAAAAATTAGATAATTGCTCTAAACCATCAAAAGTGCTAGGTACTTTGTCTGGTGAGGAAAGAATGCTACTAAAAATTAAATTCTCAAATTTTTCTAGCGAAGCTCCATCTTTTTCTTTGATCTCTTTTGCATAATCTGCATAACTCTGAATAAACTGACAAAGAGATTGTCTTAATTCAAGTTGCATGATTTGAGTTTGAATTGAGTTATAGTGATTTAATACAACTCGGAAAAAATAAATCAAAATAAGCTCTAAACCTAGAACAGGCAACATTTGCTCCCAACCAATATCTTTCCACTGGATATTATATTCATGAAACCAATTTAGAAATCTTCCCCCAAGAAAAAATATTGGCAGTACAATTAAAAGAATGCAAAATATAGACATAATTGTAAAAGAAGTCCATTTAGCATATCTTTTCTGGGATAATAAATTTTCAAAACCTTGGGATAAACCAACAAAATTAAATGCTGTTTTTTGTTCTTCTAATTGTTTAGCTAATTGCTGTACTTTTTCTTGTTTCTCGTTGATAAAATGAGATAACTTATCTTTTTCACGCTCTATGTCATTTTTAATATCTAAGGACTTTTCTTCACTTTTTTTGACAAGCTCCTCATATTTTTCAAAAGATTTAAATGATTTACCATAAAAATAATATCCTAAAATCCAAATATCTAATTGTTTATCTTTTATGACATTTAATCTACCTTCATTTCTTTTATCTATAAAACCATAATTATCATTTAGTACTTTGTTATGTACTACACTAAGCTTATCCATCCCAAATCGATATTCATAAGGGTCATTTGACTCCATATATAATATATATTCTCTAAGTAAATATGCACATCTACAATATATCCCTTCAATAAGGATTGATATATCATCCTCTAGCCTTTCACCTTCTAAATATATTAGCTCTTTAAAAAGCTCTTCTCTATATTTAGGGTAAAGATATTGACATTGTTTACTCCAATCATCCTCTGATAATTTGATTTTAGATAAAATAGGTAAGATAATACCTATTCTATAATAGGTAGATGTATTCTCATCAAGTGTAGATTTATACCCTTCTAAAAATCTGATACTTTTCTCAAGACGTTCAATTGTATTATTCATGATTTCCCCAAAAACTTTTCAAATTCCAACCGCACTTTTCCCCTCTCCCTCCGAAAATCCTTCGGATTTTCTCCCCCCTCTCCCGCAAGCGGGCGAGGGGAAGATGAGAGATTATAAAACCCCTTTCGAACTCGGCAACTCATTCCCTTCAATGCGAATGGCTTGGCGTAAGGTTCTGCCGAAAACTTTAAACAGGCTTTCGATTTTGTGATGATCATTGTCGCCTTTGGCTTTGATATGCAAAGTGGCAAGCATCGTGAAGGCGATAGATTGGAAGAAATGCTCCGTCAATTCGGTGCTGAAGTTGCCGACTTTGTCACGTTTAAATTCCGCTTTAAATTTGATAAATGGACGACCCGATAAATCCATTGCACATTGAGCTTTGCATTCGTCCATTGGCAAGACGAAACCAAAACGGGCGATGCCGCGTTTGTCGCCGATGGCTTGTTTTAAGGCGGTACCAAGGGCAAGGGCGGTGTCTTCAACGGTGTGGTGTTCGTCAATCCATAGGTCGCCTTTGCACGAGATATTCATACGGAAACCGCCGTGGGTGGCGATTTGGTCGAGCATATGGTCGAAAAAGCCCACGCCGGTTTTGATGTCGTTCACACCCGTTTCGTCTAGCCACACTTGCACTTTGATGTCAGTCTCTTTGGTTTTACGCACCACTTCTGCATAGCGTGGTTGGCGGTCGCCAATGTTGGTCACTGGCTCGCCAAGTAATTTTTCCGCAATCAAATCCCAATTTAATTTTTCAGGATGATATTGCAAGGCACGAATACCAAGATTTTCCGCCAACTGAACGTCTGTAGCACGGTCGCCGATGACAAAACTGGTGGCAGGGTCGAACAGTTCACGCTCAATATATTTTTGCAGCAACTTGGTTTTCGGCTTGCGGCAGTCGCAGTTGTCTTCAGGTTTGTGTGGGCAAATTAACACGTCATCAAACTCAATACCTTGCGAGCGGAATAGTTCCATCATTGCATTATGTGGTTTGTCGAAGGTCTCTTGCGGAAATGAACTCGTACCTAAATCGTCCTGATTGCTCACCATCACAAAGCGATATTTGTGTTTGAGCTTGAGCAAGGCAGGGATCACATTCGGCTCAAATTTGAGTTTTTCTAAACTGTCGATTTGAAAATCGGTTTTGGGTTCGTCAATTAAGGTGCCGTCACGATCGATGAATAAAATAGATTGTTGTGTCATTTTTGTTCTCCTGTTCTTGCCACATACTGACGTATGTGGTTACGCATAGTGGCGATGCGCTGCATCGCTATAAATCTTGTTCAAAAAATTTTTCGTTTATTGCAATTCCAGCCTCTGTAAGCAAGAATTTTACTTCTTCTACAAAATCAGCTGTTTTATGGTGTTCTTTTTGATTTTTAATATAATTGATGATTTTCTCTTTATCTTTTTCGCAATAAGTTAGTGAACAGTAGCCCCTAGACCACGCATAAAATTCAGGAAAAAGATGTTTATTTTCATCAATCCATTTATGTGTTGTCGTTTTCAGTTTTTGTACAAACTCAGCGACCGAAAGCATCGGGTGCAATTCAACAAAAAGATGAAGATGATCGGGCATACCGTTGATCCGATAAAGCACAGAATTATGTTCTCTTACAAATCCCCAAATATAGCGATAAAGCGCATCTTCATTTTCTTCTAAAATACTTGGCGTACCATATTTAGTACGGAAGATAATATGGTATAAATTTCTTGTATAGCTCATATTTTCCCTAACTTACCGCTACGGAGTAGCGGCACTATGCTTAACCACGTACGTTAGTGCGTGGCATCCGCAACGATTTATCTTATACTCCCCCAATCGCCTCCACCGTTCTTTCCAACTCCTCTCTCGTGCCAATAGAAATCCGAATACAATTCTGTAACCCCAATGCTTTGTGTTGGTCACGTAAGATAATCCCTTTTTCCCATAAGGCTTTGAACACCTTTTGTCCGTCTTGGAATTTTACCAGTACATAGTTAGCCTCAGTGTCGAAAATCTCAACCACGCTTGGGATTTGTTTGAGTTGGTCGATTAACCAGGTGCGGTTTTCTAGCACATCGGCAACACGTTGTTGCATTTCGTTCAAGCCCTGAGCGGTTAAGGCTTGGGTAGCGATGTCGGTTACAGGGGTAGGCTGTGGGTAAGGAGCGATGACTTTTTGTAGCACATTAATCAATTCGGCATTGGCAAGGGTGAAGCCACAACGCAAGCCTGCAAGAGCAAAGGCTTTAGATAGCGTGCGGATAATGGCTAAGTGTGGATAATTTGGTAGCTCATTGACCATTGTCGCTTGCGGGCAGAATTCGATATAAGCCTCGTCCATCACCACAATCGCTTTGCCAGTGGTAATTTGTAAAAGTTTGAGCAAATCCGACCGCTTGACTAGCGTGCCTGTTGGGTTATTTGGGCTGCACACAAACACCACTTTCACACCGTCCAAATTGCGTTCAATTTCAGGCAAATTAAGTTGGAAATCCGCAGTTAAAGGCACGGTTTTAAGTGCAATGCCACAGGTCTCCGCCGACACGCTGTACATTCCATAAGTTGGCGGACAGTACAGCACACAGTCGGTCGGCTCACAAAAAGCACGGATAATCAGCTCGATACTTTCATCGCCACCACGGCTAACCAATACATTTTCAGGCATAACGCCAGCGTAGGTAGCATAACCTTCAATCACCGCTTGCGGTTGCGGTTCGGGATAGCGGTTAAAAGTGCGGTCAGTTAAATCGAAGTTTGGCGAAAGCGCATATTCGTTCGCATTCAGCCATACATCCCCCGAACCACCCAAACGGCGTGCGGATTGGTATGGGGTGAGGGATTGGACATTTTTTCTAGAGAGTTGTGAGATTGTCATATTGTATATCCTGTTGTAGGGACACACTGCGTGTGTCCGTTAATATTATTTGCGATGATTTATTTTTCGGACACACGCAGTGTGTCCCTACTGTTTATTTTATCTTCGCCAACCGAATCGACACCGCCTGCTTATGCGCTTCCAATTGTTCTGCTGCTGCCATTAGCTCCACGGTTTTTGCGAGATCTTTAAAGCCTTGCGGAGTGAGTTCTTGCACGGTCATTCGTTTGCTGAAATCCGCTAAACCGAGGCTGGAATAAGTTCGGGTGTAGCCGTAGGTTGGTAGCACGTGGTTGGTGCCGCTAGCGTAATCGCCCATACTTTCGGGGCTATATGCACCTAAGAAAATTGAGCCTGCGTTATCGAGAAAAGGCAGTAGGTTGCGAGGGTTTTCCACTTGCACTACTAAATGTTCAGGGGCGTAGGCGTTGCTGATTTGGACACATTGTTGTAAGTCTTCGGCAATAAATACCCGACTATGCGAAAGCGCCTTACAAGCGGTCTCTTTGCGTGGTAATTTTGCAAGTTGGCGTTCGATAGCTTGTTCGGTGGCTTGAGCAAGTTCAAGGCTGTCGGTGACCAAAATCACTTGGCTGTCTGCGCCGTGTTCCGCTTGGGAAAGCAAGTCGCTGGCGACAAAATCAGGATCGGCAAATTGATCGGCTAACACTAACACTTCCGAAGGCCCTGCAGGCATATCAATCGCAGCACCATTAAGTTGTTGGCTTACTTGGCGTTTAGCTTCGGTTACAAAGGCGTTGCCCGGCCCGAAGATTTTATCCACTTTCGCCACCGTTTCCGTGCCGAACGCCATCGCCGTAATCGCCTGCGCACCGCCTACGGCGTAAATCGTTTCGACCCCACATAAATTGGCGGTGTAGAGAATTTCATCGGCAATCGGCGGTGGTGTGCAGAGCACCACTTTTTGACAGCCCACAATTTTAGCGGGAATGGCGAGCATCAACACGGTCGAAAACAGCGGCGCAGAACCACCGGGGATATATAAGCCCACACGTTGAATCGGACGAGTAATTACTTGGCAACGCACGCCTGCTTGGGTTTCTACATCGACGGTTTGCGTTTTTTGTGCTTCGTGGAACGTTTTGATATTGCGATAAGCATTTTGAATCGCCTGTTTTAATTCATCTGGAATGCGTTTTGTCGCTTGTTCGATCTGTTCTTTTGATACCACAAGGCTTTTCAGTTCGGTTTTATCGAATTTTGCCGTCAGTTCAAATAACGCTTTATCGCCTTCAGTTTTCACTAAATTGACGATATTTTCCACCGCACTTTTGATGTCGCTTGATGCGGAAATCGCAGGGCGGGTAAGGGCTTGTTGTTTTTCCGTTTCGGTTAAATTGTTCCAAATTAGGGTTTGCATATTATCGTTCCTTTTTTGCCTAGCACGGCAAAGCCGTACTAGGTTACGCATAATTGAGCCGCTCTGCGGCTCTGTTTCCCTTCTGAGCCCCCTGAGCGACTTTGAATTTGTAGGAAAAATTTAGTGTTTGAGCTTGCGTAGCAAGCGAGTTTTAAATTTTTCCGTTAAGCAAATTCAAATAAAGCGAAGATCAGGGGCGAAGTAGGGTTGCCTTTCTTTTGGTTACTTTTACTCGCTTCGCTCGCCCTTCTGGTCGTGACGAGCTACCAACGCTCAAATGTTTATACATTTGTCTTTGGCAACGCAAAGAAAAGTAACAATAACTACTCCATCATCTTCTCAATCGGTAACACCAAAATCGAGCTTGCGCCGATCTCTTTAAGGCTTTCCATCGTTTCCCAGAATAAGTTCTCTTGGCTGACCACATGCATAGCAACTTTGGAATCATCGTGTGCCAGCGGTAAAATCGTTGGATTCTCGGCACCTGGTAGCAAAGCCGTGATTTCTTCGAGTTTATCTTTTGGAGCGTGAAGCATAATATATTTAGATTCTGCGGCTTGTTGTACGCCTTGAATTCGGGTGAGCAGTTTATCGACGAGGGCTTGTTTTTCCGCGGTTAATGGTTCGGCACGTTGAATTAAGCAGGCTTTGGATTTATAGATCACTTCGACTTCTTTTAAACCGTTTGCTTCAAGGGTTGCGCCTGATGAAACCAAATCGCAAATTGCTGTAGCAAGTCCTGCGCTTGGGGCAACTTCTACCGAACCAGTTAATAGACAATTTTTAAACGGCACACCTTGTTCTGCCATATAGCGTTTGAGTAAGTTAGGATAAGAGGTGGCGATACGGGCATCTTTGAAATCTTGTACGCCGTTATATGTGCGGTCACGATCAATCGCTAATGACAAACGGCAACCGCCGAAATCTAAAGTACGGAGTTTTTTATATTCGACGGATTCACCCGCATATAAACGCCCTAATTCCTCTTCTTCCAACACGTTTTCGCCGATAATACCAAGATCGACCACACTGTCAAATACCAGTCCTGGAATATCATCATCACGCACTCGCAAAATTTCAATCGGCAGATTTTCGGAATAAGCGATTAAACGTTGTTCGTTCCAAGTGATTTTCACACCGCACTGTTTGAGTAATTCGCTGCAATCTTTGCTTAAACGTCCTTTTTTCTGCATTGCAATGCGAAGTCTGTTGTCTGACATATTGTGTTCCTTCTATTTTTATTTTGAATAAAGAAAAACCCCTCGAAAGTTGTCTTCCGAGGGGTTGTGAATTCTGTGTTGATCTTAATTCGCTCTCGGAAGTTTATCTTCCGAACACGCCAAATGCCTGAAAGATTAGTCGGTCAAATGGTGATGATAGCGAGTACGAATAAAGGTCATATTTTTTCTCCAAAAATGAATGGCTCACAAAATACGATAAAAAGAGAAAGATGACAAGCTTTTTTTGTTTTAAAGATAAATTATTTTTATGATAAATAGCAAACGTTTGAGTAAATTGCTATAATTAGGCTGAATTGTTCAATCTAATAGGAATCCTGCCATGCAAATCAGCCTAAAAAAAATCTATTCGGGTAAAGTCCGTGATCTTTATGAAATTGATGATAAACGTATGCTTATGGTGGCAACGGATCGTTTATCCGCCTTTGATGTGATCTTAGACGATCCAATCCCACGCAAAGGCGAAATTTTAACCCAAATTTCTAACTTTTGGTTTGATAAATTAGCGCACATTATGCCAAATCACTTTACGGGTGATTCAGTCTTTGACGTTCTCTCAAAAGAAGAAGCGGAAGCAATTCAATACAGAGCGGTTGTATGTAAGCGTTTAACCCCTGTTAAAATTGAGTCGATTGTTCGTGGCTACTTAACAGGCAGTGGCTTAAAAGATTATCAAAAAACAGGTACCATTTGTGGACTTGAATTACCAGAAGGTTTAGTTGAAGCGAGCAAATTGCCTGAGCCAATTTTCACACCGTCAAGTAAAGCGGAAGTAGGCGATCACGATATCAATATCAGTTATGCAGAATGCGAATGTCAAATCGGCACCGAGCTTGCCGCAAAAGTGCGTGATGCTGCAATTCGTCTTTATAAAGAAGCGACAGATTATGCCTTAACAAAAGGCATTATTATCTGTGACACCAAATTTGAATTTGGCTTAGATGAAAATGGCGTATTAACATTAATGGATGAAGTATTAACTCCAGATTCAAGCCGTTTTTGGTCAGTTGAAACTTACAAAGAAGGCACGAATCCACCATCATTTGATAAACAATTTATCCGCGATTGGTTGGAAAACAGAGGTTGGAACAAACAAGCGCCAGCGCCTAAAGTACCTTCTGATGTCATTGAAAAAACTGTGGCAAAATATCAAGAAGCATTGGATTTATTAACCAAATAAGATAACAAGCGGTGAGATCTTGGCAATATTTTGCAAAATCTCACCGTTGTGTTGAGATATTATGCTAAATCGAATAACAAAAATTCCACATCACTGTGAGTCGCCAGCTCTAAGGCACTTTCTTGACGAATACCTAATGCATCACACCCTGATAGATTTAAGTCATCAATGGTTAAATTCCCTCGGACAACTTGTAGCCAATAATTTCGGTTCTTATCTAAGGTGATGTTTTCTGAGTGATTATTGGGATATTGATAACGCCATAATTTCATATCTTGATAGATTTTGGATCATAATAATTGGCAAAAGAGAAAGTGTGGTAGCTTTCTAACCAATCAAAAGAGCCATCACCTCGTTCATGTGCTTTACGTAGTTGTATCATCATTTACTTCTTATTATTTTGTTAGATACAGTTTACGTGATTTATCTCTAAGATAAAGTAAGGGATTGTTGATAAATTATTTACTAAAAAGAGATAATTTTAAATTTACTTGATCTTTTCTAACAGAACAGTATTATCTCGCCTCTTTTTTACTTTTGGGTTCCCTCACCCCAATTAACACAACTTAAACAAAAAGGAACAATATGAACGTTATTGACTACTTTTCTGACGAGCAGAAACGTCGCTCGTTGTTACTACTTACACTTTTCCATATTTTTATCATTACAATCAGTAACTATTTAGTTCAGATTGCTTTTGAAATCCCAGTACCATTTACGGATAGTCGAATTCCAACGACTTGGGGGACTTTTACTTTCCCATTTATCTTTCTTGCGACAGATTTAACCGTTAGAGTATTTGGTGCATCACTTGCTCGTAAAATTATTTTGGCGGTCATGTTTCCCGCATTGATTGTGAGCTACGTGATTTCAGTTATTTTCTTTGAAGGACAATTTCAAGGCTTTGCTACGTTAGCTGAGTTTAATACTTTTGTATTTCGTATCGCATTGGCGAGCTTTGCTGGCTATGTTGTTGGGCAGTTAATGGATATTTTTGTGTTTAACCGATTACGCCAAGGAAAAACGTGGTGGTTAGCACCCGCAAGTTCTACTATCTTTGGTAGCCTTATTGATACCTTTGTCTTTTTTGCTGTGGCTTTCTATAAAAGTAGCGATGAATATATGGCGGAACATTGGTTTACGATTGGTACTGTGGATTATGCCTTTAAACTTTTTGTAAGTTTATTACTTTTCCTCCCACTTTATGGCGTATTATTGAATTTCTTAATTAAAAAGCTAAATTTAGCCGTTAAATCATAATGTACAAGCGGTTAGTTTTGGTAAAAATTTGCAAAAACTAACCGCTTGTTGATCCGTCGTGAATTATCTTGCTAAAGAGAGTATAATCTTTTCGATATTAATTTTAATGAGATGTAAAAATGAAAAATATTCCGATTAGAACACCTGAAGAAATTGAGAAATTACGTGTTGCTTGTAAGCTGGCTTCTGATATTTTGGTGATGATTGAGCCTTATGTGAAAGAGGGTGTAACAACTGGAGAGCTAGATCGTATTTGCCATGAATATATTGAAAAAGAGCAACAGGCTATTCCTGCATGCTTGGGTTATCATGGCTATCCGAATGCGACTTGTATTTCTCTCAATGAAGTGGTTTGTCATGGTATTCCTCATCCAGATAAGAAATTAAAAAAAGGTGATATTCTCAATATTGATGTCACTGTCATTAAAGATGGCTATTTCGGTGATAATTCAAAAATGTATGTTGTTGGAGAGCCGAGTGTGAAAGACAAACGTTTACTTGAGGTGACGCTAGAATCTCTTTATATCGCATTGCGTACCGTTAAGCCAGGTATCCGTTTAAATCAAATTGGTAAAGTTATTCAACAATATGTTGAAAAAGAAGGCTTTTCTGTGGTACGCGAATATTGTGGGCATGGTATCGGTGATGAATTCCACAGTGATCCGCAAGTGCTACATTATTATGCTGATGATGAGGGCGTTATTCTGCAAGAAGGTATGGTGTTCACCATTGAGCCTATGATAAATGCGGGGAAAAAAGAAATTCGCTTAATGGGCGATGGTTGGACTGTTAAAACCAAAGATCGTAGTCATTCAGCGCAGTATGAGCACCAAATTGTGATTACAAAAGATGGGTGTGAAATTTTAACTATTCGTGATGAGGAAATTGCGTCAGGTAGAATTCAACGTTTTATGAATAATAATTAATCATATAGATGAAGAAAAATAGGGCATAGTAGACAAAATGGTTGCTAATGTTTATTTTCTCTAAATGTTAGCAACTCTTTTTATTTAAAAAATCTTGTATAAACAACATCTTACTCTTTTTCGTTAATCCATTGTGATTATTTAATTCTCGCTTAAGTTCACTAAATAACCCCTCTAAGCGATTTGTCGTTTTTCTATATTTAATTCAGAATGTGTTTCATAGATAAAAATAAAATCCATGTAACGCTTTAAACTGGCATAAGTACTTCTTACATTGTGATGTTTATAAGGAAAATAGCCTTTTTCATTGGCTTTATTACTTAGAATTATGAGAGAACTGAAGCTGCAATTATCTGCTCACAACGGATTAATGAAAAAGAGTAACACACTGTTTTACAAGACTTTTTAAATAGAAAAGTCGCTAATATTTAAGGAATACAAACATTAGCAACTATTTCATCCACCTATGTGTTCAACATGAGTAAAAAGAATTTAACAGACAAAGTATGTGATTGATATAAGATTCATTTAAATTCATAACGAGGAATTGTTTCTAGTCTATTCATCTCATTTATATGCACACGGGCACCCACTGTTGCATGAGCATCGTACTTCCTATTTATTGTTACTAATTCACCATTGTCTTTTTTTATAGTAAGTTTAACTGAATCAAAAGATAGATATTCGCTGGTTACAATAGTTGCATTACCTTCAGATGTATATTTTTCAGCCGTACACGCTACTGATATAATGCCTATTAATAAAATACTGGATAACTTTTTCATATAAGCCCTTTGTATAAAATAAACCAATTTTAAAGAAGTGACACATTTAAATCAGAATTTGAACCAACAATTTTTACACGTTTACCGGGGATAAAACCGTCTTCTTTTTTCTGAACTACCACAATTTCTTTGCCGTCATCTTTACGAATCACCATTTCTAAAGAAGCAACTTGGCTCATTTTTTCTTCAACTTTGCTACCTGCAATAGAACCAGCCATAGCACCAATAGTTGCTGCGATAACTTGTCCTCGACCGCCGCCAATCGTAGAGCCTGTGATACCGCCTAAAACACCACCACCAACAGCCCCGATAACGCCTTTATTATCTGCCTGAATTTTAACTTCACGCACAGATAAAATAGTACCATAACTCACTGAACGAGCTTCTTTAGCTTGATCACCACGATATACACTACCACTATATATATCCGTATTTGCACAACCAACAAGGGTTAAACTTGTCACTAACGCTATGGCTAAACCCATCTTTTTCATATTATTCTCCAACAAAAAATTTAAAGGTTATTTTCAGAAAAAACGATTGTATTTATATCATAAGGGTGCAATTTAAGACAGCAAAAATTCTGATAAGTTGCATTTATGAGTGAAATTGCCACACTTGGATTAGGTAAACGTTCGCCTTCGACTTGTGGTTGACTGATTTTGATCTTTAATTCGGGATTAGCTTGCAAAGAAAATTGCTCATCTATCCGCTTACACCACTGCTCAACGTTCTCGTTTTCGTACATTGGGATAACAATTTCAATATGTTCCCAGCCTTCTTCTGGATAGCTTTTACCTTTAGGGAACGGCAACTCAATCACAGAAACGGCTTGTCCGCAAAAATGCAGAGGCTGATTTAGAGTAAACAAACCTATCGGGCGACCATTAACTTCACCCTCTTTTAATAGCGTTGAACCAGTCAGTAGCATTGCTTTCCATTGTTTAGCAAGCTCATTGCTATTCATTCGTACTGCCAGATGATCGATCTGATATTGGCTCAAATCAATCTGAGCAATCTTAGCAATCTGCGCTATTTTTCGCTCAAATTCAGCAAGTTCACCAAAACAAGCGGTTAGATTTGTGAAAAAGTTTGCAAATTCGGAGCATTTATCAGTATTTTTTAGTATCATTGCACACATTTTTTAGTATTAGAAATAGGTATAAACGTGAATATTCAACACATTCTATCGGAAAAAATCAAGCAAGCAATGATTGTCGCAGGGGCAGAGCAAAATGTTGAGCCATTAGTGCGTCAATCAGGCAAAGTCCAATTCGGTGATTATCAAGCGAACGGCATTATGGGGGCAGCAAAAAAATTAGGCTTAAACCCGCGTGAATTTGCTCAAAAAGTAGTGGATAACGTTGATTTAAACGGCATTGCAGAAAAATTAGAAATCGCAGGTCCAGGTTTTATCAACATTTTCTTAGCCCCAACTTGGTTAGCTCAACAAACAGAAAACGCATTCAGTGGCGATAAATTAGGCATTAACTTAAATCAAGCTCAAACTGTAGTGGTCGATTATTCATCACCAAACGTCGCTAAAGAGATGCACGTTGGGCATTTACGTTCCACCATTATCGGCGACAGTGTAGTGCGTGCTTTAGAATTTTTAGGCAACAAAGTTATTCGTGCTAACCACGTCGGCGACTGGGGAACGCAATTTGGTATGCTGATTGCTTACCTAGAAAAAATGGAAAACGAACATGCGTCTGAAATGGAATTGAGCGATCTTGAATCCTTTTATCGCGCAGCAAAAGAGCATTATGATAGTGATGAAGTCTTTGCAGAAAAAGCTCGAAATTATGTGGTGAAATTGCAAAGTGGCGACGATTATTGCCGTACGATGTGGAAGAAGTTGGTAAACATCACAATGCAACAAAACCAACATAACTACAACCGTTTGAATGTGACGCTTACTGAAAACGATGTAATGGGCGAGAGCCTTTACAATCCAATGTTGCCTGAAATTGTGGAGGATTTAAAAGCACAGGGTCTAGCCGTTGAAGATGACGGGGCGCTAGTGGTTTTCCTTGATGAATTTAAAAATAAAGACGGCGATCCAATGGGCGTAATCGTGCAAAAAAAAGATGGCGGTTTCCTTTACACCACCACTGACATTGCTGCTGCCAAATACCGCTACGAAACTTTAAAAGCAGATCGTGCGTTGGTCTTTTCCGACACTCGCCAAAGCCAACATATGCAACAGGCTTGGTTAATCACTCGCAAAGCAGGTTATGTGCCGGACAGCTTCAGCCTTGAACATCACAACTTCGGAATGATGTTAGGCAAAGATGGCAAACCATTCAAAACCCGTACAGGTGGCACGGTTAAATTAGCGGATTTACTTGACGAAGCCGTTGAGCGTGCAGAAAAATTAATTGCAGAAAAAAATCCAGATTTAACCGCTAGTGAAAAACAAGCTGTGGTGGAAGCCGTGGCAATCGGGGCGGTGAAGTACTCCGATCTCAGCAAAAACCGTACCACAGACTATGTATTTGACTGGGATAATATGTTGAGCTTTGAAGGCAACACCGCACCTTATATGCAATATGCCTATACCCGTGTGCGTTCGATCTTCAGTCGTGCAGGGATCGACCCGAACAGCTTAACGGGCAATATCGTTTTAACCGACGAAAAAGAACGCAACCTTGTGATTAAATTATTGCAGTTTGAAGAAGCGGTAACGGTGGTTGCTAAAGACGGCACACCGCACGTTCTCTGCCAATATCTCTATGAATTAGCAGGCATTTTCTCTAGCTTCTACGAAGCCTACCCAATACTTAATGCCGAAGAAAGTATTAAGCAAAGTCGCTTGAAACTCGCTCACTTAACAGCAAAAACCTTAAAACAAGGGTTGGATCTGTTGGGTATTAAGACGGTTGAGAAGATGTAAGGCATAGTTTGTAAAAATGATCTGCACCCCAAAAGTTGGACTAAACAACCAACTAATTAAGGTGCAGATTTTTATGGCTAAATACACCCAACCTTTTAAACAACAAGTGATCGAATTTTATCTTCAACATAATAAAAATCGCCATTAACTCGTCAGCATTTTCAGGTTAAGGAAACCATATTGAGATATTGGATTAATCAGTATAATCACGCCTCGTGAAAGAACTGCGCCACCAATTTCCGTTTGAGATTTTATTGCAATTGGTTGATTTAAAACGGAGTACGTTCTTTTATCATCTTGCTGAAAAAGACAATAAAAATGCAGTGATTGAGCAAGAAGTTATCAAAATTTATCACAAAAATGACGGTAATTACGGTTATCGCCGTATTACGCTGGAATTAAGAAAAATATAGCTGATTAACCATAAAAAAGTCCAACGCTTACTGCAACAACTTGGGTTGAAAGGGAAAAACAAACGCAAAAAATATCATTCTTATCGTGGCGAAGTCGGCAAAATTGCAGAGAATTTGCTAAAACAGAATTTTCACACTACAGCCCCAAATCAAAAATGGGTCACTGATGTGAGTGAATTTAAGTGTGCAGAAGGTAAACTTTATCTCTCGCCGATTAAGGACTTGTTTAACGGTGAAATTATTGCTTATGATGTGGCAAGAAATCCAAGTTTCGAGCAGAGAAGCCGAATGATGAAGCAAGCTGTGGCAAGGCTTGACGGAGCAACGCCGATACTCTATTCTGACCAAGGTTGGCAATATCAAATGGCAAGTTATCAGTCGATTTTGAAACAAAACGGCATCGTACAAAGTATGTCGAGAAAGGGAAATTGTTTGGATAACAGTGCAATGGAAAGTTTCTTTGGGCGTTTAAAAACGGAATGTTACTTTGGTAAACGGTTTGAGACCTTTGAGCAACTGGAACAAGCTATTCACGAATATATTCATTATTACAATCATGAGCGTATTCAAGTAAGATTAAAAGGACTAAGCCCTGTGGAATACAGAACTCAGTCCTTGAACTAAATTAGTCTAACTTTTTGGGGTCAGATCAGTTTATATCGCATTCGTACGGGATGCCCTTGGCGTGATTTACCTGCTGAATTTGGCTTGTGGAACACGATTTATCGTCGGTTCAATCTTTGGTCTAAAAAGGGTGTTTGGCAAGAAGTGCTAAAATCATTTAGACAACATATTGATTCTGAATGGATTTTTATTAATCGCAGTGTCATCAAGGCTTACCAGCATTCAACAGGCGCAAGCGGTCAAAATCTGCAAGCGATTGGTAAAAGTGTGGCAGGTAATAGCACAAAAATTCATTTAGCGGTAGATAGTTGTAGAAATCCTATTGATTTTGTTCTGACGGGGGGGATGTTCACGACAGTAAAGCTGCGTCTGAGCTTGAGGTATTGTTACCTGACAGTGAGACCATTGTTGCAGACAGAGGTTATGATTGTGAAGCCTTCCGAGCACTTATTTTGACAACAAAAGCAGTTCCGGTTATACCTCGCAGACGAAATTCAAAGGTGGGTAATCAGGATATAGACTGGTGTTTATATCGTTATCGCCATTTAGTTGAAAATGCGTTTGCTTTTTTAAAACAATACCGAGCCATTGCGACTCGGTACGATAAGTTAGCAAGAAATTATGCGGCATCTCTAGCAATGATTTGTTGTATTCGTTGGGGGGAGATTGTTGTTTGGTTAAGATTTAAACTCAAAAGTTCAACAGCCCCTAATAAAGATTAGTTAAATTAGTTGTTAAAATTCAGCAGCTATTTTAAAGATCTAACGAAATTCAGTTATAATTCCATCAACTTTTTTCCATTGACCTAAAACAATGACCCAAACAACCTATTTCGCCACCGCAGCGCGTGGCTTTGAAGAAATGTTAAAAACAGAACTTGAGCAGATTACGCACGCACAATGCAAAGTGGCTCAAGGCGGTGTGCATTTCACCACTGATTTAAAAGGGGCGTATCAAGCGTTATTACATAGTCGCTTGGCTTCCCGTATTTTATTGCCCTTAATCAATACGAAAATTTTCAGCGACAGCGATTTGTATGCGTCTGTGGTTGCTTACGACTGGCAGAGCATTTTCGATCCAAGAGATACCTTTTTCGTGGATTTTAACGGCACAAACCCTGAAATTCGCAACACACAATTTGGTGCAATGCGAGTGAAAGACGGCATTGTCGATTATTTTGAGCGTAAAGGTTTTGCTCGTCCAACAGTGGATAAAATCCGTCCAGATATTCGTTTACACGCCTATTTAAACCGTGAAGAGTTGATTATTTCTTTAGATTTAAGCGGTGAAGCTTTGCATATGCGTGGTTATCGTGAAGAAACGGGGAAAGCACCGTTGCGTGAAACCTTAGCTGCGGCGATTGTGTTGCGTTCGGGCTGGCAAAAAGGTACGCCACTGGTCGATCCGATGTGTGGTTCGGGGACTTTGTTGATTGAAGCGGCTCAAATGCAAGCCAATATTGCCCCACAAATTAACCGTATCCATTGGGGATTTGATAGTTGGAAGGGGCATCAGATCGAACTGTGGAAAAGGGTTTGGCAGGAAGCGAAAGAGGGGGAAATTCTGCCCCCCTCCGCCTTCGGCACCTCCCCCCGCGAGCAGGGGGAGGAAAGCAAAGTGCTATTCTTCGGCTTTGACCTTGATCACCGAGTGCTACAAAAAGCTAAACAGAATGCGAAAAATGCAGGGGTGGCAGATTTAATTCAGTGGCAACAAGGCGATGTGTCGGCGTTGAAAAATCCGATTGCAGAGCAGGTGGGGACGGTGATTTGTAATCCGCCTTATGGTGAACGACTAGGTACAACCCCTGCGTTAATTGCGTTGTATTCTGTCTTTGGGCAACGGTTAAAA
Source organism: Glaesserella parasuis (assembly GCF_002015085.1). Taxonomy (GTDB): domain Bacteria; phylum Pseudomonadota; class Gammaproteobacteria; order Enterobacterales; family Pasteurellaceae; genus Glaesserella; species Glaesserella parasuis. Next base: position 22,894 of record NZ_MUXW01000012.1, read on the forward strand.
CAGCAATTTGCAGGTTGGAATGCCTCTATTTTTAGTGGCGAACCTGAATTACTGAACTGCTTACGTCTGCGTTCAGCTCGTCAATTTAAGGCAAAGAACGGACCGCTTGAGTGTGTGCAGAAGAACTATTTGATCAGCGAAAATGCAGACAAGCGGTCAGATCTTGATGAAAATCTGCAATTTAGCCAAAACGCACAAGTTGCCCCTGATTTTGCTAATCGTTTAACCAAAAATATCAAGAAGATCGAAAAATGGGCGAAACAGCAAGGGCTTGATGCCTATCGTTTATACGATGCCGATCTGCCTGAATATAATTTGGCGGTGGATAGATATGGCGATCATATCGTGGTGCAAGAGTATGCCGCACCGAAAAATATTGATGAAAACAAAGCTCGCCAGCGCTTGCTTGATGCAGTATCTGCGACCTTGTATGTCACCGGTGTTGAAACAAATAAATTAGTCTTAAAAGTTCGCCAACGTCAAAAAGGGACTAATCAGTATGAGAAACTGGCGAATAAAGGCGACTATTTCTTCGTGAATGAATATGGGGCGAAGCTATGGGTAAACTTGACGGATTACCTTGATACAGGCTTGTTCCTTGACCACCGCTTAACACGTAAGATGGTCGGCGAAATGGCGAAAGGAAAAACCTTCCTAAATCTGTTTGCCTACACGGGTTCAGCGACAGTTCACGCAGCGTTAAATGGAGCAAAATCGACCACGACAGTAGATATGTCAAACACCTATCTCAACTGGGCGGAACAAAATCTTGAGCTGAACAATATTTCACTACGAAATCACCGCTTGCATCAGGCAGATTGCTTGCAATGGTTAGCGGATTGCCGTGAGCGTTTTGAACTGATTTTCGTTGATCCGCCGACCTTTTCTAATTCAAAACGAATGGAAAACAGTTGGGACGTACAACGTGATCATATTGCCTTGATGAAACAGTTGAAACGCATTTTAACGGCAAACGGCACGATTGTATTCTCGAACAACAAACGTGGCTTTAAAATGGATTTTGACGGCTTGGCTGAATTAGGATTAACGGCGGAAAACATTTCGCACAAAACATTACCGTTGGATTTTGAGCGTAATCCGCATATTCATAACTGCTGGATTGTGAAACATTCGGAATAAATTATGTTAGATATTGTGTTATATGAACCTGAAATCCCACAAAATAGTGGGAATATTATCCGTCTTTGTGCAAACTGCGGTTTCCGTTTGCATATGATTGAGCCACTTGGCTTTGCGTGGGATGATAAAAAATTACGCCGCTCTGGGCTGGATTACCACGAGTTTGTCGATATTCAAAAATATAAAGACTTTGATGATTTTCTTGAGCGAGCAAAGCCTAAACGCCTTTTTGCTTTAACCACCAAAGGCGAGCCTAATCATAGCGATGTGCAGTACGAATTGGGGGATTTTCTGATGTTCGGCCCTGAAAGCCGTGGGATACCGAAAGCGATTTTAGATAGTTTACCAATGTCACAAAAAATCCGTATCCCGATGTGTAAAGATAGCCGTAGTATGAACTTGTCTAATTCCGTTGCTGTTGTGGTGTACGAAGCGTGGCGACAGTTTGGCTATCAAAATGCAGTGCTAAGGCAAGAGATTTGAATTATCGGCGTAATAGACAAAATAGTTGCTAAAAAGTGGCTCAAAGCCTTATAGTACAAGGCTTTAAGCCCTATTTTTTGAAATATGAACAAAAAACTGCCCATTTTGCCAAAGTCAGAAAATAAAGAAACATGATATACAAAATAATACTCAACGTTATTTTTGTAATGAATGTTATAAAACGTTTATCTTAAAATCTAAATTAGATCCAATTAAAATTTGGACTGATTACACATCCGGAAAACAAACCTATCAACAACTTGCTATTAAATATCATTGTTCAATTCAAAGATATATTGATAAATCTCCTAAAACAGCTTTAAAACCACCTTTAAATCGATACTTGAACATCATTATGGATACGACATTCTTCGGTCGTTATTTTGGTGCATTAGTGTTGATGGATTCAAATAACGTCATTTCTCATTATTTTGTGCGAACCGAAAAAGATATTTACTACAAACTTGCTCTGAATAGGTTAAGAGAAAAAGGCTATATCATTCAATCGATTACCGGTGATGGTAGACGTGGTTTGATGAAAGATTTATTTAATACGCCAGTACAAATATGTCAATTTCATATGATGGCAATTGTGATGCGGAAATTAAGAAAAAGGGGCTGACGTAGATTAGCTAGTATGCTAACCTACAAAAATGAAGATAACTCATTGTAAATTAAAGAAATCTATACAGAAGAAACTCCTTGAATTTTTTATGTTAGAAGTAACAGCTCGATCAGCCGCAGATTTGCTAGTTATTCAGCCCAATTCAGCGATCCTGTTTTACCGAAAAATCCGTGAGGTCAATTTAGCTCTTGAAGCAGATGAAGTATTTGACGGACAAATTGAGTTGGATGAAAGCTATTTTGACGGCACTCGCAAAGGTAAACGAGGTCGTGGAGCTGTGGGTAAAACTGCTGTATTCGGGCTTTTAAAGTGTGATGGTAAGGTGTATACCGTCGTTGTACCGAATATTCAATCTGCGACACTTTTACCGATTTTTATCGAAGCTATGATGTTCTTGATGTGAGTGAGTTTAATCATTTTCGTATCAATCACAGTACTCATTTCGCAGAAAAACAAAATCATGTAAACGGAATTGAGAATTTTGGGAACCAAGCTAAACGTCATTTACGGCAAGTTTAACGGTATTCCCAAAGCACATTTTGAGTTGTATTTGAAGGAATGCGAATGGCATTTTAATCACAGTAACTTAAAATCTCAAATTTCCATTTTAAAACAATTAGTTAAGGGCAGCTTAAGTTAGTTATCTAGGACAGCCCCTAAATTTAAAGTAATAGGCAAAAAAATTTATTAAAGTTATATTTTTCTTTAATCTATGTTAAGTCCCTAGATAGCAAACCATCTAGGGACTTTATCTTTATTAACTAATTAACCACTTCTCAACTAATTCTGGCGTTGTTTCTTTGTGTCGCCACATACTGCCTAATTCTGGCTCAGGGAATTTGGTATGGTTATAGCCAACAAATTCACGGAAATCAAACACGGCGTGTGGATAATCATTTAACAGCAAAAATGCCTTGTAGCCATCTTCTGACCAGCAGATCTGAAAACGGCGAGGCTCTTTTAGGGTTTCGGGTTTTACATCGCTGACACGATAGACAAATAAACTATCGACCACAGGTTGAGCTTCCTGATGTAAATCCATTGCGTAGAAATAACCTGTTTCGCCATCATCTTCAAACATCACAACTAAATGTTCGTGCTTAATGGAATGAGCGCCGTTGCGATAGCCTTCTCCTAATACAATATGATCGGTTAGAACTGAATATAACATAAGGTGTCCTCTTTTAATTTTGGTAACATTTTAACATATTCTATCCGATAAATACTTGAGCTACCTTTGAATGTTAGGAAGTCTTTTCAAAAGCGAGTGTAACGTTATGCATTTTGTAGGAATAAAGCGTATCCAAATTGCTTTTCTGTTTCCTCCATTCCAAATTTAATTTAGGTGTAATACCCCATAAATGCCAATCTCGTTTCCAAACTTGTGCAAAAACTGAATAAATATGATCTTGACGAATTTTGCCGAGTGGCAAGATACCACCTAGTATCGCTTGATGTTTAAATTGGCGATGGGTAAAAGAGAAATTTAATTTTGTTGAAATCCCAAAAGCGTATTCTTGCAACCAACCTAAACGTAAATTCTGAATATCAGAGCTGTATTGTCGCTCTTGTAAGCGTTGCTGAGAAAAAGCTGCTCCGAGATAAAAAATTTGTTCGGGATTTCGATACCAAATCAACGTCGTTGAAGCTGTTCGGATATTACCAGCCTGCGGGTTATCTTTGAAAAAACGGCGTTTTTCATATTCAATTTTGCCGTAGGTTTCATTACTCACGCCAAGATAATGCGAACCTATTAGATTAAAATCACGATTAATACCCAAATTATAGGCAAAACCCTGTGCTTTTTGCGGCAACATTCCCGCACCTTTTACAAATCCTGTATTTTCAATGACTGAAGATGATGAAACATTTTCGACATTATCCGTTTTAAGATAGGAAATGCTCGCATCAAATTGCCAACTATTTCTTGAATTGAGAGCATCAATATAACGTTCAATAAGTTGGTATGCCGAAGATGGTAGATTTTTGACACTTTTCACTTTATCAAACTGCACTCTTGCTGCGCTATCTTGTCGATCGGCAAAGAGTACTTTTGCCAATTCCATTCGAATTTAGTTCAGGTCGTTCGCTCAATATTTTTCGGTAAATACGAATAGCAACGTCATAGTTCTGCTGTAAAGCTGATAGTTTAGCTTCTGCATAAGACTTTAATGTCAAATCTTGCTGAGGCTGCTGTTGATATTGGTAAAGTAAAGATTGAATTTGACCGCTATTATTTTGGTAAATAGCTTGTTTTAATTGCTCTTCAAGTGTTGTTACGGAAGCAAAAACAATATTAGAACAACATAAGGCGAGTAAAAAGAAAGAATGCATAAGAATGGTAAAAGTTATATTCAAACCTAGCACGCAAATGCGAACTAGGTTTAACTGCTCAAAGAATTAGTAACGAATACCACCGAATGAAGTATCGTAGCTGTTATCACCACTGAAAGTTGCAATACCTGCTGCTTCTTTTGCACCATTGCCAAATAAGCCACCTTTATAAGTACCTTCTCGTAATAGAGTGGTTGCTTTGCCGCTGAAAGTTGTACCGTTTAATTGGGTTTTGTGCAAGGTAATATCTTGCGCACGTCCATCGGTTAATAGGCTAAATTCAACTTTGCCATCTACCGTTTTTTGATCAAAATCTACATTTAATGTAGTTTTACCACCTTTGGCTGGCTGCCCTGTTGCACCACTTACCCAATAAGCATCGCCTAAGTAAGTTGCACTACCTGAAGGTAAATTTGTTGCAGCGGTTCCTTGATAGCGAACTTCTTTTAGCGTTTTGCTATCGTTTAGCCAAATACCATAGAAAGAGTCATTGTTGTTTTTACCATACAATTCCCCATCAACAGTTTTAGCACCAACATCCCCTTTCGGGCTGTTGGTTAGATCAATATTAGTATTATCTGGTGTTGTCGCTGTACCAGCACCGCCACCGCCGCCACTACAAGCAGTTAATAACCCAGCCAAAATTGCAGAAAGAAGTAATTTTGTCATAAGCACATCCTTTGATAAGTAGAAATAATTAGTTTTAGCCAATTTTAGTTAATAAATAAGTAATTGTTAGCAGCTTTACTTATCTATAACTCTGTTTTTAAGTAAAAAAATGCACAAAATGTGAATAGATGAGTATTAGCAAATAAAAAGGTCAAAATGGCACAGCTTCCTGCGGAAATAACAGATAAATTAATTGGGCAGCGTATTCAGCAAAAGAGAAAGGAATTTGGCTATTCAGCGGAAAAGTTGTCAGAATGTATCAATTTATCCCAGCAACAACTTTCACGCTATGAGCGTGGTGCAAGTAAAATCAACGTTAATCACTTGATTGATATCGCTATTTTCTTTAAAACACCTATTAATTGGTTTTTCCAAGATTGTATTCCTGCAGAATTTACTGAAAAGGAATTAAAAGAGATAGAAATAAACCAAAAATGGGATAGCCTGTCTTGTGTTCAAAAAGAAGCGTTTATCACTTTTCTTGAAACATTAAAATAATTCTGCGAGAGCTTAATAATATTACACCTATTTAGAAAATAAACATTAGCAACAATTTTGTCTACTATGCTTTTTAACTTAAGAAATATAAAAGGCTCTTATAAATTTTTTCCAATATTACATAATCCACTGATTACCAGTGGATTATGAATTGAATTACACGGTATATTTAAAACTCTTTTAATAGATTTACACTTATAATTTCAAGCAGCCTTGATGTTTCCAAACAATTCTCTCGCCCTTTAATAAAGAAACGAGAAGTCATCGCTTTTTCGCCATCGTTGAGGAAAATCTCAACAACAGAACGGTCAAAGAAGATCTCGACATTTTCCAATTTTTCAACTTCGCAATGGCGTTGTTCGCCAAATTGTTTCATCAGATCTGTTTGGTCGGTCGCTGAACGATCTAAGGTGACTAGCCCATTTTCATAACGGAAGGTCAGATTTTGCCCCTGTTCGTTATCAAAGAAACGGATCACAAGCGGTTGATTTTCCACATTAAATTGCAAATAAGCAGTGTCTAGGTTTTCTACTTCCGTAATCCCATTCACACTTAACGACACTTTATCCTGCAATTGTGCAGAAATCTCTTTGACTGGCTGTTGGAAAACTTTGCCCTGTTTAACGGAAAGCTGACGAGGCATTGTCAGCATAGAGTGCCATTTATATTTATCCGTTGGATACATTAAATCTGGCAAGCCAACCCAACCATATAAAATCCCTTCTGCATTCTGTACTGTCTGCGGTGCATAAAAATCAAAGCCATAATCTAGCTCTTCAATATGTTCTGCTGTCAGCGTTGCACCAGTTAATTGACCTAACGCATAGGTGGCGTGGTAATTATTTTGGAAACGTGTCGCTTCACGTAATTTACCCTGTGGCGACCAAACGAACAGATCTTTATCCGCCAATTTGAACAAATCGGGGCATTCCCACATAAATACGTTGCTGTTATCAAAATCATTAATTGCAATTTCAGAGAGCAAACGAGGGGTAGCTTCTAGGTTGTCCATTTCATAGAGCAAGCCTGTGCCTGTTAGATTTTCACGCTGTGCGCCTAATACAAAACGAATTTTGCCTTCTGCGGTAACAAAAGGCTTCGGGTCACGAACGTGTTCCGTATAGCCTTGTGGTGCTTGGTCGATAATACAACGCTTCTCAAGTAATTTGCCCGATTTATCAAAAATAGCAATATTTTGATGTGGCACACGCTGATTATCGCTTGCTCGGCGCGTATTGCCCGTATAAAACGCGACAATCTTATCTTGCCATAAAATCGCCCCACCCGAATAACAGCCGTGGGACTCAAACATTTCATCAGGAATAAGCGGATCCGCTTCGGCAAATGTTTGGAAATCCTTTGTCATCAGATGTTTCCAATGTTTCATTCCGTGCAACGCATCGTAAGGAAACCATTGATAGAAAATATGATATTTTTCACCGTCAAAAATTAAGCCATTTGGATCGTTAAGCAATCCTGTTGGCGGTGCAAGATGATAGGTCGGACGGAAATCCTGATCCAGTTCAACCGCTTGACGAACTGCATCAAGTTCACCGACTTCTTGAGCGTGCAGGCTTTTGTATTTACCTTGATTGAAAATGTGCATAGTATTTTCCTCCTGTGAGGGTTTAGTTCCTTGTACAACCTGATAACATCGTCTACATTCAACCCCAAAGATGTTATTTACAACATTCTTTTGGAAATAAAGACAGATAAATGAAGCAAATGCCATATCACACACAGAGGATTTGCGATGCCCTTTGATTAGGGTTTAAAGAATCATAGTAACCCACAGTATAATTTACATCATTAATATAGCCTTCTGACCAGTTTTTCATAAAATTTCCTCTATTTTTCAATAAAAATTAAATTCTTTTTCTAATATTTACCAACAAACATTTTCTTTAACGTCTTTCATCATCAAAATCATCATCTTCGTCATCAAAAAATTCGCCGTCATCGCCATATTCATCTTCATCACTGTTCGGATCTTCAAAATAAGTTCCCCAGCCTTCATAAACCGCACCCGATTTTTCGATTAACGGCAGTAGCTCTTTTTGTTGAGCGGTAATAAGTTCCGCATCTAGTTTAATTTCGCTAACAATATCGCACACAAACACGAGATCGCCATTCTCTTCTTCCACTTCTTCTGCTTCAGAAATCTCATAGCCCAACTTATAAGCATCTACCACTAACTTTTCGAGTTTATCGAAATCGTGGTGAGCAACGTGGTGTTCGATAATATAAAGGGCTTCAGGATCGCTTCCATCGGCTAATAAAGAGTTGATGATTTCATCGGTTTCTTGGCGTAATTCGGTTAAGTTATACATAAGTTATCCCTCTTGGGTTTGAGTAAAAATTTCGGCGAACCAACTATCTAATTTAGTCGCAAGTTTATCAATACCAATACGATTTAATGCAGAATAGGCTTCGACTTGCACATCGCCTTGAAACGGTAAAATCGCTTCCCGCACCATTTTGACGGTTTTGCTTCTCGCACTTTGGCTAAGTTTATCCGCTTTGGTAAGTAGCAATAATACAGGCAACTCCGCAGATACCGCCCACTCGATCATCTGCTGATCGAGATCTTTCAACGGGTGGCGAATATCCATTAAAATTACCACGCCCCGTAAACATTCACGTTTCTGCAAATACTCACCTAAAGAGCGTTGCCACTGAAGTTTCATCTGCTCAGGCACGGCCGCATAGCCATAGCCTGGTAAATCGACTAATTTACAATTTGGTTCTACTTCAAATAAGTTAATTAACTGTGTACGCCCTGGGGTTTTAGAGGTACGAGCCAAGTTTTTTTGATTAGTTAAGGCATTTAATGCCGTCGATTTCCCTGCATTTGAACGCCCTGCAAAGGCAATTTCCACGCCACTTGGTTTGATTATTCATTTGCAACATGCTGACAAAGAAGGCTGGGGGGGAAATCGCCCTATTGCCTGAATTTAGCCAAGAAACCTTAGCAGAGGCGGAAATTGCAGTTCGCCAATGGATTGAAAAGTGGCTAAATCATCAAGACGATTCTTTAACATCCTATCCACCGTCCGTTGCATTTGGGATTAGACGACAATGTTAAGTAGGCTATGTGATAATGATTAAATAGCAGCCTGTTCAAGAGACGATGCGGTGTAAAATATCCCATCTAAATCACCGCTTTCATCAGATTTCCCGCCTATTATTTCTAACTTTTTTAATAATTGACAATAAAAGTTGAAAAATGCTTGTTATTTTATTCTTTATTTTATGTAAATGTTGTTTTTTTTNNCACCCTGAAAATGTAAATAAAGGTTTATAGCGTTAGAGAAGATTATTATGAATAAAATATTTAGAGTTATTTGGAGTCATGCTCAACAGGCTTGGGTTGTTGTATCTGAATTAATAAAGTCCCATACCAAAACATCCACTTACACGGATAAAAGAGCTCAGGTATGTACCTCACATTATTTTTTAGATAAACAGCAAGATAAATTTAAATTAAGTCTTTTAAGTCTAGTATTACTAGGTATATTTTTTAGTCCAGTAGGTTTAGCAGCAACTGCTAGCACAAGTAACGAAAAACCATATTTTCTAGATGGTGCTAGTGCATCGACTTCAGGATCTGACAACGGTACTATTGGTATTGGTAAAGAGAGTAAGGCTGCGCATGGTGCTATTGCTATCGGTCAGAAGTCAAAAGCTGAAGCTAGGCATAATATTGCGATAGGTTATGAAACACAAGCAGGAAACCACAAAGACCACTCAAACTCTGTTGCGGTAGGCAACAATATTAAAATAGATGGGAAGGAAGCAGTTGCCATCGGGAGTGCTTCAAAAGCGGGAGAGGGATCTGTTGTCTTAGGCAGACAAGCCAGTGCGGGAAAGGTGGAACAAGCAGTTGTAATAGGTCACTCTGCTACTGCAAGTAAGTCAAAATCTATTGTTATCGGGGCAAATGCCAAAGCGGATGGGTATGGCTCCATATCAATCGGTGGAGATGATTTAAAAACAACGAGATATCTACCTGATGATACAGTCCAAGGCCAAGTCCAAGGCCAAGGCCAATCCCAAGACGAATCCAAAAAAACAACTGCGAGTGGTGGAGCCTCTATTGCTATTGGGGGTGGTTCTTTGGCTAAGGGCGAAGGATCTATTGTTTTAGGTCCTTTAGCATCTGCAGATCGTGATGAAGGCATTGCTATCGGTGCGAATAGTAAGTCTACCAATGAGTACGGTATTGCGGTTGGTGGTAGTGCAACTGCTACTGGAAACTACGCCGTTGCTCTTGGTTGGAACTCGAAAGGTGTTGGGACAGATTCCATTGCGATAGGTAAGTCTGCGACAACAGCAGGGTCATCTTCTGTTGTTGTGGGTGCCCATATCGATGTGACAGGTCAAAACTTAGTGGTAGTTGGAAGCCAAGCAACTGCTGAAAGTCATGCTACTGCCTTGGGTTATATGGCCTCTGCTGGTGGTAGGAGCTCTGTTGCTGTGGGTGAAAGAGCCAAAACAAATGGTAGTGCTGCTAGAGCAACCGCACTTGGTAATAATACCGTTGTCACCGTGGGTGGCGGTGTGGCATTGGGTTATGGTTCTAATGCAAGTACAGCTGGCGGTGTAGTGGGGTTAAAACAAAATCATTCTGTCACAACGGGAGAAAGCACTGTCGATAACGGCTTTAAATCTACAGAAAGTGTTGATAACAATCCTAATCCTATTCCTATTGGTGCGGTTTCTGTGGGTAATGACAACATCAAACGCCAAATCGTCAATGTGGCGGCTGGTAAAGAATTAACCGATGCGGTAAACGTGGCACAGCTTAAATCTTTAACCCTGAAAATTGAGGGAAATGAGAATAAGCATAACGGTGTAAATGCTAATTTAAGCAGTGCTGACAGACCTAAAGTCGGCTTGTGGAGTGGTACGCTCAAGGTAAAAGGCGACAACGGTCTTACTTCCCATGCTAGTGGCGATACGATTACGGTTAAATTAACCGATGATACTAAAAGCAAAATTGATAAGATTGACAATTTAGGTTGGAAACTTGCAATTACTCAGGGAGCGGGGGGCAAGCAACTCCAACGGAACATCTTATCAAAATGAGCGATACGGCAACCGTAACCTTTACCGCTGGAAATAATATTAAATTAGAACAAAACAGCGGAAATATTACGATTTCTACGATTGGTAAGTTAATTGAAAAGACTGAATGGAAAAATGGTAATTTGCAAATTACTTATACGGATGGCAGCTCTGATACTATTGCTAAGGGGAAAGACGGTAAAGATGGTGCGAAAGGTGAAGCTGGTCCTAAAGGTGAAGCTGGTCCAGTGGGTCCAGCAGGACCACGAGGACCGCAGGGAACAACGGGTGCTCAGGGACCTAAGGGGGATAAAGGCGAACCAGGAGAAGCGGGTCCAGCAGGACCACGAGGCCCTGCGGGTCCTAAAGGAGATGCAGGTCCAAAAGGTGATACAGGTCAGAGAGGTGAAACTGGCTCTGCGGGTCCAGCGGGACCAAAGGGTGAACCGGGTCCTAAAGGTGAACAAGGTATTCCAGGACCTGCGGGTCCAGCAGGGGCTAAGGGTGACAAAGGTGATACGGGTCCAGCAGGACCACAAGGCCCTGCGGGTCCAACGGGATCACAAGACCCTGCGGGTCCAACTGGAAATTCGGAATTAAAAGGCATTACGTCGATTGCCAATGGTAACGACGCCACCAAGGCGAATGGGGCTAAGATTACCTTGTCTGCAGGTTCTACAGATAAAACAGTTAATGTTAATGATGCGAAAATTACCAATGTGGCGGCTGGTACAGCAGATACTGATGCGGTAAATGTGAGCCAGTTAAATACTAAGGCAGCAGCTTCAAAAACAGAGGTTAAATCAACGGACAAATCGGTTGGCGTTACAGCAAGTAAAGGTGACAAAGATCAAACGATTTATGATTTATCGGTGGTGAAATCTAAATTGAAGGCTGCTGAGGATAAACGTACAGTTACGGCTGAAACCAAGGGCAATGCTTTTGTAACAGGTGAGGAAGTGGCGAATGCCATCAACACCACAACCGCAGCCGCAAGAACTGAAGTTGAAGCGGGTAAAAATGTGAAAGTGACTTCAAAAACGGGGGCAAATGGTCAGAATATTTACAATGTGAGCGTGTCTGGAGATTTA
>NZ_MUXW01000013.1 GCF_002015085.1 Glaesserella parasuis
CAGGTTTATCAAGCCCCGACGCCGTAATGAATTATGTAATTCCGCTTATTGCGATTTTATTAGCGAGTTTAAATGTGAGGGTTGAGTATTTGAGAAAGTAGCTTAGTTTTATAACTAAGCTACTTTTTAAATAACGTTTAAGAGAACAAGATAGGATTATTTACGACACTGATTCAAAATATCTAATTCTTTATTATAGGTTGAAAGTGATAAGTTCATATCCATCATTCCTATCACAGAATGAAAATAATTGTCGTGAGAATAGGTTTTTGTTTTGCATTTTCTTCTAGAGTTGTAAACATAAAACAAGGGTTTTTCCCTTGCCTTTTTACAAAAAATCCGTATAATCCGACCGCTTGTTCTCTCTTTTTTGAACAAGTTTCGCACCCTCACCTCGAACGAGGGTTTTCTTTTTTACTATCATTAAACTTTTAGAGGACGGTTATGGTAACCATTCGTTTATCTCGTGGCGGAGCTAAAAAACGCCCATTCTATCAAATCGTTGTCGCTGACAGCCGTAGCCCACGCGACGGTCGTTTCGTCGAGCGTATCGGTTTCTTCAACCCTATCGCAACTGGTAACGCAGAACGTTTACGTTTAGACGTTGCTAAAGTAGATGCTTGGGTTGCTAAAGGTGCATCACTTTCTGATCGTGTTGCAGTATTAGTGAAAGAAGCGCGTCAAGCAGCTTAATTCCACAAATTAAATAAGTAGGTGAATATGAGCGAGCAAAAAATTGAAGTTGTCGGAAAATTAGGTTCAACCTATGGTATCCGTGGCTGGCTACGCCTTTATTCATCGACAGAATATCCTGAAAGCATTTTCGATTATCAGCCGTGGTTCTTAAAAATTAAAGGACAGTGGCAACAAGTTGAACTCGAAAGTTGGCGTTATCACAACAATGATTTGATTGTGAAATTAAAAGGCACAGAAGACCGTGAAACAGCACAGCTATTAACCAATGCCGAGATCGGTGTGGATTTAGCCGTGTTTCCAGAATTGGAAGAAGGGGATTATTATTGGCACGATTTGATCGGTTGCCAAGTGGTAAACCTTGAAGGTTATGCAATGGGAACTGTGACCGAAATGATGGAAACAGGTTCAAATGATGTGTTGGTGGTAAAAGCTGGCAGTAAAGATGCTTTCGGTAAGCAAGAACGTTTAATCCCGTTCTTATATGAACAAGTAGTTAAAAGAGTAGATCTCGCCACTAAAACAATTACAGTGGATTGGGACGCTGGTTTCTAACCTCAGGTATGCAGTGAGCTTTAGCAGTCGCATTTCGTAGGTCAAAATATGTGGATTGGTATTATTTCCCTTTTCCCCGAAATGTTTAAAGCAATTACTGATTTTGGGGTAACAGGTAGAGCAGTAAAACAAAATCTCTTACAAGTGCAATGTTGGAATCCCCGAGATTTCACACACGACAAACATAAAACGGTGGACGACCGCCCTTATGGTGGTGGGCCGGGTATGTTGATGATGGTGCAACCGCTTCGTGATGCAATTCGTGAAGCAAAAGCAACCGCTTGTAAAGAAGACGGTGTAGAATCTAAAGTGATTTATCTCTCACCGCAAGGACGTAAACTCGATCAAGCTGGTGTACAAACGCTGGCAACAAATCAAAAATTGATTTTGGTTTGTGGGCGTTATGAAGGCATTGATGAGCGATTGATCCAAACTGAAATAGATGAAGAATGGTCAATCGGTGATTACGTTCTCACGGGGGGGGAACTTCCTGCAATGACGTTAATTGACGCTGTTGCACGATTTATCCCTGGGGTATTAGGCAAACAGGCTTCAGCGTTGGAAGACTCTTTCGCAGAAGGTTTATTGGACTGCCCGCATTATACCCGCCCTGAAGTATTAGATGGTTTACCTGTACCGCAAGTGCTGATGTCGGGTCACCACGAGCAAATTCGCAAATGGCGATTAGAACAGTCGCTAGAACGAACGTGGTTAAGACGCCCTGAGCTATTGGATAGCCTAGCTCTGACTGACGAACAACGCGTGTTGTTGAATAACATAAAGAAACGACACAAATCAGTTAATTCTAGGACATAGAAGGTTTATTAAAATGAGTAACATCATCAAACAAATCGAACAAGAACAGTTAAAACAAAACGTACCTAGCTTCCGTCCAGGTGACACATTAGAAGTTAAGGTATGGGTAGTAGAAGGTAGTAAAAAACGTTTGCAAGCGTTCGAAGGCGTGGTTATTGCAATTCGTAACCGTGGCTTGCATTCAGCATTCACCTTACGCAAAGTTTCAAATGGCGTGGGCGTTGAGCGTGTATTCCAAACTCACTCACCTGTAATTGACAGCATTGCTGTTAAACGTAAAGGTGCGGTACGTAAAGCTAAACTTTACTACTTACGTGAGCGTTCAGGTAAATCTGCACGTATCAAAGAGCGTCTTGGCGAATAATTTTCGCTTATGCGTTAATGCAAAAAGAAAGCCTTGGGGAAACCCAAGGCTTTTGTTTTTTCATGACTTCCTTGTTGTTTTACATCTAAAACAGCATAATGGTACTTATTCTATTCAATAAGGCAAATTTATGATCAATAAAGATACTCAACTTTGTATGTCGATATCGGGCAGACCAGGCAATACTGGCACTTATTTCCATAACTATCTTTATCAAAAACTCGGTTTAAACTTTGTTTATAAAGCATTTACCACCAAAGATATTGAACACGCAGTCAAAGGCGTGAGAGCCTTAGGTATTCGGGGGTGTGCGGTTTCTATGCCGTTTAAGGAAGCCTGTATGCCGTTTTTAGATGAAATTGATGCATCTGCAAAAGCGATTGAATCGGTCAATACGATTGTCAATACCAATGGCTATTTGAAAGCCTATAACACCGACTATATTGCGATTGAGAAATTAATTGCAAAATATCAGCTCGATCCAACCGCTTGTGTGATTGTGCAAGGCAGTGGCGGTATGGCAAAAGCCGTTGTTGCAGCATTTAAACATTCAGGTTTTACGAATTTGAAAGTCTATGCTCGTAATCAAGACACAGGAAAATATCTCGCAGAACTTTACGGCTATCAATATATCAATAGTCTTGAAAATCAACAGGCGGACATTTTAGTCAATGTCACTCCGATTGGTATGAAGGGCGGAAAAGAAGAGTTTGACTTAGCCTTCCCCGAAATGATGATTCAACAGGCTCAAACGGCTTTTGATGTGGTGGCAATGCCAGCCGAAACACCTTTGATTCAGTATGCGAAAGCTCAAGGCAAACAGGTGATTTCTGGTGCAGAAGTGATGACATTACAAGCAGTTGAGCAATTTGTGCTTTATACGGGGATTCGTCCAAGTGATGCGTTAATCGCAGAAGCGGCGGCTTTTTCTAGATCGAATCAATAAAGGCATAATAGACAAAATTGAACGCTATCCTGTAATAAACATCTTTTTATGTTTTGATAACTCAATGGCAAACCATTTTTTTAGAAAGTAAATCCATCAGGACTAAAATACCAAGTTCACGATCAAAGAAGGTCGTATCCACAATAATATTTAAATAACGTGATAGTAGTGGATTTAATGCTATTTTAGGGGCTTTCGAGATACTTTGAATAGTCCTGATAATTCAAAAAAGTGGCTCAAAGCCTTATATTACAATATCTTAATCTACCCTTTATAATACTTTGTCTACTATACATCGATGGGACAAAGTTCAACCATCGGCCAACGTGGTTTGACACTCACGGATAAATCCGTCTGTTCGCCATTTTTTAAACGCAAGAAACCTGCATAGGCAATCATTGCACCATTATCGGTACAAAATTGTGGGCGAGGGTAAAAGACTTCACCGCCGATCTGCTTCATTAATTCGGATAAATCGTGACGAAGTTGTTTATTTGCACTCACACCGCCTGCGATCACTAAACGTTTATAGCCCGTTTGTTGCAACGCTCTACGGCATTTGATAATCAATGTTTCAATCACTGCTTGTTGGAACGCATAGGCAATATCGCAACGGGTCTGTTGATCTAATTCGCCTTTCTCATTCAAATTCGCATTAATCGTATTTGCCGCAAAGGTTTTCAAGCCCGAAAAGCTGAAATCTAAGCCTGGGCGGTCCGTCATTGGACGTGGAAAGGTAAAACGATTTGGCGTGCCAGTTTCAGCAAGTTTAGCTAACGCTGTCCCCCCTGGGTAATCTAAACCGAGCAATTTTGCAGTTTTATCAAAGGCTTCCCCCGCAGCATCATCAATAGATTCCCCCAACAATTCATATTCACCCACATTTTTTACATCGACTAGCTGAGTGTGTCCCCCCGAAACAAGTAAGGCGACAAAAGGAAACTCAGGGGCGTTTTCTTCTAACATTGGTGCGAGCAAATGCCCTTCCATATGGTGAACCCCTAAAGCTGGAACGTTCCACGCATAAGCTAAAGATCGTGCAATGGTTGAGCCGACCAATAACGCCCCAACAAGTCCTGGGCCTGCCGTATAAGCAACGCCATCAATATCCGAAGCGGTGAGATTAGCTTCTTTTAATGCTTCTTGAATAAGTGGCAATGTTTTACGGATATGATCACGAGAAGCTAGCTCTGGCACAACGCCACCGTAGTCAGCGTGCATTTCGATTTGGCTATAAAGTTGGTTTGCGACTAATCCCTTGGCTTCATCATAAATTGCCACGCCAGTTTCATCACAAGAAGTTTCAATACCGAGAATTTTCATTATTGTTATTGGTTTAAGTAATTAAGATAGTGCTTATTATAATGGAATATCAACAATTTTGCTGAGAATGTAATGAAATGATTTTGTCTGTTGCATAATCAGACGAATTTCTGTAGAATCTCGCCCGTTTTGCTCTCTTTAGAGCCTATAAAAAGAAATCATATCTTCTGCAAGCGGTATGATCGTAGCTTAAACTTACTAGAGGAATAGTACTATTAAACCTGTAAAACGTGTTCAGACAAATCGCGCACATCGTCTTAACGAAGAAATCCGCGTGAAAGAAGTTCGCTTAACCGATCAAAACGGTGAGCAACTTGGTATCGTATCGATTCAAGAAGCATTAGCGAAAGCTGAAGAAGCTGAGTTAGACTTAGTTGAAATTAGCCCAAATGCTGAACCACCAGTTTGCCGTATTATGAACTACGGTAAGTTCATCTACGAAAAAGAGAAAGCTGCCAAAGAGCAGAAGAAAAAACAGAAAGTTGTACAAGTGAAGGAAATTAAATTCCGTCCGGGTACAGACGAAGGCGACTATCAGGTAAAACTACGCAGCCTGATTCGCTTTTTGGAAGATGGCGACAAAGCCAAAATCACAGTTCGCTTCCGTGGACGTGAAATGGCTCACCAAGAAATTGGTATGGACGTGCTAGAGCGTGTTAAAAACGATTTAGCGGAAATTGCCGTAGTAGAGTCTGCCCCAGGCAAACTCGAAGGTCGCCAAGTTGTAATGGTACTAGCACCTAAAAAGAAATAGTCCATTACCTTGAGATGTAATTAGTGCTTCCAAGTAATATTGGCAACAATATTCGCCTAATTACTGTTTATTAACATAAACAATGCGGAGTTATTTTAACAATGCCTAAAATTAAAACAGTACGTGGTGCTGCGAAGCGTTTCAAAAAAACAGCTTCTGGCGGTTTCAAACGTAAACAATCTCACTTACGTCACATTTTGACTAAGAAAACAACTAAACGTAAACGTCACTTACGTCACAAATCAATGGTAGCGAAAGCAGACCAAGTTTTAGTAGTAGCGTGCTTACCATACGCATAAGCGTAAATTAAGTGCAACGTACGATTAGTTAATTTTTAGTTTAATAATGTCAAAGCGTTAATTTACGCTTAAATAGTAGGAGATTTAATAATGGCTCGTGTAAAACGTGGTGTTATTGCAAGAGCACGCCATAAGAAAGTTCTTAAGGCTGCTAAAGGTTATTATGGTGCACGTTCACGCGTGTATCGCGTTGCTTTCCAAGCAGTAGTTAAAGCTGCACAATATGCTTACCGTGACCGTCGTCAACGTAAACGTCAATTCCGTCAATTATGGATTGCACGTATCAACGCGGCAGCTCGTCAAAACGGTTTATCATACAGCAAATTCATCAATGGCTTGAAAAAAGCGTCTGTTGAAATCGATCGTAAGATCCTTGCTGATATCGCAGTATTTGACAAAGTGGCTTTCGCAGCATTAGTTGCTAAAGCAAAATCTGCTCTTTAATTTTAAAGAATAGATAAATAAGGACGCTTTCAGGCGTCCTTTTTCTTATACTTACATGATGAGGGATTATATGCAAAGTAGATATAAGAAGTCCAGAATAGCAGCATCTTACTGAAGATGTTGCAATCAGCTTCAATTAACCTAAAATCATAGCCATCTTTAGGTAAGTTTTTATATGGCTTTAGTCAATATAAAAGTACGATTTCTCTCTATTTGGAGAACAAAAAATATGAAAAAATGGGCAGTGGTTTTATCTGCGGCAACTCTTGCCTTTGGTAGTCATCACATCATGGCGGAGGAAGGGAATACGGTTTATCTCTATACATGGTCTGAATATGTACCAGAGGGATTGCTTGACGATTTTACAAAACAAACAGGGATTAAAGTTATTGTTTCTAGCCTTGAATCGAATGAAACAATGTATGCAAAACTAAAAACAATGGGGAAAAATCAAAGTTATGATGTAATTGCCCCCACCAGCTATTTTGTTTCTAAAATGGCACGTGAAGGAATGTTGAAAGAGTTAGATCATAGCAAATTGCCTGTATTAAGTGAGCTTGATCCACAAATGCTTGATCGTCCTTTTGATAAAGGCAATAAATACTCGGTACCACAACTTTTTGGGGCAACGGGGATTGCATACAATACGGAAACCCAAGATCCTGCAAATTTTCAATCTTGGGCAGATTTATGGAAACCAGAGTTTAAAGATGCATTACAGTTGTTAGATGATCCTCGTGAGGCATTTAATATAGCGTTATTAAAAATGGGGCAGGATCCGAATACTCAAGACCCTGCGATTTTAAAAGCAGCGTATGAAGAATTATTGAAATTACGTCCAAATATTTTGGCTTTTAATTCTGATAATCCCTCAAGCTCATTTATTTCTGGTGAAGTAGAAATCGGTACTCTTTGGAATGGTTCTGTACGAATTGCCAAAAATGAAGGTGCTAAAATCAATATGGTTTATCCTAAAGAAGGCACACCGCTTTGGATTGATAACTTAGCAATTCCTGCAACTTCGCAAAATCCGGAAGGGGCTTACAAGCTGATTAACTATATGCTTTCAGCTCCCGTCGCTGCAAAATTGACAAAAGCTATCGGTTATCCAACAGCAAATAAAGTGGCATTAGCACAGTTACCAAAAGATTTGGTTGAAGATCCTGCTGTTTTTATTCGTTCTGAAGTTATTGAGAAAAGCCCTTGGCAAGTTGATGTAGGCGATGCGATTGAACTTTATGAGAAATATTATCAAGACCTGAAAACAGCGAAATAAATAGTCAAGGTTGCAAACAGTACAAATAAAATTGGCATAGTAGACAAAATAGTTGCTGATTCGTCAAAACTATACCAAGTGGACAAAACAGTTGCTAATATGTAGAAGATCAGACTTGATCTTCTACAGCTAATGAAGACCCTATCCCAAATTCTG
>NZ_MUXW01000014.1 GCF_002015085.1 Glaesserella parasuis
TTGTACCGTCAGCACCTGCTGGGCCCGCAGAGCCAGTTTCTCCTTTTGGACCAGCAGGCCCCATTGGACCAGCTTCGCCTCTATCGCCTTTTGGACCTGTATCTCCTTTAGGACCCGCTTGTCCTGGATCGCCTTTATCCCCCTTAGGACCAGTTGCACCCGCAGGACCTTGAGGGCCCACTGGTCCTGCCTCTCCTTTTGGTCCTGCCTCTCCTTTTGGACCTGCAGGACCAGGTACACCTTGTGGTCCAGCTGGACCTACTGGACCCGCAGGGCCAGTTTCACCTTTCTCTCCCCTAGCACCTGGAGCTCCATTATCTCCTTTTGGACCAGCAGGCCCCACTGGACCTGTATCTCCTTTTAGACCCTGTTCACCCCTAGCCCCTGCTGGACCTTGAGCACCGGTTGGACCCGCAGGTCCTGCTTGTCCTGCTGGACCTTGTGGTCCTGTTGCTCCAGCAGGACCAGCTTCGCCTCTAGGCCCTGGAGGGCCTTGTTCCCCTCTATCACCTTTCTCACCATTTTTACCGTCTTTCCCCTTAGTAATAGTATCATGGGAGCCATCCGTATAAGTAATTTGCAAATTACCATCTACTATTTTAGTCTCTTTAATTAACTTACCAATCGTAGAAATCGTAATATTTCCGCCCGTTTGTTCTAATTTAATATTACTTCCTGCAGTAAACTGGATCGTATTTCCATTCTGAATTGTAGCTTCAGTGTTATTCGTTTTAATCTTAAAGGATGACATTTTAGCGTCAATCTGAGCCGGTTGATTTATAACATTAATATCTAAACCTATAATAAGTTGTTTATTTTTTGCAGTAACGACCGTTTCATTATTTTTTCCGATAACTTCTAGTGTTTCCCCTAGCTTAATTGAATCAGTTTGAGTAATTTGATCTCCTTTAAAAGTAATACCTTGATTTGTTTTAGTCTCTAATTCATCAATCTTATCAATTTTGCTTTTAGTATCATCGGTTAATTTAACCGTAATCGTATCGTCCTTAGCATGGGAAGTAAGACCATTTTCTCCTTTTACCTTGAGCGTACCATCCCACAACCCCACTTTTGGCTGATCATCACTGGTATCACCACTAATTTTCATCGTCAAAGATTTAAGCTGAGCCACGTTTACTGCGTCAGTATCTTCTTTACCTGCCGCAACGTTGATGATTTGGCGTTTGATGTTGTCATTACCCACAGAAACCGCACCAATAGCATTATTACTAACCTTTTCTGTTGATTTAAAGCCATTAGCTTCCGATTTCTCATCAGTAACAACTGAATGAGTTTGTTTTGCTCCTTCAATACCCCCTTTCGTTTCTGCTCTTGAACCATAACCCAATGCCACACCACCGGCAACGGTAACAATCGAATTGTGACCAAGTGCGATTGCTCTAGTAGCACCACTATTTACCTCGGCACTATCACCAATCGCAACCGATCTTTGACCTAACGCTTTTGCATAATAACCAGAAGCCAAAGAACGATAGCGTGCTTGTGCGTTTGGCCCAACGGCTACGCCATCATGTCCGACCACTTGAGCACTATAACCTATCGCAACAGCAACAGTATCTCTACCTTCTGCATACTTACCGATAACAACAGAACTATTCCCAGCATAACTGCCGAAACCAATACCAATAACACCGTTGTCATAGTGAGGCGCTACATTAGTAGAACCATCTTGAATAAATACAGCTAAACCTACTGGACTAAAAAATATACTTAGTAATACTAGACTTAAAAGACTTAATTTAAATTTATCTTGCTGTTTATCTAAAAAATAATGTGAGGTGCATACTTGAGCTCTTTTATCCGTGCAAGTGGATGTTTTGGTATAAGACTTTACTAACTCAGACACAACTACCCAAGCCTGTTGAGCATGACTCCAAATAACTCTAAATATTTTATTCATAATAACCTTCTCTACTGTTTTTCCTAATAAAACATCGTAAACCTTTATTTACATTTTCAGGATGCACAAATGTGCCCTGACGCTATTGTAAAAAAAAACAATGGGTTAAATTATATTACGTGTGATTTTTCGTTTTTTTGAAAAAGATGAGTTAAATATTGATATGATTATACTTACTTTCCTTAAAATACTAACAAGCTGTGTTTCTATACTCTTCTCAAGAAAGGATCAATAAATGACAATACATCTCTCTTTTATTGAGCGTTATCGCCAATTAATTCAAATTCCTACCATAAGTAGCCTGAATGAAAAATATGACATATCCAATAAAGCATTGATTGAGTTATTGGCTTATTGGTTTAGTGATTTAGGATTTAAAACGGAAATCATCGCCATTAACGGCTCTCATCAAAAATATAACTTACTTGCAACTTATGGCAAAGGAGATGGTGGCTTATTACTGGCTGGGCACACAGATACTGTGCCTTATGATGAGGGGCTCTGGAATTTCAATCCTTTTCAGCTTACAGAAAAAGAAGGGAAATTCTACGGATTAGGTACTGCAGATATGAAGGGCTTTTTTGCTTTCGTGGTTGATGTTCTCAATCAAATTGATTTAGCAAAACTTAAAAAGCCATTACGGATTTTAGCTACTGCGGATGAAGAAACAACGATGCTTGGTGCAAGAACCTTTTCACAACATGCACATATTCGCCCAGATTGTGCGATCATTGGAGAACCTACTTCTCTTAAACCTATCCGAGCACATAAAGGCCATCTTGCTCAAACAGTTCAGGTTATTGGTAAATCTGGCCATTCCAGTAATCCTGCCAGTGGAATTAATGCTATTGAAATTATGTATGAGGTGGTGGGTAACTTACTTCAACTCAAAAATAGCTTAAAACAAAAATACCATAATGAGTTATTCTGTGTTTCTTATCCTACCCTCAACTTCGGAAATATTCATGGTGGTGATGCCCTAAATCGTATTTGTGCTTGCTGTGAGCTACAACTAGAAGTTCGACCATTACCTAATTTAGCCATCCAAGATGCAGAGGATTTAGTGCGACAATATCTTGCGCCTCTTATTGAGACTTGGGGGGATCGCATTCAAGTTAAAGCCTTACATGCGGGTATTCCTGGCTATGAATGCGAACATTCCGCCCAGATCGTAAAGGTGGTTGAAAAATTATTAGGAGAAGAATGTAAAGCAGTTAATTACTGCACTGAAGCACCTTTTATTCAACAACTCTGCCCAACACTAATTTTAGGCCCTGGGAACATTGAACAGGCTCACCAACCTAACGAATATTTAGATGCAAAATTCATTGAACCCACAAGAGAATTATTAGCAAAATTAATTCACCATTTTTGCTAGATAAAAAAAGCCCCTGTACGGGGCAACTCTTTTGATCTAATTCTAGGAGGTATGAATTACTGTTTTATAAAAGGAGACAAATAAAACAAGACCAAAAGCAAAAAACTAAAGGAGGAAATCGTTTGGCTCCTCCTGCTGGACTTGAACCAGCGACATACGGATTAACAGTCCGCCGCTCTACCGACTGAACTAAGGAGGAACATAACGCTTGCATAGTAGGGAAAATCTCTGACATCGTCAAATGTCTAAACCAAACTTTTCAATTCTTGAACAATGAGCGAATTTTAACCTTATTCTTTACTACATATATAACAATTTGACTGTTTAAGCAACTTCATTTCTCGTATAGAAAAATTTAAACCATCAATTACTAAAAGCCGTCCAGACAATATTTGACCAATATTAAGTAAAACTTTAATTGTTTCTAATGCTTGCAAGCTGCCAATAATACCGACAATAGGAGCAATGACCCCAGCTTCAACGCAACTAAGAGTGTTTTCTCCAAACAACTGACTTAAGCAGTGATAACAGGGATCTTGTTTTTGGTAAAGAAAAACACTCACTTGCCCTTCAAAACGAATAGCTGAGCCTGATACAAGCGGTTTCTTTACATTAAAACAAATTTTATTGAGTGTATTACGGATTGTCATATTGTCTGTACAATCCAAAACTACATCAAATTGGGGAATCAATTTAGCCCATTCATCTTCTTCTAAATACGCATTAATGGTTTCGATTTGAATATGGGGATTCAGTTCATGTAAACGCTTTTTAGCCGATTCTACTTTTGGCATGCCGATAGTTGCATCAGAATGTAGTACCTGTCGTTGTAAATTAGAAAGTGAAACCGTATCAAAATCAACTAAGGTTAAATATCCAATACCACTGCTTGCTAAATACTGGCTCGCTGCACAACCTAATCCACCCAATCCAACAATTAAGGCTCGGCTTGCTTTTAACTTTTCTTGCCCATCAAAATCAATGCTTTTCAATATAATCTGACGATTATATCGTAATATTTCTGAATTCAGCATTGTCATTTAACTTTATATCCCTTCTGCTCCAACATTTGCTTAAGCTGATCTCGATTATCACCTTGGATTTCAATCACACCATCTTTAACTGAACCACCACAGCCTGTTTTGCGTTTAAGTTCAGAAGCTAGTGCCACTAAACCACGATCATCTAAATCAACACCTGTAATTACGCAAACGCCCTTCCCTTTACGACCGCTTGTCTGGCGTTGAATACGCACAATGCCATCACCTTTCGGACGTTCAGCCTTCGGTTTTTCTGGTGTAATTCGACCAATTTCTGTGGAATACACTAAAGTCATTTGTAAAATTTCCTTCTACACGAACCGCTTATTAGGCGATAGATTGATTAATTGATTTTAATACTGCAAGAGGATCAGTGGCTTGGGTAATAGGACGACCGATCACCAAATAGTCTGATCCTGTTTCAATCGCTTGTTTTGGAGTCATCACACGACGCTGATCGCCAAAATCACTCCCTTCAGGACGAATACCTGGCGTGACAAGTTTAAAATCTTTGCCACAGTGAGTTCTTAATACCTCAACTTCTTGTGGAGAGCAGACTACACCATCTAACCCTGCACGTTGGCACAAATGGGCAAGACGAATAACTTGTTCCATCGGTGACGCATTAATCCCGATTTGTAATAAATCTAAATCTTCCATACTGGTTAGCACAGTCACACCAATCAATAATGGTGCATCTTTGCCGTAAGGCTCTAAAATTTGTTTTGCGGTTTCCATCATTCGTAAACCGCCGCAGGCGTGTAAATCCACCATCCACACCCCCAAATCTGCCGCCGAATGCACGGCTCTTGCAACGGTGTTAGGAATGTCGTGATATTTTAAATCTAAAAAGACATCAAATTTGCGGTCTTGTAACTGTTTCACAAAGTGTGTACCCAATGTGGTAAACATCTCTTTGCCCACTTTTAAGCGACAAAGGGACGGATCGACTTGATCAACGAAATTGAGGGCTTCGGCTTCTGTTTCATAGTCAAGGGCGACGATAATTTTGTTGTCCATTTAAATTCTCCTATGTTAAATCACTTCTGTAATACTTTGCATCGGTTTAATGCTTTCCCAAGTTCGACAAGATGGGCAGTGCCAAGACAAGCGGTAACTTTGATAACCACAATGAATACAGCGATATTGAAATCCCTGTTTAATTCGATCACCGACCATTTTATGTAATAGAACTAAACTCTCTTTGCCTCTGCCCTCCTCCGCTTCATTTACTTGATAGTAAATAAAACGATGGAAAGTCATTAAACTTGGGAATTGTCTAACTTGTTGATAAAGCCGTGATTGTGCGGCTTCTACACCATCTTTTTGTTCAATAAATTCAGCTAACGCCAAATCAACACTGCTGTTGTGTTTAATTTGGTTGGCTTTGATTAAGAACAGCTCAAAATTATTTTGTTCATTTAACGCAATATAACATTGCTTAATTTTATGTAAAACTTCGCTGATGTAGTTCGGTTCTTGTTCTAATACCGCTTCAAAATAGCGTAATGCCGTTCGCATTTCTTGTTTTTCAAAGAAAAAATCCCCGAAGAGTATTGAGGCTCTTGCACAGTGAGGAACGTAAGAAAGGGCTTTTTGTAATGCTGTTAAAAATGCTTTTTCATCGTCCGATCTGACCGCTTGTGCATATTCACAATAATAGTGAGATAAAGGGATCTTATCCATTTCAGGCTCTATTCTAAGCCTTTTTTCAGCGACATTAATCGCTCTTTTCCATTCTCGTGTTTTGTGATAAATCACAGCAAGCTGACTTAATGAATTGACTGCAAACTCAGGTTCATCAAGCAAGGTAATATAGTAATTTTCTGCCCGATCATAAAAACCTGCAGCCATAAAATCTTTGGCAAGTTGTTGTTTTGCTAGTAATTTTTGTTCAAAGGAATAGTGAGGACTGTTTTCAATCCCTTGATGAATCCGCAAAGCTCTATCAACTTCCCCTCTTGATCGGAATAAATTGCCTAGAGTAATTTCGGCTTCAAATTGTGATTCTGTTGAAATCTGGTTCTCAGACTCCTGCTTTTGTAGCATAGAAAGGAAAAGATCAACCGCCTTTTCCTGCTGATTAGATAAAAGAAAGTTCAAACCCGTGACATAGTCACGGGAAAATTTGTTATTAATTGCATCTTGATCCTTTTTTGCACTACGTTGCCCCATATACCAGCCATACAAGGCTGCAATAGGCAACAAAAGGAACAACAATTCCAGCATTATTCAGCCTTTGGTAAAGTAAGTTCGCTAATTTGTTGAGCTTGGCGTTTTACACGGCGATTTAAGGCAATATTTTGTAATTTCACTTTTAAATAGAAAAATCCCGTGATTAACCAACCTAAAATTAAACCAAATCCAAACAAAATGGCAACAAGGCTAGATAAACGTAATTCGCTTTTTGCGATGATGTAGTTGAATGTAATAAGCTGATCGTTATTTGCCCCAATAGTCACGGCAACAAGAATGATAGCAAGCACAATAATGATGCCCAAAATATATTTCATCTGCGTATCTCCATTATTACATTAGTTTATAAAAAAACGACACCACAGTGTCGCTTTCAGAGAATTAGGCTAAATCAACACGTTCTTTCAGTTCTTTGCCTGCTTTGAAGTGCGGAACATACTTAGCATCTAACTTAACGCTTTCGCCTGTTTTTGGATTACGTCCAACACGAGGCTGACGATAATGTAGAGAAAAACTGCCAAAGCCTCTTACTTCAATGCGTTCACCTTGTTCTAACGACCCCATAATCTGTTCTAAAATTTCTTTTACACTTTCATCAACAGATTTAACTGATAGAGAGGGATATTGAGCTACGAGATTTGCTATTAATTCCGATTTAGTCATATTTTCTCCTTATGCGATAGGTGAAGCGGATATGCTTTCACATATCCGCTTACGAAGAGAGTAAATTACTCGCCTTTTGCTGCTTTGAATGCTTCAGCCATTGCACTTGGAATAGCTTCTTCTTGCTTATTCACTTGTGCAAGTGCTGCTGATTCTTCAGCTTCGTCTTTCGCACGAATAGAAAGGTTTACAATGCGAGCTTTACGATCAACACCTGTGTATTTCGCTTCGATTTCGTCACCTACAGAGATAACTGTTGTGATGTCTTCTACACGATCACGGGTTGCTTCAGCTGCACGAACATAACCTTCTACACCGTCTGCTAATTCAACTTTAACGCCTTTAGCATCAACTTCAACCGCTTTACCTTTCACGATTGCACCTTTTTTAGTGCCTTCAACGAAGTTTGTGAATGGATCAGATTCTAATTGTTTGATACCTAAAGAGATACGCTCTTTCACTGCATCAACTTGTAATACAACAGTTTCTACTTCGTCACCTTTTTTGTAGTTACGAACAGCTTCTTCGCCAGCCATATTCCAAGAAATGTCAGATAAATGAACTAAACCGTCAATGCCACCTTCTAAACCGATAAAGATACCGAAATCAGTGATTGATTTGATTTTACCTTTTACTTTATCGTTTTTGTTGTGAGTTTCAGCGAAGTGTTCCCAAGGGTTTGCTTTACATTGTTTCAAACCTAAAGAAATACGACGACGTTCTTCATCAACTTCAAGTACCATTACTTCAACCACATCACCTACGTTTACCACTTTAGATGGGTGAATGTTTTTGTTTGTCCAGTCCATTTCTGAAACGTGAACTAAACCTTCAACGCCGTCTAAAATCTCAACGAAACAGCCGTAGTCTGTTAAGTTAGTTACTTTACCAGATAATTTGCTGTTTACTGGGTGGTTTTGTGCAATAGCTGCCCACGGATCTTGACCTAATTGTTTTAAGCCTAATGATACACGCGTTTTCTCTTTGTCGAATTTAAGTACTTTAACAGTAACTTCTTGACCCACTGCAACAACTTCACTTGGGTGTTTAACACGTTTCCACGCCATATCTGTGATGTGTAATAAGCCATCAACACCGCCTAAATCTACGAATGCACCGTAGTCAGTTAAGTTCTTCACAGTACCTTTCACTTCAGAACCTTCAACTAAGTTCGCTAATACTTCTTCACGATCAGCAGAGCTTGTTGTTTCGATTACTGCACGACGAGATACCACAACGTTGTTACGTTTTTGGTCTAATTTGATTACTTTAAGTTCTAAAGTTTGACCTTCAAGATTTAAAGAATCACGAACTGGACGGGTATCAACTAATGAACCTGGTAAGAATGCACGAACACCGTTTAACTCAACAGTGAAGCCACCTTTTACTTTACCGTTTACAAAACCAACAACGGTTGCTTGTTCTTCGAAGGCTTTCTCTAACGCAGCCCAAGACTCGTTACGTTTCGCTTTTTCACGAGAAAGTTTGGTCTCACCGAAACCGTCTTCTACTGCATCAAGAGCAACATCAACAACATCACCAACTTGAACTTCTAATTCACCTTGTGCGTTGAAAAACTCTTCAGCAGGGATCGCTGATTCTGATTTTAAACCAGCATCTACAAGTACATAGCCTTTTTGAATTGCAACTACAGTACCTTTAACAATAGAACCTAAACGGGTTTCTTGACCTTTTAGTGATTCTTCAAATAGTTGAGCAAAAGATTCAGTCATAATTAATCTTCTTAAATAAAATAAAACGTCCATTTAGCATCCATCTAAATGGGGTTAGGGATAACGACTTAACAATCCTTTGTTAAGCAAACAAAATTACAATTTTTGAGCAATATAATCCAATGCTTGTTGAATAACTTCCTCAATGGATAAATGCGTTGAATCTAAAATCATCGCATCTTTAGCTGGAACAAGAGGTGCAACAGGGCGATTTCTGTCCCGAAAATCACGCTCTTTTATCTCGGCTAAAATCTCGTCAAAGTTAGCATTAAATCCCTTTTCTTGCAACTGTTTTACACGTCTTTTTGTGCGTTCTTCTGCACTTGCATCTAAAAAGAACTTAATTTCAGCTTCTGGAAAGACGACAGTCCCCATATCTCGCCCATCGGCAATTAATCCTTTAGGACTTCTAAAATCTCTCTGACGTTGTAACAAAGCCTCACGCACTTGAGGATAAACCGCAATTTTTGACGCATTTTGACCCGCTTGTGCCGTACGAATTTGATCGCCAACGTTTTCACCGTCCAAAATGACCTGAATTTCATTATTCTCAGGCACAAATTTCACATTAAGATTTCGCCCAAGCTGCGCAAGAGCCGTTTCATTCTCAAAGGCAATTCCCTGTTTTACTGCAGCCAATGCTAAAATACGGTAAATTGCTCCTGAATCTAAAAAATCAAAGCCTAATTTCTCTGCAAGGGCGTGACACAAGGTTCCTTTTCCTGCACCACTTGGCCCATCAACTGTAATTACAATACCCATATTTATCCTTTATAGCTCTGGAAATTCACCAATAACCACTTCAACTTCTTTCTGTATGCCTTGACGAGAAATTAATACCTTTACCTTACTATTTGGTTTCATTTCTGCAATCAATTCCATCATTTGAGCTGGAGTTTGGGCTTCTGTATCATTTAAACGTAAAATCAAATCACCAGCTAAAATCCCTGCTTTATCCGCAGGTCCACCTTCAGCTACTGTAGTAATTAAGATCCCTTTTTCACCGACTCCTAGCTGTTTAGCCGTATAGTACAACGAGCTATTAACACCAAAATAGCCTCGAATAACACGCCCGTCACGAATAATTTTTTCCATCACCTTATTTGCTAAGGAAATCGGAATCGCAAAATTCAATCCTTCTGCCAATTCATCACTGTTTTTTCCTAAACTTAAAGTGTTAATGCCAATCAACTCACCAGCCGTATTTACCAAAGCTCCGCCTGAATTACCCTTATTAATAGAAACGTCAGTTTGAATAAAGTTTTGCCGACCCATTTCAGATAATGCATTGCGCCCCGTTGCACCAATAATGCCTTGCGTAATACTCTGCCCTAAATTTAACGGATTGCCAATTGCTAAAACCACATCACCGATTTTAGCCACGCGTTTTGAATTTTGAGGAATTGTAGGCAAGTTTTCTGCTTGAATTTTGAGAACAGCAAGATCAGTTAAGGTGTCAGATCCTACCAATGTAGCACTCGAAATCGTCCCCGATTGCAGTGCCACTAAAATTTGATCTGCATTTTGGATAACGTGTTTATTCGTTAAAATATAACCCGTTGAGGTCATAATCACGCCCGATCCCAAATTGTTTACTTGTAACTCCCCTGTATCAGAATGGGTAGAATCAAAGGCCTGATTATAAACATTGACTACCGCAGGCGACGCAATTCTTACCGCATCGTGAAAGCTGATAATCTCTGTTTGAGTGCTTTTGTTTAACCAAGGGGCAACATAAAGAATCAAGCCAGCACAAAAAAGCCCAAAACCTACCGCTTGTGCTATTTTTTTGACGATCACATTTGCTCCTTGTTAGCGTAGGGACACACTGCGTGTGTCCACCAACCATTATTAATAAAAATTTTGAACGGACACACGCAGTGTGTCCCTACATTTTATATAAATTTAATTACAGCGACTTCGATAATTTTTTCAAATAATCTTTAAATTCACCACCAAATTTATCGTGGTTCAAACTGTATTCTACAAAGGCTTCCATATAGCCTAATTTGTCACCACAGTCGAAGGTTTTACCTGTCATATGAAAGGCTTCCACCTCTTGTTGTTCAATCAACATATCAATCGCATCGGTTAATTGAATTTCATCACCCACACCGACCGGTGTTTTGGCAAGTAAATCCCAAATTTCTGCAGAGAAGACATAACGTCCCACAACGGCAAAATTAGACGGAGCTTCTTCAATACTTGGTTTTTCAATAATGTTAGCAATCTTCGCTGTACCTGCAGGTTGTAATTCTGCACCTTGGCAATCTACAATACCATAGTTACTCACATTTTCTTTCGCCACAGGTGCAACCATAATTTGGCTTTTGCCTGTTTCTTTGAAACGTTGAATCATTGCTGCTAAGTTTTCTGTTTTTTGATCTGCAGTAAAATCTGCCAATAACACATCAGGCAATACCACTGCAAAAGGCTCATTTCCTACCACAGCTCGACCACATAATACCGCGTGACCTAATCCTTTCGCTTGCCCCTGACGAACGTGCATCAAGGTCACATCTTTAGGTACAATCGAACGCACTTCATCTAATAGCTGACGTTTCACTCGTTTTTCTAACATTGTTTCGAGTTCAAACGATGTATCAAAGTGGTTTTCGATAGCGTTTTTAGATGAATGAGTGACAAGCACAATTTCTCTTACTCCTGCAGCCACACACTCATTTACAATATATTGAATCAACGGTTTGTCTGCAATGGTTAGCATTTCTTTTGGGATTGCTTTGGTTGCAGGAAGCATACGAGTACCAAGACCTGCGACAGGAATAATCACTTTCATAGAAAAATCCTTAATATATTTAGATAAAGTAAACCGCCTACCTTAAGTAAGCGGTCTGTTTTGCACAAATTTTTTCAAAAAATTGAACACTGCGTTTCAATTTATCTGTTTGTGACATTTGGTTCAAGAATCAAATTCACATTACGTTAGATCAAGAACTTCAGTAAATATCAATATACCTTATTCTGAAGGATTCTCATCTGCTAACGCTTTGATTCTTTGATAAATTTCTTCACGGTGAACCGAAATTTCCTTAGGTGCTTTCACCCCTAATTTAACCTGACTACCACGAATACTTAGGACAGTAATTTCTACATCATCACCGATCAATAAACTTTCGCCAATCTTACGGGTTAGAATAAGCATAACTATCTCTCCTTTTAGATTTAATCAGGGCAAGCCAAAGTCATTCTAACTTACCTCTTATAATTAGAGTTTTGCTTGAATCCAATTCGTCGCAACATTGAGGGCTTGGGTTATATTTTCTGGTTGGCTACCGCCTGCCATTGCCATATCAGCTCTACCACCGCCTTTACCGCCAACTTCTTGAGCCATTAACCCAACAAGCTCGCCTGCATTTACTTTGTCTGTAAGATCTTTTGTTACACCTACGATCAAATTAACTTTTTCATCAGTTTTTGTTGCAAAGACAATCACCGCTGAACCTAGTTGATTTTTCAAGTCATCGACCATCGTTCTTAATGCTTTTGCATCAACGTTTTCTAAACGTTGAACAACCACATTAACCCCGTTGATTTGTTTAGCTTGTTTTGCTAATTCTCCACCAGCTTGAGCTGCAAGTTTATCTTTGAGCTGTTGTAGCTCTTTTTCTACTTTCTTACTTTTCTCTTGTAGTTGTTGGATTTTCTCAACAAGGCTTGCCGTATCTGCTTTTAATAACTCAGCACTTTGGTTAAGAATTTGTTGTTGCTGATGTAATAAGCCGATTGCATTTTCGCCTGTCACCGCTTCAATACGGCGAACACCTGCGGCAACCGCACCTTCAGATACCACTTTGAATAAGCCAATCTCACCTGTTTGTTTAACGTGAGTACCACCACAAAGCTCTACAGAAAATGCTGTTATATCTACAACGCGAACTCTATCTCCATATTTCTCACCGAACAGTGCCATCGCACCTTTTTGCTTCGCTGATTCAAGATCCATTACTTCAGTTGTAACTACAATGTTTTCACGAATTTTCGTATTAATAATACGCTCAATCTCTTCTAAGTCAGCTTTTGAAATCGCTTCACCTTGAGAAAAGTCAAAACGAAGTGAATTTTCTGACACAAGAGAACCTTTTTGTACAACGTGATCACCCAACACTTGACGAAGTACCGAATGTAACAAGTGAGTTGCACTATGGTTTAAGGTAATAGCGTGACGACGTGTCGTATTCACTTCTGCTTTCACCTTATCTCCGACTGATAAAGTGCCTGAAGCTAATTGACCAATATGCCCAAAGACTTGGCCATATTTTTGCGTATCATTGACTTCAAAATTGCAAATTTCTGAAGCAATCACACCGCTATCACCAACCTGACCGCCCGACTCTCCATAGAAAGCGGTACGATCCAAGACAACGACTGCATTTTCCCCCGATTGAATAGCTTCAACCGCCTTACCATTGCTAAATAACGCAACGACAGTCGCTTCACATTCTGTGACCTCATAGCCGTTGAACTCCGTTGAGCCATTAACTTTAATCACATTATTGTAATCTGTACCAAAATTACTGCTTGCCTGCGCTCTTGCACGTTGAGCTTGCATTTCACGCTCAAAGCCAGCTTCATCAATGGTAATACCACGTTCACGGCAAACATCTGCCGTTAAATCCAGTGGGAAACCATAAGTATCGTAAAGTTTAAATGCCACTTCACCTGATAAAACCTTATTCTCTACTTTGGTTAACGCATCTTCTAATAACGCTAAACCACGCTCAAGGGTACGCGCAAACTGATCTTCTTCTGCTTTTAACGCTTTCTGAATATGCGCTTGTTTCTGCGTCAAAATCTCACCAGCCTGCCCCATTGCTTTTGCAAGGGTTGGCACTAATTGATAGAAGAACGCTGATTTCGCACCAAGAATGTTTCCGTGACGCACCGCACGACGAATAATACGACGCAACACATAACCACGACCTTCATTTGACGGCATCACACCATCAGCGATCAAATACGCACAAGAACGAATATGATCTGCAATTACGCGTAACGATTTATTGTCTAAATCTGTCACATTTAACAAAGAAGCAATCTCTTTGATTAACGCTTGGAAAATGTCGATTTCGTAGTTTGAATTAACGTGTTGCAACACCGCACTGATACGCTCTAAACCCATACCCGTATCTACCGACGGCTTAGGTAATTTCTTTAAAGTACCATCTGCTTGACGATTAAACTGCATAAAGACCACGTTCCATACTTCAATGAAACGGTCGCCATCTTCTTCTGTTGAGCCTGGTGGACCTCCCCAAATATGGTCACCATGATCGTAGAAGATCTCAGTACAAGGACCACAAGGACCCGTATCACCCATTTGCCAGAAGTTATCTGACGCATAAGGCGCGCCTTTATTATCACCAATACGCACAATACGCTCAGCAGGCACACCAATCTCTCTATTCCAAATATCATAGGCTTCATCGTCTGTTTCATAGACTGTCACCCACAATTTCTCTTTTGGTAACGCTAACCACTGCGGTGATGTTAAAAATTCCCACGCAAATGCAATCGCATCGGGTTTAAAATAATCACCAAAACTAAAGTTACCTAACATCTCAAAAAAGGTATGGTGACGAGCGGTATAACCTACATTCTCAAGGTCATTATGCTTACCGCCAGCACGCACACAGCGTTGAGAGCTGGTTGCTCTGTTATAACTACGCTTGTCTAATCCTAAGAACACATCTTTAAACTGGTTCATTCCTGCATTCGTGAAAAGCAAGGTTGGATCATTTTCAGGTACAAGCGAGCTACTTGGCACAATCGTATGCCCTTTGCTTTGGAAAAACTCCAAAAAGGCTTGTCTAATCTCTGAAGTTGTTTTCATTAAAGTCACTCAAATGGATATAAAAAACTGTATATCTATGTTTTTACTAAAGTATATTAGTAATTCACACACCTATTTTACACATTTTTTTCAATACTTGTATTTTTTACTGCATAAATTATTGACATTAAGTCAAAAAATAGACCGCCAGAGTAACTGAATGCGATAACTCAGCTACACAAGCGGTCTTTTTTCACGTTTTATTTACCAATCAATAGCTTGAGTTATTCACTTGCTAAAGGAACAACGAGCATATCTACCGTTACACTGTTCATCACTTGACGAGTAGAAGACATAAATTTGCTCCAAAAATCCTGGTGATGACCAGTGACCAATAAGTCCACTTGATACTCCTCTACCGCTTCTTCCAGCACTTGACTAAAATCACCACTACCATTTAAACGTTCAGTAACAGGGTAAGTAATTTTACCAGAGAGTTCCTCTAATGCTTTGATCGTTTCTTCTGACACAGAATCTTGAACAGACGACATATTAATATCAATCAACCCAGTGTAGAGATCCGAAAAGTTCACATCAACGTGGATAACGGATAATTTTGCATTACATTTTTCAGCAAGACTCGCACCTTTACGCAATAATACAAGGCTTTCTTCAGAGAGATCTACGGCAACTAAAATATGTTTATACATAATATACTCCTTGTTGTGTTTAGTAATAACTGAGCCATCTCAGCTTTCGAGCTAATACTACCACACTCCTTGTAGTTAAAATTTGAACTACTTCTCAATTTTGAAAATTCTTTGAAAAATTTGTCAAGTTATTTGCATTTCTTATCTAACTTTTTAATCTAAATTAAAAAGATATCGTGTTAAAAATCATAACTACAAACAATTTGATATACCAATATTTATTTTTGTGATCCCTGTCGAAAAACATTATTTTTCTACTTTTCTCTCTTTTCATCATTGGCATACTGTAATCTCTTTGATTAGGTATGTTGATGATGTCTATTGATCGTGTCTGTTTAATGCTCTTTTTCGGTTTATTGCCGTTGATTGTTCTGCCTGCTTCGTGGCTTGGCTATGTGGTGGTATTTTCTCTTGCCCTTGCATTATGGGGAGTATGGCGTGGGAAATTGGGGATCTTGCTGTTGGGTGGTGTGTTAGCGGTGAGTTACGCCCAGATTATGCAACTTGCAAAAAAACATCAGGAACAGACCGCTGTTAAGGTGCAAGAGCGGGTGTTAGTGAAGCAAATTTTAAAACAGCAAGAATATCAAACTGCCGTTGTAGAGCGTGCTAATGGGGACTATGTTTATGTCAATTGGCAAGCTGATGAGCCATTGATACTGGAAGCAAGTTATAACGCGGAACTGGCATTGAAGCCTTTGTCCGCTCGCTTAAATGATGGCAATTTTGATCGACAAAAATGGTATGTGGCTCAACATATCTCAGCAACAGCTACGGTCAAAAAAGCAGTAAAAGTGAACGAACAACAAGGCTTGCGTGCAATTTGGCTTGATCGTATGCGAGAACAGACCGCCCCTTTTGCAACGCAAGGGTTACTGCTTGCCCTTGCTTTTGGTGAACGGGCTTGGTTAAGTCAAAGCCATTGGGAGATCTTTCAGCAAACAACCACTGCTCATTTGATTGCCATTTCAGGCTCGCATATTGTTCTGGTTTATCTGTTAGCCTTTTGGACGGCGAAAGCTGGGCAGTGGTTATTATTGCGATTTCGTTATCTGAAAGCGGTGGGGTTGTCCTTGTATTTTGCAAGGGGAGTAGGGTGGTGTGTGGCGTTGGGATATAGTTTTTTGGCAGGCTTCCAAATTCCAACGGTACGGGCAATGGTGGCGATTTCATTGGTTTTGCTGGTGCAATATGCTCGTCGTCATTATACGCCTTGGCAGTTATGGCTTCGTGGTGTGGTGCTATTAGTCGTCTTTGATCCGCTGACGTTACTTTCCGATAGCTTTTGGCTCTCTGTTTTGGCTGTTGCTAGCCTAATTATTTGGTATCAGGCTTTTCCACTCAAGCGGTTTGATTTTGTCAAAAATATGCAAAATCGAGTGATGAAGTTGCTGTTAGAGTTGTTTCATCTGCAGTTAGGCATTTGGCTAGTGTTCTCGCCTATTCAACTCAGTTTTTTTGATGGCACATCACCTTTCGCTTTGTTAGCCAATTTGATCATTGTTCCACTTTATAGCTTTATTCTTATCCCATTGATTTTATTTAGTTTATTAACAGATAACCTATTTCAAACTTGGTGGCTTTGCCATCAACTTGCAGAGTGGGGGATTGATTGGATTGAGCCATTTTCCCATCATTGGCTCTATTTAAGTGTCGATCAACAATGGGGATTAATATGCCTTAATCTATTGATTATAATAGGATTATATGGTGTTTTTCAGCAACGTTTTTCTCTCTATTATGGGTTAGCAACAGTGGCATTGCCTTTAGCATTGTGGATCGGATTTCATTTTGTAAAAGATACACTTAAACCACCACTTGTAAAATGGGTGAATTTTGATGTGGGGCAAGGGTTGGCAATGGGATTGATTTATCAACACCAAGGTAAACAGAAAGCCATTCTCTATGATACAGGCGTTGCGTGGCAAGGTGGTACAATGGCGGAATTGGAAATACTGCCCTATTTACGCCGTGAAGGGATAGTGGTCGAAGCTATTTTTGTTAGCCACGATGATAACGATCACGCTGGGGGCGTTTTGCCATTACTACAAGCCTACCCAAATGCACGGTTGATCCTTTCGGGTAAAAATCATTATAGTAACCAAGTCGCCGAGCCTTGTATAGCAGGCAATCAGTGGCAGTTCAGCACAATGCACCTTGAAGCGATTTATCCTTTACAACTGAGCGAGCGAGCTAAAAATGAACACTCTTGTGTATTACGAGTGTCGATAGGGCAATATAGATTGCTTCTTACTGGGGATAGTGGGATTGCGGAAGAACGACAATATGCAAGCCAGATCGGTAAGATCGATTTTCTTCAAGTAGGACACCACGGCAGTAAAACCAGTACCAGCCAAACTTTGTTAGCTCACATCCAACCCACTTGGGCGATTATTTCGGCTGGGCGTTGGAACCCGTGGAAAATGCCAAATAGTCAAGTTATTCAACGGCTTGAGCAGTATCAAGTGAAGTGGCTTAATACTGCTCAAGTGGGAATGATCCAAGTCGATTTTTATTCAGATAATTACAACATTTCCACCGCAAGAAACCGCTTTAGTCCTTGGTATCAGGGGATAGGGGCAAATGAATAAATTGAGTTTTGTAGCCTGCGGATAAGCTAATTTTACATCAACGATACCCATTCGGATTGTTCTTTTGCCAATGCCACGTATCTTTCATCATCTGTGGCAAATCACATTCAGTTTTCCAGCCTAACTTTTCCCACGCTTTTCAAATCACTTGGGTGAGCTCCAACTGGATTGAAATAACGTAATACCGCTGCAGAGAATTGTGGATTAGCCTTAACGGTATCTTCTAAAATCCGTTCCACCATATATTTTGATATGCCATAGCAACTGTTTATCGACTATATCTCAATTAGATAAGCACCCAAATAATAACATTACTTGGTTTCTTATCTGAATTGAATCTATATTAATTAAACTAAAACACCTTTTTAAACGGCTTCACAATCACTTCGCCATAAACCCCTGCTTCCACATAAGGATCTTGGCTTGCCCACTGTTTTGCTTCTTCAAGTGAATTGAATTTTGCAATAACAGTTGAACCTGTAAAACCTGCTTCACCTGGGTTTTCATCATCAATCGCTGGGTTTGGACCTGCGGTTAAAAGGCGATCTTCGGCTTGAAGTTGTTTTAGACGTTCGAGGTGTTTTCCACGCACGGCTAAACGTTTTTCAAGGGTGTTTGGTATGTCTTGAGCAAAAATTACATAGTACATAATGTCCTCCATTAAGGTTCAATTAAAGCTAAGGCTTGGTCAAGATCTGGGTTGTTTTCTCGTGGGATAACACGAGGTTTGCCGTTGCTATCTACAGCAACAAAGGTAAAGAGTGCTTCGGTGACACAGTGGCGTTCTCTCATTCCTTCATACACTTTTTTGATCCATACTTCGACTTTGATTTGAAGTGAGGTGCGTCCAACTTTGGTGCATTTGCCGTAACAGCAAACCACATCACCGACTGACACAGGCAGTAAGAACGACATTTTATCTACTGAAACAGTCACTACTCTGCCTTTAACTAGCTCTTTTGCTAAAATCGCACCGCCCATATCCATTTGTGACATTATCCAACCACCAAAAATATCGCCGTTGGCGTTGGTGTCTGATGGCATTGCGAGGGTGCGTAAAATTAATGTGCCTTCAGGCTGGCGTTTAGTTTGTGTTTCCATTATTTTCCTCTTTTTGTTCTAGTTGTTTTAGGTGGGGGTAGAGATATAAGCCTGTGCCGATAACGGCAATGAGGCTTAATCCTGTTAAACCGAACACCTTGAAATTTGCCCAAACATCGTCAGAGAAGAACTCACTGATGATGATGTTGATGATCATACAGAAGATGAAAAAGCCTGCCCAACCTAAATTGAGCTTTTCCCATACGTTTTGTGGCAGTTTGAGTTCTTTGCCAAGTAACATTTGGATAAGAGGCTTTTTGAATACGTATTGGCTAACGAGTAACGCTACCGCAAAAATGGCATTGACAATGGTGACTTTCCATTTAAGGAATGCCAGGTCGTTAAAGTAAGCGGTAAGTAAGCCGAAGAAAACGACCGCTATTCCCATAATCCATTGATTTTTTTCGATTTTTTTATAAAGCAACTGTAAAGCGATAAATTGAACCACGGTAGCGGCAACTAGCACTAATGCTGCTTCTTGTACGCCATAGGTTTTATAGACGACAAAAAAGAGGATCAGTGGAATAAATTCAAGTAACTGTTTCATTGTCAATCCTATTGGCGATACACTTGATAGAAACGGAAACCAAATACAACAACAAATAAGCTGATAAAGGCTCCGACCACTTGTGAAAGAATAATCCCGACATCTTCGCCAATTCTACCGATTAATGAACCTAACAAGCTAGGAAAGAAATAACTTAAGATACAAAATAGGAAAAGCGGCACCATTCTGCCTCGACTTAATCCCCAAGTAAAACGTAAGGTTTGCATAATGCCTTGTGGGGTTTCAAGTAAATAGACATAGACGACAAGGCTAAGTTTGATAAACAAATAGATACCTGTTGCCATAAGCAGTAAGATCATTATAGCAAGATTGCCTTGTTGCCCGACGGTGCCACCAAATGAGATACCGATTGAAAGTGGCATTACCATAAAGATCGACAACAAAATGATTGGAAAAAAGGCTTTGAGAGTTGCCCCGATATTTTGGCTGAAATGTTGATAAGTGCCACTGTTGATAGATTTAATGTTTAAAATCAATAATATATTGATAAATACACTAATCAAAGCAGAAATAATGGTTGGGGCAAGTTGTGATGTAAGTAAAGTTAACATCTCTTGATTTGATGTATTTCCTGCCTGTATTTCTACTCTAGGAAAGAGAAAAATGGTGGATAATTGTAATAAAATTAATAATGCGGTACCCGTAAGCGTAAAGCTCCCTTGATTACGGATAAAATTCCAACTATCTTGTAACAAACTTGGAAATTTAATCGGCATTTGACTTCCTTAAATTAATGTGGTGAAAATTCAACATAATACAGTATGGTATAGCATTTGCTACATCATTCTGCGTAACTATATGGAAAGTATAGCAACTGTTGTGATAATTCGCTATTGTAGATTTTGTAGAGATGAGTAGAATGTAACTTGAATTATTTAACGATAAAGGCAAATTATGTATCACACCTTGCAAGCAGGACAGCGTTACCTCAATACCTTCCCAAATCAGAAGAAACTCGGACTGTTTATGCCCGATTATCGTTTAATCCGCTTAGTTAAATTTTCGTCACATTTTATGCCTGCTTTTGCTTGTTTTGCGTTAGTTTGGCAATACTTTTTCCACGATCCTGAACAATCCATTCTAGCCAATGCAACCTTAACGGCGTTGTTTGCATTGAGTATCCCATTTCAAGGGTTATTTTGGCTTGGGCGACGGGCGAAATCGCCGCTACCCTTGGGGTTGTTGCAATGGTATGAAGAACTTCGTCAAAAGTTGATCAGTGAGCAACATAATATCGCTAACCAAGCGTTTCCTTCTTATCAAGATTTTGCGAATTTGTTGCAATTAGCTGAAAAGACGTGGGGACAGAGCTATTTTGATGAGTTGTAGTTAACATGCTGATTTTTCTGCTCTTCCCTTCTCTTTCTAAAAAAAGCACTGATTTTTTGGCTACACTCATCAGCCATCACGCCACCTCGAATTTGCAGAAAATGGTTCATTTTATAGTCTTCAAAAAGATGAAAGCGAGAGCCTAGCGCCCCTGTTTTGTAATCCGAGGCTCCAAATACCAACCGCCCAATACGGCTATGTAAAATCGCTCCAGCACACATTGTACAAGGCTCTAGGGTCACATAAAGGATTGTATCTAATAGGCGATAGTTTTGTATCTGTTGTCCCCCCATTCGGATTGCTTGAATTTCTGCGTGAGCGGTTGGATCAGAGAGAATAATTGCACGGTTCCACCCCTCTCCGATAATATTGCCTGTTTTATCGACCAACACTGCCCCA
Source organism: Glaesserella parasuis (assembly GCF_002015085.1). Lineage (GTDB taxonomy): Bacteria > Pseudomonadota > Gammaproteobacteria > Enterobacterales > Pasteurellaceae > Glaesserella > Glaesserella parasuis. The sequence goes on from NZ_MUXW01000014.1 coordinate 21,421, forward strand.
ACGGGAATTTCCCCTTCTGCTTCGGCTTTATCTGCAAGGGATAAGGCGTATTGCATAAAGTAAACATCCTGTTCGGTTAAGGTTAAATCGCAATGGGATTGGGTGGGTTGGATAAACATAATTTAATTAAAATGGTAGGGACACACTGCGTGTGTCCATAAATCACAATTTTAGGTACAAGTAGCGGACACACGCAGTGTGTCCCTACGCATCAGATTATCGACGACCACGCTCGTTAAAACGTTTTTCTTTAAATCCACCTTCTTTGCGGTCTTTAAAGCCACGTTCTTCACGGCGGCCCTCTCTGCCACCTCGTTCGTGACGGTCTCCACGACCTTTACCACGTCCGCCTTTATCTTCATAAGAGTTAGCATTAGTTGTACTGCCCACAGGACCTAAGAAAGACATTTGCATTGGTTTGCTTAACACTCGTGCTTTCTGTGCGAAATGTTGCACTAAATGTTTCGGCATACCCTGTGGTAATTCAATGGTTGAGTATTTATCGTGTAACTTGATATGTCCGATATAACGGCTGTTAATATCACCCTCGTTGGCAATCGCTCCAACAATGTGACGCACTTCAACACCATCTTCACGACCAAGTTCGATACGATAGAGATCCATCGTAACGCCGTTGTTATCACGATGCTCACGACCGCCACCACGACGTTCCGCAGAACGTGGATTTTCACGTCCTTTTCCACGCTCAGCACGAGAAGGGCGAATTTCAGGATCTGGCGGAAGAATAAGTTTTTGTTTTTCTTGCAACAACATCATCATTGCTGCAGCTAATTCTTCGTGATCTTGGTCTGCCGTGAATAGATCTTCTAATAATTCACGATAAAGCTCTAAATCGTGATGTTCTAATTGTAATGAAATGCGTGCTTTAAATTTCTCACGACGTTTTTCCATTAAAATTTCGTGATTTGGTACTGGCACTTCATCAATCGGCTTTTTGATTAAGTGTTCAATGTTTTTCAATAAACGACGTTCACGCGGCTCTACAAATAATAATGCACGACCTGAACGACCAGCACGACCTGTACGACCGATACGGTGAACATAAGATTCTGCGTCAAGTGGAATGTCGTAGTTTACTACCAAACTGATACGCTCAATGTCGATACCACGAGCCGCCACGTCCGTTGCCACAATCACATCTAAACGACCTGATTTTAGTTTTTCCAATGCTTGTTCACGCGCTTGTTGAGTCATATCACCGTTTAATGCGGCTGCACGATAGCCATTACGCTCACAGAGTTCAGCAATATCAATGGTACCCGTTTTGGTACGAGTAAAAATAATCGCCGCATCAAACTCTTCTACTTCTAAGAAACGCAATAACGCATCATTTTTACGGAAGCCGTTCACTAACCAGTAGCTTTGCGCAATATCTGGTGCAGAACGTTGGGTTGCCTGAATTTTAACCTCTTGCGGATCTTTCATAAAACGCTTGGTAATACGGCGAATTGGCTCTGGCATTGTGGCAGAGAAAAGTGCCGTTTGGTGATCTTCAGGTAATTCCGCCATAACCGTTTCAACGTCTTCGATAAAGCCCATACGCAACATTTCGTCTGCTTCATCTAATACAATCGCTTTCAACATAGAAAGATCTAAGGTGCCACGGCGAATATGGTCAAGAATACGCCCTGGTGTTCCTACCACAACTTGCGCACCATTTTTTAAAGCACGGATTTGAATATCATAACGCTGACCACCATAAATCGTGACCGTGCGAATACCTTTCATATTTTTGCTGAACTGCTCACAAGCATCTGCCACTTGGATTGCTAATTCACGGGTTGGCGCCATCACCAACATTTGTGGGTGACGCTGTTCTGGATCAATTTGAGCCAAAATAGGCAAAGAGAATGCCGCTGTTTTACCACTTCCTGTTTGTGCCATACCTAACACATCACGACCATTTAAAAGGTGTGGAATACAGGCTTGCTGGATCGGTGATGGGGTTACAAAACCCATTTCATTTACAGCGTTAAGGATAGATTGTGGTAAGCCTAAATCGGCGAAAGTTAAAGTTGTTTCAGTCATAAAATTCCAAAATTGGTTATTTTAGGGAATGTGTTTTTCCACAAAACTGATCCCCCTCTTTAGAAAAGCAAGGTTATCAGGTTCATTGTAGGGACACACTGTGTGTGTCCGCAAGCTATCAAATTCACATAAAAATTAGGCAATCGGACACACGCAGTGTGTCCCTACAGAGCACCATTTATCAGAATTTGGCAACCCATCTTTAGAAAAGATGGGGAGCGGATCAATCCAACATTTCACTAAAAAATAAAAATTATATTGTTGAGCTTTTTAGGTAAGAAAAATAAATAGAAAGCAAACCAATGCTTTATATAACTTGTCACACAGTGTAAGCGGTTTGATTTGCAAAAAATTTTGCGAAACCTACCGCTTAAATCGTCCTAATTTTTCCCAACAACGGGATCTGTTTGTTTTGCTCTTTGATGTAATTGAGCTAATTCAAACAACGCAAAACGATACTCAACAAAGTTATATACTTGATTTGCAATAGCTAGACGGAAAAGGCTTTTAGCCTCTTCAAGCTGATTCATTTTGAGTGTTTGTTTTGCAAGATAAAAATATGTTTCGGTTAAAATCTCTGCATAAGCTACCGTATTCGGTTCAGCTTGAGCAATCATTTTTAAACGAAGTTGTTCAAGAGTAAAATCCCCTAGCAAGTAAGACACTAAATGTGTCCCCCAAAAGTCTTTTGACAAATGCTTGGCACGTTTTAACAAATTTGCTTTTGCATCACTTGGGTTTAATTCTAACTCATTGAAATATAACCATAATACACGGTAAGGATCGGACTTATCTGCTTTATAGAAACGCAATAAATCACGTTCTGCCTCAGAATAACGACCACTATAGTAAAATGCTAAACCACGATTTAAACGGGTATAATCATAATTTGGATCGAGTTCCAACACGGCATTAAAAGCATCTATAGAACTGTCATAATCATCTTCAAGCAATAAATATAACCCTAAATAATTATAGGCAGCTGCCATTTTAGGTGCATATTCAACCGCTTGCGTAAAATCATAACGAGCCAACGACCAAAGTCCTAAACTGTCGTAAATAACGCCTCTTTCAAAATGTAATTCGGCACGTTCAGCTTGGCTTAATTTCGCTTCTTGCAACACTTGCGTTAAACGAACAAGCATTACTTCCTGTTCAAAACGTAACTGAGGATTGAGTTCCGATAAAGGTAATTTTGTCGGGGCAATCATATCTGACACTCTGTTCACACAGCCTGTCAAAAAAATCATTACCAAAACTAACCAGCAAAAACGAAAATTAAACAACTTAAAACGTTGTGGCATTAATAAAACCTTAGGTATTTATCATTCTTAAAATGAAGATCCCTTCCCCTGTTCGAGGAAGAGATAGATGTGATTATTCTGCTAATTCTTGAATTTCTTCAACAATTTCTGTTGCAGTTGCATCACCATTCAGATCTTTCATAGTTAAGCGGATACGACCTTGACGATCGATTTCTACCACTTTCACCTGAACTTCTTGACCAACAGATAAGTAATCCGCAACACGTTCTACACGAGCTTCCGTGATTTGAGAAATATGCACTAAACCTTCTTTACCGCCAAGGATAGACACGAATGCACCGAAATCAACCACACGAGTTACTTTACCTTTGTAGATTACATTCACTTCGACTTCTGCAACGATCTCTTCGATACGTTCCATCACACGTTTCGCGGCGTTGTTGTCTGTTGCCGCAATTTTCACTGTTCCGTCATCATCAATGTCGATTGATGTGCCGGTTTCTTCGGTTAATGCACGAATTGTCGCACCACCTTTACCGATCACATCTTTGATTTTCTTCGGTTCGATCTTCATTGTATGAATACGAGGTGCGAAGTCAGAAATTTCTGAACGTGGTGCAGGGATCGCTTGTTCCATTACGCCTAAAATGTACATACGCGCACCTTTTGCTTGATTTAATGCGATACGCATAATTTCAGGGGTGATCCCTTCAATTTTGATGTCCATTTGTAATGCAGTTACACCTTCACGAGTACCTGCTACTTTAAAGTCCATATCACCTAAGTGGTCTTCATCACCTAAAATGTCTGAAAGTACCACAAATTTCTCTTCTTCTTTCACTAAGCCCATTGCGATACCAGCAACAGCCGCTTTGATTGGTACACCTGCATCCATTAACGCAAGAGAAGCACCACATACAGAAGCCATTGATGAAGAACCGTTTGACTCGGTAATTTCAGAAACCACACGCACAACATATGGGAACTCTTCTGCCGTTGGCATTACTGCTAACACGCCACGTTTCGCTAAACGACCGTGACCGATTTCACGACGTTTCGGCAAACCGATACGACCTGTTTCACCTACTGAATATGGAGGGAAGTTGTAGTGGAATAAGAAGCGATCTGATTTTTCGCCTGTTAATTCGTCAATAATTTGTGCATCACGCTCTGTCCCTAATGTCGCAACCGCTAATGCTTGTGTTTCACCGCGAGTAAACAACGCTGAACCGTGCGTACGAGGTAAAACGCCTGTGCAAATATCTAATGCACGCACGGTATCCACTGTACGACCGTCAATGCGTGGTTCGCCTGCGATAATACGGCTACGCACGATTTGGCTTTCTAATGCGGTAATAATATCTACAATCTTGCCGCTTGAAATGGTTTCATCTTCTGCAGTTAATTGAGCGATAACGTCCGCTTTGATTGCGTCAATTTGTTCATAACGTGCTTGTTTTTCAGTGATACGGTAAGCATCGCCAAGACGAACTTCTGCTAATGCTTTAACTTTATTGATTAAATCCGTATTTGGCTCTGGAGCAACCCAGTCCCAACGTGGTTTGCCTGCTTCTTTCACAAATTCTTTGATGTTTTCAATCACAACTTGTTGTTGCTCGTGACCGAATACCACTGCCGCTAACATCTGTTCTTCAGTTAAAATATCTGCTTCAGATTCAACCATTAATACCGCTTTGTCTGTACCAGCCACTACTAAATCTAAACGGCTTAAACGTTGTTCTGATGTAGTTGGGTTAAGCACAAATTGGTTATCAATGAAACCAACGCGCGCCGCACCGATTGGACCATTGAAAGGCACGCCAGATAGAGATAATGCTGCTGAAGCACCGATCATCGCCACTAAATCTGGGCTGATTTGTGGATTAACAGAAACCACTGTTGCAATCACTTGAATTTCGTTGAAGAAACCTTCAGGGAAAAGTGGACGAACTGGACGGTCAATTAAACGCGCGATTAAGGTTTCGCCTTCAGATGGACGACCTTCACGTTTGAAGAAACCACCCGGAATACGACCTGCCGCGTAAGTACGCTCTTGATAATCCACAGTTAATGGGAAGAAGTCTTGACCTTCATTCACCTCTTTTTTTGCCACCACAGTAACAAAAACGGTAGTGTCGTCCATACTTGCCATTACTGCTGCCGTTGCTTGACGAGCAATAGCCCCTGTTTCTAAAGTTACGGTATGCTGACCGTATTTAAATTGTTTGACGATTGGAGTCATTTGAATGTTCCTTATGAATTTTTGGATTTATTGTTGTTTTATTTCCTAAAAATTGCGACTAGCAAAAGTAATCTCACACATCAAATTACTTTTGATAGCCGCCTCTTAGAATGCGAAGAAATAAAACTTGGCTATTATACAGAGATTTTCTGAAAAATCGCCTGTTATTTCGGAATTTGTAAGAAATTTACGCAAAGTGCCCGCTTGTTTCGATCAGCTCTTATTTTTGTGATGCTCGTCGAAAAATGTGTTTTTTCTGCTTGTGTAAATATAAAACGAATCAATAATCCTATTTTCCTTGATATTTATTACTTTTGGTATAAAATTTGATACAAAATGAATATAATGCGTAAGCCTGTTCTATGGGTAGGCTCAACCCTAGATGATATTAGGTTATTCCCTGATCATATTAAAAGAGAAATAGGTCATGATCTTGACCTTGTTCAGCAAGGGTTAGAACCAAGAGATTTCAAACCTATGCAGAATCTTGGTAGTGGAATCCTTGAAATTCGAATCAAAGAGCAATCGGGTGCTTATCGCTTGGTCTATGTTGCGAAATATCATAATGCGATTTATTGTTTACACGCCTTTCAGAAAAGGAGTGAAAAAACCGCTAAACGAGATATAGAAATCATTAAAGCTAGATTTAAAGCTATTCATCAAGGAGAAAAATCATGATTGATACTGAAATTCGTCATATTACTTTACCCACAGATAACATTTTCAGTGATCTTGGCTTTGAGCCAGAAGAAGCAGAACGCCTAAAACAAGCAAGCCAAGCTCTCATTGAAGCTAAAATCTCTTTAATGAATAATGTGACAGAATGGATTAATGCAAATAATCTCAAGCAGGCAGATGCTGCAAAAATTCTTGGTATTACACGTCCAAGAGTTTCTGACGTAGTTAATCATAAAATTGAAAAATTTACACTAGACGCGTTGTTTATGATGATAAACAAAACAGGAAAAACCATTCAATTTTCTATCACATAAAAACAGGGCTTTCGCCCTGTTCTCTATTTATTCATACAACACTCTTCTACCCCACAACAACCTGCATTAAGATTAATCCGCTTGTTATGATAAGGGTACAAGGTGCAACGGTGTCCAACGCTAATAACAGTACTATTTGGCAACTCTTCCCGAATAGTGCGATAAAGAATAGACTCCGTTGGCTCATCGAGGGCTGAGGTTGTTTCATCAAGGAAAATTAATTCAGGCTTACTGAGTAAAATTCGCACAAAAGCAACCCGTTGTAATTCACCTGGAGAAAGGGTGAGTTGCCAGTCGTTGTCGTCATCAAGTGCGTGGGTATATTTATCCAAACAGCATTTTTCCATTGCTTGTTTAATCTGCTCGTCTGTCGCTTCAATATGTGGATAACAGATGGCTTCTCGCAATGTTCCCTGTGGCATATATGGGCGTTGTGGTAAGAACAACGGCTGTTCGCTACACGGGTGCTCGGCTGTGCCAAAGGTTTCAAAAGGATAAATACCTGCCAACGCTTTCAGCAACGACGTTTTGCCTGTGCCTGAAGCACCTTGAATTAGCAAGGCTTCGCCACGTTTTATGTCAATGTTGATATTTTTCATCAGAATATTACCGCTTGCATCTTTCATACCAAAATCTTTCAGCATAAATCCTGTGGTGCAAGGATATGGCTGGTGGACTGGCATTTCGTCTAGATGATCAAGGGTGGTAAAGAAACCGTACAGACGGTTTAAACGTGCTTGATACAGGGTAAATTCATCATAGAACAGACGGAAAAACGACAAAGCACGCATTAAGCGGTTGAAAGATTGTACCGTTTGGTGCATATCACCTAGGGTTACTTGCCCTGCAAAAAAGCGTTGCGACTGCAACATCAGCGGTAAAATCATTGCAATCTGCGTTACCCCTGTGTTAAAGCCGTCTAAGCCCAACATTTTTTGGACAATTTTCCAACGGTTATCAATCACCGCAGAAAATTTTGCCTGTAAATTTCGGCGTTCTTTGGCTTCTCCCGAATAAAAGGCGATACTTTCGGCATTATCTCGCACACGAATGAGCGAGTAACGGTAATCCCCTTGTAGCTTCTCTTTATTGAAGTTCAACGCAATCAGCGGGCGACCAATAATTACAGAAAGCAAGGTAGCGACAATAATAAAAATATAGATAAAGAACACTACACCTTTCGGGATTTCTATGCCGAAGATCGCCAAGATCCCCGATAGTCCCCACAAAATAATGGTAAATTCAATGGTGGAAACGACCGCATTAATCACCCCGCGCACCGCATCTAGCGTTCCACCGATAAACTCTGTCGCGTCTTGTTCGATACGTTGATCGATGTTGTCGGGCAACTCTTTTTCATACTTCACGAGATAGTAATTTTTATTGGCTAACCAGCGGTCAAGCATTTCGTGGTTGAGCTTTTCTAACCAACGAATTTCAAAGACTTGCTGTAAGAAATAGTTGATGATGGCGTGGATAATTTTCACAATCACCAACATTAAATTAATGATCGCAAAAAACCAGAAGGCATCAGCTTGCTGTTTTTGTAGCGAGCTGTACAAGCCGTTGTAGAAAAAGGTGTTGAGTACGCTAATGCGAACTTCCATTAACACCATTAATAATAACAATAGTACTAAGCCGACTGTTTTGATTTTGTTGGATTTCTCCCAGCAAGGTTTGGTGATATGCCAAAATTTTTGTCCGAAAGCAGTTCGCCCAACGAGTTTACCTGTTAGATATAGTCCGATAGACACGCAAGCGAGTGCGATTATCAACCAATAGACGCTGTTATTAACTTCTGTTTGCCAGTTGTTCATAATTCATTTACGACAAAAGGGCGAATGTCGCCCTGAGATAGAAAGAGACAAGCGGTGGAAACTTATAGAAAAATGTAGGGACACACTGCGTGTGTCCGTATATGAACACGCTAACAGACACACGCAACGTGTCCGTACATATGAAGACATTTTAGCGGACACACGCAGTGTGTCCCTACAGCATGTAAAAATCCGCCAAGATCGCACCGCTTGTTACATTAAAACTCAACTTTTGCGTTCAACAAAAATTCACGTCCGTTACCGTAACTGCCACATTTTTCTTATTGATATTGAACAGTGCTAAATTGGTGCTGAAGAAGGCATTTTCATATTTTGTCCCCACTTCAAAGGACTCGCCTTGTTCTGGTTTTAAACCTGATTCAGTGATTGCTGAACGGCTTAAATGTGGGCGGAAAGATTGTGCATAGTTACCATAAACAGCCCAGTCAGGCGTAAATTTATAGACTAAACCACCTTGATATAAGAATTTACCGCCGTGTCCATCTGTATATAAACGATCCGCAACGGTTGAACCGCCACGACCTGCTTCCTGATCGTAGTATTCATAACGAATACCACCCGATAAAATCAATTTATCGGTTAAATAGGCAGAATCTTGAAGGTAAATACCAGCCGTTTTTAATGTTGCAAATTGATGACCATTATTGGTCGCTAGCGGCATATTTGCCACGCTGGCGGTATTATAAACTGGGTTGCTTAATGAAATATTGCTATTACCGCCTTGATAACGAGCAATATCTAATGTAGTGCGAGCAAGATCTACCCCAGCAACGACACGATGTGCAACATTCCCCGTGGCAAATTCGCCAACCGCATTGATACTTCCACTGTGGTTACGCTGTTCTGAGCCTTGAATACCTTCTAAACGGCGAGTGACACGCTCTCTGTTTAAATTAATTGCCGTTACACGCGCTTGCCAATAATTGTAGGTATCTTTGGTATAGCCATAGGTTGTATTCAGTGTCCAAGCATCATTTAATTTTTGTGTTGCTTTTACAGAAACAGCATCAACTTTACCCATTGCTTCATTAAATGGCTCGTCTAAACAGCGTTCTTTTGGAATATTGACGATACTCCCTTTGCCTGTACCGTTAGCGATAACATAAGTACCACGGTCGAATGGATCGGTATATTCTTGATGTTCATAACCTACAATAATTTCGGTTTTATCATTTTGCCAAGCGAGAGATGGTGCATATAAAGTACGCTTAATTTCACCAAAATTACGCCAATAATCTTTATCATTTTGGTCGAAAATAAAACGGTAGGCAAAGCCATTACCTAAGCCACCTGTGGCATCAAGATTTACGCCCCAAGCATTATTACTCCCCATAGAAGCACCTAGCACATATTTCGCTTCTTGTTGTGGTTTTTTCGTCACTACATTGATATCTTGAATCCCATAAAGCACAGATGCAGGACCTTTTAACACTTCAACGCGTTCTGTGGTTGCTGAAAAGTTATGTGAAGGACCAGCGACAACACCATTGCGTAAAATGGAGTTATCACGGTTTGCACCAAAACCACGTTTTAACACCGCATCCATTAAACCACCAAGGGTATTGGCTTGTGTCATACCACTGATAGTCGCTAATGCTTCATCAAGTGTTTGAGGTTTACGATCTTCGATTAATTGGCGATTGACCACATTTACTGTTTGCGGAGAATCAATTAACGGGGTCGTGTCTTTATTAGCAATATTGCTTTGGCGAGATTGATAACTACCACGGTTATCTTCTAATTATGCTGTTGCATTTACATTCACTTCCGCTAGGGTGCTTGTTTCAGCAATAGCAAAGGTAGGAACAGAAAACAGTGCTGCATAAAGAACATTGTATTTGAATTTCATAGATTTGCTCTCTGTAAAGGTAAAATAAATCTTCTTGAAAATAATTCTCAAATCGTCGAAACAATACAATACTTTTGAATAAAGATCTCCAGCTAAATCCTTTTAGCAAACTATATTTTACATTGATTTTAAATTCAATTCTAAAAACAAACATTGCTTTACAGTAATTATTACATTAAAAAAGCGACAAAGTTAAAAATAACTTTGTCGCAGATTATTACATAGTATTGTTTTGTAAATTTTTATTTAAAGATCACATCATCTTTTGGATCATATTTTGAGGCATCAATTGGTGAATTTTCTTCAAAGTATTTTTTCAACATTTCAGCATCAATAAAGCCTGTATTCACATAGCTTGGGTGTTTTTTCAAGATTGGATAACCATCGCCACCTGCTGCACAGTAATCAGGTACAGACACTTTGTAAGTTTTATTGAGATCAAGAGGTTTACCACCGACTTTCACATCAGACACCTGTTTTGCAGTACGATCAACAACCATAGACACGCCAGCAAATTGTGGATACGCTCCCATATCGACTTCTTTTAGGGCAACAACATTAAGGTAATCAATTAACTCTTTACCTGTTAAATCAACGGTTGCAATCATATTACCGAACGGCTGAACAGTAAGCAGATTTTTGTAAGTGACCTCACCTTCATTGATTGAAGCACGGATACCGCCAGAGCTCATAATACCAATATCCGCTTTCACACGTTCCATTTGTGATTGAGCAATTAAGCGACCTAAATTCGTTTGGTGGAAACGGATAACTTTACGATCACCCTCAAGGATACCACCTTTCACTTCACCGACTTTCACACCCAATGATTTATCGCCTTCATCTTGATATTTTTTCAAGTGCTCAAATACAGCTTTATCTTCAGGGATCTCTTCTTGATACAGTTTATACTCGCTCTTACCGTCAGCTAACTTAATTTTTTGTTTAAGATTGACAGGGATAAGCTCATATTTGACTAGCTTCGTTTTACCATTTTTAAATTCAAAATCAGCACGACCTAAGAATTTACCCCATTCACCTGCTTGAACGATCCAAGTACCGTTTTGGAAATCAGGTTTACACTCTTCACCTGGTGTATATTTGAGTTTAAATACGCCTTTCTCATCAACACAAACGGTATCGTGAGTATGTCCGCCGATAATCAAGTCAAAAGCCCCATTATCCAAGCCACGAGCAAGAGATACATCGCCTGGAGCATTCATACCGTGTTGTTCATCAAAGTAGTAGCCCATATGGGTAAGCGCGATACTTACATCTGGTTTTTCGGTTTTCTTCACTTGGGCAAGGGTTTCTTTTGCGGTTTTAATTGGATCATTAAACACCACATTTTCAGTCACATCAGGGTTACCAAGTTTTGCCGTATCTTCTGTAGTTAAACCGATTACCGCAAATTTCAAGCCACCTTTATTAAGCGTAACATAAGGTTTTACAAGGTGTTTGTTTGTTTTTTTGTTGATAACGTTTGCAGAAATGAACGGGAATTTAGCCCATTTTTCTTGCATATCAAGCACTTGCAGAGGGAAGTCAAACTCGTGATTACCCAACACTGCCACATCAAAACCAAGCATATTCAAGCCTTCAATATCTGGTCTTGCATTTTGCATATCAGACTCAGGTACGCCCGTATTGAAGTCACCTGCATGAAGTAAAACAACCTCACCGCCTTTTTCAGCCACTTCCTTACGGATTTTGTCGATCAAGGTTTTTTGAGCAGCAAATCCATATTCACCCTTATCATTTTTCCAGAAATGACCGTGGGTATCATTAACGTGTAATACGGTAAACTTATAGGTTTTATCCGCTTCATACGCCATCGCAGTAGTAGCTCCCATAAGAGCCAAAGCAAGTAGAGTTTTATTAAATTTCATATAAGATCCTTTAGTTTTGACAGAAATAAGTGAAAAACTCACTGGATTACAAACATAAAATCAGTAACCAAGTAAGCCCTGTGATAAGCATTGCAACAAAAACAGCGGCAGAGCCAATATCTTTCGCACGACCTGATAATTCATGATATTCAGACCCGATACGATCCACCACAGACTCTACAGCACTATTGAGTAGCTCAGCCACTAACACAAGCAACACCGAACCGACTAATAGAATTTTTTCGATTGCCCCATTGCCTAAATATAAACCGACAGGAATGAGAAAAAAAGAAAGCCACACTTCTTGACGAAATGCGGCTTCGTGAATATATGCACTTTTCAGACCTTTCATTGAATAGCCTGTAGCACGGACAATACGTTGAAAATTTGCTTTGTTTTCAGGTTTCATTAACTTTATAAATAGAATAAGACTAATTAGTCTTATTCTAACGCAATTACCGGTTTATGGAAACAATTCATTTAATAGTGAATATGTATTTATTTTTGCAATGGAAATCTAACCAGTGCTTGATATTACATATTAATTTGTATTAAAAGCAGAAATTCCTATAATTTTTCCACATTATCTATTTTGCTAACCCACCTAACCGCTTCATTCCAATCTTCCCTCCAATCTTTCAATAATTCAACCCAAGAAACGAGATTATTTTCCCACTCATTTCCATTATCACTTTGAGCTAATTGCGCAATTTGTTGTAAATGAACCAAGCCCACAGATGCCAATGCCCCCTTGATTTTATGCGCTTCATCCGCAACACATTTACGTTTCTGTATATCACCAGTCTCTTGCCAATCCTGTAAATAATCATTTAAATTCTCTAAATAATTAGGCATTAAGTTGGTAAAGAGATCTAATGTTGATAACACATTCTTTTTACCCATTACCTCAACCAACTCTTGAAGCATTTTAGGATCAAAAGACATTTTACTTATCGGTTCTAACAAGACTACATCGTCCGAGGATTCCTCTAAAAACCCTTCATCAAAATATCTATTTAAGCATTCAGATAAAGCCTCTAATGATAGTGGTTTACGTAAAACATCATCCATTCCTTGTTGCTGATATTCAGCTTTGGTTTGCATAATATTTGCTGTCAAAGCAATTAATAAAGGCAGATAATCAACATCTCCGTCCTCATACCTCTGACGTAATTTTTGTGCTATTTCTACTCCCGTAGTATCAGGCAACTGAATATCTAATAAAATTAAGTCATAACTATTTTTATCAAATAACTCAAATGCTTCTGCTCCTGTCATTGCAACATCAACATTACACCCAAACTTATCCAACATAGCTTTTGCGACGACAATATTGACTTCAATATCCTCTACCAGTAATACTTTTAGTGCATGTGTATTTATTGCTACTTCTTTATAATGATTTGCTTCATCAGCTTGAATGATAAGAGTAAAAACAGAACCTTGATTTAATTCACTCTCAACAGTTAAATCTCCGCCCATTAAGCGAGCTATACGTTTCGATATTGCTAAACCAATACCACTTCCCTGAGCTTTCTTACCCTGGGAATTTTCTGATTGATAAAACATTGCAAAAATTTTACGCTGCTCACTTTTCTTTATGCCAATCCCTGAATCTTTCAAAATAAAAGCATAATGATCATGATCTCGACGTTCCACTTTTAGTGAAATCTCTCCCCCAGAAGGGGTAAATTTGACGGCATTATTCACTAGATTCCATAAAATTTGACTAAGTCTAGCATTATCTACACAGACAAAATCAGGTAAATTATCATCGTACTGAATTGTAAATTTAATTTTTTTCTGCTCTGCCATTAAATTAGCAAAATGGCTGATGTTACTGATTAATTGTGAGAATTCTACTTCACTACGAAATAACTCAATGCGGCGACTATCAATTTTTTCCAAATCAATAATATCACTGAAAATATGCCCTAACGATACAGCACTAATATTAATTGTTTTTAAATACTCTCTTTGTTGTGCAGATAATTCACCTTCTAATAAAATACGGCTTAAGCCAATGATACCATTTAGAGGTGTTCGTAACTCATGACTGATTGTAGCCATCAACGTTGACTTATCTCGGCTATTTTTTTCAATCATTTCTTGATATCTTTTACGCTCAGTAATATCTCTTCCAAACCCCATAATACAGTGACATTCATTTACTCTATCATAGTAAGGCACCTTACGAATTTCAAAGCAGGAAAGTTTATTGTTAGAATGGCGAATCCACTGTTCGTAAGTAACTCCAGTATTACTAATTAGAGTATCTCTATCTGTATCTAGAATTAATTTAGCGGTTTCTTTAGGATAAATATCTTTTGGAGTAAGATGAAGTAACTCTTTTTCTGAACGTCCCGTTAAAACTTCCATTGCCCTATTACATCCGAGAAACTCCCCATGTTGATTACGATAAAAAACAAGATCTGGAGAAGCATCGAAGAAAGAACGTAAAAATTCAGCCTGTTGTTCTAACTCTACATTTAAACGAGCATCTTGTTCACGTAACAAGGAAAGATCATTCAACGATTGCTCCAAACGAATACGAGAACGTTCAAGTTTTTCTAAAATTAGATTAAAAAAATAAATCACGAAAGGAGCCGATGTTAGACCAAAAATAATAGAACGAAAAATATCGCTAGTATTTATGCTCCCAGTAAATATCCAGCTCAATAGGCTTTGTGTAAAAATTGCAAACACCGCTAAAATAATCAAACCCAATAATGCGGATTTCCCTTTACCTAAACGTAATACCCAATTGACATAACGCTGGGCATATTGCTTTGGATTTTTCATTATTACCTCATCAATATTCGCCACTACTCATAAGAACCAATCTTAGTTGATTGATTCTTTTAATTCATCAAAGAGGCTAAAAAATTTAATTGATATTAAACGCTTCAATATAAGGGAGAATTCCTTTTTTAAGCATCTTAGGCACGGTATGTTCATAATTTCCATTAAATCTAACTTCAAAATTAATACCAAAACGATTATCATAGTAGAAATCGTTTATCGTATCGCTTTTCCCCATCGGAGTTGAAATCAAATGTCTAGAAGTATAAAATTTTGCACTCCAACAACAAGTGCTATAATTTAAACCCAATTGACTCTCAACCGGTTTTTTTAAAGCAATATCTTGATAGTGGCTCATTACTATTGATAAATTATTGCTCAATGACCAAGCTATAATACCTCCAACTTGCTTAATATCCTGCCCATAGCGATTATCACTTAAATTTTGATCTATATAGTTTTTGCTTGCATAACGATAATTAAGCTGAATCACGTTATTATTTTTAGGCTTAAATTGTAATGAAACATTTGCTAACGATGTTTCGTTTAGACGTGTATCATATTGATAACTTCCATGCCAATTCCAGTTTGAATGAAATTTCCAGTTAGATTCTAATGACCAAGAAGATGAGTGTTTTGTATCGCTATTTAACGACTCACTATCAACTCTTGAAGGAGATAAATATTGAATCTGTCCTGCACTAAAGTTAAATACTTCTTTTCCTGTTTTGTCGCTAAAAAATCGTGTAGTACCGCCTAACGTAACCTGATTAGCAGAGGCAATGCGGTCCAACCCACTATAACTACGCTCATTAAATAAAGAGTAATAATCCTGCTGCAATAAAACGGAGTCATAACCTAAACCTAAATATTTAGGATTTCTAACTCCAATATTTCCTTGATTTTTATATGGACGATATAAATATTGTATTGTTGGCTCAAAAACTTGTGAAAACCCATTAAACAAAGGTCTTTCCTTTTCCAAGACAGTTTTAAAATCCAACTTAAATTGAGGTAATACCCGGAGTATATGTGACTCTATCGGTATTACTTGTGCTTGCCCCATTTTCTGTAAATAATAGGTGGTATATAGCTTAGTTTCTAAAGCTAAACTTCCTAACCGGTTAACAAAAGGAACATTTAAACTAGGTTCTAAATGAAAACGCCACGCTGATGGCATGAGTTTATTTTGATTAACAAAATGCGCCATCTGCCCAAACATCTTGAAATCAACATCAGAAACTAAATTATTTTTATAGTAATTAAGCTCAATCTTTGGTAACACATGATAGGTAGTGCTATCATTTTCTACATAAAATGACTGAAATTTTTTTCCTGAAATAGAAAAATTATAATCTGAATGATAGTACCCTAATTTAAACTGCTGTACCGCATAACCATCAGTACTATTCCCGTACATAGAATTAAAATCAGAAAAGTACCGACTATCACTAACTCTTTTATAATCAACAGCTAATCTCCAATTATTAAAAAAACTCATATCATGTTGCCAAAATAGCATATAACGAGATTTACTATGATTTGCCCAATTTTCAAGTCGATCCTTACCTAAATATTCACCGGCTATTTTACCTTCTCCTAAATAAGTTAAATAACGCAGTTCAGGTGCAATCTGCCAACCACGTTTTGAATAGTATGTTGGTACAAATGTCATATCCATGTTAGAAGCAATATTCCAATATATTGGCTGTGCATATATATAACCATCTCGTCTTGAATGACCAACACTCGGAGCCAATAAACCAGAACGACGACGATCCCCTATTGGAAATTGCAAATAAGGAGAATAGAAAATAGGTATACCCAATACTTTAAAACGCGCATGCCATACTTCAGCATATTCCTCTTCAACATGCTGAACCATTTCATTAGCTTCAATAGCCCAGGAGTTATCATGAGGTAAACAAGCTGTAAAAGTTGCATTTTTCATTCGACGGGCTTGTTCAGTTATCATGACTTCATCAGCAATACCTCTTCCTTGTCGATCAACTAAATGGTAATCGACCCTGCCTAACTGAGCATCATAGTTGTTCAAATTAATCTTTGCATTATTACCTATCGCATTAATGAAATTATCCCGATAATCGAATTTACCGATTAAATAAGCAAAACGCATCTGTTCGTTATTCTGTTCTACCTTAGCTTTTTCTGTAATAAGAGAACGATTACCTTGCTTAACACTAACTTCACCAAAATATGTTGCCTCAGAAGGATAATTCATTTCCATACGATCTGACTCAATATACACAGGTAGAAGAGTCTGATCACCTTGTATAATATCCCCCTGAAAAGTAGGAATTCCTTGTAAACATTGCATTCTCAAATCTGCTATTACATATTGACTACAGCAAGCTGCAACAATAGCAATAGAAAGTAAACTATAGCGATATGGTTTCATAATTTGATTCTACTCACATTTGTAAACAAATAAGCCTATGTAACTGCCTTATTTGCAAACATTATCATTAAATGATTCTTGAAAATTGTTGTCGTTTTGCTTGTTGTCTTGAATAAATATCAAAGCACATACAGATATTTCTGATCAATAAACGCCCTCGAGGCGAAACAACAATACCCTTTGCACCAATATCAAGCAAACCATCTTTTTCTAACGGTGCTAATAATAATAAATCCTCTGCAAAGTACTGATTAAAATCAATCTGATAATCTTGCTCAAAGCGGTCATATTCTAGCTTAAAATTACAAATTAGGGCTTTGATCACATCACGGCGTAAACAGTCATCTTTAGTCATACTCAAACCTTTGTGTAATGCAATACCACGCATTTCCACCTCGGTATAATACTGTTTCAGCTCTTTATGGTTTTGAGCGTAGCTATCCCCCAGTAAACTAATTGCCGATACCCCTAAGCCTAACAAATCCGCATCTTCTTGGGTAGTATAGCCTTGGAAATTACGGTGTAATTCCCCTTTTGCCTGAGCAATCGCCAATTCATCATTAGGCTTTGCAAAGTGATCCATACCGATAAATTTATAACCTGCGTTACCTAAAGTTTCAATCGTTTTCTGTAAAATTTCGAGCTTCGTTTCAGGGGCTGGCAACATTTCATCTTTAATTTTGATTTGTGCTGCAAAACGACTTGGTAAATGAGCATAGTTAAACACGCTCATTCGATCAGGATTTAACTCAATCACACGGTCTAAGGTAAACATAAAACTTTCTACTGTTTGTTTCGGTAAACCGTAGATCAAATCAATATTAGTTGAGGTAAAACCTAGCTCTCTTGCACGTTTCATTAAGGAAAAAATGAACTCTTCATCTTGCTCACGATTAACCAGCTTCTGAACTTCTTTATTGAAATCTTGGATCCCCATACTAATTCGGTTAAACCCAATTTCACGCAAATGATCGAGCATTTCCAACTCAATCTCTCGCGGATCCATTTCAATACTGATTTCCGCATCATCGATTACGTTAAAATGTTTGCGTAACATCGCCATTAGACGTAGCGACTGTTCTTCATCAAGATAGGTTGGCGTACCACCGCCCCAGTGGATTTGAGTTACTGTTCTATCCTTAAATAAATCCGCACGGTATTTAATCTCTTTTTCTAAATAATCCAGATAAATATCGACTTTATGCTGGTGGCGTGTAATGATTTTATTACAAGCACAGAAATAACAGAGTTTATGGCAAAATGGAATATGCACATAAAGTGAAAGTGGCTTATTAGGATAACGTGCAGCAGCAGCTTTGAAATCATCATCATTATAAGACTCATTAAACTCTAACGCTGTTGGGTAAGAGGTATAGCGAGGTCCTGATTGATTATATTTTTGGATAAGATTAATATCCCAAATAATGTCTGTCATTGTTATTTTAACTCTTGTTTAAATTGCTCTATTTCGCTTAATAATTGATGAAGTTCTTGCTTAATCTGCTCAGATAACTCTGCCTCTTTTGATTCACGCTCTAAGTCAAGCCTCATTCGCTCATTACGTTTTAATTCCTTACGAGCCTCTAAAATTGGCATTGATTCAACCACTTGATACAATGACCACATTGCTGGATATTGACTTAATTTTTTGCCTAGTACATCAAGTAATGGTTTTAATCGTAATACCCCTTCAGAAAAACCACATTGCTCAGCTAACATTGCTCGTCCAATGACATCAATGCTCTCGATAATCGAACGATAGCGATTAAGTTGTGCCTCTTTTAACTGTTTTTTCTGTTTTTTTAATTTAAGCCATAAGGAAATTGCGTAACCTGCCATCGACAGCACAATCAAAATTGCCAAAATAATTAGAAAAAATCGCATCATCATTTTTAACGGAAATTATTAATGTCCATCGTTTCAAATTGACGCAGCAAATCTTCTGATTCGTCTTCTTCATCTTGAATCCCTAACTCAGTCATTAATTCGTGAACGCGATCTAAACATTCATCAACAAATTTCTGATCTTGTGCAGACAATGTTTTACCTGCTTCTAAATCGTCTAATAGCTGATTTAAACATTCATTATTTTCTAACTGTTCTAACTCTTGCTCTGGACTTAAACGAGGTTTCTCAACTTCAATTGGCACAGGTTTAATAACACGGTCTTTTTCTGGTTGATTAATAAATTCCACCATTAACGGCACTTTTTTACGGCTACCGATACGCGGATCTTTTACCTCTTTCTCTACTTTTTGTTTTTGCTCATTCCCTTCATTAGTGCGAGAGCCTGACGGCAAACCTTTATGTTTACGTTTTTTCTTTTCCTCACGCGCAGCTAAATCTAATTCATAACGTGTTGGTTTACGGCCCTTAGACACTTTTGCTTTAGGTTGTAAGGGTTTATCTGCCTTTCTTGCAGGCATAATGTCGGTAAGACGACGACTTTTCTTTTGACGACTCATAATGTAATTAGTGAATAAAAATAAATTCAGATTGTATCACTAACTGGAAAAAATAGAAAAGGGTGATATAAATCAATCCATGCCTATACTCAGGAATTTAATTATTTTTTATCATCTTCATCTGTGAAGGTTCCAAGGTTGTCGCCTCTTTCCCTAACAATAAACTCACCGCCATCGCACTTCGTGCAAAAAATTCACGAATCCGCACTTTATAGTGAGCATCTGGATATTTTGCCGTAAAACAGACCGCTTCAATTTGGTGAAATTTTGCAATGAATAAGGCTCGTTCACAATGAAACTGCTGAGAAATGATGATAAAGGGTTGTAATTGAAACACTTTATCCGCCCGAATAATCGAATCTAACGTATTATAACCAGCATAATCCTGTCTAATTCGCTGCCACGGAATCCCCATTTGGCGTAAATCATGGGTCATCATTTTGGGCTCATTATAGTAAGCGGTCTTATTATCACCGCTAACTAATAAATAATTGACCTTGTTATGCTCAAATACCGCTTTAGCTGCATCTAAACGATATTTGTAGTAAAGATTAGGCGAGCCTGACGGATAATATTTTGCGGTTCCCAGAACCAACGCATATTCCCGTTGGGGTAATTGTCGTACATCAATATAAATTTGATCTCGCACCCAATAGCCTGTTGCAAAATCAATAGCAAACATCAGCAAAAAAAGAGGAAAGCACAATCCCAATATGCCTTTCATCAGCCAAATGCTTACGCGAGCTACCCAACGTCTCCCCGTTGTTTTTGCTGTCGATTGCTCTGTTTGAGATTGTTCCGCCATCATCTACTTCTGCTGAGATTGTTTCGCTTCGGCGTGTGTAATATACATCGTCGCCCCAATAATAATTGCTGCCCCTAACCATAGCTTACCTGGCGGCACCCAGTTAAAGACAAGCCAACCTGCCAAAACGTTCAATGGCAACTTAATAAAATCAAAAGGTTGAATATAAGAAGCATCGGCCAAACTATAGGCTTTAGCGACAGCAAGCTGTGCCAATGCGGTAAAAAATCCCAATAAAATTAAGAAACCAAAATCACTAAATGATGGCAAACTAAATCCTTCAGGGCTTAAATTCGTCAATGCGATCAACAAGTTAAATGGGGTAATTAAAATAAATAGATAGGCTACCATTGTGGTTGGCGAATCTTCGCTAGAGAGCTTTTTCACCATCAACGAATAACACGCCCAGAAAAATGCGGCAGCAACAGGCAATAACACCACCCACTCAAAATTTTCTGACCAAGGTTCTAAAATAATCATCGCCCCCACAAATCCCAAGAAGGTCGCAATCCAGCGTTTTGTATCCACCTTCTCTTTCAAAAACAGCCCTGAGCCAATAGTCACAAACAGAGGCGATGTCATCAACAACGCAATCCCCTGCCAAATGGGAATAGGATAAGCTAAAGCCATTGTCCAACACTGAATACCGATTGCCGACAAAAACACCCGAAAACAGTGCATACCAAAATGCTTCGTCCTCAACGACTGAAAAAAGCCCATATTTGCCATACTTGGCATTAAAAAGACAAAAGCAACAAGGTATTGCACCAGAGCAATAACACTGGCATCAATTGTTGAAACGGAAGTTAATTTAGGAATAAGCGTATTGACACAAGCAAATAAAAAGCCTGCGGTAATAATTGCAATAGCGCCTTTGACGGGGTGGTGATGTGACATAACTACTTAAAAATGAAAACAAAATAAGCCACTAGCATAGCCGAGCTATAATAAATTGCAAGTTTGATTTTCAGGTTACACATTACCAATCGATACATAACATAGTAAATAACGTAATAATCTCAACCTAAAGCGTTATCGTCTAACTTCCTGAGCAATTTGATAATCGTCAAAACTTCATCAACGGAAATCTCTATATTCCCTACGAACGACTTAATCGGGTCAATTTTCTATTTTGTGAGGAAATTATATGAAACATCAATCAGACAGCAGCCATTTTTCGGCAGAACGACGTTCGTTTCTCAAAGGTGGTGCTGCGTTAAGTGGGGCGGCACTTGCAGCAAGTGCTGTTCAAATTCCAATTGCAAAAGCTAATCCAAAACCAACCGCTTCTACAGCGAATGAAAAACTTGTTTGGAGTGCTTGTACCGTAAACTGCCACAGCCGTTGCCCGTTGCGTATGCACGTTCAAGATGGAGTGATTAAATATGTAGAAACTGATAATCTTGGTTTAGACAATTACGGCGATTTCCACCAAGTGCGTGCTTACCGCTTGTTAGCTTTGTTTCATCTATTGAACACAAACTACCAACAGCGTGGCAACCGTTAGGGCGTGTAGTGGTTGCTATTTCAGGTTTAATTTTTATCGGGGCAATGGCAAAACTCTACCTAATCCCAACTGTGCCAACGTGGAATAGCGTCCATACGCCAGTATCGTTTTTCTTAACGGTTATATTAGCTGGTTCTGCTTTGGCAGTCGGCTTATTACAAGCGGTACGTTGCGGTGAGTATTTACAAAAAACCTTGGTTGGTATTGCAATCGTTGGGGCGATTGCCACTGCAATTAGCACCTACTTGAACTATCAATATCTCTTAGGGGTAAAAACGGCGATATTCACTGCATTAGATCTCGTACCTGATTATCTCACTATCACCTTTATCCACTTTGGATTGATTATTGTCGATATTGTCTTATTGCTAGTAGCACTGAAAAAACGCACTACACTCATCAGCTTCAGCGGATTTGCGTTAATCCTGATCGGCGAATTACTTGGTAGAACCTTGTTTTACGGATTACATATGACGGTAGGATTGAAAGCGTTAGGGGGCTAACTTATATAGCATTTCTTTCACTTCCCTTCCCTCTTACGAGGGAAGGTGGAATAGCATAACCTGATAACATGTCAAAGATACTTGAATTAAACAAGAAAAATTTGACAGAAGCAAAGGCAAAGTGAGATGGTGGTAAGAACGCTCCAAATTACTTTGTCATCGTCCCGACCAAAAAAGTAGATTACTTCTTCCACCCCTTCAACGCATCTGCAAAAGCATTGTTGCCAAAACTTTGACGTTCAGACTTTTGCGAGCGGTCGGATTTGCCAAACTCTTTGCGTTTCTCACCGCTTGTATCACGTTTATCCGTTGGCTTATCGTCCAAACGCATCGTTAAGGCAATACGTTTACGAGCCACATCAACTTCTAATACCTTCACTTTGACTACGTCACCCGTTTTCACCACTTGGTGCGGATCTTCAACAAAGCTGTTCGACAACATTGAAATATGCACTAAACCGTCTTGATGAACGCCAATATCCACAAACGCCCCGAAGTTCGTTACGTTAGTGACAGTGCCTTCTAAAATCATACCGACTTTCAAATCGCTGATTTCTTCTACGCCGTCCATAAAGATCGCCGTTTTGAACTCACCACGAGGGTCACGCCCTGGCTTTTCAAGCTCTTTGAAAATATCGTTTACCGTTGGCAAGCCAAACTGTTCATCAACAAAATCTTTGGCGTTCAAACTATGAATTTTCGTTGAGTTACCCATCAACTCACCCAAGGTAGAAGCGGTTGCCTGTAAGATTTTTTCCACCACAGGATAAGCTTCTGGGTGAACACTTGAGGCATCAAGCGGATTTTTTCCACCTAAAATTCGCATAAAGCCAGCACACTGCTCAAAGGCTTTTGGTCCTAAGCGAGCAACTTTTTTCAGGTCAGAACGAGAATTAAAACGCCCATTTTCATCACGGTAAGCCACGATATTTTGAGCCAAGGTTTTCGTCATACCCGCCACACGCGCAAGCAATGGTGCAGAAGCGGTATTTAAGTCCACGCCTACCGCATTTACACAATCTTCGACCACCGCATCAAGTTTACGCGCCAGTTGCGACTGATTGACATCGTGCTGATATTGCCCTACACCAATCGCTTTAGGTTCAATTTTCACCAATTCCGCCAACGGATCTTGCAAACGGCGAGCAATCGACACTGCACCACGCAAGGATACATCAAGTTCAGGGAACTCCGCCGCCGCTAATTCTGAAGCCGAATAAACCGATGCCCCTGCCTCACTTACCACCACAGTTTGCGGTTTATTCTCTTTGATCTCTTTAATCACTTCTTTGGCAAAACGCTCCGTTTCACGAGAAGCCGTGCCGTTACCAATCGCAATTAAATCAACATTATGCTGTTTAATCAGCTTATAAATGGTCACCATTGCAACGTCCATCTGTCCCGTATGAGGATAAATCGTGGCGGTATCCAATAATTTACCCGTATTATCGACCACAGCCACTTTCACTCCAGTACGCAAACCTGGGTCTAATCCCATCGTATTTCTTGCCCCTGCAGGTGCAGCCATTAATAATGCGGATAAATTACGTGCAAACACATCAATCGCTTCTTCTTCCGCTTTTTCTCGCAATGCCCCCATTAATTCCGTTTCAAGGTGCAACAAGGCTTTGATTTTCCATGTCCACGCAATCACCTGCGAACGCCAGCTGTCTGCCGGTTGCTGACGAAGTTGTACGCCTAAATGCTCACGAATAATCTCTTCACAATAACTTGAACGGCTACCTTCTTCCGCATCAGGATCGGCATTCAAATTGAGCGACAAAATACCCTCATTACGCCCACGGAACATCGCTAAGGCACGATGTGACGGCACATTTTTCAACGGCTCACTGTGAGCAAAATAGTCACGGAATTTCTCGCCTTCTTCTTCCTTACCGTCAATCACCTTGGCTTCAAGGGTGGCATTAGCGATCAGATATTGACGTAATTTTGCAAGCAGATCTGCATCTTCGGAAAAACGTTCCATCAAAATATATCTTGCCCCATCAAGTGCAGATTTCACATCTGCCACACCTTTTTCTGCGTCCACATAGGCTTCAGCGACTGTTTCAGGCACTTGGCTAGGATCGTTCCAAAGACTATCCGCCAACGGCTCAAGCCCTGCTTCAATCGCAATTTGCCCACGAGTACGGCGTTTTGGTTTATACGGCAAATAGAGATCTTCAAGCTCCGTTTTACTCTGCGTTTGTTCAATTTTCTCACGCAGTTCATCGGTGAGCTTGCCTTGCTCTTCAATGGATTTCAAAATAGTTTGACGGCGGTCGTTTAGCTCACGCAAATAGAGTAAACGAGTTTCAAAATGGCGAAGTTGAGTATCGTCTAATCCGCCTGTGACTTCTTTACGATAACGAGCGATAAACGGAATGGTATTTCCTTCATCAAGTAAAGTCATCGCTGCAAAAATTTGTTCAGATCGCACCGCTAACTCTGCGGCAATAATTTGGCTGATTTGGTGGTTGAGTTCTGTCATTGGGTATCCTGTAAAAACACATTAAATTTACAAGGCATATTTTAGCAGGGAAATGGGAAAATTTCTGAGAAAAAAGAGGTTACATATTAGTATAAAACCTCTCATTCCGAGAGGTTTTATTGCGCTCTAATTATCTTTTCTTCGCTTTTGGATTTGGAAGGTCTGTGATAGAGCCTTCAAATACCTCTGCTGCAAGACCTACAGACTCGTGTAGAGTTGGGTGAGCGTGGATAGTTAATGCAATATCTTCTGCATCACAGCCCATTTCAATCGCTAAACCGATTTCACCTAACAATTCACCGCCGTTAGTACCCACAATTGCACCACCAAGTAAACGATGTGTATCTTTATCGAAGATTAATTTTGTCATACCGTCTGCACATTCAGACGCAATCGCACGACCTGAAGCAGCCCAAGGGAACTTCGCCACTTCGTAGTTTAAGCCTTCTTGTTTACACTCTTTCTCAGTTTTACCTACCCAAGCTACTTCTGGCTCAGTATAAGCAATAGATGGGATCACTTTTGGATCGAAGTAATGTTTTTGTCCTGCAATTACTTCTGCAGCAACGTGACCTTCGTGAACACCTTTGTGTGCTAACATTGGCTGACCCACGATGTCACCGATAGCGAAGATGTGTGGCACGTTAGTTCGCATTTGTTTATCTACCGCGATAAAGCCACGATCATCAACATTCACACCTGCTTTACCTGCATCTAATAGTTTGCCGTTCGGTACACGACCGATAGCTACTAATACTGCATCATAGCGTTTAGTATCGTTGCACGCTTTGCCTTCCATTGAAACATAGATACCGTCGTCTTTTGCTTCAACTGCAGTCACTTTAGTTTCAAGCATTAATTTGAATTTCTTCTCAATGCGTTTGGTGAAAATTGCTACAACGTCTTTATCCGCTGCTGGAATAACTTGGTCGAACATTTCAACCACTTCCACTTC
The DNA here is from genome assembly GCF_002015085.1 of Glaesserella parasuis. Lineage (GTDB taxonomy): Bacteria > Pseudomonadota > Gammaproteobacteria > Enterobacterales > Pasteurellaceae > Glaesserella > Glaesserella parasuis. Next base: position 47,492 of record NZ_MUXW01000014.1, read on the forward strand.
TGAACCTAAGGCTTGATATACCGTACCCATTTCTAAACCGATGATACCACCACCCATAATGAGTAATTTTTTCGGAATTTCTTTTAATTTAAGTGCGTCTGTTGAGTCCCAAATACGCGGATCGTGGTGTGGGATAAATGGTAATTGAATTGGGCGAGAACCTGCTGCAATAATCGCATTGTCGAATTTAATGGTTGTTGGGTGTCCATCGCGGTCACGAGCAACTAGCGTATGTGGATCAGCAAAGGTTGCCTGACCTTCAACAACAGTCACTTTACGCGCTTTTGCCATACCTGCTAAACCGCCAGTCAGTTTTGCAACTACCGCTTCTTTACCTGCACGCACTGTGTCTAAATCAATGGTTGGTTCGCCAAATGTAATACCATTATGCTCTGCGCGTTTTGCTTCTTCAATGATTTTTGCAACGTGTAATAATGCTTTAGACGGAATACAACCTACGTTTAAGCACACACCACCAAGGGTTGAATAACGTTCAACTAAGACTGTTTCTAAACCTAAATCGGCACAACGGAAAGCCGCAGAATAACCTGCTGGACCTGCACCGAGTACCACTACTTGTGTTTTAATTTCTTGGCTCATAAAATTTTTCCTCTTATGTAGGGACACACTACGTGTGTCCGCGGACGCAAGCATTGCGTCCCTACAATAAGCGGTCTTTTTTGCAGAAAATTTTGCAAATCTGACCGCTTATATCAATTACATTACTAAACGACGAATGTCCGCAAGTACACCGTTAATGTAGCTTAAGAAACGAGCTCCATCAGCACCGTCAATTACACGGTGGTCGAAAGATAATGATAACGGAAGCATTAAGCGTGGCTCAAACTCTTTACCGTTCCATTGTGGCATCATTTCTGATTTCGATACGCCTAAAATTGCAACTTCAGGGGCATTCACGATTGGTGTGAAGTGGGTTGTACCGATACCTCCTAAGCTTGAAATGGTGAAACAACCGCCTTGCATATCTGCTGCAGTTAATTTACCTTCACGCGCTTTCTTAGACACTTCCATTAATTCACGAGAAAGCTCAACAATGCCTTTTTCGTTCACATTTTTAAATACTGGAACAACTAAGCCGTTTGGTGTATCTACTGCAACGCCGATATTAATATATTTCTTAAGGGTAAGTTTTTGACCGTCTTCAGAAATTGAGCTGTTGAAACGTGGGTACGCTTCTAACGCTTTCGCTACCGCTTTCATAATGAACACCACTGGCGTGATTTTCACATCTAATTTTTGTTTTTCAGCCAGTTTGTTTTGTTCTTTACGGAAATTCTCTAAATCTGTGATGTCCGTACGATCAAAGTGTGTAACATGTGGAATCATCACCCAGTTACGATGTAAGTTCGCACCTGAGATCTTATTGATACGACTTAATTCAACTTCTTCAATTTCACCAAATTTGCTGAAATCGACTTTCGGCCACGGTAATAAGCCTAAACCTGCACCGTTCGCTACGCCATTGCCTGCTGCTGGAGCTTTACCTGATTTCACATCTTCAAATACTTGAACCGCAGTTTTCACATAAGCTTGAATATCTTCTTTAACGATACGACCTTTGCGACCTGTACCTTTGATACGATCTAAGTTTACACCAAACTCACGCGCTAAGCGACGAATCACTGGGGTTGCGTGAGCATAAACTGCACTTGCAACCACTTGTTCTTGGCTTAAACCAGATACATTACCTGATTGTGCTGGCGCCACTGCAACTGGTGCAGGCGCTGCCGCCGCTTGTGGAGCTGGAGCAGATGCTGGCGCTGCACCTGCGACTTCAAATTTCATAATTAATGAGCCAGTTGAAACTTTATCGCCGACTTTCACTAAAATTTCTTTTACCACACCTGCGATTGGTGCTGGCACTTCCATAGAGGCTTTATCGCCTTCTACGTTGATGATAGATTGATCAACGGCAACAGTATCACCCACCTTCACCATAATTTCAGTCACGTTGACTTCATCGCCACCGATATCTGGTACATTGACATCAACAACTGCACTCGCTATCGGTGCTGCCGCTGGAGCTGGTGCAGCTTCTGCGACCGCTTGTGGTGCTGGTGCTGAACCTGCTGCTTCTAAAACTAACATTGGTGAACCTGTGGTCACTTTATCGCCCACTTTCACTAAAACTTCTTTTACCACACCTGCTTCTGGTGCTGGTACTTCCATAGAGGCTTTGTCACCTTCTACATTGATAATAGATTGGTCAGCAGCAATGGTATCGCCCACTTTGACCATCACTTCGGTTACGGTAACTTCATCACCACCGATATCTGGAATTTGAATTTGTTTTGACATTTTTGTAATCCTTCTTATAAGCGGTGAAATTTGTAAAAAATTTACTTAATCACACCACTTGTAGGGACGCACTGCGTGCGTCCGTTGAATATCGAAGCCAAATTTCTCGGACACACGCAGTGTGTCCCTACATTTATTCGACGATTTGATTATGCGTATAACGGATTAATACGATCTACATTTAAGCCAAATTTTGCAATGGCATCAGCAACCACTTTGGTTTCTACTGTGCCTTCTTTCGCTAATTGACTTAACGCAGCAACAACAACATAACGTGCATCTACTTCAAAGTGTTCGCGTAAGTTTGCACGGCTGTCTGAACGACCGAAACCGTCTGTACCTAAAACATGGTAGTGCTTGCTTGGCACATACGCACGGATTTGTTCTGCGTAAAGTTTCATATAGTCAGTTGAAGCGACTGTTGGTAAATCTGCTAACACTTGTGAAACATAAGGTACGCGTGGGGTTTCTGTTGGGTGTAATAAGTTCCAACGAGCAGCATCCGCACCGTCACGACCTAATTCGTTGAATGAAGGTGCTGAGAAGACATCTGCAGTGACACCATATTCATTAGCAAGGATTTGTGCCGCTTCACGTACATGGCGCATGATTGCACCAGAACTTAACAATTGAACGTGACCTTTACCCTTACCTTCTACCGTTTCAAATTTGTATAAACCTTTACGGATACCTTCTTCCGCACCTGCAGGCATTGCTGGTTGTTCGGTAATTTCATTTAATGTCGTGAGGTAATAGAACACATCTTCTTGTTTTTCACCGTACATACGGTTGATACCGTCTTGAACGATAACAGCCACTTCAAAGGCAAATGCTGGATCGTAAGTGATACAGTTCGGGATAACGCCTGCTTGGATATGGCTATGACCATCTTCGTGTTGTAAACCTTCACCGTTTAAAGTTGTACGGCCTGATGTACCACCGATCATAAAGCCACGTGCTAATTGGTCACCGGCTAACCACATCATATCGCCAACACGTTGGAAGCCGAACATTGAGTAGTAGATGAAGAATGGGATCATCGGTTGGTTGTTTACAGAGTATGAAGTTGCTGCTGCAACCCAAGATGCCGTTGCACCTAACTCGTTGATACCTTCTTGTAACACTTGGCCGTCTGTTGCTTCACGGTAGTAAGCCACTAAATCACGGTCTGACGGCACATAGTTTTGACCATGTGGGTTATAAATACCGATTTGACGGAATAAACCTTCCATACCAAAAGTACGGGCTTCGTCCGCAATGATTGGCACGATAGTTTGACCGATATTTTTATCTTTTAATAAGATATTTAATACACGAGAGAATGCCATTGTAGTTGAAATGCCACGTGGTTGTACATCTAATAATGCTTGGAATTCTGATAATGCAGGAACTTTGTACTCTACGGTAAATTTCGGTTTACGTGCTGGTAAATAACCATTTAACTCTTTACGACGACCGTGTAAGTAGTTGTACTCTTCTGAACCTTCTGGGAAAGTTACATATTCTAAGTTTTCTACTTGTTCGTCCGTTAATGGCAAATGGAAGTAGTCACGGAAGCCTTTTAAGCTATTTAATGACATTTTTTTCGATTGGTGAGCCGTATTTTTACTTTCTGCTTCAGGGATTTTGTAGCCTTTTACTTGGTGAGCTAAGATAACCACTGGTTTATTTGAACGTTTCGCACGCTCAAATGCGGCATACATTTTCTCTGAATCGTGCGCACCACGACGTAAGTGCCAAATTTCATCATCAGTCATATCAGCAACTAATGCAGCAGTTTCTGGATAACGACCGAAGAAGTGTTCACGTACATAAGCACCATCTTTTGATTTGAAGGTTAAGTAGTCACCATCAACTACTTCCATCATTAATTGTGCTAACTTACCTGACGTATCTTTAGCGAATAATTTATCCCAGTTGCTACCCCATAAGACTTTGATGACTTCCCAGCCGGTACCTGTAAATAAACCTTCTAATTCTTGAACGATTTTACCGTTACCATTTACTGGACCGTCTAAACGTTGAAGGTTACAGCTAATAACGAAAATCAAGTTATCTAATTTTTCACGACCTGCAACGGTTAATGCACCTTTAGATTCGATTTCATCCATTTCACCGTCACCTAAGAAGGCATAAACGGTTTGACCTGATGTATCTTTAATACCACGATTTTGTAAATATTTTAAGAAACGTGCTTGATAAATCGCATTAACCGGACCTAAACCCATAGATACGGTAGAGAATTGCCAGTATTCAGGCATTAATTTCGGGTGTGGGTATGAAGATAAACCATCAGCAAAAGCTTCTTGACGGAAATTATCTAATTGCTCTGCGGTTAAACGACCTTCTAAGAAAGAACGTGCATAGATACCTGGTGCGGCATGACCTTGAGAATAAACTAAGTCACCGCCGTCTTTATCTGTTGCTGCTTTGAAGAAGTGGTTAAAGCACACTTCATACATGGTTGCAGCAGATTGGAAGGTTGAAATGTGACCGCCGAGATCCAAATCTTTCTTCTGACTACGCAACACCATCGCAATCGCATTCCAGCGAACTGCTGAACGAATACGACGCTCAATTTCTTGATTTCCTGGATAAACAGGCTGTTCAGACACTGGAATGGTGTTTACATAATCAGTTGTTACGCCTGATGGAAGCCCTACACCCTGAGTGCGAGCATGTTGCATTACTTGTTGAATAATAAATTGAGCACGCTCAGTGCCCTCTTCTTTAACTAAAGAGTTTACTGAGTCTAACCATTCTTGCGTTTCGAATGGATCTACGTCATGTGCTAACATTTCTGACATAGTCTTTTCCTTTTTTTCTCTGATGAATAAAACATTGCAAAATTGTTACAATTTTGCCAACCGTTGAAACTTTAACCAAAAGTCCGTTATTTATTTTTGTTTTAGATCAATAAAACACGGCAAATAGCCCTACTGATATTCGTAGAGCTACTTTTAGGAAAGCGTCTATCGCCTTGATTTTCAACGACTTTTTTTTGATTTATCAAAAATTGTTGAAAATTTATAGACAAATTTGACCTCAAGATAGCAAAAACCACTTATTTTGTCTATTTTTCAAAGCCTAAAATGTTAGCTTCATCACAGATTATTTCTTTAGGCAAACGTTTGCTTTTTGTGATACACTCCTCACCGCTTGTATTACACTCAATCCAAAGGTACAAAATGACAACCAACATCGAAATCGCCATTGTAATGGGTTCAAAAAGCGATTGGGCAACTATGTCCGAAGCAACCCAAATTCTCGATCAATTTAACATTCCTTATCACGTTGAAGTCGTTTCAGCTCATCGTACGCCCGATAAACTGTTTGAATTTGCCGAAACCGCAGAACAAAAAGGTTACAAAGTGATTATTGCAGGAGCTGGCGGGGCGGCTCATCTACCTGGTATGATTGCAGCGAAAACCATTGTTCCTGTCTTGGGTGTACCTGTAAAAAGCTCAATGCTCAGTGGCGTGGATAGTCTTTACTCTATCGTTCAAATGCCAAAAGGCATTCCTGTCGGCACCCTTGCTATTGGTCCAGCTGGGGCTGCAAATGCAGGATTATTAGCGGCACAAATTTTAGGTGCATTTAACCCTGAAATTGCACTAAAATTACGATCTTTCCGCAATGAACAAACACAATCTGTGTTAGACAATCCAGACCCACGAATTTAAATGAGTAAAAAATTATTAATTCTCCACACAGGTGGAACTATTTCAATGAGCGAAGGCGAAGACGGCAAAGTATCGCCTTCAGCTCAAAACCCACTTTTAACGGCGTTAGCTAAACTCAATCACCCTGCTCAACTTTATCAAGAAGCGATTTTGCACGTTCCTTCGCCCCATATTACCTTGGCACATTGGCAGTTGCTAAAAGATCGGATCGAACAGGCAGTGTTAGCCGAAGGTTATGATGGCATCGTGATTACACACGGCACAGACACCTTAGAAGAAACAGCCTATTTCCTTGATTTAGCCTTGAAAGTGAATGTTCCCGTTGCCATTACAGGGGCAATGCGTTCTAGCAATGAATTAGGCTCTGACGGTTTAATTAACCTACAAAGTGCTATTTTGGTGGCATTAAGTGATGAAAGCCAAAACAAAGGTGTTTTGGTGGTGATGAATGATGAAATTCATAATGCCAAATTTGTGACCAAAACTCATACCACTAACGTAGCAACCTTCCAAACGCCCACATTTGGGCCTTGTGGTTTGGTTACCAAAAACCGTGCAATTTATTTCCAACATCTGACCGCTTACGAACGCTTTCCGATTGATCGTTTGGAAAAATCAAACATTCAACTGGTCAAAGCCTATGTCGGTATGGATAGCTTCTTACTAGAACAACTGGCTCAAAGCCGTTGTGACGGCGTAGTGGTTGAAGCTTTAGGGGCAGGAAACCTACCGCCATCTTGTCTAGCGGGGATTTCCGCCCTATTAAATGCAAATATCCCAGTGGTATTGGTGTCCCGTGCCTTTAACGGTATTACGCAAGATGTGTATGATTATCTTGGTGGCGGTAAGCAACTGAAACAACAAGGGGTCATTTTCACCCAAGGATTAAGCGGACAGAAAGCTCGCATTAAGTTGATGGTTTTGTTGAATCAAACGTTGGAAAAACCGTTGGCGGAATATTTTTAAATAATTAAACGTAGGGACACACTGCGTGTGTCCCTACTATTAAGGATAACTATGCAAAAAAGCACACTCTACCCCCCTATTTATGTTCTTGGTAACGGGCAACTTGGCAGAATGTTACGTTATGCAGGTATGCCATTAGACATTGAAGTTCAGCCATTAGCCTTTGATGATCCCGTATTCGATCTTGCAGAAAACAGTTTGATTACCGCTGAAATTGAACGCTGGGCAGAAACGCCTTTAACAAATTTATTAAGCAACCATAAAAACTTTGTCAATCTTTCCGTTTTCAGACAACTTGCCGACCGTTTTACCCAAAAATCATTGCTCGATCAGCTTAATCTCTCTACATCGCCTTGGCAGTTATTAAGTTCTCCTGAGCAATGGCAGCAAGTCTTTGAAAACATTGGTGAAAAAGTGGTAGTGAAACGTCGTACAGGGGGCTATGACGGTCGTGGGCAGTGGATTGTCACTAAAGATAATGTCGAACAAATTACCTCTGATTTATTTGGTGACGTAATTGCAGAAAAATTTATTCCCTTTGATGGCGAAGTTTCCTTAGTGGGTGCAAGGTTCCGTAATGGCGAAACTCACTTCTACCCTGTAACCCATAACTTACAACAAAACGGCATTTTGCGTTACAGCGTTGCGGATATCACGCTACCCCATCAACAAATATTCCAACAACAAGCAGAACAAATGCTCTCTGCGATTATGCACGAACTCAATTATGTTGGTGTAATGGCAATGGAATGTTTTGTAGTAGGCGAAAAACTGCTGATAAATGAACTCGCTCCACGCGTACACAATAGTGGACATTGGACGCAGTTAGGCTGTTCAATCAGTCAATTTGAATTGCATTTGCGTGCATTACTTGATTTACCAACCCCAGAGCTTAAACCTATTGCACCAAGTGTAATGGTGAACCTTATTGGGATCGAACATCATAATGAATGGTTAGATATTCCATTTAGCCAACTGCATTGGTATGGAAAAGAAGTTCGAGCAGGCAGAAAATTGGGGCATATTAACCTTTGCCACCCTGATAAAACCGTTATCATTGAAAACTTGCAAAAACTCAAACCTTATCTCTCTGAGGATTTTTATTCGGGGTTGGATTGGGTAAAAAATATCATCGAACATACGTAATTTCGTTAGCCATTAAGAAAGTTTTTGTAATTTCGCCAAAACTTATAATAATATACTGTACTTCTACTTACATTTCATATTTAAGGAATAAAAATGGTTATATTACATACTAATCTTGGTGATATCAAAATTATGCTAAATTTTGAGAAAGCACCTATTACTTCTGCAAATTTTGAGTCTTATTGTAAAGAAGGTTTTTACAATAATACTATTTTCCACCGTGTTATTGATAATTTCATGATTCAAGGTGGAGGCATGGAAGTAGGAATGATAGAAAAACCAACCAGAGAACCAATTAAAAATGAAGCAAGTAACGGTTTAAGTAATAAACGGGGTAGTATTGCGATGGCTCGTACAGCAGATCCTCATTCAGCCACCTCACAATTTTTCATTAATGTTGTAGATAATGCTTTCTTAGACTACCGAACAAAAGAACTATTTGGCAAAACTGTAGTTCAAGAATGGGGGTATGCTGTTTTTGGAGAAGTTGTAGATGGTATGGATATTGTAGATAAAATAAAAGTTATCTCTACACATAATTATGGATGGCATACTGATGTCCCTAAACATGATATAGTCATTACTTCTGTAAGTATTGAATAAATCACAATGTCCTCTATTCCTCTCTCAATCTAATTATTTTCTACTTTAAAATAATCGTGAGTAATTTATGAATAATATTGATCAACAAGAAGTGGAGAAATTTGAAAAAATGGCAAAAACTTGGTGGGATCCTCAAGGAGACTTTAAGCCTATTCATCTACTTAATCCACTAAGGCTTGCCTATATCAATGACAAAACAAATGGGCTATTTGGAAAAAAAGTACTTGATATCGGATGTGGGGGAGGAATTCTAAGCGAATCAATGGCTGGTTTAGGAGCTATTGTCACTGGCATTGATATGGCAGCAGATGCTCTACTAGTTGCTAGACAACATGCAGAATCTAATCACTTAAATATTTGCTATCAGCAAATTACTGTAGAAGACTTTCTAAAACAACATTGTATAACGGATACTGAAAAATTTGATATTATTACCTGTATGGAGGTGCTTGAACATGTACCCAATCCTCATTCTATTATTCAGAGTTGTAAGAATTTATTAAAGGAAGATGGTTTACTCTTTATTTCAACCATTAATAGAACAGCGAAAGCATACATGTTGATTATTATAGGCGCAGAATATGTTCTCAAAATGCTTCCTAAAGGCACTCACAATTTCGAAAAATTTATTAAACCCTCGGAGTTGCTAAGATGGTGCTCTCAAGAAGATTTTGAATGTAAAGAAATCGTCGGATACCATTTTAATCCTTTAACAAAGAATTTTTGGATCAATAAGGATATAAATTGTAATTATATTGCCGTACTACAAAATAACTAAAACTAGCTATAGTAATGGCAAAAAGAGAAATGATACAGTATTAAGTCAATAGCATAAAAGGCATAGTAGACAAAAGTGTTGGTAAAAAGTGGGCTAAAGCCTTATAGTACAAGGCTTTAACTCACTTTTTGAAATATGAATAAAAAACTGTCCTTTTTGCCTTAAGAACAATATCCAAAAGCATGGAAAGAAAAATAATAGAGGTACTTTTGTTCGTCCTGTCATAAAACCTTTTCT
>NZ_MUXW01000015.1 GCF_002015085.1 Glaesserella parasuis
GTTTTATTAAAGAGAAGAAACTGCAGGTTAGAGATAGCCTGCGGTTTTTTGTTTTCTGTATACATATCTGATTTAATTCTCCGCTTTTACTTTTTTCCAAAAAATGTTAAATTGATCACATTTTTAATCCATTGAGATAATCACTGATGAAAGAGCTGATCTTACCTAAAATAAGTCAAAACTTAGCAAGCTCATCTCTTTTCCACGATCAATTATCTTATATAAAACATCGAGTTGATATGCTCGATCAGTTCCGTATTCATAACACGTTACGCAATCATTCCGAAGCTTTCCAAAGCGTTTTTTCATTATTACCCGCTTTATTACACTATAATATTCCAAGTTTGCCTGCGTATGTTGAAAATGCGCCAAAAGGTATTTTTAATTTCAACTTATCGGCTACTCAGAAAGCTCATTTGTCTACTTATTTTCCCTTGCCTGAAGATACAAAAAATATTGCTTTTGATGGTTTGTATGTGATGGGGAGCATTGGGTCAATTACGCAAACCTGTTTATCAGATTTGGATCTCTGGCTTTGCCATTCGCAATCTTTTAGTTCAGAAGAATCTGAATTGCTACAGAAGAAATTGAGTTTAATTCGGCAGTGGGCAAAACAGCAGGGGATTGATGTCAATTTTTATTTGATGAATCCAAATAGGTTTAAAGCAAAAAACTACAATAGCGATGTGTGTGACGAGCATAATGGCTCTGCACAGCATTTCTTCTTGCTTGATGAGTTTTATCGTTCGGCAATTCGTTTGGCGGGTAAACGGATTTTATGGCTACATATGAATAATGGCGAACAGGATTATGAGCAATATGTTCAGAAAGCGGTGAGTTTAGGGCAATTAAATCCAGCGGAATGGATAGACTTTGGCGATTTCTCTGCATTAGCGATTGATGAATATTTCGGGGCAAGTCTTTGGCAACTTTATAAAGGGATTGAAAGTCCTTATAAGTCTGCGATTAAAATTTTATTGTTGGAAAGCTATGCAGAAACTTACCCTGAAACACACCTTATTTCTAAGAAATTCAAGCAGTTATTGCTTTCAACAGCAGAAGTTAGCTATCATTTTGATCCGTATTTGGCTATGTTAGAGCAAGTAACAACATATTTAGAAAATCGTAAAGAGTTTGTTCGATTAGACCGCTTGCGTAGCTGTTTTTATATCAAGGCTTATGATGGTCAGCACGATAGCTGGCGTAAAGAAGCATTGAGAGAGTTGGTGACTCAGTGGCAATGGAGTGACCGTGAAATCCAATGTTTAAATAATTGCCGTCAGTGGAAAGTAAAAAAAGCGATGACGCATCAGCAGATGATTGTTGAACAGTTATTGCAAAGTTACCGTAATTTAATTCAATTTGCTCGCAAATTTCATATTGATCCCAGCATTTTGCCACAGGATACCGACATTTTAATGCGTAAACTCTATTCCGCATTTGAAGTCGTGCCAGGTAAAGTGCCTTTAATCAATCAAAATATCGCTCGAAATTTGGCTGAAGATGAAGTGACTTTCATTGAAGTCAATGAAGGTGTTTCAACTAAAGCAGGCTGGTATCTGATCAATCACGCCCCGTTAAGTTCCTATGACTCAACAACCCGTCACGTTCAGTATCAACGAACACTTATCAAATCAGTGGCTTGGGCTTATTTTAATCGAGTTATTACAGCCTCTACGCAAATTCACTTGGTCAGCCAAAGCCTCCAGCTTTCAACCTTACGTCAATTTATTACAGATTTACGCCTTTCATTTCCTGTCGTAACGCCAGCATTGAAAGATGATGATCTTTATCACCCAAATGAAATTCGTAACCTGATTGTCGCGATTAATTTAATTCAAGATCCCACAAAAGCTCTCCCTTCCTTGTCTAAAATGGAGATGGCACAACTGGATCTGTTTAATTTAGGTTCTTCTGAGCAAGGAATGATTGGTAGTGTTAGCATTATTTATCGCAATATGTGGAATGAAATAATGACACAGCACTTTGAGGGAAATGATGCTATTTTGAAATCCCTCAAGTTAATTTCTAATAAAATTTATCGTAATTCTGCCCCGCCACAATCGGTAAATGTATTTTGTTACAGCCATCAGTTAAAAAATGAGTTGCAAAATGCAGTAATGAGTTTGGTCAATCGTTGCATTACCGTACAAACAGGCTCAATTTTCCAACGCCAGCAGGCACAAACATTCAAAATGGCAGGGAAAAAATGGCAACTGATCTTTAATAAACATAATAATTTACAAAATATTGTTGCCGATGAACTCAACAATTTGAACGATGAGTTGTCAGAGTTTACTGGCAATATTCCTAAAGAGATTTATGATTTTGCCAGTGAAGGCTTTTTACAATTTTTCTTTGATGATAACACCGACGGCAGTTTTAATGTTTATGTCCTTGATAAAAATAACCAGACTGAATGTTATTGCAACTGTGTTGGGGATAAAGAAAATAAAATCCGTCGCATTAGCCGATCTTATTCAGACACGGAAAATACTAAAGAAAGCCTTAATAGCTTTAATTTTCCTCAGTTTTATCAGCTATTAAAACAAAATGATACAATTAAAATTGTACCCTTTAAGAGTAAACAACATCGAGAATTTTTAGAACCACATTAAAAATAGGAAAGTTTATGTCCTCAACTTTAGCTAACCCCGAATTAATTAAAACCGTGGTATTACTTGCAACAAGTATTACCATTGTTCCGCTTTTTAAACGAATTGGACTGGGCAGTGTATTAGGCTACCTCGTGGCAGGTTGCTTAATTGGACCTTCAGGTGCAGGACTATTCCAAGATCCAAATGCAGTTGTACATATGGCTGAGCTTGGGGTAGTGATGTTCTTGTTTATTATCGGCTTGGAAATGCACTCTGAGCGTTTGTGGAGTATGCGTAAAGCGATTTTCGGTCGAGGTTTTTTACAGGTCGCTCTATGTGGGACATTGCTCACTTTTGCAGGTATTTTTATTCTAGGTTTACCAAAAGAAGTTGCGTTCATTGCAGGAATGGGCTTTACACTCTCTTCAACTGCGATTGTAATGCAAGTGCTTGAAGAAAAAGGGATTAGTACTACACCTAAAGGACAGCGTATCGTTTCGACATTAATTTTTGAAGATCTAGCTATTGTGCCACTATTCGCTTCTATTGCATTTTTAGCACCTGAACAAGCTGGAGCAGAGCAAGGGACAAATTGGACTGCGATTGGTGCGGGCTTAGTGGGAGTGCTGATCTTAGTTGCTTCAGGTAAATGGTTAATGAACCCGCTGTTTAAGATGATTTCTAAAGCTCACATTCGCGAAATGATGACCGCAGCGGCATTATTAGTGGTATTAGGTTCTGCTTTGTTAATGGAATTGAGTGGTTTATCTATGGCAATGGGGGCATTCGTTGCAGGGGTTATGTTGTCTGAATCGTCGTTCCGTCATCAGCTAGAGGCAGATATTGAACCATTTAGGGGTTTATTACTTGGTCTATTCTTTATGGGCGTGGGAATGTCCCTCGATCTTTCTCTCGTACTAAATAATTGGTTATGGCTACTGGGTGTGATATTACTTTATGTGGTAGGCAAAGGGTTATCTATTTATGTTGTTGCATTAGTCACAAAATTAACTAACCGTGAAGCTATTATGCGTACAGCGATTATGTCGCACGGCGGTGAGTTTGCGTTTGTCCTTTTTTCTGCTGCCGCTACCGCAGGTGTTTTTACAGCAGATAATCAAGCGACTTTCACAGCAGCAGTGATTGTATCAATGCTTTTATCTCCATTGGTGGTGATCGTCATTCAACGTTTAGTGAATTTGAAAGCGAAAAAATCCACAGGAGAAGCTCAGCCAAATTTAGAGGGCATTGAATTTGCAGAAAATTTAGAAAGTAGTGTTCTTGTTATTGGCTTTGGACGTTTTAGCCAAATCGTCTGTCAAGTATTGTTAGCTCGCGGAATTAATGTTTCGGTGATTGATTCTGATGTTGAGAATATCCGTATGGCAACCCGTTTCGGCTTTAAGGTTTACTATGGTGATGGAGCAAGAATTGACGTATTAAGAGCCAGTGGTATAGCACAAGCAGACTGTGTGATTGTTGGTTTAGCTGAACCTGATCGCACTTTGCAAATACTAGAATTGATTAAACACGAATATCCATTAGTGCCTGTTTTTGCTCGTTCTTACGACCGATTAAATACTGTGAATTTAATTAAACATCACGTTGATTACCAAGTGCGTGAAACCTTTGAATCTGCTTTATTGCTGAGCAAGGTGACCCTTGAACGATTAGGTGCAACAGAAACAGAAGCTCAAGATGTAATTAACCTTGTTCGCCATTTAGATCAGGAGCGTTTGAACGAAGAAGTGCTACACGGTTTTTCCGATGAAATTGCGAAAAAATATTGGCGAGTTGAACCCTTCGTAAAACCAGCACACGAAGCGACAGCTTTAAATGAAGAAACTGCAGATATTTTAGAAGAAGTTGGCGAAAGTATTGAGGTGGTTGAAGTTGAACTTGATGATCAGCGTGAAATGGAAAAGATTAAGTTAGCGACTGATGAAAAGAAAGAAGATGAATTAAGTTAAAACAATTTTTAGCTATTTGAAAGTTAAATTACTTTATAATTTAACTTTAATATGAAATGTAAGATAGATTAAGACAATGATTGAAGCTGACAGAATTATCAGTGCCTCAGCAAAGAAAGAGGACGAAACTATCGATCGTGCAATTCGCCCTAAAATGCTTGCCGATTATGTCGGACAGCCGTCAGTGCGAGAGCAGATGGAAATTTTTATCAAGGCGGCTAAATTACGCAATGATGCTTTAGATCACCTGTTGATCTTTGGGCCACCAGGCTTAGGTAAAACGACACTGGCGAACATTATTGCAAACGAAATGGGCGTGAATATCCGCACGACATCAGGGCCAGTGCTGGAAAAAGCAGGGGATCTTGCCGCAATTCTGACAAACCTCGAACCCTACGATGTGCTTTTTATTGACGAAATTCACCGCTTGTCGCCAGCCATTGAGGAAGTGTTGTACCCTGCAATGGAAGATTATCAGTTGGATATTATGATTGGTGAAGGCCCAGCGGCACGTTCAATTAAACTCGATCTTCCCCCATTTACCCTCGTTGGGGCAACAACACGAGCAGGTTCTTTAACGTCGCCTTTGCGTGACCGCTTTGGCATTGTGCAACGCCTGGAGTTTTATTCCGTTGAAGATCTCACTTCGATTGTAAGCCGTAGTGCTGGCTGTTTAAATTTAAATCTTGCCACCGATGCCGCTTATGAAATTGCACGCCGTTCACGCGGAACTCCTCGTATTGCAAACCGCTTGTTACGCAGAGTACGAGATTTTGCAGACGTACGAAACAACGGCATTATTTCCTCTAACATTGCAAAACAAGCATTAACGATGTTAGATGTCGATTCCGAAGGCTTTGATTTTATGGATAGAAAATTACTTTCTGCTGTAATTGAGCGATTTGATGGCGGACCCGTTGGATTAGATAACCTTGCAGCCGCCATTGGCGAGGAACGGGAAACCATTGAAGATGTGCTAGAGCCTTATTTAATCCAACAAGGCTTTTTGCAACGTACACCAAGAGGGCGGATAGCAACGTCGAGAACTTATAGCCATTTGGGGTTGGTAAAATCTGAATAGTGTAAATCGGTAGAATTTTTAAGGTTCTACCGATTGTTTTTTGTTTTATTCATTGATTTTCTTTACTCAAGTCACATTTTTACAAATAATTTCTGTAAAAGTAACTTAAAAACTTTACAAAACTAATTTTTTAAGTTACTAATTACCAATTTTTAACATACAACTAAAATCGGAGATTATTTATGCAAACAACCTTTACCCGTTCTTTATTAGCCAGTGCGATTGCGCTTGGTCTTTCTGTTTCGGCTTTTGCAGCTAAAGTACCTGAAGGTACGGTGCTTGCAGAGAAGCAAGAAATTATTATTAATAACGGCTCAGAACCATCAAGTTTTGACCCTCATAAAACAGAAGGTGTGCCAGAAGCTCAGGTTTCTTATCAGTTACTTGAAGGCTTAGTTACCAAAGATTCTGCAGGTGAAATCATTCCTGGTGTGGCTGAAACCTGGAAAAGTTCTGAAGATTTCAAAACGTGGACCTTTAATTTACGCAAAAACGCAAAATGGTCTAACGGCGAACCTGTGACTGCTCACGATTTTGAGTTTTCGCTTAAACGTTTAGGCGATCCAAAAACCGCTTCCCCTTATTCTAGTTATTTAAACTATCTTCAAGTTGAAAATGCCCAAGAGATCATTGATGGTAAAAAAGCACCGAGTGAGTTAGGGGTTAAAGCTGTTGATGATTACACTTTAGAGATCAAATTAAGCAATCCAGTGCCTTATTTAGTCGGTATGATGACGCACCAAACGATGTTGCCTGTACCAAAAGCAGTCGTTGAGAAGTTAGGTGATGCTTGGGTGAAAAAAGAGAACTATGTGGGTAACGGCGCTTATAAATTAGTAGAACACGTTATTAATGAAAAAATCGTGTTTGAACGTAACCCATTGTATTGGAATGATAAAGAAACCGTGATTAATAAAGCGACATTCTTAGCCATTCCAAATGCAAGTACCGATGTTCAACGTTATCGTGCTGGCGATTTACATATTACAAACCATGAATTACCGCCAGAACAGTTCCCGACACTTAAGAAAGAAATTCCAAATGAAGTGTTTGTAACTCGCACACTTTCAACCTACTACTACGAGCCAAACAATGAGAAAGCTCCATTTAATGATGTGCGTGTGCGTAAGGCGTTAAACTTGGCTTTAGATCGTAATATTATTACCGATAAAATTTTAGCACAGGGGCAAACGCCGACTTATGTATTTACGCCTCCGTACATTACCGAAGGTCACTTAATTCAACAACCTGAGTATTCAAAACAGGATATGGCATCTCGTAAAGCAGAAGCGATTAAGTTGTTAGAAGAAGCTGGCTTTAGCAAAGCGAACCCGCTTAAATTTACGCTTTTATATAACACTAACGAGAACCATAAAAAAATTGCGATTGCAGCACAGTCGATCTTAAAACAAAACACAGGCGGTTTAGTTGATATTAAACTTGAAAACCAAGAGTGGAAAACCTTCTTAGATACACGCCGTGCAGGTAACTATGATGTGGCGCGTGCAGGTTGGGCGGCTGACTATAACCAAGCATCGACTTTCGGTAAGTACTTCTTGTCTAACTCAAGTAACAACACCGCTCGTTATAAGAGCGCGGCTTATGATGCTGAAATCAATGCGGCATACCAAGCAGGCAATGCGGAAGAGCGTGCGGCAGCTTATGCAAAAGCAGAAGCTCAGTTAGCGAAAGATTATGCAATCATTCCTATTTATAACTATGTAAACCCACGTTTAGTTAAGCCATTCGTGAAAGGTTATGAGGGTAAAGATCCGCAAGATAATATTTTATTAAGAAACCTTTATATCATTAAGCAGTAACTTTTAAGCGGTGCGATTTTTTAAAATCTTTGCAAATTTTGCCAAAAATCGCTCCGCTTGTTTTCTTTTGTTGTGTGGATCGGAGAACCGAGCAATGTTGAAATTTATAATAAAAAGGATTTTAGAAGCGGTTCCAACGCTTTTTATTTTAATCACATTTTCGTTTTTTCTAATGCGGTTAGCACCAGGTAGCCCATTTACCTCTGAGCGTGCTTATCCACCTGAAGTGATAGCAAATATTGAAGCCAAATATCACTTAAATGAACCCTTATATAAACAGTATTTTATCTACCTTGAGAACTTAGCTCAGGGGGATTTTGGTCCTTCTTTTAAATATAAAGATCAAACCGTTAATGATTTAATTGCTTCTGCTTTTCCTGTTTCATTTAAACTGGGGATTGTTGCTTTTTGCTTTGCGGTAACTCTTGGCTTGCTGGCAGGAACGGTGGCAGCCTTGAAGCAAAATAGTAGGTGGGACTACTTTATAATGTCCTTTGCGATGACGGGGATTATTATGCCGAGCTTCGTCTTTGCCCCTCTTTTAGTGTTAATTTTTGCCATTTATCTCAAATGGCTACCCGCTGGCGGTTGGAATGGCGGTCAGCTCTATTATATGGTGTTACCTGTTTTATCGCTTACCATTGCCTATGTCGCAGGGATTGCGCGTATTACGCGCGGTTCAATGATTGAAGTGCTACATTCTAATTTTATTCGTACTGCACGAGCTAAAGGCTTGCCGATGGGTAAAATCATTTTTAAACACGCTTTACGCCCAGCTATGTTACCTGTGATTAGCTATCTTGCCCCTGCGTTTGTGGGGATTATTACAGGATCAATGGTAATCGAAAGTGTCTTTGGTTTACCTGGTATCGGACAGCTTTTCGTCAATGGGGCATTAAACCGTGACTATTCCCTTGTGTTAAGTTTAACGATTTTGGTCGGCACATTAACCATTTTCTTTAATGCGGTGGTTGATATTCTTTATGCTGTGATTGACCCGAAAATTCGTTATTCATAAGGAGTGTGAGATGTTAATTAATAATAAGAAAAATCAAGAACTTGCAGAAAAATTAGCGGAACAGACCGCTGACATCGCCGTGGAAGGTCGCAGTTTATGGCAAGATGCTCGTCGTCGCTTTTTCCGTAATAAAGCGGCGGTAAGTAGTCTGATCATTCTCTTTTTTGTGGTGTTATTCATCACTTTTGCACCGATGTTAATGCCATTTAGCTATGAAGATACAGATTGGAATATGATGAGTGCCGCCCCTGATTTTGCATCAGGACATTATTTTGGTACTGATGCCTCTGGTCGTGACTTGTTGGTACGAATTGCAATGGGCGGACGAATTTCGCTGATGGTTGGGATTGCAGGGGCATTGATTGCCGTTGTCATTGGCACAACCTATGGGGCAATTTCGGGCTATGTTGGCGGCAAAGTCGATATGGTGATGATGCGTTTGCTCGAAATTTTAGGCTCATTCCCATTTATGTTCTTTGTGATTTTATTGGTGACATTCTTCGGTCAAAACATTCTGTTGATTTTTGTGGCAATCGGTATGATTGCGTGGTTAAGCCTTGCTCGTATCGTGCGAGGACAAACCCTTAGCTTAAAAAACAAAGAGTTTATTGAAGCGGCGATTGTCTGCGGTGTGCCGAAACGCCAAATCATCTGGAAGCACATTATCCCGAATGTATTAGGTATCGTGGTGGTTTACGCTTCCCTTGAAGTGCCAGCATTAATACTCTTTGAGTCCTTTTTAAGTTTCTTAGGTTTAGGCACACAAGAGCCGATGAGCAGTTGGGGAGCTTTATTAAGCGATGGTGCCGCTCAAATGGAAACATCACCGTGGTTATTGGCATTCCCAGCCTTTTTCCTCTGTTTAACCTTGTTCTGTTTTAACTTTATTGGCGATGGTTTGCGTGATGCCCTCGATCCGAAAGACAAATAGGAAGTTGCACAATGAAATTATTAGAAGTCAATAATTTAGATGTCTATCTTAAAACCGATGAAGAATTGGTACACGCAGTGCGTTCGGTTTCTTTCAGTGTGGAAAAAGGACAAACTTTAGCGATTGTCGGCGAGTCAGGATCAGGGAAATCGGTCACTTCAATGTCGATAATGCAATTGCTGCCACATAACATTGTTACCTATGGCGAAAATTCTTCGATTATTTTTGAAGGGCAAGATATTTTACGTTTCTCAGATAAGCAGATGCAATCATTGCGAGGTGATCGTATCGGTATGATTTTCCAAGAGCCGATGACCTCTCTTAACCCATTTATGCGGATTGGGGAACAGGTTGCCGAAGCGGTGAGTACCCATAATCCACTGTTGAGCAAACAGCAGGCTCACGAAAAAGCATTAGCGATGTTACAGAAAGTGAAAATCCCAGATGCTGAGAAAAAAATGGTCTGCTATCCTCACGAGTTTTCAGGCGGACAGTTGCAACGCATAATGATTGCAATGGCGATCATCAATAAACCTGACTTATTGATTGCAGATGAACCAACCACTGCCCTTGACGTAACTACTCAAGCGGAAATTTTAGACTTAATGCACGATCTGCAAGCAGATATGGGAATGGCGATCATTTTGATTTCCCACGATCTTCGTTTAGTGCATAAATACAGTGACGATGTATGTGTAATGCAAAATGGCGAAATCATTGAGCGAGGGAACACTGAAGAAGTCTTTAAAAACCCTCTGCACCCTTACACCATTGAGCTACTTACGCCGATACCAAGCGATCTAAAACATCAAGTGGCGGAAAATGCTCCAACGCTCATTACTGCAGAAAATGTGGATATAGATTACATTTTAAAACGCAATCTATTTGGCAAACCGACCAAAGTATTTAATGCCGTGAAAAATATTTCACTCGATCTGAAAGTAGGAGAAACCTTAGGGATCGTGGGCGAGTCGGGATCAGGCAAATCGACACTTGGGCGAGCGATTATGCAGATCTTAACCTATCGAGGAAAAATTGCCTTTGCAGATCAAGAGATCGCAACGCTATCCAACGAACAGCGTCAAGCCTTGAAGAAAGATATGCAAATGGTATTCCAAGATCCGTTTAACTCACTCTCTCCACGCTTGACAGTCGGTGAGATCGTCGGCGAAGGCTTATCCGTGCATTATCCACAAATGAGCAAAGAAGAGCGTCGTCAAAAAGTGATGAAAACTTTGGAAGAAGTTAATCTTTCGCCATCAATGATCAACCGTTATCCCCACGAGTTTTCAGGCGGACAACGCCAACGGATTGCGATTGCCAGAGCGATTATTCTTGAGCCAAAATTCGTCTTACTTGATGAGCCAACCTCAGCCCTTGACCGTTCAACACAATTAACGGTGGTAGAATTACTGAATAATCTCCAACGCAAATATGGCTTAAGCTACATTTTTATCAGCCACGATTTAGCGGTGGTAAGAGCATTGAGTAACAGAGTAATTGTGATGAGCAAAGGGGAAGTGGTAGAGCAGGGCGAAGCCAAACAGATCTTCGAGCAACCAAAAGACGAGTACACCAAGCGGTTAATTGAAGCGTCGAATTTGTAAATCAGCAAGGCATAGTAGAACAGGGGAATTTATCTTTTTCTACTATGCCCCAAGTTTTAGGTAACTGTATTAACAAATGCCATTCTTAATATTCTCAAGCTCTTCCCAACGTTCAAACGCTTGTTCTAATGCCATTTCCGTATCCGCCAGTTTTTGTAACTGGGTTTGCGTATAGCTTGGATCTTTAGTAAAGAAATCCGCACTATTCACTTCGGCTTGTAAGGCTTCAATTTCTGCTTCAAGCTGTTCCATTTTTTCAGGCAGGGCTTCTAACTCTCGTTGTTCTTTATAAGAAAGTTTGACCTTCTTTCCCTCCCCCTGCTTGCGGGGGGAGGTGTCCGCAGGACGGAGGGGGGCATTCTCGCTTTCTACAAGCGGTGCTTTCTCAACGTTTTTTTGCAAATTCCCATTGCCCTCTCCCTGATTGCGGGGGGAGGTGTCCGAAGGACGGAGGGGAGCTTTTGAGGCAAAATAATTAGCCTGTTGTTGCTTCGCATCGTGGTAGCCACCGATATATTTATTCACAACCCCTTCGCCTTCAAAGATGTAGCATTCCGTTGCAGTATTGTCGATAAATTGACGATCGTGGCTGACAATAATCAAAGTGCCTTGATAATCCGCCAACATCTCTTCCAGTAGCTCTAAGGTTTCTACATCAAGATCGTTGGTGGGTTCGTCCAAAATCAGTAAGTTATTTGGTTTCAACAATAATTTAGCTAATAACAATCGGTTACGCTCACCGCCCGATAACGCTTTAACTGGGGTCATCGCTCGTTTCGGTGGAAATAAGAAATCTTGCAAATAGCCAAGAACGTGACGTTTTACCCCATTGACTTCAATATCTTGCTTGCCGTCCGCTACGTTGTCCATCACCGTCTTTTCAGGATCAAGCTCTGCTCGGTATTGATCGAAATAGGCAACTTCTAGCTTGGTTCCGCAACGCACTGTTCCTGCTGTCGGTTGAATTTCGCCAAGCAATAACTTAATCAACGTCGTTTTACCAATCCCGTTTGCACCGATAAAGGCAATTTTATCGCCACGCAAAATCGTAGTGCTGAAGTTTTTCAGCAAGGTTTTGCCTGTCACTTCGTAACTGGCATTTTCCACTTCAAATACAATTTTGCCTGAACGAGCGGTCTGATCGAGCTGAATTTTTACCGTGCCTTGTACTTCTCGGCGTGCTTTACGCTCTTCTCGCAAGGCTTTCAAGGCTCTCACACGTCCTTCATTACGAGTGCGACGAGCTTTAATCCCTTGGCGGATCCAAACTTCTTCTTGGGCTAATTTTTTATCAAACAGCTCATTTTGTAAGGCTTCTACACGCAAGTCTTCGGCTTTAGTTTCAAGGTAAACATCGTAATTACTTGGATAGGAAACTAGTTTGCCCCGATCTAAATCAACGATACGAGTTGCCATTTTACGAATAAAAGCACGGTCGTGAGAGATGAAAATAATACTACCTTTAAACTCTAACAACAGATTTTCTAACCAAGCAATCGTATCCACATCTAAATGGTTGGTCGGTTCGTCCAACAGTAACACATCAGGATCCGCCACCAACGCACGAGCCAACGCCGCACGGCGAACCCAACCGCCCGACAGCTCGCACAACCGTTTTTCAGGATCAAGCTCTAACAGCTTCAAGGTATCTTGAATACGGTTTTCAAACTGCCAACCGTTTGCGTGTTCTAGTTGGGCCTGAACTTGCGAAAGTTGCGACATCAGCGTATCGCTGTAATCTGTCAGCATTTGTTGAGAAATGTGGTGATATTGCTTTAAAAGATCGGCTAAATGCGCGATCCCTTCTGCGACATAATCAAAAACGGTATCTTCAATATGGCGGGGCGGATCTTGTTCTAAACGGGTGACAACAATATCTTTTTCAAAAATCAACTTGCCATCGTCTAGCTGAACTTCGCCAGCCAGCACTTTCATTAAGGTCGATTTGCCTGCCCCGTTTCGTCCGACAAGACAGACACGTTCGCCCTGTTCAATGTGTAATTCAGTGTGATCAAGTAGTGGATGATCGCCAAAGCCTAAGTAGGCGTTAGAAAGGTTAATTAAAGCCATAGAATATCTGTTGAAATAAAAATTTCGCAAATTTTAGCAGTTTTCCTACCGCTTGTAAGTGATTTAATAAAGTGAAGTAATGAAAGTATAAAAGTGGTTTGAGATTGCATTAAACTTAGTGAGATTGTACTGATTTGGGAGGTAATGGAAAGAGAAGCTATTACTGCCCATGGGTAATACTGTTCTTTTTGTGTATGAAGTTTATTACAAAGTTTGCTACAATCCATTCCCATCATAGATACGGAGGCAAAATGCAAGTTGTTACAAAGCTCATACCTACCAAACTGATTTCCAGTAAATCTACACAAAACACACGTTCAGCAAATCAAAATATTGAACGCAGTGAGCTTTTAAAAAAACTTGCCGATGTTCCGCACTACCCTTTAACTGTCGTGATTGCCCCTGCTGGCTATGGCAAAACGACATTAATTTCCCAATGGAAAGAACGCTTATTAGCGAAAAATGAGCAAGTCGCTTGGTTTGCTTTAGATGAAAGCGATAATAACGCTGAACAGTTTTGTCACTATTTTTCATCGGCATTAACCAAAGCCACAGGCATTTCACTGCAAGGGATAACCTATAAAAATAACTTGGTGGATTATTTTGGACAGCTCTTGGTCTTACTGGATAATGTTCCCCGTCGGTTTTATCTGATTATTGACGATTACCACCTGATTGATAATCCCGAAATCCACGATGCCCTGCGTTTTTGGTTGAAACATCAACCTGATACAATGAGCCTAGTGCTACTTTCTCGCCTTACGCCACCATTAAGCATTACCAACTTGCGTATTCACGAAAAACTGCTCGAAATTGACGTGCATCAGCTAGCCTTTACCCCAGCAGAAACCCGTCAATTTTTTGAACAAAAACTCAATGAAACATTGAGTGACGAAGTGATTTTTGCGTTATGTGAACGTGTGGAAGGCTGGGCAACGGCATTGCAACTGATGATCTTTGCCATTAAACAAAATGCAGAACTGTTACATTTCCCTGAAAAATTACTGACCAAGCTCAATCAGCAACATATCGCTGACTATCTTAACGAAGAAGTTTTTCATTATGTCGATCCTGACATCAAACGCTTTATGCAACGTTGTGCGGTTTTACGTTCAATGAATGAAAAGTTGGTTGTAGCTCTTACTCAAGATGAAAATGGGGTCAAGCGGTTAGATGAGCTAGAAAAATTGGGATTGTTCATCACACGAATGACCCACGATGATGACGAAATCTGGTGGAAATTTCACCCGATTTTAGCTGCCTATCTCTCACAAAGTTGTCGCTTGGAATTACCAAATGAATGGCAACAGCTACACCAAACTGCCGCAATGATGTGGCTAAAACTGGGCTATGGCTCAGAAGCTCTCTACCACGCTCAAATGCTAGAAGATCCACAAACGCTCTACCAAATACTGCAAGAACACGGCTGGGCATTATTCCATCAAGGGCAACTCAAATTATTGGAAGACTGTTTAAGCCACTTGCCATCAGAACAGATATGGCAAAATGAAAATCTTGTTCTACTCAAAGCGTGGTTAGCACAAAGTCAGCACCGTCACCAAGAAGTAAGCGGTATTTTGCAAAAATTCCAACCAAAGTTACCGCTTACTGAGAGTTTGCAAGGGCGTTTTGACGCATTAAAAGCCCAAGTGGCAATCAATGCTGGCGACGAAGAACAAGCCTATTTAATTGCCAACCAAGCCTTAGCTAATTTGTCTGATGAATTTGATTATGCCCAAATTGTGGCGAAATCCGTGATTGGTGAAGCTCAACATTGTCGTGGTTATCTCAAAGAAAGTTTAGCCTTAATGCAACAAGTTGAAAAAATGGCAACCAGTCAGCGAGCGTATCACCACTGGCTTTGGTCTAAATTACAACAGTCTGAAATCCTATCGGCACAAGGCTTTTGGCAATCCGCCTATGATTTATTAAAAGAAACCACTTTACAAACCAAAGAATTTCATCAAATTCCGATGAATGAATTTTTGCTACGCTTAAAAGGGCAAATTTTATGGGAATGGCACCATCTTGACCAAGCTGAAGCAATGGCGAATGCAGGTATTGAAGTGTTAGAAAAGGAAGAAGAACGTATTCAAAGCCTTGCCTTATTAGCCAAAATTTCCCTAACCAAAGGGGATTTAAACAACGCAGAACGTCTAATTGAGCAGTGCCGAATGCTACTGGCTCGTTGTTCGCCCCATAAAGACTGGGTAACAGCACTTGATGAAATCCAGCTAATCTATTGGCAAATGCGGAATGAAACTCGCTATTTAGAAGGCTGGCTGGCTCAAGCCAATTTCCCTAGTCAAGAGCATAACCACTTTACCCAACGCCAATGGCGAAATATCGCCCGTTGTTACCTGCTACAAGGAGATTACGAACAAGCATTGCGTATTCTCAACAGCTTACTACGTACTACAGCGATTTTTAATTTAGTGAGCGATAGCCAACGTGCATTAATTTTGCGTAATCGAGTTTACACTTTACAAGGCAAGCCTGATTTAGCTCAAAGAGATCTCATTCAAGCCCTAAATTTAAGCCAACAGACCAACTTTATCAGTGCATTTGTGATTGAAGGCGAAATAATGGCACAGCAAATTCGCCAGCTACTGCAACTTAATGTATTAGAAGAACTTTCTACCCATAAAGCCCAATTTATTTTGCGTAGCATTAACCAGCATAACCGCCATAAAACAGCACATTTTGATGAAGAGTTTGTCAAAAACTTACTTGCTAACCCACAAGTGCCAGAACTGCTCAAAATCAGTCCGCTTACTCAACGAGAATGGCAAGTGCTAGGGTTAATTTATTCAGGTTACAGCAACGAACAGATCTCTCAAGAACTGGTTGTTGCAATGACCACCATCAAAACCCATATACGCAATCTCTACCAGAAAATCGGCGTGGCAAATCGTGCTGAGGCGATTGAATATACTCGCAGTTTGTTGCGAATGATGGGGTATATCTAGATAAAGTAGAAAATCAACAATCAATTTAGAATCTATTCTTCATATATATTTCTTTTTATTTAAGTTGTTTTAGTCTAAAGTTTGGATGTATATGAATGTGGATATTATTTTATACAATAATATTTTCTATTAATCTAATTAATGTTTATTGGTAAATCACTATTATGATTTTTTCAAATGTGATTTGATATAAGAGAGAAATATAATGGCTAATTTGTCCCCTGATGAAGCAATTGAGCTTGCATATGATATTTTTTTAGAAATGGCTTCAGATAATTTAGAGCCTGCAGATATTTTACTTTTTAATTTGCAATTTGAAGAACGTGGAGCGGTGGAAATGGTTGAAACTAGTGAAAATTGGGAGCAAGAAATCGGTGTTTTAATTGATCCAGATGCTTTTGCTGAAGTTTGGATTGGTTTGATAAATCAGAATGATGAGATGGATGATATTTTTGCACGTTTTTTAATTTCCAATGATGCTGAGAATAGAGAATATCATGTAATTTGGAAGAGTTAGAGGATGTAATTGAGGGGACGGAGTCAAGGTAACCATTAATTTATTTTAGTCTAATCTTTTTAATCTGGATATAATAAAGGCAGCTTTTGAGAAGCTGCCTTTATAGTCATTATTTTTCGATCTCTTGTGGCAACGCCAACACTGTTTCCACTGGTTTGGCTTCGACATTGACCTCTTTCAGATCTTCTTGTTTTAATCTATTCGCTAATTCGACATCGTGGGTCTGCTCTGCGACATACAGTGCCATAATGCGATCTTTCGCGATACACTCTTTATGCTCAAGCAGTTGCACAAAGTAAGGTTTCGCTTTGTCGAAATGTCCTGCTCTGGTGTGGATATAACCTAGTACACGCGCGTAATCGTCACTGTAACGCTCTTCCGCTTTGCTGTTGCGTTTTAAGAGAACTTTGAATAGTTTATGTTCTTCATCAACTTGTAAGCGTGTTAATTCTGGATAGAGCAACACAAGTTGTTCATCTTGATATTTTTTCACAGTTTCAAGAGCGATTTCTTGAGCAGACTCGTGATCGTCTGTGTCAATTAAGCGTTTAATCAAGCCAACGCGAACGTAAATAGAACGACGGCGGCGGCTTGGTTGATTATCCCACCATTTTAATAAGCCTTCTTGACCTTCTTCATTCATAATTTCATCTAATAAGCCGTCATTGACTTGCTGTTCAAGTCTTTCGTACTCTTCTGCCAATAAGAAACTACGTTGTCCGATTTGTTCTAATACGTCATCGAGTGCTTTGTAAGCCTTCGATTTTTGGTAGATTTCAATCGCAAGGCGTAAGGCTTCAACGTTGTTTGGAGCAAGGACTAATAAGCTATCGACCGCACTGCGTGCCGCAGGGAGTTTGCCTTGTAGCAGTAAAATTCGTGTGCGAGCAATTTCAACGGCAACATTGTTTGGGCCAGCGATTTTAGCGGCTTCAATTAAATACTTGTTCGCATTGAGTTCGTCGCCTCGTTGTTGAGCAGCTTCGGCAGCTTTGATGAAGTTTAACACTGGCTCGGCGGCGTGTTTTGCATTTTTTGCAATTAATCTCTCCGCTTTAGAGTAATCCCCTTCGGTCATTTTCATTAAGCCTTTGAGGGTTTGCTGTTGTGCTTTTTTACGTTTGCGATCGCCAAACCATTGATAAGCACCTCGACTTAACCCAAAGAAACGGCGGACAATCCACTCTATTGCATAAACCACTGCCATAGCTACCGCAAAAAAGACCACGAGCATTACTAGGCTCATTTCAATCACTTTGCCTGCGGTTTCAATGCGTACATAACCTTGATGCCCCGAAATATAAGGCCCTAAAATTAAGCCTGCAAGGACAATTAGCATTAAAAAGAGAACGCGAAACATAATCTATCTCCTATTGTTGCTCTGTAGCAGGTTTTGCTTCGGTTGGTGTTTCTTGAGCTGGTGTTGCTTGCTCAAGGGATTTGTCTTGTTCCAACTGAATTTTGCTAATCGGTTTAGGGGCTTTATTGAGCAGTTGATCTAATAAGCCTAAACTGTGCAGGCGATTTGGTGCGTCAATGTAGATAGATTGTTCAATCATCTCGTCAATTTCTTTTAAGAAGGTTTTGACTTGTTCATTCTGCACATCAAAGTAACTTCTCACCCAAGTGCTAACTGCTTCAAGCGATTGTTTATAGAGTTCATTTTGCTGACGTGGGATTGCCAAAATCGCAATTTGTAAACGTAAGCGGATATTTTCTCGTAAGTAAATCTCTTGATTTGGTGCAACAAAAGCTTTCTCTTTTGCCGTCGCTTTATCGCTAATGCGGATAAAGTGATTTAAGAAAGAGTTCGCACTTTTTTCTAGGTTTTGTTGCCAGTCTTGCACTGAGTTACTCACTTCGCCTGTGTCAACACTTTCTTCTTCCGCCGTGTTGTCGATCATCGGCATATCATCAAGCAAATTCGCTAATTGCGTTAATCGTTGCATTAAATTATTTTGATCAACATTGTTTACACTAGCAAGTTGGCTGAGGTCTTGTTTAATCGCTTCACGAATGTTAAGAACTCGATTATCGCTCACTTGGCTTAATACGTTATCCGCTTCAATAAGCAAGCTACGAGCCGTATCAATATCGTTATCTAACACTACTTTGCGTAAGGCATTGTTAAGTAAGAAATCAGCGTCAGATAATAGCCATTCACTTTGGTCTGCTTTTGGTGTCGCCCCTAATTTTTGAATTTGGCTTTGTAGGGCGTTGATTTGCTGAGTATAAGCCGTTTGTGCATTCTCTAACTGTGCAATTTTATCTAATGATTGTTGATAATCTTGAGTAAGTTTGGCAATTTTGACTTTTTCTTCATCAAAGTTAGGGATTTCAGCAACTGTTTGTTCGGGTTGATTTTGGGTTGCTTTTGCTTGTAATGCTTGAATTTGTGTATCAAGTTGAGCAAATTTTTGGTTGCCGAAGAAATACCCTGTTGCCCCCACGCCTAAGGCAATCAAGATAGCCAGCAGAGAGAGTGCTTTTCCCCCTGATGATTGTTTTGGTTGTTCTGATTGAATAGGTTGAGCAATTTCCACTTGTTTTTCCTCTTCTTCAGTTTTTGGATCAATAGCGGTGACTTCCTCTGTCTCTTTTACCATTTCTGGCTCAGAGACTACCGCTTGTTCTACATCGACTTTCACATCTTCAGTCACGACTGGCTCAAGGTTTTCTGCAACGTTTTCTGTTGCTTCAACCGCTTTTGGCTTTTTGCTCTGTTTCGACATAATGTTCACCTATTTTAGTTAAAATTTCCCACAGTTGAGTATTGTTTCCAGCAGACTATGATTATCCGCTTTCATTGAAATTTGAATTTGTTCGCTTTTCCAGCCTGATTTTCGGGCAAGTGTGGCGATACGTTTGCCAACCACAATTAAACGACATTGGTAGAGCCAAGGCAGATCCGCTTCTGCGGTCTGTTCGATAAACGTGGTTAAAATCTCACCGCTTGTCACGACAATGGTATCTGTTCCTGCTCGTTTTGCGAGGCTTATCTGTTCGCTTAAATTATCCGCCAACATTGTACGGCGATAACATTCGAGGATCTGCACTTCAGCACCTCGTGAAGTTGCCTGTTCAGCAAAAAATTCTCGCCCTGTATCTGCGCGTAAAATCAGAACATTTTTTCCAGACAACTGAGCCATTTCAGGCAGTGCCAGTAGCCCTTCACTGTTTTCTGATTGAATAGGGTAACGTACCGCTTGTTCAATTTGGGAAGCGAAATGGTTTGCCGAACGTTGTCCAACGGCAAAATAGAGTAAATCACTTCGCCAGTGAAATCCCGTTTGCTTTAAGGTTTCAGTTGCAAAATCAACGGCATTTTTTGACACGGCAAAAACATAATCCCCCGAATTTAAACGAGATAAACTGCTTGGCAAGGTCGGCAAATCCGCCCCTGCTTCAACTCGAAACAGCGGTTGATGAATGGCAAAAATTTGCTGTTCTGCCAACATTTCAACTAATTGTTGCCCTCGATGATCGGGACGTGTAATTAAAACATTCATACTATTCGCTTTGATAAACGGTTTTTAAAATGTGATCAGCCCCTTTTGCAAGTAACGCTTCTGCCACTTCAACACCTAATTTCTCTGCCTCTTTTATGTTGCCTTTTGCTGACGCTCTTACAATGGTTGAACCGTCTAATGAACCGACGAGGGCATTTAATTCAATTTCATCACCTGTTAATGTTGCAAAACCGCCGATAGGCACTTGGCAACCGCCTTGTAAACGACTGTTCATTGCTCGCTCTGCTTGTACACAGTAAGCGGTCGGTTGGTGATTTAACTCTGCAAGATAGGCTAACACTCGCTCGTCATTCAAACGGGTTTCAATCCCAACTGCCCCTTGCCCACAGGCTGGTAGTGATGTTTCTACAGGGATAAAGGTGCGGATACGTTCGCTTAAGCCTAAGCGGATTAAGCCTGCTGAAGCTAAAATAATCGCATCATATTCACCATTATCTAATTTGCTCAGGCGAGTTCCGACATTGCCTCGTAAGGATTTGATCTGTAAATGCGGATATTTTGCCATTAGCTGACATTGACGGCGTAGGCTTGATGTCCCCACAACAGCCCCTGCTGGTAAGGCTTCAAGGTTTGCATAGTGATTAGATACAAACGCATCTCTTGGATCTTCACGCTCACAAATGACCGCAAGCCCTAGCCCTTCAGGAAAAGTCATCGGTACATCTTTCATTGAATGGACGGCAATATCTGCTCGGTTTTCGAGTAAGGCTAACTCTAACTCTTTGACAAATAAGCCCTTTCCACCGATTTTTGCTAACGGTGTATCTAAAATGATGTCGCCTTTTGTTACCATTGTAACCAGCTCGACTGATAATTGTGGAAAACGCTGTTCTAATGCGTCTTTAACGAAATTTGCCTGCCAAAGTGCTAGAGGACTTTGACGAGTAGCAATGCGTAAAATCTCTTTCATTCGTTTACTTTTCTTTAAATAAAGATAGCCGTTATCCTACCACTATTTGCCCTTTCTTGCCAAAAAAATTGAACAGTGATCTTGACGACAATAAAAGAAACATTAAAATTCGCAACGCTTTAAAAAAGCAGTTCGGATGAAGATAGCTGGAGAGTGGGGAATAACCCTACACCGACGAGGTAAAATCTTTCAGGTGCGACAGCGAGGACAGCTATTGGACGAACCCTTGGAGAGATCCACTCTGCATAGCAGAAAATGGACGCCGAAGGCGAAAGCAATGAATGCGAAACGCTCAGGCAAAAGGACAGGGGAGAAAAGTAACCATCATTTCAAGCGGTGGGATTATATTTATTGCTTTTGTGTCAGGTATCCTTGAAACACGCAAAAAATTCATCACATCATTCCGCTTGTCTTATTGCTTTTCTTTCCTTGTAAGTTATTTTTACGAGGAATTATTTATGTCAATTGACATCATTCTTAGCTCAATAAATAGTATCGTTTGGGGACCACCACTGTTGTTATTAGTTTCAGGTGTGGGGATCTACTTCACCCTTAAACTTAAATTACTGCAATTTTTCCACTTACCTAGAGCCTTTTCTTATATGTTCAAATCAGAAAAAGGCGATAATCAATCAGGGGATATTTCTGCTTTAGGTGCATTAGCCACTGCACTTGCCGCCACTATCGGCACAGGTAATATCGTCGGGGTCGCCACTGCTATTCAAACTGGAGGACCAGGGGCAATTTTCTGGATGTGGCTCATTGCCCTGTTTGGTATGGCAACTAAATATGCCGAATGTCTATTGGCGGTGAAATTCAGAGGCAAAGATAAAGACGGCTATATTGCTGGCGGACCGATGTACTATATCGAAATGGGTATGGGACAGAAATGGAAATGGCTGGCAAAACTGTTTGCGATATTTGGGGTAATGGTGGCTCTCTTTGGTATTGGTACTTTCCCTCAGGTCAATGGAATTACCACATCATTACAAGATACGTTCAACATTCCGATTAGCATTACCGCCGTTATCTTAACGCTTACCGTTGCGGCAATTACACTCGGCGGTGTAAAACGTATCTCAAAAATTTCAATGGTGATCGTGCCTTTTATGGCGATTAGCTATGTTGGGGCTTCCCTGCTGATTTTAGTGCTTCACGCCGATAAGGTGCCAGATACCATTGTCTTTATCGTAAAAGCCGCTTTTAACCCCGAAGCTGCATTAGGCGGTGTAATTGGTTTTACCGTCTTACAAGCTATTCAAGCTGGGGTTGCTCGTGGGATATTCTCTAACGAGTCGGGCTTAGGCTCTGCACCTATTGCCGCAGCGGCTGCACATACTAAAGAGCCTGTTCGTCAAGGGTTGATCTCAATGACTGGTACATTCCTTGATACCATTATTGTCTGTTCAATGACAGGCTTAGTGATTGTATTGACGGGGGTATGGACAGGTCCGACACAAGGGGCGGTTTTAACTAACTCAGCTTTCTCAGAAGGTTTAGCAAGCTCTATCGGAGCAATGATTGTCACCATCAGCCTTGTATTTTTTGCATTCACCACAATTTTAGGCTGGTGTTACTACGGCGAACGTTGTTTAGTCTATCTGACAGGCGGACGCACCAAAGGAATTAAATTCTACCGCTTGATCTTCATTATGCTGATTGCCGTTGCACCATTTATCAAACTCAATACGATTTGGACAATTGCAGATATTGTAAACGGCTTAATGGCATTCCCTAACTTAGTCGCGTTGATCGGCTTACGCCACGTTGTGATTGAAGAAACCAGAAGTTATTTTGAGAGATTGAAGAAAGGGTTGGTGGAGTAGTTATGATAGATTTTAAATATCTATAGGAATTTAAAGTCTTATGTGAAACGGGCTGTATTAAGGGAATACAGCCCGTTTATTATAATCTAATCAATTAGTTTACGTTTTGCTTGTGCACGTTTACCTAGAATTACGGTAATAACGAATGCAATTGACGCTGAAATTGCCATACCAACACAGTACATCGCAAGGCTTTCAGGTTTAATTGATGGAATACCTGGTAAACCTGCTGCACCTAATGCGATTGCTTTTACATTGAATAGTGCGATAAATGCACTTGATGTACCCGCTGCAATCATTGCTGCGATAAATGGATAACGGTAACGTAAGTTCACACCGAACATTGCTGGCTCTGTGATACCTAATAATGCTGAGATACCTGATGGAACAGCCATACCACGCACTTTCGCATCTTTCATCACGAATGCGGCACCTAAACACGCTGCACCTTGAGCAATGTTAGACATTGCAGCGATAGGGAAGATAAATGTACCGCCAGTGTTCGCCACTTCTGCTAATAATTGTGTTTCTACCGCAATAAAGGTTTGGTGCATACCTGTGATAACGATTGGTGCGTAGAATGTACCGAAGATCGCACCGCCTACAAAGCCTAAGCTATCGTATAACCAAGTTAAACCTGCAGAGATTAATGAACCTGCTTCACGACCTAATGGACCAATGATAGTGAACGCTAAGAAACCTGCAATGAATAATGAGAATAATGGCGTGATTAAGTTATCCAAGAATGAAGGAACAACTTTGCGGAAGCCTTTCTCTAAAGTTGCTAATACCCACGCAGAAACTAAAGTAGGGATAACAGTACCTTGATAACCTACTTTCTCAATTTCTAAACCAAGTACATTCCAGTACTGGATTTTGCCATTTGCAAGGGTTAATGCATAGTTCCAACCGTCTGCTAATGCAGGGTGAACTAATAACATACCAAGTGCAGCCCCTAAGAATGGGTTACCGCCGAATTTACGGGTTGCAGAGAAACCTAAAAGAACTGGCAAGAACACGAATGGTGCATTTGCGAAAGTGTTCATTAAGTCCACTAAATCCGCAATACCTGGGTACATATCAACAACATTCAAACCTTCTGCAAAGAAGCCTTTTGCAGTAAGCATTGAGTGAATACCCATTAACAAACCGCCAGCGACGATAGCCGGAATGATAGGTACGAAAATATCCGCTAAACCTTTTACAACGCTTTGTAAGAAACCTTGTTTGTCAGCACCAGTACTAGCAACTTCAGATGTTGTCATATCGCCAATACCTAAGATTTTCGTCAATTCAGCGTGAACTTTATTTACTGTGCCAGAACCAAAAATAATTTGGTATTGACCTGCAACCGAGAACTGACCTTTAACGCCTTCAATGTTCTCAATGCCTTCTTTATCGATTAAAGTTTCATCTTTAACCACCATACGCAAACGGGTTGCACAGTGTGCTGCGGCAGAGATGTTATCTTTGCCCCCGAGTTTATCAATCACTTGTTGAGCGATTTGAGGAAAGTTCATAGTTACCACCTATTGTGTATAGAAATACTAAAAATTAAACAGTGGCATTTTAACTAAAACGGTTTAGCTAAGAAAGCAAATTTTGCTAAAACGTTTTAGTTTTGTAATCTAGATCACATTTTTAGCAAGTTTAGCTACTATGAGAATAATGCGTCTGATAGCATATGAAGGATTTGTTATAATTGAATATTCTCAGTGTTACAAATTAGAGAGAACAAATATATTTTTTAGGAAATATGGAACTTATTTTTAAAATGCTTCTCTAATTTATGTAGAAGTTGATTCTATTTTTCTATAGAACAGGAGAAACAATGAAAAAATCATTATTAAGTTACAGTTTATCGTTAATCTTAGGCTTAGGAGCGGTGGCTTCCTTGCCTGTTTTTGCAAATTCTGCGACCCAACCTACCATTATCACAAATACTCAACAGCAGTTAGGCTTTGAACTAATCAAAACAACCATTAATAAAAGCCCAACGGATAAAGCTATCTATCAAGGTATTCGCCTTGCGAATGGAATGGAAGTATTGCTGATTTCAGATGACAAAGCAAATAAATCGCTAATGTCTGTCGGTTTGCCTGTCGGTTCAATGGACGACCCAGTTAAGCAACAAGGTTTGGCTCACTATTTAGAACATATGATTTTGATGGGGTCAAAAGCCTTTCCTGAAACCAACAGTTTAGATGGCTTTTTAACGAAAAACGGGGGCTACAATAATGCCTTTACTGCGTCAGATCGTACCGTTTATTATCTTGAAGTAAATAACAACGCCTTTGATGAAGCGGTGGCTCGCCTTGCTGATGCTTTTGCACAACCGCTATTGTCCGAAGCGAATGCCAAAAAAGAAGTGAATGCGGTTAATGCGGAGATGGTGCGAGCAAAATCCAACGATGGCTTTTTAATGCAAGATGTTAATCTTGCTACCGCTAACCCTAACCACCCGATTACTAAATTTGCCGTTGGGAATAATGTCACTCTATCCGATAAAGCCGAGAGTAAGTTACAAGATGAATTAGTGAAATTTTATCAACAATACTATTCTGCAAACTTAATGAAAGCGGTGCTTTATGCTAATCAACCGATTGAAAAACTAGCAAAACTCGCAGAACAGACTTTAGGTAAGGTTGAAA
Organism: Glaesserella parasuis; assembly: GCF_002015085.1. Classification (GTDB taxonomy): domain Bacteria; phylum Pseudomonadota; class Gammaproteobacteria; order Enterobacterales; family Pasteurellaceae; genus Glaesserella; species Glaesserella parasuis. The sequence continues at coordinate 25,498 of NZ_MUXW01000015.1, forward strand.
ATAAAAAGCTCACCGCGCCGACGGTGGATATGCCATTTTTCCGTGCAGAAGATAAATCGGTGATGATCCATTATAAACCAGTGAAACCCAGCAAGATGTTAGCAATTTCCTTTGATATGCCTGAAGATAAAGCTCAGTTTAAGCATAAAACAGGGGATTATCTCGCTTATGTGTTCAATAATAATACTGACGGCACATTGTCCGATTATTTGATTAAACAAGGACTGTCTGACAGCGGTGTTCAATCAGTAGCGAATAATGATGTTAGTCGCAACCGTGGCGATTTTACCTTTTATATTGAATTGACTGACAAAGGCTTAGCAGAACAAGACAAAATTATCTCGTTGGTTTTTCAGCAAATTGAAGCAGTTAAAAAAGCAGGTATTCAACAGAGCTATTTTGATGAGCTAAAAGAGAGCTTAAGCCAAGAGTTTCAACATCTTCAGACGGAAAAAAGTGGCAACTATGTTGCCGATTTGGTGAGCCAAATGATGAGTTATCCGCTCGAAAATATCATCGACCAGCCTTATGCCATTGAACAAATGGATACGCAGGCGATCAATGCAAAACTTGCAGAGATGACCTTAGCCAACGTGCGTATTTTGCTCGTTGATGATAAAGCGAAAACCGATAAAAAAACCAAATATTTTGAAGCACCTTATGCAGTGCATAAAATCAGCGAGCAACAAAAGGCAAAATGGCTCAATTTTAGCCAAAATCCTGAGCTTAAACTGCCTGCGTTGAACCCATACTTTGCAACGGATTTCAGCTTAAATGAAAGCGATAAATCTCGTTTAAAACCGCAACTGATTGAAGCAGAACAAGGCACGCAAATCTATGCAATGCCAAGCCACTATTTTGGTAACGAGCCAAAAGCTAAAATTTCATTAGGGTTAGGCATTACGCCAAAAGTAGAAGATCTCAGACAATCAGTCAGTGCAACGTTGCTTGGCTATATGAGTGATTTAGTCCAGAACAAAATTGATTTCCAAGCCTCTATTGCAGGAATGAGTGCGAGTGTATCAATGGCAGAAAATGGCGTTGTATTACAAGCGGATGGTTACACCCAAAATTTAGCAAAATTGCTGAAAGATAAAATGGTGTTATTCCAACAATTTACGTTAAGTGAAGATACCTTAGCTCAAGCGAAACAGCGTTATCTTGAAGCCTTAGATCGTGCAGAAAAAGAGAATGCTTTACGCCAAGCAAATGCGGTAATTACTCGTTTCTCCAGTTATCCCTATTTTGAAATGGCAAAACAACGAGCAATGATCGAACAGATCAGCTTGGCAGATATTCAGCAAATGCGTGAAAAATTGCTGAACAAAGCGACATCATTACGCGTTCTTGCGGTAGGAAATCTTTCAGATAACCAAGTGAAACAGATTGCAACAGAAGTCGAAACGGTCTTTAACAATCAAAATAGCCAGATTGATTTAGGACGTTATCTCGACATTAATCAGAGCCAACGCAAGCTAAATCATATTAAACAGATTTCTCACGAAGATAACGCCTTAACAATCGCCTATTTTCCAAAAGGTTATGATGAGTTACAGGGATTAAGCCGTGCCAGTTTATTAAAAGATATTCTCTCACGTTGGTATTTTGATGATCTGCGTACAGATAAACAGCTAGGTTATGTGGTTTACGCCTATAACACCCGTATCGGCACAACATCAGGCTTGCAATTTTCGGTACAAAGCCCGACGGCTTCACCAAAAGAGATAATGCAACATAATGAACGCTTCTTCAAAGAAAGTTTGGCTAAACTCAACGCAATGAGTACCGAAGAGTTTGAAAAATATCGAGCAAGCCTACTTGAAGTGTTACAACATAAGCCAGAGTCCTTAGATCAAGAATTTGCTGAATTTGTCACCGATTTTTCACGAGGCAACGGGCAGTTTGACCATAAGGCAAAATTGATTGAATTGATTAAACAGCTCACTAAACAAGATATTCTTGATTTCTATCAGCAGACCATTATCGACCAAACAGGTTTTGTTTTTGCCAGCCAAGCCGTTGGTAAAAATCCGAAAATTAGCCAAGTCGCAGAACTAAAAGGCTTTGAGAAGGTTGAGAGTGTGGAAGCATTGCAGAAGGGGTTTGAGATTAAGCGGTATTAGTGTTTTGTAAGCCTTTAATGGCACATGTTTGATTAAGTAAAACATGTGCCATTGTAAGATAGGTATAGTTACCAAAGTGTTGGGAAGAAGGAAATTTTCTTTACAACGAGCCCATTTTAATATTATTACGGATACTACTCTTTAATTAAAAGGATTTATATAACTGTCGAGTATGTTCTAATAGCTTACGGCGTGAAAAGAAAAATTGCCAACGGCTACCGCCCATTTGTTGCCACAAAATCCCTGCACGGATACCTGCCAATAGCGACGCTCTTACCCGATTTTGAATATCAGGGCGAGAGAGGTAATCGTGCATACCCAAAACGTGAATGCGAGAACCCAGTGGGCTGATAATATCGCTATAAATACTCGCAATGTTCGCAATCATCTGATCGTGTAAAATATCGTTATCATAGAGAGCAAGCTGGCGTTCAAGTTGTTGCAAACGTTGTGCTAAATTCGCTTTTGCTTGGGGATTTTTAGCTAACTTTTGGCTTAACGCTAATATGCTGATCCAATAGCGACCAATTTCTGTGTCAAGTTTCCCATTCGCCCCACCAAATTGAGCTAATGCGGTTTCTAACCCTTGCTTCAAATGAGCTAAATCGCCCCCGAAAACATCAAGTGTTGAGTCAGGTTGGGTAATAAGTAAACTAGAAAGAGAGTGTCTAAATGCATCACGATCCGCAAAGCCTTTATGAGCAAATTGTTGAACAAGGCTTGCAGACTGGCATACGCCAGCTAATGCGATGGAAATATCTTGATAGTGAGCCATTTTCTTGAAAAAAAATTTACAAAATTAGCTGGGAATATAGCATTTTTTCATTAAGTTTTGAACGCTTTTATTTTATTGCATTTTCCCCTTGTATTTCCTAAATCTACCCCCATAATGTACAAATTCTATTTTAGGAGAGCAATCCAATGGCAAGAAAAAAGAAACCTATTGAATTACCATTACTTCCACTGCGTGATGTGGTTGTGTTTCCTTATATGGTAATGCCGTTATTTGTTGGACGTGAAAAGTCAGTCCAAGCCTTGCGTGCAGCGATGGATACCAACAAACAACTGTTTTTAGTGACACAAAAAGATCCAAACAAAGAAGATCCTACGGCAGAAGATATTTATGATGTCGGGGTGATGGCGAATATTATCCAAATGTTAAATCTTCCAGATGGCACGGTGAAAGTGCTGGTGGAAGGTCAAGTGCGTGGCAAAATTGAACATATTCGTGATGATGAAAGTGGTTTTTGGGCTGGCGTTTCCTCGATGCCTTCTGATTATCAAGATGATAACGAAGAGTTAAAAGCGATTGCCAAAACTGCACTCAACGAATTTGAAAATTACGTTAAAAGCAATAAAAAAGTCCCTGCAGAAATTTTGCCGAAATTGCAAAAAATTACCTTTGAAGACCGCTTGGCAGATACGATGTCTGCAAATTTGATTGCTTCGGTAAAACAAAAACAGGCGTTGTTGGAAGAGCCTAATCTTATTGCTCGTTTTGAAGCTTTGTTGTTAGCGATGGCAACGGAAATGGACACAATGGAAACCGAAAGCCGTATCCGTAACCGTGTAAAACAGCAGATGGAAAAAAATCAGCGTGATTATTATTTGAATGAGCAAATTAAGGCAATTCGTAAAGAGCTGGGTGGCGAAGAAGAAGCGGAACAGAGTGAATTAGATAAGCTCAAAGAGAAAATTGCTGAAGCAAAATTACCAAAAGAAGTACAAGAAAAGGTGGATAGCGAGTTTAATAAGCTGAAAGCAATGCCACAAAGTTCTGCTGAAGCGACAGTTGTGCGTAGCTATATCGACTGGATTTTACAAATGCCGTGGCATAAGCGGTCTGTTGTGAAGAAAGATTTGCAAAAAGCTCAAGAAGTGTTGGATAAAGATCACTACGGATTAGAGCGTGTTAAAGAACGTATTTTGGAATACCTTGCGGTACAAAGCCGTTTGAACAAGCTCAAAGGTCCGATCCTTTGCTTAGTTGGGCCACCGGGCGTGGGGAAAACGTCACTGGGTCAGTCGATTGCCAATGCGACAGGCAGAAAATATGTGCGTATGGCATTAGGTGGCGTGCGTGATGAAGCGGAAATTCGTGGTCATCGCCGTACTTACATCGGTTCAATGCCGGGACAGTTGATGATGAAAATGGCAAAAGTTGGCGTGAAGAACCCGCTTTTCTTACTCGATGAAATCGACAAAATGGCACAAGATATGCGTGGCGATCCTGCGTCTGCACTGCTGGAAGTGCTTGATCCTGAACAAAATAAAGCCTTTAACGATCACTATTTAGAAGTCGATTACGATCTATCTGATGTGATGTTCGTGGCAACATCAAACTCAATGCACATTCCACCTGCATTGTTAGACCGTATGGAAGTTATTCGCCTTTCGGGTTATACGGAAGATGAAAAAATGCACATTGCTAAAGAGCATTTGATTGCGAAACAGCAAGAGAATAACGGCTTGAAAGCTGGTGAACTTGTGATTGATGATAGTGCGATTTTGGGCATTATTCGTTACTACACCCGTGAAGCTGGGGTGCGTAGCCTTGAACGTGAGATTGCGAAAATCTGTCGTAAAGCGGTAAAAGCGTTAGTGATGGATAAGAAGCTCAAATCGATCACCGTTATCCAAGAAAACTTAAAAGATTACTTGGGCGTACAGCGTTTTGATTACGGCAAAATGGATAGCCAGAACCGTATCGGCGAAGTGACAGGTTTGGCGTGGACGGAAGTTGGCGGTGATCTATTGACGATTGAAACCGCTTCTGTGGCTGGTAAAGGGAAGTTCTCTTACACAGGTTCTCTTGGTGATGTGATGAAAGAGTCCATTCAAGCGGCAATGATGGTCGTGCGTGCAAGAGCTGAAAAATTAGGTATTGCGAGCGATTTCCACGAAAAACGTGATATTCACGTTCACGTTCCTGAAGGTGCAACGCCGAAAGATGGCCCAAGTGCAGGTATTGCAATGTGTACTGCATTAATCTCTAGCTTAACGGGCAATCCAGTGCGTGCAGATGTTGCAATGACGGGTGAAATTACCTTACGTGGTAAAGTCTTGCCAATCGGTGGCTTAAAAGAGAAATTGTTGGCGGCACATCGTGGTGGTATTAAGACTGTGATTATTCCAAAAGAGAATGAAAAAGACTTGGAAGAAATCCCTGAAAATGCAAAACAAGCTCTAGCCATTCACGCTGTCGAAACCATTGATGAAGTGTTGGCAATTGCATTACAAAATCCACCTGAAGGGATTGAGATTGTGTCAAAATCTATTCCATCAATTAAAGTGAAGAAAACAAAGGCTCGTCCGGCTATGCAATAAATAGTTGATACTAGCTAAGGTGACTATGCCTCATTATTTAGAGTGTAATAGACAAATTTTCTGCTAAAAATGGTTTAAAGCCTTGTACTATACGGTATTATAGGCTTTAAGCCGTTTTTTAGCAGTCATTTTGTAAACTATGCCAAACAATTTCAAAATTAGAAAATCGCTCTACGCAAAATTTGAATTTCTACTATCTAAATAATCTTATTTACTAAAAACGTCAAAACTTCATAATGTGCCGTATGGGGAAACATATCGAATAGTTGGACTTTTTTGAGTTCATAATGGCTGAGTGAGGCAAAATCTTTTGCCATTGTTTCTGCATTACAACTAGAATAAATCAAGTAGGGTGAGCCGAGTTGATTGATAAATTCGGCTAACGGTTTTCCGATTCCCCGCCTTGGTGGATTGACGATCACAAGATCGGGCTTTGTTCCTTGTTCATTCAAGGCAAATTGAGCCGAGTCCAACGAAGCGAATTTGACATTTTGTAAGCCAAGTTGTTGGGCGGATTTTGTGGCACTGGCGATGGCAGAGGCAGAAATCTCAATGCCTGTAAGTGCGACATTCGGATTATTGGCTTGTAATGTGTGGGCACAATGTAGCCCAAAGCCCCCAACACCGCAGAACAGATCCCATAGTTGGGTAATCGGCAATGCTTTTATCCACGCTTGAGCAGTGTGATAAAGTTGGCTGGCGACCGTTGGATTGGTTTGGAAAAATCCTTGCGGACGAATAAATAGTGGAATTTGATTAAAGCGTTCTTCTAACACTTGCTGTTCCGTCAGAAAAATCTCTTGTTCACCTTCCAAAATGGCGGAATGTTTCGGTTGTATATTCAAACTCACCACCGATTTTTCAGGCAGTTGAGCCAGTAACATCGGCAATTCACGCTCAACAAGCGGTCGTTTTAGCTCACTTCTTAACACAAAGCGGATCATCAAAGATTGATTATGCTGACTTTGGGTAATCAAGATGTATTTGAGTTCGCCCCGTTTTTTTGCCACGTTGTAAGGCACAAGCCCAGCCCGTCCGATAAAGGTTTTCAGAATAGGAAAAAGTGACGTAAAGGCTTGCGGATAGAGCGGACAGTCCGTTAAATCCTCTTCATTTAAAATCCCTAAAATCGGGCGTTCAACACTGCCTGTGACTACCATTTTGGCTTTGTTACGAAAATGTGCCAACGGCGATGTAACCGCCGGTAAAAATTCTGTGCTTTGCAAAAGATAAGGCGAAACTAACCGCTTGAGATCAGCGCTTTTCTCTGCTAGCTGTTCGGTGTAGCTTTTATGAAGCCATTGGCACGAATTGCAACGGTTCTGTTCAAAATGGTGGCAGTTGAGTTTAGGCATGTTGGGCTTTCCATTCCAACCATTGATCTTGAAGTGTAACAAGTTGTTGATGAGCCTGTTGCCAACGTGGGCTGGCGGTTAATTCCGACCAGCTAATTTGCTTCCGTTTCATTAGGCTTAAGTAGCGTTCTTTCTGTGTTGGGGTAGGTTGATATTTCAAATTATCTAACACTTGCACCACACCGTCAGGCTCATTGCAGAGTAGTAATAAATCACAACCTGCTTGTAAGGCTTTCTCGCTTCGTTCTACATAGTTCCCCATAAAACCAGCCCCTTTCATTCCTAAATCATCAGAGAAGATCACGCCGTTAAATTGCAACTGTTTGCGTAAAATCTCTTTTAGCCAGTAACTTGAACCACTGGCAGGTTGGCTGTCACATTGGGTGTAAATAACGTGAGCAGGCATAATCGCCGATAATTTTCCTTTGGCGATCAGCTGTTTAAACGGCTGAATGTCGTGATTGAAGATCGTTTCTTTTGGGCGATCATCAAAGGGCGTTTCAAGATGAGAATCGGCAATAACGTGACCGTGACCTGGGAAATGTTTGCCTGTGGCTGCCATACCGATTTCTCGCATACCGTCAATAAAGGCTTCAGCGACAGGTAGCATTGTGGCTACATCTTCCCCAAACGAGCGATCGCCGATTGCCTTGCTACAATGCCCGAGATCCAACACAGGGGCAAAACTTAAATCAATATCTAATGCAAACATTTCTGCGGACATTAGCCAGCCAGCTTCTTGGGCTAGTTGCAAGCGGTCTAATTGTAAAAAAGATTGCATTGCAGGCAATTTGGTAAATCCTTCACGGAAACGTTGCACTCGACCGCCTTCTTGATCGACGGTGATTAATAATGGCTTTTTCACTCGTTGGCGGACAGATTTAACTAGAGCTTGTAATTGGGTTTTATCGTGAAAATTGCGTGTAAAGAGAATAAGTCCTGAAACCAGTGGGTGTTCGAGTAACTCTTGTTCTTCTTGAGTAAGTTCGTAGCCAGCAAGATCGATAAGTAGCATGATAAACCTTTGTAAAAATTATTATTTTTCTTTTAAGAAAGTCAGTACTTTTGCCAAATCCCTTGTCCGTTTCGACGGTGGTAGGCTTTTCAAAAAAGTTGAGCCATATTGTCGCATTACAAGACGAGAGTCACAGATAATCACCGCCCCCCTGTCCGTTACATCGCGGATCAAACGCCCCACACCTTGTTTTAAGGTAATCACCGCCTCGGGAATTTGAATATCATTAAAGGGATCGCCACCTTGCAACTTACAATCTTCCATTCGAGCCTTCAGCAATGGCTCATCGGGTGCGGTAAAAGGCAGTTTGTCGATAATCACCAACGACAACGCATCGCCCCGTACATCAATCCCTTCCCAGAAACTTTGCGTTGCAACCAGTACACTATTTGGCTCTGCAACAAACTTCTCAAGCAGACGACTTTTACTGGTTTCCCCTTGCAACAACACGCTCAACGAACTCTGTTCTCTTAAAAAATCCGCTAAACCACGCATCATAAAATAGGACGTACAAAGTAAAAAACAACGCCCATTATTCGCTTCAATCACAGGTTTGAGCAACTGCCCCAATTCCGTTAGTGTATGGGATTTATTGGTATCCGGCAGATAACGTGGCACACAGAGCAACGACTGATGAGCATAATCAAACGGGCTTTGCAACACCATCTGTTCTGCATTCTCAATGCCTAGCCGCTGGCAGAAATGGTCGAACTTTCCGCCGACTTCAAGGGTTGCAGAGGTAAAAATCCAACCAACTTGATTTGCTCTCATCTGCTCACCGAATTTATCGGCGACCGTCAGTGGCGTAATGTGCAAGCCGAAGGAACGCCCATTGATTTCATACCAATAACAATAGCCGACAACACTAGTATTGCCCAATCTTTTTAACTGTGCTTTGACTTCAGCCAAACGTTCAAAGATTTTATCCAAGGTTTCTGAACGACCGAGCGATTTTTTCACAACTTCGCTTAAAAAATCAATGTTCTCATTCAGCTTAGCAAAGCCTTCGATCACTTTCGGATCTTGCAAAATTTCACGCAAATTCCCCCGCTTGTTACCGTCCCCTAGCAACAAACGGAAATCCTGCACCACTTTTTGTAGATGATCGGACGCTTTACCCAACTGAGCAAGATCTTTCAACTCTGTACGATAAACAATGTTACTGTCTTTGCAAATATCAAATAATTGACGAGATGTCAGCGATTGCCCAAAGTACTGGCTAGCAATATCGGGCAACTGATGTGCTTCATCAAAAATAATCAGCTCTGCATCAGGGATTAACTCACCAAAGCCTGTTTCTTTCACAGCCATATCGGCACAAAATAGGTGATGGTTCACCACAACCACATCAGCTTCCAACGCCCTACGTCGAGCTTGTACCACATAGCACTCTTTATAATTCGGGCAATCCGATCCCAAACAGCTTTCTGCCGTCGAAACTAATTGCGGTAAAATCGGACTATCTTCCGCAATGGTGATACATTCGCTCAAATCCCCTATTTTTGTTCCCGTGTGCCATTTCCGCACCTTCGCCAAATCCGCCAACACCGATTTATCGCCAACCACACCCATTGCGATCACCTGATCTAACCGCTCTAAACAGAGATAATTAGCACGCCCTTTCAATAACGCCACTTTTCCCTTATATTTCAAGGCTTTTTGAATGGTTGGCAAATCACGATTAAATAACTGATCCTGCAGATTTTTAGAACCCGTAGAAATGATCGTTTTTTTGCCCGATAGCAACGCTGGCACAAGATAAGCAAAGGTTTTCCCCGTTCCCGTCCCTGCTTCAATCACCGCACTTTTGGCAAATTTCACGGCTCTTCCAACCGCTTGTGCCATTTCTAACTGAGCATCTCGCGGACGAAAACCGTGAATGTTTTGGCTTAACGTGCCTTCGGGGCTAAAAGCGTCGGTGATTTTTTCGGATAGTTTCATTTGAATAAGTAACGTAAAGAATCTTACATCCATGTAAGAGATTTAACGATAGTTGGAGAATGGAAAATACATCAATAATCTGTACTCAGAATATTAAATTAACACTATTTTGTACCAAAAATCTTATCGCCAGCGTCGCCTAAGCCTGGGATAATATAGCCGTTTTCATTTAAATGGCTATCAATTGCAGCGGTATAGAGTTCAATATCAGGGTGAGCTTCTTCAAGTGCTTTAATACCTTCAGGTGCGGCAACAAGCACTAACACTTTGATTTGTTTACAGCCTGCAGCCTTTAAAAGATCAAGGGTAGCAATCATCGATCCACCTGTTGCTAACATCGGATCAACCACAATTGCTAAGCGTTCGCCCACATCGTTAGCTAATTTTTTGAAATAAGGCACAGGCTCTAAGGTTTCTTCGTTACGATAGATACCCACAACGCTAATTCTCGCACTTGGAATATGCTCAAGTACGCCGTCCATCATACCTAAACCTGCACGGAGAATAGGCACAACGGTCACTTTTTTACCTTTAATACGTTCAATTTCAACTGGACCATTCCAACCTTCAATGGTAACTACTTCCGTTTCCAAATCTGAGGTCGCTTCGTAAGTTAAAAGGCTACCAACTTCCGTTGCTAAGGCACGGAAATCTTTAGTGCTTACATCAGCGGCACGCATTAAACCAATTTTATGTTTAATAAGCGGGTGTTTTACTTCAACAATTTTCATTTTTGGTCTCCGGTTATGTTTAAAAAAAATCGGGCTATTCTATCAGAATTTAGCAAAGAAAGTTTAATCTAGATCAGATAAAAGTTCCCAAAATGCCCGAATGATCGGTTCTTGCAAACGGCGTTGCTGAACGCAAACACCTAACTCAAATGCATCAATCGGGGTTTCTAATTGAATATGGGAAATCTGGTTTGCCACAGGGCTTTGTTGCACCACAACATCGGGGATCAACGCAACACCACAGCCCAAGGCAACCATCGGCACAATCGCTTCGTGTCCTTCCACTGTCGCATAAATTTTAGGCTCTTTAATTTTTTGCAATTTAAACCAATGATCTATCCGCTTGCGAGCAGGCCCATCAACGGGCAAGATAAAAGGCATATTCTGCCAATCAATCGGCGTTTTCTGTAACAATTGCGTTGCAGCACAAGCAATTCGCGGGGCAACTAACGATAATTGAATATCATCAATATAGTGAAAAATAATGTTATTCGGCAAGTTTTCAGGCTTCCCTGCAAGAGAAATATCCGACTGCAACGATTGAACGCTATACAGTGCTTTAGCAGGATCGCCTGTACTCAATTTGATCTCAATCTTGGGATAGCGTTTTCTAAATTTCGCTAAAATGCGTGGTAAGTGGCTGTAAGAAGCGGTTACAGAGCAGAAAAGTTTAAGCTCGCCTTCCAATTCAGTTTGATCTGGAGAAAAATGTCGTTGAATTTGTTGCCATTCCGCCCAAGTCTGCTCCGCAAAATGTGAAAAACGTTCCCCCGCTTCTGTCAAAATCACTTGCCGATTATCTCTTAAAAACAACGGCTGCCCAATCTCTTGTTCCATACGTTGAATATGGCGAGAAAGGGTAGAAGCACTCATATAGTTTTTTTCTGCAGTGCGAATAAAACTACGGGTTTGAGTGATGTCTAAAAAAAGTTTAAGGGATTGGAGGTCCATTTATTTATATTTCAACATACAATGTTATACAAATATACATAAAAATAATCATTTTCTATGTCAAATACATATGTAATATTTTTCACTATTTAAATTCAACAGTTCTTCTACGAATTTTTTCAACAAATCTTCTAAATTCTTTAGCTATACTATTTAGTATATTTTTTTTCTTTCTATACTCACCAATTTTCTTAAGGCGAATTGCTCTATCAGTTTCAAGATAACTTGGTAAGGCTGATACTTCATTATTATAAAATCTTTCTTGAATGCACAAGGCAGGATTTAATTGAAAAACAGTTAGTTCTTTATTTAAGATAAAATGATTAAATAAGAGTTCATCAATAGCGTCTAATGAATTTGGTGGTAATTGCTTGATTAACTCAACTGCTTTAACTGCAGCTCTCTTAGAGATTATATATCCAGCAGCTCCTACATACGATCTGTTTAACTTGAAAATCTCTCTATCTAATACAGAATAGCGGGGCGTTCCTTTAATTACTTTTTTAGGAAATGATTCTAATTTTATAATAAATTCTTTTCTTACATCTAAATGCTCAAACCAGTCATAATTATTTAAATATTTATTACTATTTTCACCTAAGATAATATCATCTTCAAATATAGTAAAATAATCATAATTTTCATTAATACCTTTTAATAAAAGCATATAATGGCTCATAAAACAGGCTTTTTCTACTTCAGTAAGCGAACTTTCTTTTAAATTAGGAAGATAGTTATTGATATGCTCATTAAGTATCTCAGATGGGTATAATGCATCAAAGAATGCAAAATCTATATTATGTATTTTAAATTCAGAAATAATATGCTGTCTTCTTTTTTCAGAATCTTTTAAACTAATGACATAATTAACCATTATAATTTCCTTCAATATGAATTAACTCTATTTGTTATTCAAGTAATTATTAAAACTTTTCCATAATCATAGAAATAAGGAAGAACTTTAAAATATAGCATACTTGTAAATAACATATTTTTATGCTATCTTAGCATAAAGTTTATTTTAACGGAAGAGTTTTATGGTAACTAATTATATAATTAGTCTTATATCAGCTGATATAAGACGCTCACATATTAATAAAGAGTTTTCGTCTAAGAATATTAAATTTGAATTTTTTGATGCATTTCAACCACTAGGAAAAGAGAATATAATAGAAAATATATTGCCACAATTAAATAAGAACACTGTTCTCACAGTTGGAGAGAAAGGTTGTCTGATAAGCCATTTATTACTATGGCAAAAGTGTATTGATGAAGATATGCCTTACATTAGTATTTTTGAAGATGATGTTATCTTAAGTGAAGATGCGGAATATTTTCTAAATGACTATTCTTGGATTTCAGGTTCTATGATTAAACAAGATAATTTTATAGTACGTTTTGAAACATTTTTGATGCCTGTAATCAGTGAAAAAGCTCAAAATATCGCTCCTATTAATGGTAGAAATATATGTATTCTTAAATCTAAACATTATGGTACGGCAGGATATATTATTTCTAAAAATGCAATTAATTATTTATTAAGATTAATTAAATTCTTGGAAGCAGAAGATATTAAGCCTATAGATCAAATAATTTTTAATCAATTGTTATCAGATCAGAACTTATTTATATATCAATTATCTCCTGCTATTTGTATTCAAGAACTACAATTGAATAAAGAAGAAAGCTCATTATATAGTCAAATTGAAGAAGATAGAGCAAAACGTTTTATAACTAAGCCTAAAGAAAAAATGAGTATATTAGGTAAGATTCTAAAAGAATTAGATAGATATAAAAATAGAGATAAACGCAAAAAACAGAGAATAGAAGAGATAGAGCTAGAAAATCAGAAAAGTATTATTCCTTTTGAATAACATTAAACCTCAAGTCTTTTACTATAAGGCTTGAGGTATTCTTTTTTTGTGTGTTTTTGATTAGTATATCCCAAATTTTATTCGATCTTTAAAATCATTTTTTAATTTCTTGAAAATTTGGCGATAATCATTCTGAGCTACCTTATTTAACCAATGTTGTGGTTTATTATTAATTGAATTAAATAGCTTAATAAATAATTGAGACTTAGTATGATTGCATTTACTATGCCAAGGCTTATCTTCACCACAATAATGGAAAATAGAGATTGGGAAATTTGGTCTTTCTTGATCACTCAATTGCTGTTTTTTTAATATTCGATATCTAAGGTAAGGTTGGAAATTATATTTGGTGTTAATTATCTTAACCTTATTTTTAAAAATAATATTCAAAATATCCTGATCTTGAAATTCAATATATGGATATTCTTTTATACATACTATGGCTTTAGTATATAAATCAAAATTTTTTAACTTATTAAGATCTATTAATAATACTCCAGCGTTAAAGTAACTATTAGATTCATCAAAGCCTATTTTTGCTTTATAATTATCCAAACCATATTCAACAAATGAATCAAAACAAGCCGCAATATGATATTTATCTAGATTTATATTCCATAAATCAATAATGCTACCTGCTATTAATAAGTCTATATCTAGATAAATAACTTTATCTACATTCTTTACATAATCAGCTATTTTTAATCTTGCATATGTCGTTTTAGAGATATGTGAAATTGTTTGGGGAAATTCACTGAAATCATCTTCATTTATAGGAATAAACTCTATAGAGCCTCTATGATTATCTACTATGTTTATAATACATTCTTTACTTTCACTAGATATACCTAAATCCAATACATAAAAATTCATCATAATTTTATGATGGTTTAGAATGCTTAATATATTTACTGCAAGATAGGGGGAATATTTTTCATCGCAACAAAAAACAATATTCATCTATAACTCCTATTATATATTACTTATATATTTATATGGTCTAAGCATTTTTTTTATTATCTTAATTTTTTGTTTAAAAGTAAAACATTTGGCATTACTAGTAAAAATGGTTCTGCATATGGTGTATGAATCTACTTTTGCAGACATAAAGCAATCGAATAATATTTTTTTAAGATTTTCTATATCTTTATAAGTTAGTCTATTCCAAACATCTTTTTCCAGCAAGAGCTTATTAAGTACACTAAATTTGATATTATCAAAATCTATTATATTAACGAAGCCTAGATTTTCCATATAGTAGGTAATAATCTCTCGTCTAATTTTTTTTGCAGTATTTATTTGTGAGGCATTATGATTTGATGATGTTTGTTCTGAATGTAATCTATAATAAACTAGAGCTTCAGGATAATTTGCCATCTTTCCTAACTTACTTACTTCAAACCAGAATTTATAATCTTCAGCATGTATATAATTAAGATCATATATTAAACCATATTTTTTATGTATTAAACTTTTCATAATCATTGTATTATTATGAATAGGATTATAGAATAACATATCATTCTTAATATGAGCATCTGTTAGTGCATTTTTCCAAATATCTCCTGTTTTATAGTATTTACCCAGCTTTCCATTGACAGATATGATTTCTAGATAGCAACCCATTGCAATAATTGTAGGATCTTCCAACATTTTCTCTAAAATGTTTTTAATCCAATCAGGTTTGGCTACATCATCAGAATCTATTTTAGCAATATATTCTCCTTTTATATGTTGTATCCCTTTATTTAATGAAGATATATATCCAATGTTCATTTCATTATTTATGATACTAATTCTATTATCTTGATTAGCTAACTTTTCTATGATATGTTTTGTATTATCTGTAGAACCATCATTTACAATAACTATTTCTAAATTAGTATATGTTTGATTTATTACAGAGTTTATACACTGTTCAATATATTTTTCCGTATTATAAGCACAAATTAAAACTGAGACTAAAGGGAGATGCATAAGATCCTCTAAATATAAATTTCATTTTTGAGAAGCTACACTATCTATCGTAGGCACTTCTCTCATTTGAGATTGGATTATATTATTAAATTTCAAGGGGATGGTAAATCCCGTTTTCAATGATTTATTAATTTTTTCAATTATAAAAATCTCTCATATTTAAATTCATAAAATTAGTAAAGTTTTTACAAAAAATCATTTACCATGATCCCATTATTTTACTTGTAATCTTATCCTTATATTTTATAGATGAAAAAATCTTATATTTTGATTATTACAGCTCATTCTCTTCTTACAATAACCCTAAACACATTCCCAATCCGCTCATCAATAAACTCAACATTAGGATACTCTTTTAATACTCTTAATATACCACTTCCTAGCCCTCTATAAGGAAGTGCTCTAGGAGCGAAAGAGGCGAGAATCGGGTTTCGTATATTGGAGTTACCTAGTTTTATATTTTCAATTGTAAGATTATTCGGCAAATGCCCAGGGCTAATAATCTCAATACGATCATTAAATATTAAAATTCGGATTGGAGCAGAAATAAAATAATCTCGATGAATGATCGCATTAGCAATCAGTTCTTCAAACACAATTCTTGGTATTTCAGGTTCTCCAAGAGAGTTAAAACTTTGTCCATTTTGTTTGTGCTGAATATTGGTTAAGATAAAACTTATGGCTTGGCGGAACTGTTCCGTGATATTACCTCGAATGTCTTTACTATCAATATAGTGTTGTTCCGTAATATCATTTCCTAGAAATGAAACAGCTTTTATGATAAATGTTGGTAAATATCTACTTGGATCTTTAGTAAATAATAACGCTCCGCAAATATTAAATTCACCCTTTTTCATTACATTCATATTTTCAAGTAATTGAGCTTTAGAAAAATGTTGGCTAGTTACGGGTTCACCATAAAACTTCTCAAAAAAGTGATCAAAATAAACTTCATCAAGATCTTGAATAGATGACCCAGTAACAGGTAATTCATCTGCGTGTACAAGGGAAGCTTCACGAAACATTCTTAATAATTCTTCTCGAGCTGTTATTTTACGTTTATCGGCTCCACTTTTTGTCCAAAAATAGCCCTGAGAATCCATATACGGCTTGCTAATTCCCTCGGAAATATGGACAACGATAACAATTCCATCTGGAAAGGTAATATTTTCAGTAAGTGGAGAAATTGATGGACGGACATTTTGAGATGCGACATTAGCAATAAGTTGATTAAGTCTAAATACATCATCATTAGTTAGACCACTTAATGTACCATTATCATTTACGCCAATAAGTAAGATTCCTCCTAGCGAGTTTGCAAAAGCAACCATCTCAGCGGCTAAAGCATCAGGGTGAGTAACATTAGCTTTAAACTGTAATTTGCTATCTTCCCCTTTTTGTATCAAAGCAAGTAATTCAGTATCTAACATAATCTTAGCGTAATTTTCAAACATAAAAAAACTACATTATTGTGGAGCTTTTTTCGAAAAATTTCAAATCATTTTGTGCTTGAAACGTTCAGGGTTACCATCGGTATCAATAATACAATGAATGAGTTAGATATAACTAGAAAATAGTCTATCCAATTCCATCTCTGAATTATCAGACACCAATATTTTTGGAGAGCTATATTGGATAACTCCTTCTTTTCTATCGGTATAGTTATAGAAAAATCTAATCATTTCATCATTATCTTTGAGATCAAAAGATTGATGGGTAATGTAATCCAATTCATTATTCAAAACATCTCGGATAATATTGAAATTTTTTTGTTTATTAAAAAAGTGATTTACTCTTTCATTGTTGGCTTCTACTAAACGATATTTTAATTCTTTTTTATCTGGATTACAGATTAAGATACCAACATTAGCAAATTCTTCTGTTTCAATATAAGGGCGGTAGCGGATAAAACTATATAGTAATCCTTCATTCATTTAAATTCCTCCCAAAATTCATCATTTTCTATTCTTTTTAATATTTGTGTTATATGTTTTAAATAATCTTCAAATGGTTTGGTATATCCGATTTGAGTTTGCCCAAGTATTGATATAATTTGAAGATCTTGCTTTTGATTCATTATTGTATTGCTTTCCTAATTATCATATCATTGTCAGAGTAGCATTTTACTGGATACATTCTTTAGGCATAAAAAAACCTCCACTATTGTGGAGGTTTTCCCGAAAAATTTCAAATTATTTTGTGCTTGGAATGCTGAAGCGTTTGTTGAAGCGTTCAACACGACCACCAGTATCAACAACACGTTGTTTACCAGTGTAGAACGGGTGGCAGTTGCCACATACGTCTAAGTTTAAATCTTTACCCGCTGTTGAGCGAGTTTTGATCACGTTACCGCAAGAACAAGTTGCAGTAATTTCTACATAATTTGGGTGAATACCTTGTTTCATTATAGAAAACCTCTAACGAAGCCATATCGCCACTAGAGCATACTACTCAGCTGTCTAGTACCATATGTATGAATAAAAAAACTAGGCAGAAGCCTAGCACCAAAAAGAGTGAGCATTCTACTCGAAATTTTTGAAAATGACAATATTGAATCAAGATTGTAGATGATACCTGTACTTTTTTGACTATTTTTAGGTAAGTGTTTTTGCTTATCAAGAAAATTTTCATTAAAATCTCGCCGCTTATTTACTTTATTTGAAAAGATTATGATTGATTTTCGTCCTTTTTATCAACAAATTGCCCCCTCGCCGTTATCTGCTTGGTTGGAAACACTTCCTTTACAGCTCAAACAATGGGAAAAACAGACGCACGGCGATTATGCCAAATGGGCAAAAATGCTAGACCATTTGCCTAGTTTGCCTTGTGAAATTAATTTGGCAGATAAGGTTGAAGCCCGTTTGGTTGAGCCGTTGTCTGCAGGTGAAATGCAACGCTTGGTACATCACCTAAAACAGCTTATGCCGTGGCGAAAAGGTCCTTACCATCTGTATGGTGTACATATTGATTGTGAATGGCGTTCCGATTTTAAATGGGATAGGGTTTTGCCCCATTTATCACCGTTAAAAGACCGCTTGATTTTAGATGTGGGCTGCGGCAGTGGCTACCATATGTGGCGAATGGTGGGCGAAGGGGCAAAAATGGTGGTGGGGATCGACCCGACGGAACTCTTTTTGTGCCAATTTGAAGCGGTGCGAAAATTGTTAAATAACGACCGCAGAGCCAATTTAATTCCGTTAGGCATTGAGCAAATGCAACCCTTGCAAGCCTTTGATACGGTATTTTCGATGGGGGTGTTGTATCACCGTAAATCGCCGCTAGACCATCTTGCCCAACTGAAAAATCAGTTAGTCAAAGGGGGAGAGCTGGTGTTAGAAACTTTGGTTATCGACGGTGATATTAATGATGTGCTGGTGCCAGCAGACCGTTATGCCAAAATGAAAAATGTGTATTTTATCCCGTCTGTACCAGCGTTGATTAATTGGCTTGAAAAAGTTGGCTTTAAAAATGTTCGTTGTGTTGATGAAGCCGTCACCACATTAGAAGAACAGCGTAAAACAGATTGGTTAGAAAATGAATCGTTGGTTGATTTCCTCGACCCTCAAGATCATTCCAAAACGATAGAAGGGTATCCTGCACCGAAAAGGGCAGTGATTATTGCGACGAATTAAAATATCATAATCTCTCTAGCATCCAAAGTTTTCCCCATTCTTCAGAACGGGGATTTCTACTAGAATCCAGTAAATCTAATGCGCATCTTTTATAACCCAGCTTTCAAACTCGCTTCAATAAACTTGTCTAAATCACCATCTAACACAGCTTGTGTGTTACGGTTTTCAACGCCTGTACGCAAATCTTTGATACGCGAATCATCTAGCACATAAGAACGGATTTGACTGCCCCAACCAATATCAGACTTACTCTCTTCCATCGCTTGTTTTTCTGCATTTTTCTTCATCATTTCCATTTCGTAGAGCTTCGCTTTGAGCTGTTTCATCGCCTGATCTTTGTTTTGATGTTGCGAACGTCCGTTTTGACACTGCACCACAATACCTGATGGCATATGGGTAATACGCACTGCAGACTCCGTTTTATTAACGTGCTGACCGCCTGCACCAGAAGCACGATACACGTCAATACGTAGATCGGCAGGGTTGATTTCAATGTCAAAATCATCATCAACTTCAGGATAGACAAAGGCTGCTGCAAAAGAGGTGTGACGGCGGTTATTGGAGTCAAACGGACTTTTACGCACTAAACGGTGGATCCCTGTTTCCGTACGAAGCCAACCGAAAGCATATTCGCCTGACACACGAATTGTCGCCGATTTTAATCCTGCCACATCGCCATCGGATACTTCGATCAACTCGGTTTTAAAGCCTTTGCTTTCCGCCCAACGTAAATACATACGCAGTAACATTTCCGTCCAGTCTTGCGCTTCCGTGCCGCCTGAACCAGCTTGTAAATCCACATAGCAATCGGCCGCATCGTGCTGACCGCTAAACATACGACGAAACTCCAACAGGGCTAATTTTTCTTCTAACTGGTTAGCTTCTTGTTGAGCTTCGTTAAAAGTTTCTTCATCTTCCGCTTCAACGGCAAGCTCAATCAAGCCTTCGACATCTTCAATGCCTTGCTCAAGTGTTTTAATCGTATTCACAATAGTTTCAAGAGCAACACGTTCTTTGCCTAACGCCTGAGCTTTTTCAGCATTATTCCAGACATCAGGCTGCTCTAATTCGGCATTGACTTCTTCTAAGCGTTCGACTTTCAGATCGAAGTCAAAGATACCCCCGAAGTGTACGGGTTCGTTCGGCTAAATCATCTAATTGGGTTCTAATCGGATTGAGTTCAAACATAGTTATTCCTTGTAGTTTTAAAAGCGGAGCATTATAGCGAAATCTAGGAGGATGACAAACTAGGGGATTTATCCTTGTATAAGAATCATGTATTTACCTTTACCCTTTAAACCCTAGATATAAAACACAAATGTTGTAAGCTAGCGGCCAATGTCTATTAGCCGATCAATAACCTTTGACTTTCAACACATTGTGCGGTATTATTGAGAGATAAATTAAGGAGTTTTATATGCAAACACTTACTCAACAACTATTAAATGATGTCCTTAATATTGCCGTTCAAGCAGGAGAACATCTCAAACGCTTTTATCAGCGTTCTGTGGAAATTCAGATTAAAGCAGATAAAACCCCTGTGACTGAAGCTGATCTTTTTATTAGCCAGTTTGTGATTGAACAATTACAGAAATTGACCCCAAATGTGCCGATCTTGTCAGAAGAGAACTGTAAAATTCCACTTTCGGAGCGTTCGCAATGGCAAGAATATTGGATCGTCGATCCACTTGATGGAACACAGCAATTTATTGATAGAACAGATCAATTTTCAGTTGTGATTGGGTTGGTTCAGCAAAATCGCCCTGTTCTGGGTGTCATTCATTCGCCGATCTTAGACAAAACCTACTATGCAATGCGTGCAAGCGGTGCTTTTGTTAGAGAAAATGGCGAGATCCGTCGTCTTAATTCGAATAGCCAAAATGACGATAAATCACACCGCTTGCAAGTGACTATTGGTACGTCAAGTAGCGACAAAATTCGCCAAGCTGTGCTTCCCCCTTATCAAGTAGATTTTCTTCAATTCGGTTCAAGTAGCTTAAAAGCTGGGTTGGTTGCTGAAGGTAAGGCGGATTGCTATGTGCGTTTAGGGGATACTGGAGAATGGGATACGGCTGTTGCTGAAGTGTTACTCGCAGAAACAGGCGGTCAGGTCTTCGATCTTCACTTCCAACCGTTAAGCTATAATCAACGTGAAACCTTTGTAAACCCTTATTTTATAATGGTGGCAAATAAACAACGTGATTGGCAACAGATTTTTTCTTTTAATTGATTTTATTTATTGTTATATTTTGTTATGAAATCTAACAATTTTTTTACATTTTCTAGGATTGCAAATGAAAGCAGACAATAATTGTATTGTGATTTTTGGTGCGTCTGGGGATCTCACCTACCGCAAGTTAATTCCAGCCCTTTATAATCTTTATAAAATCGGCAGACTTTCTGAACATTTTTCTGTATTAGGGGTCGCTCGTTCCCCTTTGACCGATGAAACTTTTCGTCAAAAAATGCACGACACCTTAGTCAAACTTGAAAATGCAAGCGGTGATGTGTTAGAAAAATTTTGCGAATACCTTTATTATCAATCGGTAAATACGTCTGATGCAGTGGATTATGCAAAATTATTGCCACGTTTAGATGAACTGCACGACAAATATGGCACAGGCGGTAATACGCTATATTATCTTTCTACGCCACCCAGTTTATACGGCGTTATCCCTGAATGCCTTTCAGCACACGGTTTAACAACAGAAGAATTTGGCTGGAAACGGATCATTGTTGAGAAGCCTTTCGGCTACGATATTGAAACGGCAAAAGCCCTTGATATTCAAATTCACAAGTATTTTGAAGAGCATCAGATCTACCGTATCGACCATTATTTAGGCAAAGAAACCGTTCAAAATTTGCTCGTTTTGCGTTTTTCTAATGGTCTATTTGAACCGCTCTGGAACCGTAATTTTATCGATTATGTTGAAATCACAGGGGCAGAATCTATTGGTGTAGAAGATCGTGGCGGTTATTATGATGGCTCAGGGGCAATGCGTGATATGTTCCAAAACCATTTATTGCAAGTGTTAGCAATGGTCGCAATGGAGCCACCTGCGATTATTAATGCCGATTCAATGCGTGATGAAGTAGCGAAAGTACTACATTGTCTGCATCCACTTTCAAATGATGATATTAAAAATAACCTTGTTTTAGGACAATATACCGCAAGCACCATTAACGGCGAAGAAGTTAAAGGCTATCTACAAGAAAAAGGTGTGCCTGAAGACTCTAACACTGAAACCTATATGGCAGTACGTTGCCAAATTGACAACTGGCGTTGGGCTGGTGTGCTATTCTATGTACGAACAGGAAAACGTCTACCAGCTCGTGTTACAGAAGTGGTTATTCACTTTAAAACCACCCCTCACCCAGTCTTTAGTCAAAATGCCCCTGATAATAAATTGATTATTCGTATCCAACCCGACGAAGGCATTTCAATGCGTTTCGGCTTGAAAAAACCTGGTGCTGGCTTTGAAGCGAAAGAAGTATCAATGGATTTCCGCTATGCCGATCTTGCGTCACCAAGCCTATTAACGGCTTATGAACGTCTATTATTAGATGCAATGAAAGGCGATGCAACCCTATTCGCTCGTACCGATGCAGTACACGCCTGCTGGAGATTTGTTCAACCGATTTTGGACTATAAAGCGGAACGTGGGCGTATTTATGAATACGAAGCAGGTACTTGGGGGCCTTCTGAAGCCGATAAATTGATCGCCAAACACGGCGAAGTATGGCGTAAACCAAGCGGTTTGATGAAGAAAAAAGTGTAATCGTAGGGACACACTGCGTGTGTCCATATACATTATTGATAACGGATACCTGTGTCCCACAAGGGTTTTATGAACTACATCACATTCCCGACAGCACAAAGTGCGGTGGAAAAAATCGCACAAGAATTTGTGTTATATAGCCAATTAAACCGCCCCGTACATATTTCCCTATCAGGCGGAAGCACGCCAAAACTGCTGTTTAAAACCCTTGCCCAAGAGCCGTATAAAAGCCAAATTCAATGGCAAAATCTCCATTTTTGGTGGGGCGATGACCGTATGGTTCCGCCTCAAGATCCTGAAAGCAATTATGGTGAAGTGCAAAAATTACTGTTCGATCATATCCAGATCCCCGCAGAAAATATTCACCGCATTCGTGGTGAAGAGCCTGTGGAGCAAGAACTGGTAAGATTTTCACAAGAATTGACCGCTTGTGTACCTAATGGCGAGTTTGATTGGATTATTTTAGGTATGGGAGCAGACGGACATACCGCCTCCCTATTCCCACATCAAACAAATTTCAATGATCCAAATTTAGCGGTTATTGCCAAACACCCTGAAACAGGGCAAATTCGTATTTCCAAAACTGCCAAATTGATTGAACAGGCAAAACGAGTGACTTATTTGGTCACAGGGGCAAGCAAAGCAGAAATTCTCAAAGAAATCCAAACAACACCAGCGGAAAACCTGCCTTACCCAGCAGCAAAAATTAAAGCCAAAAATGGCGTAACGGAGTGGTATTTGGATAGCGATGTGGCGAAGTTGTTGTAAAAATATATCTTAATTTTTAAGCGATTACCGGAGCTAAATATGGATTTAATCAACAGCAGTTATCTTTTAGAAATTAAACAAATTCTCGCCAATGCACGCCAAAAGGCTTATACCGCTGTCAATTCAGCAATGGTTGAAGCCTATTGGAAAATTGGCGAACGTATTGTGTTGGAAGAACAAAATGGAGCTGATCGGGCGGCTTATGGGAAAGAGATTATAAAAAATCTTTCTGTTGAATTAACGAATGAGTTTGGCAAAGGTTTTAGTAAACGTAGCCTGTGGGAAATGCGACAATTCTATGTTTTATTTCCTGATTTTCCAAAAGTGCGAACGGTGTTCGCACAATTATCGTGGTCTCATTTTCAGCGTTCATTAAAGGTATCAAACGACAAAGCTCGTCTTTATTATCTAAAAGAGGCCGCTGAAAATAATTGGTCGGTAAGAACTCTTGATCGTAACATTTCTACGCTTTATTACGACCGCTTGTTGGCAAGCCAAGACCAGAGTATCGTCAAAGCGGAGATGCTGGAAAAATCCGTGCCATTACAAGCCAGCGATTTGATTAAATCGCCCACCGTATTGGAATTTTTGAATTTACCGACTAACTTGGCATACACCGAAGCAGAGCTAGAAAAAGCGTTGATTGATAATCTGCAACAATTTATGTTGGAACTGGGCAAAGGCTTTGCTTTTGTGGCTCGCCAACAGTGTATTCGCACCGAAACGTCCGATTTCTTTATTGATTTAGTCTTTTACAATTACATTTTAAAATGCTTTGTAATCGTTGAGTTGAAAACAGAAAAGCTCACTCATCAAGATATTGGGCAGCTGGATATGTATGTGCGAATGTACGATGATTTGCAAAAACGCCCTGATGATAATCCCACTATCGGCTTGTTACTTTGCACCGAAACCGATAGCGTGGTGGCGAAATATTCGGTATTGAACGACAGCTCGCAGCTTTTTGCCAGCAAATATATGGCGTATTTGCCAAGCGAAGAAGAGTTGGTACGAGAAATTGAAAATCAGAAGATGATTTTTGAGCAAAATCATAGTGAGCAATAATGGCAGAAATATTGGCAAGCTAAATAGATTTTTCAGAGTCTCTAAGGTCACAAATTGTGACCTTAAAATTTAAATTTGCGATCTGTGTCGAAAAAACATAAAAAAGTATTAGAACTTGGTTGGAAAATGGCTCATCCTAATTTCTATTTGAAATCACGAGTTGTGACCTCAAAATGCTGAAGGAAAAAAGATGAACCAATTAGTACAAATTAATCCTAAATTGGAAACACAAATTTTTACGGTAAGAAATGTCCAAGTAATGATTGATAGCCATTTGGCAAGCCTTTATCAAGTAGAAACGAGAACATTTAACCAAGCAGTTAAACGAAATTTGGAGCGCTTTCCAGAGGAATTTCGTTTTCAATTGACGGAAAGTGAGTGGCAATCTCTAAGATCACAATTTGTGATCTTAGAGAAAGAAGAAAATAAAAATGCAAAGGGTAAACATAGAAAATATTTACCCTATGTATTTACCGAACAAGGTATTGCAATGCTTTCAACCGTATTGCGTAGTGAAGTTGCAATTCAAGTCAGCATTAAAATTATGCAGGCTTTTGTGCAAATGCGGCATACATTGCTAAATAACGCGGGTGTTATTCAGCGACTAGAAAATGTAGAACGCAAACAGATTGAAATGTCTGGGCAATTGGAGCAGGTATTCTTAGCTCTAGAAGGAAATAAACCTCGCTCTCAAGGTATCTTTTTTGATGGCGAAACCTTTGATGCCTATACTTTTGTAGCAGATTTAGTAAGAAAAGCAGAATTTTCTATTATTTTGATTGATAATTATCTTGATGATTCTGTTTTAACATTATTTAGTAAACGTAAATTAGGTGTTAATGTCACACTTTATACAAAAACAATCAGCAGACAGTTATCACTTGATTTAGAACGCTATAATAGTCAATATGAACCAATAACGATAAAACCGTTTAGTCAATCACACGATAGATTTTTAATTTTAGATCGCTCCGAACTCTACCATATCGGTGCCTCATTAAAGGATTTAGGCAAAAAATGGTTTGCCTTTTCTAAAATGGACTTATCAACCAGTAAAATTTTAGAACAGTTAGAAGAACAATAAGCAAGCGGTCAGAACTGCAAAAAATTTTGCAAAACGCACCACTTGTAAGATAGAGAGAAAACAATGTCAATACTGGCGTATATTTTAACCACCCTTGTCGCCCTTGAGCATTTCTACATTATGTATTTAGAAATGTTTGCCTTAAACAGCCCGAAGGCGAGAAAAATTTTTAATTTAGACGAACAAACGGCAACCGATCCAAAAATTCTGTTGTTGTTTGCTAATCAAGGGTTGTATAACGGATTTTTAGCTGCTGGGATTATTTTTTCCCTTTGTATTCAACAAAGTGCGGTCACTTATTTCTTTTTAAGTTGTGTGATTATCGCTGCGGTTTATGGGGCGATAAGTGCGAAGAATAAGGGGATTTTGATTAAACAAGGAATGCCGGCGGTGTTGGCGTTGGTGGTGAATAATATGTAGGAGAACATAAAATGAGTGAACATTTATTTATTTTATATGGTGCAGCTAATACAGGTAAAACAACGAGTTTTAATGAATTATTTGAGAAAATATGCCATAACTTTTTAGCCAACTTGATCTACTTTGAACGAAATGAAAATCTCATTGATTTTATAGCCGTTTTCCAAAATAGTGATATTACAGTCGGCTTATATTCTGCTGGTGATGGAGAAATACAAATTCGCCATAATTTATATCAACTTAATAATCATAATTGTGATTATATTTTAGGGACATCAAGAACTAGAGGAAAAGGTGTTGGAGTACTCAATAAATATGCTGAGTTATTTCATGATACCAATGAGAGTATTAAATGGTATAAAAAAGAAGATGCAACAGATGAAGATAATTCTAATATTGTTAAACAACTATTTAAAGAATTTCAAAAATTATTGAAATAGTTTTTTTGTAGGGTGCGTATAAACGCACCAAAAATTCAAAACGGTGCGTTGACACGCACCCTACACAACAGGAGCAAAAAAATGTCAGTAAAAGGCGATATCGGCGTTATCGGTTTAGCGGTAATGGGTCAGAACCTTATTTTAAATATGAACGACAACGGCTTTAAAGTCGTGGCGTATAATCGTACTACTTCAAAAGTGGACGAGTTTTTAGAAGGTGCGGCGAAAGGTACAAATATTATCGGGGCGTATTCCTTAGAAGATTTAGCCGCTAAATTAGAAAAACCACGCAAAGTGATGTTAATGGTGCGTGCAGGTGAGGTTGTCGATCAATTTATCGAGGCATTATTACCGTACTTAGAAGCAGGCGACATCATCATTGATGGCGGTAACTCAAACTACCCAGACACAAACCGCCGTGTGAAAGCCTTAGCGGAAAAAGGCATTCGCTTTATCGGTTCGGGCGTGTCGGGCGGTGAAGAAGGCGCACGTCACGGCCCTTCGATTATGCCGGGCGGTAACGAAGAAGCGTGGCAATATGTAAAACCGATTTTCCAAGCAATTTCAGCGAAGACCGACAAAGGCGAGCCTTGCTGTGATTGGGTGGGCAAAGAAGGTGCTGGTCACTTCGTGAAAATGGTACACAACGGTATCGAGTACGGCGATATGCAGCTAATCTGCGAAGCCTACCAGTTCTTAAAAGATGGTTTAGGTTTAAGCTATGATGAAATGCAAGCGATCTTTGCTGAATGGAAAAAAACGGAACTTGATAGCTATTTAATCGACATCACGACCGATATTTTAGGCTACAAAGACACAGACGGCACGCCGTTAGTGGAAAAAATCCTTGATACCGCAGGTCAAAAAGGCACAGGTAAATGGACGGGGATCAACGCATTAGATTTCGGTATTCCATTAACTTTAATCACCGAGTCAGTGTTTGCTCGTTGCGTATCTTCATTCAAAGATCAACGTGTCGCTGCATCTAAACTGTTCAACAAAACCATCGGCAAAGTTGAAGGCGACAAACAAGTTTGGATCGAAGCGGTGCGTAAAGCGTTATTGGCATCAAAAATCATCTCTTACGCACAAGGCTTTATGCTTATTCGTGAAGCCTCTGAAAACTTCGGTTGGGACATCAACTACGGTGCAACAGCGTTATTATGGCGTGAAGGTTGTATCATTCGCAGCCGTTTCTTAGGCAACATTCGTGATGCGTATGAGGCAAACCCAGACTTAGTATTCTTAGGCTCAGATGCGTACTTCAAAGGCATTTTAGAAAACGCCTTAAGCGACTGGCGTAAAGTGGTAGCGAAGTCTATCGAAGTGGGTATCCCGATGCCTTGTATGGCAAGCGCGATTACCTTTTTAGACGGTTATACTTCTGAGCGAGTGCCTGCAAACTTACTTCAAGCACAACGTGACTACTTCGGCGCACACACTTATGAGCGTACCGATAAACCACGCGGCGAGTTCTTCCACACCAACTGGACGGGACGTGGTGGAAATACGGCATCGACGACTTATGATGTATAAATAAAATAGGTGTAATAGACAAATTTGTTGCTAAAAAGTGGCTTAAAGCCTTATGATACAAGGCTTTAAGCCCTCTTTTTGAAATATGAACAAAAAACTGCCCATTTTGCCAAAGTTTGAAAATAAAGAAACATGGTATACAAAATAATACTCAGCGTTATTTTTGTAATGAATGTCATAAATGTCATAAAACGTTTATCTTAAAAAACTAAATTAGATCCAATTAAGATTTGGAGTGATTACACATCCGGAAAACAAACCTATAAACAACTTGCCGAAAATATCATTGTTCAATTAGAACAATTCAAAGATATCTCGAAAAAGCCCCTAAAACAGTATTAAATCCACCCCAATCACGTGATTTAAATATTATTGCGGATACCACCTTCTTTGGTCGTGAATTTGGTATTCTACTCCTGATGGATTCGCTTTCTAAAAAGGTGGTTCACCATCGTGTTATTAAAACAGAAAAAGATGTTTATTACAGAATAGCATTTAATTCACTTCGTATGAAAGGCTATAACATTCAATCAATTACCTGCGACGGCAGGCGAGGTTTATTGAAAGATTTATTGAATACACCGACGCAAATGTGCCATTTTCATATGGTAGCCATTGTGATGAGAGCATTACGAAAAAAACATCAATCTATAGCTGGAAAAGAATTAAAAACAATAGCATTAACGCTTAAACAGAGTTCTAAAAAAGACGTCTATTTACGATTACATCATTGGTATTTAAAACATAAAGCGTTTTTAGAAGAACGGTCAGATAAACCGAATGAAAAGGGCTATTATCCTTATAAACATCGGAATGTAAGAAGTGCTTATCATAGTTTTAAACGTTATATGGATTATTTATTTACCTATGAAAAGCATGGCGATTTAAATATCGAAAAAACGACAAATAGACTTGAAAAAGGCTTTAAGCCACTTTTTAGCAACAAATTTGTCTATTACACCTATATCTGTTACCACGTATAGATAGTCTAAATAAAAAGCCAACCATAGATATATGGTTGGCTTTTTATATGCTTCTTAAATTAGTTGGCGGAATGGACGGGACTCGAACCCGCGACCCCCTGCGTGACAGGCAGGTATTCTAACCAGCTGAACTACCACTCCGCAGCGAACGAGGCGTATATTAATGATTTCGCTCTCTACCGTCAAACACTTTTTTGAAAAAATTTATTGATTGTCTTTTTACTATACAAAACGCTCTCTTTTTAATTCACAGTCGTGTTTTCTGTCGCCAGTTCTCTCGTCCAAAGGCAATTTCCTTTTGATTTTTTATTTATCAACTCAAGATATTTAAGATGTTCTGCTAATTCTTCTTCGTCAGGGGCTAATACAATCAAGTTAGAGGTATCGATATTTAACGGCTGGTAAACTTGCTCTACTGAAGATGTTTTTGCTTGCTCGTGTTCATCTTCACCAATAAGGGCAATTTGACCGCCTGTCATTATCAGGAACACATCAGCCAAGATCTCCGCATCCAGTAATGCACCGTGCAGGACACGTTTACTGTTATCAATCCCCAAGCGGTCACATAACGCATCTAAATTGTTACGTTTCCCTGGATACATCTTACGAGCAAGTTGCAAGCTATCCGTGACGGTACACATCTGTGCCACTTTTTCAGGGGGATTTGGCAAGAAGGAAAACTCGTGGTCAATAAATCCTACGTCGAAGGGGGCATTATGGATAATCAGCTCTGCCCCTTTGATAAATTCAATAAACTCATCGGCAATTTCAGCAAATGCAGGCTTATCCGCCAACATTTCGTTGGTAATACCGTGAACTTGTATTGCCTCTGCCTCGACTTCTCTTGGCGGTTTGATATAAACGTGAAAAGTCCGCCCAGTTAAACGGCGGTTAATTACTTCGACAGCACCAATTTCAATGATGTTATGCCCAATGTGTGGAGCACCATTGAAATTCATTCCCGTAGTTTCAGTATCGAGTACAACTTGGCGTAATATTTGTTGTTTGCTCATTGTATTTTCCTAAGTTACAAGCGGTAGGATTTGCAAAATGTTTTACATATCTTACCGCTTGTGCTTCAAATTAACTATCCGTTTTTAATTCATCAATCGCTTTTTGGTCGAAGAAATATTGCGCACCACAACATTCACACTGCATATCAATTACCCCCTGTTTTTCGGATAACATCTCTGCAATGTCTTCTTCAGGCAGTAACAAAATTGCCGCTCCTGAACGCTCTCTTGAACAACCACATTTAAATTCTGTGGACTGCGGTTGATAAACTTCCACTGTTTCTTCGTGGAATAAACGATAGAGTAGTTCTTCTGCCGTTAAACCAAATAGCTCTTCATCTTTGATCGTCGAAGTTAATGTCGCCAAATGCTCAAAGTCGTCTGGTGAACCAGTGCCATCTGGCACGATCTGTAGTAATGTTCCACCAGCAACGGCTTTGCCTTGATATTCACCAACACGGATCACAAGCTGTGTGGCGAGCTGTTCTGAACGAGCAAAATAGTCTTCTAAACACTCACTAACAGTAGGTTTATCTAAGGCTATAACCCCTTGATAACGTTCACCTTTTTCTGGAATAATCGAAATAACGAGAACACCATTTCCAACCATTTCAGCAAGTGTTGCGTTATCCGCAATATCACCTTCAACACGAGCTAAAGCGCGAAATTGTTGTTGATGATTGCCGTTTACCACCGCTAATTTTAACGCTCCGTCACCTTGAATTTGAACGGTAATTGTCCCTTCAAATTTGAGTGTTGCCGTTAATAAACTGGTTGCTACCAACATTTCACCTAGTAGATTTTGCACTGCTGTTGGATAGTGGTGGGTATTTAAGGTTTCCGTAAAGGTGTCATTTAAGCGAACCCATTCTCCACGCACCGCACGGTTTTGAAATAAAAAACGATAAAGTTTATCGTTATCTTGTGTGTAAGTTGTCATTAACAATCCTTCATAAAATACAAGCGGTGAGAAAAATCACCGCCATTACAAAACATATATGGGGACGATTTAAGTAATTACAAATCGTTCTCTTGATATTTAAATTTAATCAAATCCCGCCGCTCTTTTTTATTTGGGCGACGATCTGGGTGTGGCATTGATAACGCATTTGCTTTACGGGCAAAGGCGATTTTTTCTCGTTCTTGAATACTTTTTTCCGTTTCTTGATAAAGCAGTTGTGCTTCAGGTACACCACGTCGTTGATCGCTCAACGCAGTGACAACAACTTCTTTTTCATCGTTGCCTTGGCGTAATTTAATTGTTGCCCCGACTTCGACAATTTTACTGGTTTTATCCCGTTGCCCATTGTAATAGACTTTACCACCTTCAATGATCGCCTTTGCAATTGAACGAGTTTTGTAAAAGCGTGCTGCCCATAGCCACTTATCCAAGCGAACTTCATTGATATTATCAGCCATTTTTTCCCCTTTTTTTCAACTATTTTACCCTTTTTCACACAAACAAGCGGTAATAAGGCAGAAAAAATTTGCAAAATTTTCCTTTTCGCTGTATTCTTCGCCACCACAATTCATACAAACAAATCTGAATTAACCTGTTTTAATCCAATCTTTAAATAACACAATTATTATTTCTATGCATCTTACAGAGTTAAAAAATACACCCGTATCGGAACTTGTCCGTATCGGTGAAGAACAAATGGGGCTAGAAAACTTAGCTCGCTTACGCAAACAAGATATTATCTTTGCCATTTTGAAACAACACGCAAAAAGTGGTGAAGACATTTTCGGTCAAGGCGTGTTAGAAATCTTACCTGATGGTTTTGGTTTCCTCCGTTCTGCCGATAGTTCTTACCTTGCAGGTCCTGATGATATCTACGTTTCCCCAAGTCAAATCCGCCGTTTCAATCTTCAAACTGGCGACAAAATCGAAGGTAAAATCCGCCCACCGAAAGAAGGCGAACGTTACTTTGCATTGCTCAAAGTAGATTTAGTTAATGATGACAAACCTGAAGTTTCTCGTAGCAAAATTCTCTTTGAAAACTTAACGCCACTTCACGCTAACTCACGTTTGCGTATGGAGCGTGGTAATGGTTCAAAAGAAGATTTAACTGCGCGTATCTTAGATTTGGCTTCACCAATCGGTAAAGGTCAGCGTGGTCTGATCGTTGCACCACCAAAAGCAGGTAAAACCGTTTTACTTCAAAACATTGCTCAAAGCATTACGCACAACTATCCTGAGTGTGAATTAATCGTTTTGTTAATTGATGAACGTCCAGAAGAAGTAACTGAAATGCAACGTTCGGTCAAAGGCGAAGTGATCGCTTCAACCTTTGATGAACCTGCAACTCGCCACGTTCAAGTTGCTGAAATGGTAATTGAAAAAGCAAAACGTTTAGTCGAACATAAAAAAGATGTCGTTATTTTATTAGACTCTATCACACGTTTAGCCCGTGCTTACAACACAGTAACCCCAGCGTCTGGTAAAATTCTTTCTGGTGGTGTCGATGCTAACGCCTTACACCGCCCAAAACGTTTCTTTGGTGCGGCTCGTAACGTAGAAGAAGGCGGTAGCTTAACCATTATTGCAACGGCACTTGTGGATACAGGTTCAAAAATGGACGAAGTTATCTTTGAAGAGTTCAAAGGAACAGGTAATATGGAATTACACCTTTCTCGCAAAATTGCAGAACGCCGTGTATTCCCAGCGATTGACTTTAACCGTTCGGGCACGCGTAAAGAAGATCTACTCACAAGCCCAGATGAATTACAAAAAATGTGGATTTTACGCAAAATCCTTAACCCAATGGGCGAAGTGGAAGCAATGGAATTCCTCATTGATAAATTGATGGTCGCAAAAACCAACGATGAGTTTTTTGAGATTATGAAAAGATCTTAACCATAGAAATAAAAACGGTACTTAAAGTGCCGTTTTTATTATAGCTAGTTTGCCACAGTAGCGACATCCGCAAACATGGTATAAGAAATAATATTCAACGTTATTTTTGTAATGAATGTCATAAAACGTTTATCTTAAAAACTAAATTAGATCCAATTAAGATTTGGACTGATTACGCATCCGGAAAACAAACCTATAAACAACTTGCCGAAAAAATATCATTGTTCAATTAGAACAATTCAAAGATATCTCGAAAAAGCCCCTAAAACAGCATTAAATCCACCACTGTCACGTGATTTAAATATTATTGCAGATGTGTAATCAGTCCAAATATCTATTGGATTTAATTTCTTTGTGAAAGAAAAAGTTTTATGACGGGACGAACAAAAGTATCTCTGAATATTATTTTTCTTTCCATACTTTTAGATATTGTTCTTAAGGCAAAAAGGACAGGTTTTTATTCATATTTCAAAAAGAAGGCTTAAAGTCTTGTACTATAAGGCTTTAAGCCACTTTTTAGCAACAAATTTGTCTATTACGCCTGTAATAGGCATAGTGACCATTTTGTCTACTATGCCTTAAAAAGTTGCTTACATAAAATAGTCACTAATATTTACAAAAATAGACACAAAACAACAATCTTTCAGTATATTGTTAAATTTTAAACCGATTATTTAATACCATACTTCTCGCGATATTCTCTCATTTTTGGCAAATATTCAGTATATTGCTCTGATCTTTCTAAGAAGCTAACAAGATCATCAAAATCAATAATAGAGAAAACCTGACAATCGTAATCACGTTCTACTTCTTGGATCGCCGAAAGTTCGCCTTTGCCTTTTTCTTTACGGTTTAACGCGATCATCACGCCCGCTAAGGTTGCATTATTGGCTTGAATGATTTCCATTGATTCACGAATTGCTGTGCCTGCAGTAATTACATCGTCCACCAATAAAATTTTGCCTTTTAATGGACTACCAATAAGATTTCCGCCTTCGCCGTGATCTTTAACTTCTTTACGGTTAAAGCAACAAGGCTTATCTACATCAAATTGATTTGCTAACGCCACTGCTACAGTAGTTGCAATCGGAATGCCTTTGTAAGCAGGTCCGAATAGTACATCATAGTCAATTTGGCTGGCTTGGATTGCTTTAGCGTAATATTCGCCTAATTTGGCGAGATCTCTGCCTGTATTAAACAATCCTGCATTAAAGAAGTAAGGGCTTTGTCTGCCTGATTTTAGGGTAAATTCGCCGAATTTCAGTACATTTCGGCTTAAGGCAAATTCGATAAAGTCGTGTTTGTATTGTTGCATTGTTAGTTTCCTGATACTTATTTGATATATCTACTCAGGCGTAATCCACTCTACCGTCCAACTGCCTGTTCCTTCTGGCACAAGCACATCAGTTAAATAGGGTAAAATCTTTTTCATTTGACTTTCTAACTGCCACGGTGGATTAATTACAATCATACCGCTTGCAGTCATACCTCGTTGGTCTGAGTCAGGGCGAACGGCTAATTCAATCTGTAAAATTTTGCGGATCCCCGTTTCAACTAGGCCTCTTACGATACGTTTGGTATGTTGGCGAAGCACCACAGGATACCAAATCGCATAAACGCCTGTGGCAAAGCGTTTGTAGCCTTCTTCAATGGCTTTTACCACCAGCTCATAATCTTCTTTTAATTCATAAGGCGGATCGATCAGCACCAAACCACGCTTTTCTTTTGGCGGAAGGGCAGATTTTAACTGCTGAAAACCGTTTTCCCGTTTTGTCACCACATTAGGCGTTTTGGCAAATTCATTGCGAAGTAGTGGGAAGTCGTTAGGGTGTAACTCTGTGAGTAACGCTCTATCTTGTGAGCGTAATTGTTGCACGGCAAGTAACGGCGAACCTGCGTAAAAACGTAGCTTATCTTTGTTAATTTTTTTGATTTCATTTAGGTACAAGGCAACTTCTTCGGGGAGATCGGTTCTCTCCCAAAGGCGAGCTATACCTTCAATATATTCCCCTGTTTTTTCCGCTTCGCTACTTTGCAAGCTATAACGCCCCACACCCGAATGGGTATCAAGGTAGAAAAAGCCTTTTTCTTTCTGTTTTAAGGCGTGCAAAATGAGGGTTAAAACGATATGTTTAAGGACATCGGCGTGGTTGCCTGCGTGAAAACTGTGACGATAACTCAGCATTTTTATTCTCTTTCTTGTAAAATGGCACTATTTTAGCTTATTTAGTCGTTTTAAACTATGCAGAAAACGTTAAAGATTGAAAATGGTTGGCTGTTAAATACCAAACAAGTACCTTCACCGCACTTTAATCCAAGACCCTATCAAGACGATATTTCTCTTTTGGTCATTCATTATATTAGCTTGCCTCCTGATGAATTTGGCGGTGATTTTATTGACCGTTTTTTTGAAGGCAAGTTAGACCCAACCCTTCACCCCTATTTTGAAGAGATTAAAGATTTACGGGTTTCCGCTCACTGTTTAATTAATCGAGAAGGGCAAATTACTCAATATGTCAATTTTAACGATATGGCTTGGCACGCTGGCGTTTCTTGCTTTGAAGGGCGTGAAAAATGCAATGAGTTTTCTATCGGGATTGAGCTAGAAGGCAGTAATAACCAGCCTTTTACCGAAGCGCAATATCAAACCTTAGCTAGCCTTACGCAAGTGATTATGCAAGCCTATCCGCAAATTACGCCTGAGCGTATCGCAGGTCACAATCAAATTGCCCCAGAACGAAAAATCGACCCTGGGCAGTATTTTGAGTGGGGATATTACGACTTACTACTTAGGTATATTCTTAAGTAAACCCAATAAAAAACGCCAATAAAATCGGCACAACCAAATTGATAATAAAGCCGAAACTGATTGCAAGAGGCACAATCTGAATACCTCCTGATTTTTGAATAATCGGCAATGTGGCATCAAGTGCGGTAGCTCCGCCAAGTCCTACGGCTGTTGAGGGAAAGTGACGCATAAAAAACGGTATCGCAAATAAGCAGAAGATTTCTCTTGAGAGATCGTTGAAAAAGGCAATGCTACCGTCCATTGCCCCCCAAGCATCATTGACTAATACGCTTGAAAGGGAATACCAACCAAAACTAGAAGCAAAGGCAAGAGCTTTAATTATCGGTAAATCAAGCAGATAAGCACAAAGAATACCGCCAATCAGACCGCTTGCGATAAAAACGACGGAAGTCAAAATGCCACGAGTATTTAAAAATACATCACGCAGTGGAATGCCGCTGTTTCTAAGTTGAACCCCGACACAGAAAATCATTACCACTAGGACATAGGTGCTTGAATGTAAAGGGAAATCAACCACATTTTTAGTTGAAAAGCCTAAAATTACCCCGACAAAAACCGTTGTACAGAGTTGTGCCGACTCAAGCAAAACCTTCCAACGAGATGGCAATTCTTCAAGGCTATGAGCCTCACGTTTGATCGGGTAACACTTATCAAAAATGAGTAAACAGACAATGTTGCAAAGGTGTAGAATTGCACTTAAACCAAATGCCGTTGCTCCAATTTGTGGTAGTTTGGTCGTTAATTCATCTAATTGCCCAAGCGAAATCCCCATAATCAATAAAATCAGGTATAAGCAGTAAAGCGTAATGCGATTGACCCAATTGAGTATCTGTTGATTTGTCGTTTGGAAAAGATACCCTAAGAACAGTGGGACAAAGGCGATCATTAGTCCGTATAGCATAATTTCTCCTTTTGCCAATAAAGCAAGGAATGTAATAGATAATTTAACGAAGATAAACTGTTTTTATTTACAGTATTTTGTTGTATCATTAAGAATACATAAGCGGTCAGATTTCTCTCACAGTTTACAAATATAGGCGAGCAATGAATTACAACAAAAAAATTATTCATATTGATATGGATTGCTTTTATGCTTCTATTGAAATTCGCAATAATCCAAGTTTAAAAGGAAAGCCTGTTGCAGTAGGAGGAAAAGCTAATCAACGTGGGGTGCTGACAACCTGTAATTATGAAGCGCGTAAATTCGGCTTGCATAGTGCGATGTCCACTTCTCAAGCGTTAAAACGTTGCCCGAATTTAATTTTATTGCCTGTCAATATGTCGCTTTACAAGGCGGTATCAGAGCAAATTCATTACATTTTTCGCCGTTATACCGACATCATTGAGCCGATCTCTTTAGATGAAGCCTACCTCGATGTGACCGCTTGTAAGCAACATTCAGGCTCTGCAACTTGGATAGCCCAAGCCATTCGTCAGGATATTTGGCAAGAGCTACAACTTACTTCATCAGCAGGTATTGCACCGCTGAAATTTCTAGCAAAAATCGCTTCTGATCAAAATAAGCCCAACGGACAATTTGTTATTTGCCCCGAAGAGGTTGCGGATTTTGTGAAAACCTTGCCGTTAAAGAAAATTTCAGGGGTGGGCAAAGTGACCCAAGAAAAGCTGGCACAACTTGGATTTATCACCTGTAGCGATATTCAACAAGCAGATCAGGCTTTGATTTATCAACAGTTTGGTAAGTTTGGGCAACGCTTATGGGATTTCTGTCACGGCATCGATCCAAGAGAAGTCGAGCCTCACCGCCCTCGAAAATCGCTTGCAGTGGAAAATACCTTACTTTCTGATCTTGATACACTCACTGAGGCGGAAGAAGTGGTGAAATCGCACTATCAAACCTTACTCTTTCGGCTTCAACGCAACTGGGGCGATAAGCCACTGAGCGATTTAAAAAAGATCGGAATTAAACTGAAATTTGATGATTTCACCCAAACTACACTAGAGCGAACTACAGACGGTATCGCAGCACACCATTTTTTACAGCTATTACAACAGATTTGGCAACGACGAAAGGGGCGAAAAATTCGTTTGATCGGATTGAATGTGGATTTTCCTGAAGAAAAAATTACGAAGCAATTAAATTTATGGGAATAATTTTTGTCTAATCCTTGATTTTTGTTAAATAATCATTATGTTAAGCATTCGGTAATCGCTTATTACCGAATAACAACAATTTATTAACTTTGGAGAATTATCTATATGATGCGTATCGCACTTTTCCTTGCGACAAACTTTGCAGTAATGATTGTGCTAGGGATTATTTTAAGTGTTACTGGCATTGCTGGAAACAGTACGGGTGGAATTTTAATTATGTCTGTGCTTTTTGGTTTTGCTGGTTCTTTAATCTCATTATTTATGTCAAAAACAATGGCATTAAAATCAGTGGGAGCAGAAATTATCACTGAACCACGCAACAATGCAGAGCGTTGGTTGGTTGAAACAGTGAAACGCCAATCGCAACAAGCGGGTATTCCAATGCCAGATGTTGCAATTTACCACTCAGCTGATGTAAATGCATTTGCAACAGGGGCAACCAAAAGTAACTCGCTAGTTGCAGTGAGTACAGGTTTGTTAAACACAATGACAGAAGACGAAGCAGAAGCAGTTGTGGCACACGAAGTAGCACATATTGCTAATGGCGATATGGTCACAATGACTTTATTGCAAGGGGTATTAAATACCTTTGTTATCTTCCTCTCTCGTATGATTGCAACGGCAGTATCCAGTAGCCGTAATGACGATGGCGAAGAAACACAAAGTAGCGGCACTTACTTCTTAGTATCAATGGTTCTGGAAATTCTTTTCGGCGTATTAGCAACCATCATTGCAATGTGGTTCTCTCGTTACCGTGAGTTCCGTGCAGACGCAGGATCTGCTCAATTAGTGGGTAAAGAGAAAATGATTGCGGCGTTGCAACGTTTACAACGTGTTCACGCACCAGAAGAATTACCTGGTTCATTAAATGCGATGATGATCAACGGTAAAGCAAAAGAGTTCTTTATGAGCCACCCACCGTTAGAAAAACGTATTGAAGCGTTGAGAAATTTATAGTGAATAATATTGG
>NZ_MUXW01000016.1 GCF_002015085.1 Glaesserella parasuis
ATCGCCTAGACGATCACCGTTAAGTTGAAATGGGTGTTTACACAGAATTTGGGATAGGGTCTTTTTAATTATTCTGAGCAACTCTTTTTATTTAAAAATCTTGTATAAACAACATCTTACTCTTTTTCGTTAATCCATTATGATTATTTAATTTTCGCTTAAGTTTACTAAATAATCCCTCTGAGCGATTTGTCGTCTTTTCTATATTTAATTCAGAATGTTTTTCATAGATAAAAATAAAATCCATATAACGCTTTAAACTGGCATAAGCACTTCTTACATTACGATGTTTATAAGGAAAATAGCCTTTTTCATTCGCTTTATCACTCCTTTCTTTTAAAAAAATCTTGATGTTTTATAAACCAAGAATGTAATCGCCGATAAAATTCATTTTTGAGCTTCTTGTGAGTGTTTTTGCAATTATTTTTAATTCTTTACCCGCTTGCGATTGATGTTTTTTTCTTAATTTCCGCATCACAATTGCCACCATATGAAATTGACGCATACCGGCGTATTAAATAAATCTTTCATCAAACCACGTCTACCATCACAAGTAATTCATTGAATTATATAGCCTTTTCCCTTAACCTATTCAGAGCAAGTTTGTAGTAAATATTTTTTTCGGTTCGCACAAAGTAATGGGAAATCACATTATTTGAATTAGAATCCATTAGCACTAATACGCCAAAATAACGACAGAAAAACGTTGTATCCATAATGATGTTTAGGTATCGATTTAAAGGTGGTTTTAAAGCCGTTTTAGGCGCTTTATTGATATATCTTTGAATCGTTCTGACTGAACAATGATATTTAATGGCAAGTTGTTGATAGGTTTGTTTTCCGGATGTGTAATCAGTCCAAATTTTAATTGGATCTAATTTAGATTTTAAGATAAACGTTTTATAACATTCATTACAAAAATAACGTTGAGTATTATTTTGTATATCATGTTTCTTTATTTTCTGACTTTGGCAAAATGGGCAGTTTTTTGTTCATATTTCAAAAATAGGGATTAAAGCCTTGTACTATAAGGCTTTAAGCCACTTTTTAGCAACAAATTTTCTATTACACCGATTTATTACTGCCCATAATACGCATTCTTACCGTGTTTGCGTAAGTAATGCTTATCTAACAGTTCTTGTTGCATTGAACCGATATTCGGACGGATTTGGTGGCTGACAAAATTCATATATGCCACTTCTTCTAATACTACTGAGTTATGTACCGCATCAAATGCATCTTTACCCCAAGTGAAAGGTCCGTGAGAGTGAACTAGCACGCCAGGTACCATTGATGGCTCAATCGCACGTTTACGGAAAGTTTCAACAATCACTTTACCTGTTTCCAACTCGTATTCGCCTGCGATTTCTTCTGGGGTCATACGGCGGGTGCAAGGTACAGAGCCGTAGAAGTAATCGCCTTGTGTTGTACCAAGTGCCAAAATATCTTCCCCTGCTTGCGCCCAAGCGGTTGCGTGGCGAGAGTGTGTATGAACCACGCCGCCAATTTCAGGGAATTGACGATAAAGCTCTAAGTGTGTTGGGGTATCTGAAGACGGTTTTTTCGTTCCCCAGACACGATTGCCTTGTAAATCAACAATCACAATGTCATCAGCTGTCATTACATCGTAATCTACGCCAGATGGTTTAACGGCAACTAAACCAGACTCGCGGTCGATTTCACTCACGTTACCCCAGGTGAATGTGACTAATTTATATTTTGGTAATTCTAAATTTGCTTTTAAAACACGTTCACGCAATTCTTTTAACATTCGAAGCCCCCTTCTTTCATTTTTTGTTCAATCCAACGGCGAGCATTGATGATCTCAGCAATCGGCTCTTCCGCTTTTTCTGTCCACATTTCAATTAAAAATGCCCCACGATAGTTCAATTCTGCAAGGGTTTTGAAGCAACTGACAAAATCCACGCAACCATCACCAAACGGTACATCACGGAATTGACCTTTACAGGTTTCAGTAACTTTGTAGGTATCTTTTAAGTGAATAGCCGAGATTTTGTCGATACCAAGTTTAAGCTCTTCCGCAACATTGTCGTTCCAAGCAGAAAGATTACCTAAATCAGGGTAAACGGTAAACCACGGTGATTTGATGATCTCGTCCCATTTTTTCCAACGGGAAATCGAACTCATAAATTTAGTATCCATAATTTCAACCGCAATGGTCACTTGGTTACTTGCCGCTAACTCAACCGCCCATTCTAAGCCTTCTTGGAAACGTTGGATTGTACCTTCGTCTTGTTCTTCATAATAAACATCGTAGCCGGCAAGTTGAATGGTGCGAATACCGAGATCCACCGCTAATTGAATTGCCTTTTCCATAATTTCGTAGGCTTTTTGGCGAGTCGCTTCATCACGACTACCAAATGGGAAACGGCGATGCCCTGATAGGCACATTGATGGAATGGTTACACCTGTGTTCACTATTGCTTTCACAAGTTTTAAACGCTCTTTTTTACCCCAATCAAGGCGAGCAAGGCGTTCATCAGTTTCATCAATGGAAATTTCCACAAAGTCAAAACCACAGGTTTTGGCGATAGACAGTCTGTCTTGCCAACTGATATTTTTGGGTAAGGCTTTTTCATAAATACCTAGTTTATGTTTTCTCATTCTTAACCCCTTTGGTTAAATGTAAAATATGTGAAGGTTGTAGCCGCTTGCCTTCTGATTTGTTAGGGCGGACACATCGGTCCGCCCCTACAATAACATCAGGATTTCTAAGCCAAAATCACTTCCAACCCCTTTTCTCTAAGTTGTTTAATGATTTCAGGATCAGCTTCAGAACCTGTAATCAAAATATCAATTTTGCTCAGTTCACTAAATAACATTCCTACTCGTTTACCTAGCTTTATACTATCTAGTAGCACAACATATTTCTGAGCTTTTGACGACATCTGATTTTCAGAGTGGGCGATAATCATATCGGTTTTATATAAACCTTCTAGCGTAAAACCTTTCCCACTCGTAAACATAATATTTGCCGCATAGCTCATCTCATTTCCACTGATAGACAATGTAATCGCTTTATTTTTATTATATTGTCCGCCAAGAATAACCACATCATCGTGGTTATGATCAATCAAATGATTTGCAAGCGGTAAATAGTTAGTAATAATTTGCAAACGCTGACCACATAACCTGCTACCTAGCATCGACATTGTAGAACCGCAAGTTAATACAACGCTATCCCCTTCTTTGCACAATTTGCTAGCAGCTTCGGCAATGCGTTGCTTTTCATCATTATTTTTAATTTCTCTATTCGATGGAATAAAGCCCACACTGATGGCTTCTG
This sequence comes from Glaesserella parasuis, assembly GCF_002015085.1. Taxonomy (GTDB): domain Bacteria; phylum Pseudomonadota; class Gammaproteobacteria; order Enterobacterales; family Pasteurellaceae; genus Glaesserella; species Glaesserella parasuis. The sequence continues at coordinate 3,308 of NZ_MUXW01000016.1, forward strand.
CACCATTACGGACTTTATGCAAACGCCCTTGCTCACTTAACTTATTAATATCTCGGCGTGCTGTTGCAGGGGAAATACCTAGTAATTCAATAATCTCTTGAGTTGAAAGTGCTTTTCTTTCCGTTAAAAGATCGAGTAATTGCCGATGTCTATAATTTTCGTTCATTATTCATCTCCTTATTTTATGATTATTTTAAACCAAATAATGAACAATTTCCCCCATTTTACTGGGGGGATTGATTAAGATTAAAGCATTGATTTGAATTGAATATTTGGTTCTTGCTCGAAGCAGTCATCAAAACCACGAGGGTGGTGATATTCAATTAAGTCTTTATCTTGTGGGTAAACATATTTGCCGCCCACTTCCCAAATGAATGGGTGGAATTTGTATTGTAAGCGGTCTTTACGCATACGCCATAAGTCAATGATCTCTTGGGTACTTGCTATAAAGTTTGTCCAGATGTCGTGGTGAACTGGGATAATTACTTTACAACGTAAGCACTCTGCCATACGAAGAAGATCGATTGATGTCATTTTATCTGCGATACCTACTGGGTTTTCACCGTAGTTGTTTAATGCAACATCGATATCGAACTCTTTACCGTGTTTCGCAAATTGAATAGAGTAGTGAGAGTCTGCACCGTGATAAATGTTACCGCCTGGTGTTTTAAACACATAGTTCACCGCTTTACGACCCATTTCTTCATCTGATGGGCAAAGACCAGCTAATTCTCCACCTTGAGCTTCTGCACCTTCTACTGGTAAGGTGACTAAACAGGTACGGTCGAAAGAGTCTAATGCGTGAATTTCAACGTCTTTTAATTTCACCACATCGCCTGGTTTCACAATGATAATACGCTCTTCTGGCACACCCCATTTTTTCCAAAGCTCTGCACAGTGCCACGGACCAACAAATTTAACGTGATCTAATTTCGGATTGTTTACAATCGCTGCAGCTACGTTCACATCAATATGGTCACTGTGGTAGTGAGAAGCAAGAATGAAATCCACTTCATTGATTGCAAATGGATCTAGTACCATAGGTTGAGCGCGTAAGTTCGGCTGTAATTTACGAACACCTGACATATTTGCCATTTGGTGACCACGCACCATATCTTTTACTTTCTTGGTGCTTTTACCGCGACCACACCATAAGTCCATACAAATGTTTGCACCTGCTGGGGTTTTAATCCATACGCCCACGCAGCCGAGCCACCACATTGCAAAGTTGCCTTCTGGAACGACTTCATTTTCGATCTCTTCATTTAGCCAAGTACCCCATTCAGGGAAGGTAGAAAGAATCCAACTTTCACGGGTGATTTCTGAAATTTTGCTCATTGTTAGCTCCTATGATTAACAAAGTTAGGAAAGAATAGAATAATCATAAGTAATCATATCCAATCACAATAAAATGTACACTCTTTTTTTGTAATTTTGTGATCTATATCTAATTTTTTTCTGTAAATACTAATTGTTGATAATGGATCTCATCTACAACTTATTGAAAAATATTGTATTTTATAATAAATGCAACATTTTCATTAAAATAAGAACATTTTATCAACCTTTCCATTTGTAAGAGTAAAAAATCACCCTTACAAAAAATAATGTGACATAGTTCACAAATAATCAAATTCAATCTTTTTTAATCTTAGGAAATTGCTATTATGTATGATGTTAAATTCGTGCTTATCAGAATTTCTGACGCTCAGCGTTAAGCTGAGATCAATTTTTCTCCATACATATTGATAAATAAGAGGTACTCTTATGGAAATGCTCACAGATATCCTGCTCTTTTTAAAAGATCAGGTGTTAAATAAAGCACCATTCTTACTTGGTATCGTAGCTTGCTTGGGTTACATTCTTCTCAAAAAAGACACCACCACCGTGATTAAAGGGACAATCAAAACCATCGTTGGTTTTATGATTGTACAAGCGGGTTCGGGTTTCCTTGTAACCAACTTCAAACCTGTTATCGAAGGTTTATCTAAATTCCATAACTTAACAGGTGCAGTAATCGACCCTTACACCAGTATGCAAGCGACTATTCAAACAATGGCAGACAACTATGCATGGGTAGGTTATGCCGTTATTGGGGCGTTAATTTTAAACGTTTTACTCGTTGTGTTTAGACGCTTTACCGGTATTCGTACCATTATGCTCACAGGGCATATTATGTTCCAACAAGCTGGGCTTGTTGCGGTGTTCTATATGATCATCGGTGCTTCTATGTGGGAAACCATTATCTATACTTCTGTGTTAATGGCACTCTACTGGGGTATCTCTTCTAACATTATGTATAAACCAACGCAAGCGGTTACTGGCGGTGCAGGTTTCTCTATCGGTCACCAACAACAAATCGCGTCTTGGATTGCAGTAAAACTTGCGCCGAAACTCGGTAACAAAGATGACTCTGTTGATCATATAAACCTACCAAAATGGTTACATATCTTCCACGACAGCATCTCTGCAACAGCGTTGGTAATGACGATCTTCTTCGGCATCATCTTACTTTCATTCGGTTTAGATAACTTGCAACAAATGGCAGGCAAAACCCACTGGTTTATGTACATTCTTGAAATGGGCTTGAAATTTGCGGTAGCAATTCAAATCATCGTAACCGGTGTGCGTATGTTCGTTGCAGAACTTTCAGAAGCATTCAAAGGTATCTCTGAACGTTTAATCCCGAACTCAGTACTTGCAATCGACTGTGCGGCAATCTATGCTTTCTCACCAAATGCAATGGTATTCGGCTTTATGTGGGGTGCAATCGGTCAATTCGTAGCGGTAGGTATCCTATTAGGCTTTGGCTCACCAATTCTCATCATTCCAGGCTTTATCCCGATGTTCTTCTCTAACGCAACAATCGGTGTATTTGCAAACCAATTCGGTGGCTGGAAAGCAGTAATGAAAATCTGTTTCGTGATGGGTATGATCGAAGTATTAGGTTCTGCGTGGGTAATCCAAATGTTAGCAAGCCAAGGTACAACCTTCAACGGTTGGATGGGTATGGCTGACTGGGCATTATTCTTCCCACCAATCCTACAAGGTATCATTAGCGTACCAGGCTTCTTCTTCATCATTGTTGCTCTAGCTATGGTTTATATGTTCTTTGCTTCTCGCAACTTACGCGCTGAAGAAGCAGAAGCTGCAGCAAAAGGCTTAACCCTTGAACAATTAGACGGTTACGGCTTAGATGAAGTTCAAACCCAACAAGAAACAAAAGTAGAAGAAAAAGCACAAGTATCACCTGCTCAAAGTGATGCAAAACCAGTTCGTATCTTAGCGGTATGTGGCTCAGGTCAAGGTTCATCAATGATGATGAAAATGAAGATCAAAGGCTACTTAGATAAACGTGGTATCCCAAATATTATGGACTCTTGTGCCGTAACGGACTACAAAGGAAAATTAAATGAAATCGACATTATCGTTTCATCTCAACACTTAGCAGCAGAAATTGAAGTGCCAGAAGGCAAAGCATTCTTAGGCGTGAAAAATATGTTAAACCCTAACTCATTCGGTGATGAACTCGTTGAGTTAATCAATAAACATAACGCTAAGTAACCTAGTCAATCCTCCCCTTCTTAGGGGGGAATTTATCCAAGAGGTGTACAATGAATTTAAAACAATCTTTAATTGAAAATAACTCAATCAAGCTTCATCAATCAGCAAGCAACTGGGAAGAAGCCATCAAAATCGGCACAGATTTACTTGTTGCGGCTGGCACGATTGAACCACGCTATTACGACAATATTGTAAGCAAAATCAAAGAGATGGGACCTTACATCATTCTCGCACCAGGTTTAGCGATGCCACACGCACGCCCAGAAGAAGGGGTAATCAAAACATCATTTGCACTTGTTACCCTTGAAACACCAATCTATTTTGATGGTGAAGATGAGCCTGTTGATGTACTTCTAACCCTTGCAGGTAGCGACTCAGATCAACATATGCAAGGCTTAATGGAAATCACCCAAGTGCTTGATGATCCAGATAGCGACACAGGCGTTGATTTAGATAAAATCCGCCGCTGCAAAACTGCAGAAGATGTCTATGCAGTAATTGATGCCGCATTAAACGGTTAATTCATACAAACGGTTGGGAAAACATTGTTTTTAGTAAATATTCTCCATCGCACCAGCTGTTATATAAAAATGTAGGGACACACTGCCTGTGTCCACACAAAATACAAACGATGAGCGGACACACACAGTGTGTCCCTACAGAATAATATAAAAAATTTCTCAAATCTAACCGCTTGTAACTCTAATTTTTAATCTTTAAAAGGAAAATAATATGTCAAAACCACTTCTCCAAATTGCCCTTGACTCTTTAAGTTTAGAAAAAGCCGTCGCTGATGCCAAACAAGCAGAAGATGTTGTCGATATTATCGAATGTGGCACAATCCTAGCTTGTGCAGAAGGTATGAAAGCCATTTCAACACTCAGAGCATTACACCCAAACCACATCATCGTATGTGACCTAAAAACCACCGATGGCGGTGCAATCCTTGCCAAAATGGCATTTGAAGCAGGCGCGGACTGGCTTACCGTTTCAGCAGCAGCTCACCCAGCAACCAAAGCAGCTTGTAAAAAAGTGGCAGATGAATTTAATGCCGCTCACCCTGCATTAAAAGTGAAAAAAGAAATTCAAATCGAAATCTACGGCAACTGGACCGTTGAAAAAGACGCACAAGAGTGGGTAGATTTAGGCGTGAAACAAGCGATTTACCACCGCTCACGCGATGCTGAATTAGCAGGAAAAGGCTGGACAGCAGAAGATATTGAACTTATGAAACAACTTTCTGCAAAAGGTTTAGAACTATCCATTACAGGCGGTATCGTTCCTGAAGAAATTCATCTTTTCAAAGAAGTTAAAAATGCCAAAGCCTTTATTGCAGGTCGAGCCTTAGTCGGTGAAAAAGGTAAAGCAACCGCTGAAGCAATTCGTGCGGAAATTGATAAATATTGGGCATAGCATCATTATTATTTTTAATGGCAATATAGTCAAATATATTGCCTTTTTTGCATCCATCATTTATCCCAACCGCCCAATTCTTAAAAATAAAATAGGTTATCTAAAGTCTACAATAGCCCTTCCTTTTAATAACCCTTTGCTACCTACTGATTTGAAAGATATTATCGGAATAAATAAGAACTTTAAATCAGAAACAACTTTAATTAGATTAGTATTTTTTTTCTAAAAATATGCTTTAATATGTAATGATATTGTTGGTACATAAATTAAATACAAATATCCTATAGGAGAATGTATGAAAACCATTTTACTGTTAAACGGCCCCAACCTAAATATGCTCGGAAAGCGTGAACCTCATATCTACGGTTCACAAACGTTATCTGATATTGAGCAACATCTAAAACAACAAGCAGAAGCACAAGGCTTTGCGTTTGACTATTTTCAAGCAAATGGCGAAGAACCGTTGATTAATCGCATTCATCAAGGCTTTCAAAAGGTTGATTTTATTATCATCAACCCAGGTGCATTTACTCACACCAGCATTGCCTTGCGTGATGCTTTACTATCTGTCGCTATTCCTTTTGTTGAAGTTCATTTATCCAACGTACACGCCCGTGAACCTTTCCGTCATCACTATTATTTAAGTGATGTGGCAAAAGGTGTGATCTGTGGCTTAGGAGCAAAAGGTTATGATTATGCGTTAGATTATGCGATAGGCTATCTAACACCGTCTTCATAGCAAATTATTGGGAATAATCCGCATATTGAAGTTTACAAGCGGTAAGATAAACCTCATTTTTCACAAAATTTAACCTAACGATAAGGAGAGAAACAATGGAATGGTTTATTCACGCACTAAAAAACAGCTTTAACTTTAAAGGCAGAGCAAGGCGAGCAGAGTATGGCTGGTTTATCTTAATCATCATTCTGATTGATCTCTGTTTTTCATTATTTAGTTCAGCTGCAACTGTATTACGAATGTTTAGTTTGGCGGAACTACTCAATGGATTAAATTTATTGTTTGGGTTAATTTTGATTATTCCATCAATCAACCTTGTTACTCGCCGTTTGCACGATCTAGGTTATTCTGGCTGGTGGCAGCTTTGTCAGATAGCAACGTCAATTGTTATAGTCATTGCAGGGTATAATATTGAAGATGTTATGAACAATCATTTTTCAACGCTGAAAGCAGTTGCCCTTATTGTAGTATTAATTATCACTGTCATTTTCCATCTACTGCTCTTCTTCGTTGATGGAGATCGTTTTGAAAATAAATATGGAGCAGATCCTAAAGCTGTTGTAACTTCGCAAATAATGTCATCAGAAGAACAAATTTAGGCATAGTGGACAAAACAAAGATAGAAGGCATAGTAGACAAAATGGTTGCTAAAAAGTGGCTTAAAGCCTTACATTACGCGCTTTAAGCCACTTTTTTGAATTATGAACCCAAAAAATGTCATTTTTGCCACAGTAGCGACATTCGCAAACATGGTATAAGAAATAATATTCAACGCTATAAATGTAATGCTTGTAATAAAACATTTACCCTTAAAAAGAAATTAAATCCACCACTATCACGTGATTTAAATATTAGATACACCGACGCAAATGTGCCATTTTCATATGGTAGCTATTGTGATGAGAGCATTAAGAAAAAAACATCAATCTATAGCTGGAAAAGAATTAAAA
>NZ_MUXW01000017.1 GCF_002015085.1 Glaesserella parasuis
TGCTAGATTACCACACAAAACTTACCCCTCCTCCAATCATAGTATCCCGCTGAGTATTACTGCTAACAGACGCTCGAATAACCCATTTGCCATTATCAGAAATTTTTGAGTAGCCAATTGCATAAGCTGCTTGTCCACGATATTGTGCACCAGAAACGGAAATCGCACTTTTACCTGGTAAATTTACTTGAGGTAAATTCGCCATTGCCCCAGCAGATGCAATACCTGCTCTTGCATTGACATCAACACGACCAATATCTTTCGACAATTGATTAAATCCAGCATTCATCGAAGAAACCACTGTGTTGAGCTGACGAACATTCACAACATCGCCCTCAGTACTACCATCTCCAATGTTGGTAATTCTGGCACCATTCATATTTACAACTGGATTTCCTTGCTCATCTTTACCTAAAGATACTTTCGTATCGCCATTACTAATTGAAGTAATGTCGCTTAAATCTCCAGACACGCTCACCTTGTAAATATTCTGATCATTTGCACCCGTTTGTGAAGTCACTTTCACATTTTTACCCGCTTCAACCCCTTGCGCTCCTTGTGGACCCACTGGACCTTGCGGACCAGTCTGACCCGTTAAACCTTGCTCTCCTTTAGGACCTTCTGGGCCTGTATCGCCTTTCGGACCTGTTGGACCCGCAGGACCTGTCGGACCAACTGGACCCTCAGGACCTGTTGCACCAGCAGGGCCCTGAGGACCTGCTGGACCAGCTTCACCTCTTGGTCCTTGTTCACCCTGTTCACCTTTATCACCCTTAGGTCCTGCTGGACCTATAGGACCTGGTTCACCCTTAGCACCAGCAGGACCCATCGGACCTGCTGGACCAGTTTCACCTTGTGGTCCCGCATCACCTTTATCACCCTTAGGTCCTGTTGCACCAGCAGGGCCCTGAGGACCTGCTGGACCAGCTTCACCTCTTGGTCCTTGTTCACCCTGTTCACCTTTATCACCCTTAGGTCCTGCTGGACCTATAGGACCTGGTTCACCCTTAGCACCAGCAGGACCTTGTGGACCCATTGGACCAACTTCACCTCTATCGCCCTTAGGACCAGCTACTCCTGGAGTCCCTTGTTCACCTCTAGGACCTTGTTCACCCTGAGCCCCTGCTGGACCCGCAGGGCCAGTGTCGCCTTTTTCTCCCCTAGCACCAGTAGGACCTGTCGGACCCGCAGGACCCATTGGACCTGGTACACCTTGTGGTCCTGTTTCTCCTCGCTCACCCCTAGCACCTGCAGGACCTTGTTCACCCCGAGGACCTGTTGGACCCGCAGGACCTGTCTCTCCTCTTAGACCAGTATCCCCTTTCGGACCGCGCTCACCTGTTGCACCCGCAGGACCCATCGGACCTGGCAGACCAATATCCCCTTTCGGACCTGGTTCACCTTTAGGACCCTCTGGTCCTTGTTCTCCTCGTTCACCTCTAGGACCTGTCGGACCTTGCGGACCAACTAGACCTTGATCTCCTTTAGGACCTGCTGGGCCCGCAGGACCAGTTTCACCTTTTGGTCCCGGATCACCTTTATCACCCTTAGGTCCTGTTAGACCCGCTGTCCCTTGCGGTCCTTGTGGACCCATTGGACCTGGTGCACCTTGTGGTCCTGTTTCTCCTCGATCACCCTGTTCACCTTTGTCACCTCTAGGACCTGCTGGACCAGTTTCACCTCTAGGACCAGCATCCCCTTTCTGACCTGGATCACCTTTAGGACCCTTAGGTCCTTCTGGACCTGTTTGTCCTATTTCACCTTGTGGTCCTCTTGGACCCTCTGGACCCGCTTTCCCTTCCGGTCCTTGTGGACCCATTGGACCTGGTGCTCCTGTTTCTCCTCGCTCACCCCGAGGACCTGCTGGACCTGCTTCACCTTTCGGACCAGCTTCACCTGTTGGTCCTCGATCACCCTGTTCACCTTTGTCACCTTTAAGACCCTTTTCACCTCTAGGGCCTGCTGGACCTTGCTCACCTGCAGGACCTGGTTCACCCTTTTCACCTCTAGGACCTGCTGCACCCGCAGGACCTGCTGGACCCGCAGGACCAGCATCCCCTTTCTGACCTGGATCACCTTTAGGACCCTTAGGTCCTTCTGGACCTGTTTGTCCTATTTCACCTTGTGGTCCTCTTGGACCCTCTGGACCCGCTTTCCCTTCCGGTCCTTGTGGACCCATTGGACCTGGTGCTCCTGTTTCTCCTCGCTCACCCCGAGGACCTGCTGGACCTGCTTCACCTTTCGGACCAGCTTCACCTCTATCGCCCTTAGGACCAGCTACTCCTGGAGCCCCTGCTGGACCCGCAGGACCTGCTGGACCTGTTGCACCTTGTAGTCCTTGTTCTCCTCGTTCACCTCTAGGACCTGGTTCACCAGCAGGGCCCCGAGGACCTGCTGGACCCATCGGACCTGTTGCACCCACAGGACCGCGCTCACCTGTTTCTCCTCGCTCACCCTTAGCACCTGCAGGACCTGGTTCACCCTTTTCACCTCTAGAACCTGGTTCACCCTTTTCACCTCTAGGACCTGCTGCACCCGCAGGACCTGCTGGGCCCGTAGGACCTGCTGGACCTACTGGACCCGGAGGACCAGCATCCCCTTTCGGACCTTGCAGACCAGCATCCCCTTTCGGACCTTGCAGACCAGCATCCCCTTTCTGACCTGGATCACCTTTAGGACCCCTAGGTCCTGCTGGACCTTGCTCACCTGCAGGACCGCGCTCTCCCGCAGGACCTGGTGCACCAGCAGGGCCCCGAGGACCTGCTGGACCCATCGGACCTGTTGCACCCGCAGGACCTGTTGCACCCGCAGGACCTCGCTCTCCCGGTGGACCTTGATCACCCTTAGCACCTGCTGGACCTGCTTCACCTTTCGGACCCGCTTCACCTGTTGGTCCTCGATCACCCTGTTCACCTTTGTCACCTTTAAGACCCTTTTCACCTCTAGGACCCATCGGACCTGTTGCACCCGCAGGACCGCGCTCTCCCGCAGGACCTGCTGGACCTGCTGGACCTGGTGCACCTTGTGGTCCTGTTGGACCCGTTAGTCCTTGTTCTCCTCGTTCACCTTTAGGACCTGGTTCACCACGCTCTCCCCTTGGACCTGTTGCACCCGCAGGACCTGTTGCACCCGCAGGACCGCGCTCTCCCGCAGGACCGCGCTCTCCCGCAGGACCTGGTTCACCCTTAGCACCTTGTGGACCTGCTGGACCCACTGCACCCGCAGGACCTACTGGACCTGGTACACCTTGTGGTCCTGCTGGACCCGTTAGTCCTTGTTCTCCTCGTTCACCTCTAGGACCTGGTTCACCCTGCTCTCCCCTTGGACCTGCTGGACCTGCTTCACCTGCTGGACCTCTTGCACCCGTAGGACCAACTGGACCCGCAGGACCTGTCGGACCTGGATCACCTTGTGGTCCTCGTTCTCCTCGTTCACCTCTAGGACCCGCAGGACCTGGTGCACCATCTCTACCGTTGGTAATAATATTGGATGAATCATCAGTATAAGTAATTTTCAAACCGCCACCCGCTAAGGTTTCCGTGTTTTTAATTAACTTACCAAGCGTAGAAATCGTAATATTTCCGTTCCTTTGTTCTAATTTAATATTATTTCCGGCGATAAAGGTTACAGTCTCACCCATTTTGATAAGATATGGATCAAAATAAATAGAAGTACCTTGACCACCGTCTCTCTGAGTGACATTCAGTTTCCAGCCTGCATCATTTACAGCATTGACTACAGTCTCAACAGTTGCAACTCCTGGATTCCCCATTGACAATTTGCCATCATTTTTAAAGTGAAACGTACCTGGTTCAGCGGCATTATCAATTTTTCGTTTAATATCGTCGGTTAATTTAACCGTAATCGTATCGCCGCTAGCGACGGAAGTAAGACCATTTTCGCCTTTTACGTTGAGCGTACCTTCCCATAAACCAACTTTAGGTTGTTCAGTGTTGGAATCTCCACCAATTTTCATTGTGAGCGATTTAAGCTGCGCCACGTTTACTGCATCAGTTAATTCTTTACCTGCCGCAACGTTGACGATTTGGCGTTTGATTTTATTATTACCCACAGAAACTGCACCGATAAGAAAGTCATTAGAACCTTTAGGATGACCCTCAGGACTGTCACCAACACGTTCTGTTGATTTAAAACCATTGCTAACACTACTTGCATCTGTTATTACAGAATGGGGTTGTCTCGCTCCATCTATACCCCCAAACGTTTCTGCTCTCGAACCATAACCTAACGCCACGCCACCACCAACAAGAACAATTGAATTGTTACCAAGTGCGGTTGCTCTCCTTGCTTGGTTGGTATTTGCCTGTTCACCCACAGCAACAGAGCCTATACCATTGGCAGAGGCTTTATAACCGAAGGCAGTAGAATAATTTCCAGCACTTGCTTCGCGTCCAATTGCCACTAATTTCTCACCTGTCACATTGATATGGGCACCAATAACAACAGAGTCTATCCCTTCTATTTGCGCAGAATTACCTATCGCAACGGAATCTGGCCCAGCAGCTTTCGTGTTACTACCAAGAGTAATAGAATAACCACTAGACCTACTATTAGACCCTATCGCAATACCATACAGTACATCTCCTGCATGTGCCATATAACCTATCGCAATAGCAGTCCTACCTTCAGCTTTTGCGTACTGACCGATGACAATAGAACCAGGCCCAACCTTACTACCTTCACCAATACCAATAGAACCACCGTCACTTCCTAGATACCCTTGACTAGAATCATTTTGAAGCCATGCTGCTGAACCTACTGGACTAAAAAATATACCTAGTAATACTAGACTTAAAAAACTTAATTTAAATTTATCTTGCTGTTTATCTAAAAAATAATGTGAGGTGCATAGTTGAGCTCTTTTATCCGTGTAAGTGGATGTTTTGGTATGAGATTTTACTAATTCAGATACAACAACCCAAGCCTGTTGAGCATGATTCCAAATAACTCTAAATATTTTATTCATAATAATAATCTTCTTCTCTAACGCTTTTTCTAATAAAGCATCATAAACTTTTATTTACATTTTCAGGGTGCACAGATGCCCCCACTCCATTGTAAAAAAAAACAATATTTACATAAAATAAAGAATAAAATAACAAGCATTTTTCAACTTTTATTGTCAATTATTAAAAAAGTTAGAAATAATAGGCGGGAAATCTGATGAAAGCGGTGATTTAGATGGGATATTTTACACCGCATTGTCTCTTGAACAGGCTGCTATTTAATCATTATCACATAGCCTACTTAACATTGTCGTCTAATCCCAAATGCAACGGACGGTGGATAGGATGTTAAAGAATCGTCTTGATGATTTAGCCACTTTTCAATCCATTTTCCTGTTTTACAATCGTCGTTGGCTCTTGGTGGATAATCACTTCCGAATGAGGAAAGACTGCCAGTATTTTCTGTTCTAGGCTGTCGGTAATATCGTGTGCGATAACCAAAGGCAGATGATCGTCCAATTCTAAATGTAGCTGAATATGGATACTTGGGCGTTACATACCCCGTTAGTCAGCACACAACGCTATCGTGTGCTTGGCGTGGCGGAAAGAGGGCTAAATGTGGATTATATCAACAGCTCCACAATTGTCACTATCTCGTCTTATGTCTCAAAAGACAAAAAAGAGACGGGCAAAGATGCGTTGTCGATTAATACCTTTACTATTCAGGCGGTGCCAAACTGGGACCAGGTCCCGTATGAATGGGCATTATATGAGTTAGTCAAACGACAGCCCGAAGATTTTGTGCCAGAAATTTATTATGGTTATGTAAATCCATATTTGCTTGATGGCGGAAAAATCAAAAACGATCAGGCGTAGTTGTTAAAAAGCCCGCTTAGGCGGGCTCTATTGTTGATATGTGCCAACCTTTCCAGCTTTTGGTTTTACCGCTGGCTACATTCAGCAATCCTGCGGTGACATTGCAATATTCGCCACCAGTGCCACGTTTCCCGCCTTGACGTTTCCATTTAACATTAGATGGATTAAACAACTCTGGATAGTTGCGGACAAAGTTGTACAGATTGGTAAACTCCTAAAATGCACCATCTTCACAGGTTAATCGCCATTTTTTCGCATGAATGTTTGTTTCAAAACGTCCAGCTTTGGCGCTGTGCCTTATTTTGTGAGGTAGGTCACATTTTTGCAATGATATTATTAAATGTATTAATTTGATGTAGATTGTTTTATTGACGGTAAAAATGTCGGTAAATTAAATTTTTTGTGAAAAAATCTCATTTAAATCAATGGATTAAGTGATTTTTATATGATCGAGTGGAGGATACTCTAATATTATTTTTTACGTTTTAACACAATCATAACTACGTTAAAAAACACCATTAAAAGTGGTTTTAGATTATTGACAGGGTATCTACAAGCTACATTGTCAATAATCTAAAGAAGGCAAGCAACTTATTGAGCAACTACTTAAATACTGCCCACACAGGTGCGTGGTCAGAAGGTTTGTCCATTGCTCGAATTTCTAAGTCAATGCCTGTTTCGACACAGCGTTCAGCCAAAGAGTTTGAAGCAAGTACTAAGTCAATGCGTAAACCACGGTTATCATCAAAACCTTTAGAGCGATAGTCAAACCACGAGAATTTGCCTTCTGCCGTTGGGTTCATTGCTCGGAAAGTATCGACTAAACCGTATCCATGTAAACGTCCTAGCCATTCTCTTTCTTCAGGTAGAAATGAACATTTGCCATCACGCAACCAGCGTTTGCGGTTCACTTCGCCAATCCCGATGTCTAAATCTGTTGGGCTGATGTTCATATCGCCCATAATGATAATCGGGTTTTCAGGCTTGAGTTCTGTTTCTAAATAACGTTGTAAATCCGCATAAAATTTTTCTTTAGCAGGGAATTTGGTTTCGTGGCTACGGTTTTCGCCTTGTGGGAAATAACCGTTTAAGACGGTCAGCGTTCCGAACGGGGTTGCAAGATCCGCCATGATCATACGCTTTTGTGCATCTGAGTTGTCCGTTGGGAAACCTTTACGCACTGCAAGCGGTTGTTTTTTGGTTAAAAGTGCAACGCCATAATGCCCTTTTTGTCCGTGATGAAAAATGTGATAACCAAGATGATTGACTAGCTCGTAAGGGAAATCTTCATCTGCCACTTTGATTTCTTGTAAGCCGATCACATCGGGCTGATGTTTTTCAATCAGTGCTTCAAGCTGGTGGGGTCTTGCTCGCAAGCCATTGATATTAAAAGAGATAAATTTCATATTGTCCTTTAAATCCCCCTAAATCCCTCCTTTTTCAAAAGGGAGACTTAATGAGAGAAAATAATTCAAATTAAAACAAAATTCCCCCCTTTGAAAAAGGGGGGCTAGGGAGATTTCTTATAAAATCATTGCTGCAACCCAACCAAACACTAATAATGGGATATTGTAGTGGATAAAGGTTGGAACAACAGAATCCCAAATGTGATCGTGTTTACCGTCTGCATTTAAGCCTGATGTTGGTCCTAAGGTTGAGTCAGAAGCTGGTGAACCTGCATCACCTAATGCTGCTGCAACACCTACGATTGATACTGTTGCAAGCGGTGAGAAACCGAATGAAAGACACAATGGCACATAGATTGATGTAATAATTGGCACTGTTGAGAATGAAGAGCCGATCCCCATAGTGATAAGTAAACCTACTAACAACATTAAGAACGCTGCCATTCCTTTGCTATCAATGCTTCCTTTTAAGCCTTCTACTAATTCAGGAACACCGCCTGTTGAGTTTACAACGCTTGCATAACCTGAAGCAGCAATCATTACAAAGCCGATCATCGCCATTAAACGTAAGCCATCTTGGAAAATATCGTTGCTTTGTTTAAGTTTGAACACACCGCCAACGGCAAAGATAATCAAACCGACTAAGCCACCTAATACCGTTGAGTTTGTTGATAACTGAACAAAACAGGTAGTAACAATTGCTGCGATACTCACGCCGATGTGGAATGATTTCACATTTGCTACACGAGCTTCAATATCATCTGCCGTTGGCTCTGGGCGATCTTCCACATATACGCGTGGTTTGCGGTAGGTTACAAAGAACGCTAATAATAAGCCCACGATCATACCCGCCACAGGAATTGCCATTGCTTGAGTAACTTCTGCAGTGTTGGTCACTAGGTTAAATGGTTGCCCTGCTTGGTTGATATTTTTTACCAAGATATTTTCGATAAAGATTTGACCGAAACCTGCTGGAATTAACATATAAGTTGCCGTTAAACCAAAGGTTAATGCACAAGCGACTGCACGACGGTCAATTTTAAGTTGGTTCATTACGCTAAGTAATGGTGGAACAACGATTGGGATAAACGCAATGTGAACTGGAATAACGTTTTGTGATGCCATTGCGAAGGCAACTAACGTAAAGAGTACCGCATATTTAAACCAAAACAGTGAACGACCAGATGGACGTTTGCCAAAGGCTTTAATGATTTTATATGCCAGTAAATCGGTAACACCTGATTTTGATAAAGCGACAGCAAAAGCACCTAATACTGCATAGTTCATTGCAGTTTCAGCACCACCGCCTAAACCACCAGTGAAACTTTTTACGGTTGTCGTTAAAGCCTCACCTAATGCCATTCCGTTGCCAGAATTACCTAAAATACCGCAAGTTAAGGCGGCAATAATCAACGCAATTACAACGTTAATTCGCAATAAACTTAATGCGAGTAACACGATAATCGAGATGACCACATCGTTTGATAATAACATTGTGTTTTCCTCTTAATGTAATAAAAAAATAAATCTATTATTCAATTCTACGAGATAAAAAAGAACCCCTTCGAAATCATCTTCCGAAGGGGTGGAAATTGGTTTTTAGATCTACTCTCATTTTGCACCGCTCGGAAGTTTCTTCCGAACAAGCCAAATGCCCGAAAGATTATTCAGGTAAATGGTGATGATGGTGACGAATGTTCGAGATAATGTTCATAAGTAGCTCCAAAATTGAATGTGTCGAAATATATCCTAGAAAAAAATGAAAAGCAAACGTTTATTTTACTTTTTTGAAAATTTTTTCGACTAACTCACCGCTTTAATCTGAATTAAACCGCTTTCGGCATAATCTGCTGTATCATCTTCATCTTGTACAACAGGCACAGACGGAATTTCTGCTTTATCAAAGGCAATATCGCCTTCAATGCCGTCAATTAGCTGACCACGTTTAATTCCTTTAAAATCAAAGAGATTTGGATCGCATAGATGTGATGGAGCAACATTCTGCAAGGCACTAAACATCGTTTCAATACGCCCTGGATATTGACGATCCCAAGTCTGCAACATCTCTTTCACAACTTGTCGCTGTAAATTCGGCTGGGAACCACATAAGTTACACGGAATGATCGGGAACTGTTTTGCCACGGCATATTTTTCGATGTCTTTCTCTTTGCAGTACGCAAGCGGTCGGATCACTATCTGTTTACCATCATCGCTAATTAGCTTTGGTGGCATAGATTTGAGTTTGCCACCATAGAACATATTTAAAAACAGCGTTTCAAGCATATCATCACGATGATGTCCCAAAGCAATTTTGGTTGCACCTAGTTCTGTGGCGGTACGATATAAAATCCCTCGACGCAAGCGAGAACAGAGCGAGCAAGTTGTTTTCCCTTCAGGAATTTTCTCTTTCACAATGCCGTAGGTGTTTTCTTCGACAATTTTATACTCTACGCCGATACTCTCAAGATACTCAGGCAAAACGTGTTCTGGGAAGCCTGGCTGTTTTTGATCTAAATTCACTGCCACAATGTCGAAATGAATAGGGGCGTTGAGCCTTAGATTGAGCAGAATATCAAGCAAAGTATAGCTATCTTTTCCGCCCGATAGACAAACCATTACTTTGTCACCATCTTCAATCATATTAAAATCTGCAATCGCATTGCCTACATTTCGGCGTAAGCGTTTTTGCAATTTATTGAAGTTATAGGCAATTTTTTTCTCTTTTTGCGTGTCTTGAACAGGGTCTTGGTGCATAATTTAACAAATTCGGATTAAACAAAATAAAGCGGCACATAGTAACCAGTTTGCTATTTTTTTCAAGTTTTTCTGATATTATTCAGTGATATTCATTAATAAAACTCTTCCCCCATTTATGGGGGAAGTGGTTGAGCAATGTGAAACCGATGGGGGCAATATTCCTGATCTGCCCCCATCCCCCTCGCAAGCTCGGGGACTTCCCCCGTAAACGGGGGAAGAATATAAAGGATAACCTATGTCCAACAAACGCATTATTATCGGCATTAGCGGTGCAAGTGGCTTTCAATATGGCTACAAAGCCCTTGAATTGCTTAAACCGCTAGACAATATCGAAACCCATTTGGTGATTTCAAAAGGGGCGGAACTCACTCGCCAATATGAAACCAACATCAGCGAAGAACAGCTACTATCCCTTGCCGATGTGGTTCACCCTATCCACAATTTAGGCGCTTCTATTTCAAGCGGTTCATTTAAGACTATTGGAATGCTTATCGCCCCTTGCTCAATGCGAACCCTAGCATCAGTTGCTCACGGTTTTAGCGATAATTTATTGGCTCGTGCCGCCGATGTGGTGTTAAAAGAACGACGTAAATTGGTGTTAATGGTGAGAGAAACGCCGTTGCACTTAACCCATTTGGATAATATGCGTAAAGTCACAGAAATGGGGGGCATTATTTTTCCGCCTGTGCCAGCACTTTATCATCAGCCTAAAACCGTCGATGAAATTGTGACCCATAGCGTCGCTCGTGCGTTAGATATGTTTGATCTTGAAATTGATATTCCACGCTGGACAGGAAAGTAGATGAATAATCCAATTCCTACGCACATTGTGCAATTTATCTTGAAAAATCACGTTGTGAGCCTTGCGTGCCATCATCAAAATCAGCTTTGGTCAGCCAGTTGCTTTTACGCATTTGATGAAAAATCTCACCGCTTGATCGTGCTGTCAAAGCAAACGACCGAACACGGCAAATTGATGTTGGCTAACCCCAATATTGCAGGCACCATTGCAGGACAACCTGATAATATTCGAGAAATTGAAGGCATTCAATTTCAAGCCGTTGCTCGTTGTCTTGAAAATGAGCAAGAAAAACAAACCGCATTGCAAATTTATTGGAAAAAGCACCAGCTTGCAAAATTGATGAGCAGTGATGTGTGGGAAATTGTTTTTACCCGCATTAAACATACGGAAAATAGAGTGGCGTTTGCGAAAAAGAGTGATTGGAAAAAGCTCTTTTAACAATGAAAGCATGTGAATTAAAAAATAATGAAGAATAAATGTATGTCTTAACTTTAATATATTTGGGATAAGGTTTATGTATTTCACTTTTATGATATCTTTGTTACTAGCCTGTTTTCCCCGTACAATAACCCCAAACCACCTAACTTTGAGATCCTCTTATGTTTAATTTTCTTTTTGCTCAAGCTGAAACGAAATTGAATACGTTAATAACGTTACATCAAATTCCCGAACATCTGCAACATTCTCCCCAAATCCCACCGCTTATCAAAGCTATTGCAATGTCGGATTTCGTGGCTCAACAGTTGCAAAAACAACCTGAATTATTGACCTCTTGGTTGGAAAAATCGCCTAAAATTCAGGATGGTGAACGTTATGCAGAGCGGTTGCAAGCGGTGATTTCTACGGTGAAAAATGAAGAAGAATTACAGCGTGAGCTACGCCGTTTTCGTCATCGTGAAATGGCAACTTTGAGTTTTATTCAATCTAATCAGCGAGCTTCGACCCAGCAGGTGTTTGAGCGGTTGTCGGATTTAGCTGAAGCCTTGATTTTGGGGGCGAGGGATTGGCTGTTTGAGCAGATGTGTGGCGAATATGGCAGGCCGATGAATGAGCTTGGGGAAAAGCAAGAATTGCTGATTTTGGGTATGGGTAAACTGGGGGGGCGAGAGCTGAATTTTTCGTCGGATATCGATCTGATTTTTACCTATCCTGATGTTGGGGAAACGGTAGGCGGTAGGAAGCCGATGGAAAACAGTAAGTTTTTCACTCGTTTAGGACAGCGGTTGATCCGTGCGTTAGACGAAATTACCCTTGATGGCTTTGTCTATCGGACAGATATGCGACTGCGTCCTTTTGGGGATAGCGGTGCTTTGGTGCTGAGTTTTACGGCGATGGAGGATTATTATCAAGAGCAGGGGCGTGATTGGGAACGCTATGCGATGATTAAGGCGAAAATTTTAGGCGAAGATCTGACGAACATTAACCATAAGTATTTGAAGCAGATGTTGCGCCCTTTTGTCTATCGTCGTTATTTGGATTTTAGTGCGATCCAGTCGTTGCGAGAGATGAAGCAGAAAATTAGTCGTGAGGTGTTACGGCGAGAGCTGGTAGATAACATTAAGCTGGGGGCTGGCGGTATTCGTGAGGTGGAATTTATTGTGCAAACCTTTCAGATGATGCGAGGGGGGCGAGATAAAATTTTACAGCAACGAAGTTTGTTGGCAGTGTTGCCACCGTTGGCTCAGTTGAATTTGTTGAGCGAAACACAGGTAAATAATTTGCGTGAGGCGTATCTATTTTTGCGACACACAGAAAATGTGTTGCAGGCAATTAATGATCAACAGACACAAACCTTGCCGACAAATGAAGTGGATCGGGCAAGGTTGGCGGTTGCAAATGGGGCAATGGATTGGGAAAGCTTTTTATTGCAACTATATCAACACCAGCAGAATGTTCGAGCGATTTTTAATGAATTGATTGGTGAGGACGGCAGTGAGGAAAGCGGTGAGGAAAACCCAAAATTTGCCGAATGGCGAGATATTTTAAATGTACAACTTACCCAAGAGGATTTAGCTACTGTTCTTGCGACCTATCCTGTAGCAACTCAAGCTCATAGGGAGATCTACCAACAGCTTATAACCACTCTACAAGAGTGGGTGAAACGCCCGATTGGAGTAAGAGGGCGAGAGGTGCTACAGAAGCTGATGCCGAAAGTGTTGGATCAGATTTTTCACGAGGCGGATTACTTACTGTTATTGCCACGCATTTTGAAGATCGTAGATAAAATCACCTTGCGTACCACTTACCTTGAATTGTTGTTAGAAAAAGAGCAGATTTTGCCTCAACTGTTGCAACTGTGCGGGCAATCAATAATGTTAGCAGAGCAAATTGCACGTTATCCGATGTTGCTTGATGAGTTTATTTTTCAGCAAAGTTTAATGACGATCTTACCGCTTGAGACTTATCCTCAAGCCTTGCGAGAGTATTTGTTGCGTATCCCAGAGGACGACGAAGAAGCATTGATTGACGGGTTACGCCAGTTTAAACAGAGCCATTTATTGCGTATTGCAGGGGCAGATATTTTGGGGGTATTGCCCGTGATGAAAATCAGCGATCACCTAACCTATCTGGCAGAAGCTATTATCGGGGAAGTGGTGAATTTAGCGTGGCGACAAGTGGCACAGCGGTTTGGTGAGCCTGAACATTTACAAAACGGCGAGAAAGATTTTGTGGTGATTGCTTATGGCAAGTTAGGGGGAATTGAGCTTGGTTATAATTCAGATTTGGATCTGGTGTTTTTACATAATGCCCCTGAACAGAGCGAAACAGTTGGCGGAAAAAAATCTATTTCAAGCCATCAGTTTTATCTTAAGTTAGCCCAAAAAATTAACGGTATTTTTAACTTGAATACCAGTGCTGGCGTGCTTTATGAAGTGGATATGCGACTGCGACCCTCTGGAGAAGCTGGATTGTTGGTGAGTACCTTTAATGCTTACAACCACTATCAGAAACACGAGGCGTGGACGTGGGAAAGTCAAGCCCTTGTGCGAACTCGTGCAGTATATGGCACTGCGGAACTTCGACAAAAATTTGAGCAAATTCGGCGAGAAACTTTAAGCCAAGAGCGTTCAAGCGGTTCGTTACGAGAAGATATTCGCAATATGCGAGAAAAAATGTATCACCATCTGAGCAAAACTACCGCAGGGCAGTTCTATTTAAAAACCGATCAAGGTGGGATTACAGATATTGAATTTATTGCTCAGTATCTTGTGTTAAACTATGCCCATCAATATCCACAAATGGCGGATTGGTCGGACAATGTTCGTATTTTTGACAGCGCAGTGGCTTGTGGTATTTTAACTGCAGATGAAGGTGAACGCTTGAAAGGGTGTTATACGGGTTTACGCGATCAAGTTCATCGTTTAAATTTATTGAATAAAGAGAGTATTGTTGATGCCAGCGAATTTATTGATGAACGTCAGTATGTAGCAACTTGTTGGCAACGATTTTTGATGTAAGAGTGAGGGATTTAAAATGAATTACAATAATGAATGTCTTTCCATGTTAAAACTTGGAAAAAAAACAGAGTATAAAAGTACTTATGATCCTAGTTTGTTACAAGCGGTACCTCGTTATTTAAATAGAGAGAGTTTAGGTATTGTTAAACAGCAACCTTTTACGGTAGGAGCAGATATTTGGACTCTCTATGAACTTTCATGGCTTAATCAAAATGGAGTGCCCCAAGTAGCAATTGCAGATGTTATTATTGATAGTAGTAGTTCAAATATAATTGAGTCAAAAAGTTTTAAACTTTATTTGAATAGTTTTAATCAAATGCGTTTTCCTTCAAGAGAAGATGTACAAAGACGTATTCAGTCTGATTTAAGTAAATGTGCCCAAGGAGATGTCACAGTGCAAATTTATAAATTATCTGATTTTGCTATGCGATCAATTTCTGAGTTTAATGGAGAATGTATAGATAATCAAAACATCTGTATTAATCGTTATGATTTTACAAGAGAGTCCTTACAAGGTATTGCAAATGGGGAAATTGTAGAAGAGAGATTAGTAAGTCATTTATTGAAATCTAATTGTTTGATTACTTCTCAACCAGATTGGGGAAGTATTCAAATTTGTTATGTAGGGAAGCAATTAGATAAAGAGAAACTGCTGCGTTATTTAGTTTCGTTCAGAGAACATAACGAATTTCATGAACAATGTGTTGAACGAATTTTTTGTGATTTAATGGAATTTGCTCAGCCTCAAAAGTTGACTGTATATGCTCGTTATACGCGTCGTGGAGGGCTAGATATTAATCCTTTTCGCTCAAATTTTGAAGGAATACCAGAAAATTTAAGAATGGTGAGACAATAATGTATGTAGATGATGATTGCTGTAATTATTGTTTTTTGCAAATAGCCTTAGTCCCTCTAAAAAGAAGTGATAGAATGGAGTTTTTAGAACAATCCGCTAGAAAGGTCTTCAAATGGAAAATAAAAAACTAACAAAAGCCTTAGATGCTATTGATTTAAAAATCCTCAATGAATTACAACGTAATGGCAAAATTTCAAACATTGAACTCTCTAAACGTGTTGGGCTTTCGCCAACGCCTTGTTTAGAGCGTGTGAAACGTTTAGAAAAACAGAATGTCATAATGGGGTATCGTGCTTTACTTAATCCAGAATTATTAGAAGCCCCTTTGCTCGTGATTGTAGAAATTACTCTTGTTCGTGGTAAACCTGATGTCTTTGAGGAATTTAATCGGGCGGTACAACAACTTGATGAAATTCAAGAGTGCCATTTGGTATCAGGGGATTTTGACTATTTGCTTAAAACTCGTGTGGCTGATATGGAGGCGTATCGTAAATTATTGGGAACAACCTTGTTGCGTTTACCAGGGGTGAACGACACTCGTACCTATGTGGTGATGGAAGAAGTGAAGCAAACTAACTATCTACTTTTGAAATAAGGATTAGCTGTGATTGATCGTTTAAAAGGGAAAGAGAACCTGATTAGATTAATGTTGTTGCTTTCGGCGTGTTTTGGGATTTATATGATCACGGCGTGGGCAAGTTATAGTCCATTGGATAATGCTTGGAGTACGGCAAGTTCTATTACCCACGAAACATTAAATAAAACAGGGGCATTGGGGGCGTATTTAATTGATTTGCTCTTTGCGATGTTTGGTAAAGTTGCGGTATTTGTTCCTTTTGGGCTGGCATTTACGTCGATTTATGTATTGATTTTACGGTTAGCTGACGATCTAAACTGGGCGAAAATTGGGCTTTGGCTAGGGAGCTTTTTCTTATTTTTAGTCGGGCTGGCGGGTTTGTCGAGCGTATTGTTTGAAAATTCCCCTTACTATCTTTCGGGTGGCTTTATTGGTGGAATGTTAGCGTCTTGGCTCAATTCTCAAATGGTATTGTTGCTCGTTGCAATGCTATTAACGGCGGTTGGTTTCTATTTTTGTTCAGGACAGATTTTGTTGCAACTATTTAACCGCTTGTATCATTGGATCGTGGATGGAAAAACGGAAGATAAGCCGAGTACATTAAATGCTGGCGAGGCTGTTCAAACAGAGAAAAATGAGGAGGAGCCAGTCGCTGAAAATGAGAGTGAAAGTGACGAAACACCACAATATACAGATGTTTCCCAGTTTACCCGTCCGCATATTACTGGCTTAAAAACCGTTCAAGAGGAAGACGTAGCAACTGAAGTTGAATTGACTGATGTAACAAAATTTAAAGTGGAGAACCCAAGTTCATTGCCAAGCATTACTGTTCCAGAGTTTGATGTTTCTGTCCCTTCTGTATCAACTTCCTTTGAGTCGCCGGAAGAAACAGTGATTATGCCAAACGTTACTGAGCCGGTAATGCCAAAGGTGCGTTTAAACCCTGTGGTGGAAGTGGCGGCAGAGCCTACAGTAGAGCCGTTTGAAGAAGCACAATCAACTCCGCAATTTTTACAAGAAAACCTACCGCTATTTGAACCTAAAGTAGCAACAGCAGAGGCACAGCCTGAAAAGAAGGGCGTAACTTATCCGAAAGGCTATGGCGATAGCCTTATTCACCCGTTGTTACAAACTAAGAGAAAGGTCGAAAAGCCAACCACGCCGTTGCCGACGATTGATTTATTGACGATAGTAAAATCAGAAGAACAGCAAATTACGGAGCAAGAAATTCGAGATACCTCAGCTCGAATTGAGCGTGAATTAGCGAACTTTGGGGTGAGGGCAACGGTGGAAGATGTATTGGTCGGTCCTGTGGTAACACGCTATGAAATCAAACCAGCAGCAGGTGTGAAAGCAGCGAAGATTACGAATTTAGCTTCAGATCTTGCACGTTCGCTGATTTTTGAAGCCATTCGTATTACAGACGTTGTCCCTGGCAAACCTTATATGGGTATTGAAACCCCTAACCGCCAACGTGAAACGGTTTGGTTGCGAGATGTGTTGGATAGCAATGAGTTTCGCCATACGAAAGCGACATTGCCGATGGCATTAGGGAAAGACATTAGCGGTAAACCGATTGTGGTCGATATGGCAAAAATGCCACATTTACTGGTCGCAGGGCAGACGGGGGGCGGAAAATCGGTCGGGGTAAATACGATGATTTTAAGCCTGTTATTCAAGCTGTCGCCTGAACAAGTTCGTTTTATTATGATCGACCCGAAAGTCGTTGAGCTGTCGATTTACAACGATATTCCGCATTTACTTACCCCAGTGGTAACGGATATGAAAAAAGCCGAAAATGCGTTGCGTTGGGCGGTGGAGGAGATGGAACGCCGTTACCTACTGGTGAGCAGTTTAAATGTCCGAAACATTGAGGGCTTTAATGCGAAAATCGATCAAGCGGCAGCAATGGATTTACCTATTCCAAATCCGTTGTGGCGACCTGGCGATACAATGGATAGTTTGCCACCACCATTAGAAAAATTAAGCTACATTGTGTTAATTGTCGATGAGTTTGCGGATCTAATGATGTCGGCAGGTAAACAAGTGGAAGATCACATTATGCGAATTGCCCAAAAAGCACGAGCGGTCGGTATTCACTTAATTTTAGCGACACAACGTCCATCAACTGATGTGATTACTGGGGTGATCAAAGCAAATATCCCAAGCCGTATTGCATTTACGGTGGCAAGCCAAATTGACTCTCGAACCATTTTGGATAAAGGCGGAGCAGAATCTCTATTAGGGCGAGGGGATATGCTATATTCTGGGGCAGGTAGCCCTGAAATGATCCGTGTTCACGGGGCATTTATGACCGATGAAGATGTTCAGCGTGTGGCGGATAACTGGCGTGCAAGAGGCAAACCAGAATATATTGAAAGCATTGTGGTAGCACCAGAAGGCGATGAAAATGGCGAAAGTTCAGAGCGTACAAGCGGCGAGTTAGATCCACTGTTTGACGAAATCGCTCAATTTATGATTGACGGTGGGGCAACCTCAATTAGTGGCGTACAACGTCGCTTCTCACTGGGCTTTAACCGTGCAGCGAGAATTATTGATCAACTAGAAGAGCAGGGGATTATTTCTGCTCCAGATAGTCGAGGCAAGCGAGAAGTGCTGGCGAGATAAAGGTGTTTGGAGTATTTGACAAACCTATGGTATTCTTTTACTTTAGAAAGAATAACAATTATATAACATAAGGATTTATAGCAATGAGCAATAAAGTGGGCAACACAATGTATAAAAATGATGATGTTCGTATTAACCATATTGAAGAACTGTTACCACCAGTGGCACTATTAGAGCGTTTTCCCGCAAGTGATGTTGCAGCGGAAACAGTCGCAACCGCTCGTGAAGCAGTTCATCGTATTTTACACGGAGCAGATGACCGCTTGTTAGTGGTGATCGGGCCTTGTTCTATTCACGACCCGAAAGCCGCATTAGCATATGCGAAAAAAATTCAAGAAATGCGTGCAAATCCGCATATTAATCAACATCTTGAAGTAATTATGCGCGTCTATTTTGAAAAACCACGCACCACTGTGGGTTGGAAAGGGCTTATTAACGATCCTTACCTAAACGAAACTTTTGCGTTAAATGACGGCTTACGTATCGCTCGTAAAGTGTTATCGGATATTAATGATTTAACCGTACCAGCTGCAGGGGAATTTTTAGATATGATCACCCCGCAATATGTTGCAGACTTTATGAGCTGGGGAGCGATTGGTGCAAGAACAACCGAATCACAAGTTCACCGTGAACTTGCATCTGGCTTATCTTGTGCTGTAGGCTTTAAAAATGGAACAAATGGTGGCGTGAAGATTGCCTTAGATGCGATTGGCGCAGCAGAAGCCCCTCACCACTTTTTATCCGTAACTAAGTTCGGGCATTCCGCGATTGTTTCAACGGCGGGTAATCCAGATTGTCACATTATTTTGCGTGGCGGTGATAATGGCACAAATTATGATGCGGACTCTATTGCAAATGTGTGTGTGGATATCGAAAAATCTGGTCGCCGTCCGCATGTTATGATTGATTTCAGCCACGCAAATAGCCAAAAACAGTTCAAACGTCAATTAGATGTATGCAATGATGTGGCACAACAAATTGCGAACGGCTCACACCTTATTTCAGGGGTAATGATCGAAAGTCACCTTGTTGAAGGTCGCCAAGATTTAGTTGAAGGTAAAGAATTGGTTTACGGACAGAGCATTACCGATGGCTGTATTGGCTGGGAGGACAGTGAAAAAGTGCTATTCCAACTTGCTGATGCGGTAGCAAAACGCCGTCAATTAGGCAAATAATTGGTATTATGTCGTCTCGCTTTTTTCAAGCGAGTTCAACATTATTTTCTTTATATGACATTATGAACAAAACTATTTTAGCACTAGATACTGCCACTGAAGCCTGCTCAGTGGCTTTGTTACATCAAGGTAAAACCACATTTATTGATGAATTAAGTCTAAGAACCCATACTCAACGCATTCTGCCGATGGTAGATGAATTGCTGACACAAGCGGGGATTTCTGT
Source organism: Glaesserella parasuis (assembly GCF_002015085.1). Classification (GTDB taxonomy): domain Bacteria; phylum Pseudomonadota; class Gammaproteobacteria; order Enterobacterales; family Pasteurellaceae; genus Glaesserella; species Glaesserella parasuis. The sequence continues at coordinate 19,729 of NZ_MUXW01000017.1, forward strand.
GCAACAGATTGATGTTCTCGCTTTCGGAAGAGGCCCTGGGAGTTTTACGGGTGTGCGTGTTGGCGTTGGGATCGCTCAGGGGTTAGCTCTTGGTGCCGAATTACCTGTTGTACCAGTATCTAATTTACTGACAATGGCGGAAGAGGCTTATCAAACCTTGAATGCTAACAGTGTGATTGCATTAATAGATGCTCGAATGAATGAGGTCTATTTTGCACAATTTGAACGAACAGAACAGGGCTGGCAAACTCAGGTTGTAGAGCAAGTCTGTTCGCCAGAAAAAGCAATTGCTCAAATGCAACCTACCCAAAATACGGTTATTGTAGGAACAGGCTGGGCAGCCTATCCACAATTTGAGCAGGCTAACCTCGCTGTCAAAGTAACGGAGATTACCTTACCATCAGCAAAATATATGTTATCTTTGGCAATTGAGAAGGTTGTACAAGGAAAAGTACAGTCGGCGTTTGATATTGAACCTGTTTATTTGAGAAATGAAGTGACTTGGCAAAAGTTGCCGCATAAGTTGTAGGTATATTATGTTGAAAATTGCGAATAAATTTATTTCTTCTTCTATTTCAATGGCTTTTTTGGGGGTAACTGGGTGGTCGGTTGCTTATGCCTATGGTTGGGGGCAGTCATACTTTTATGGTTTCCCTTGGTGGTATGTTGATGTGGGAATTAGTAATGTTGCTAGAAGTTTAGGATATGTGCTTTGGAATACGGCTATTTTATTTCTTACTTATTTAATTGGATTATATATTCTAATAAAAGCTAAGAAATATATGCCAGAACCGTATATTCAATTTTTACGAGCATATATTTTGATTTGCATAGGGCTAAGTCCTCTTCTATTTGGCTATATTGCTTCAATAGGAAGATGTAACACTTATGTCGGATTAGGTTATTTATTATTGATATTATTATTTACTTTAATATTTAAGAACTATATAAATCATAATATTCCAAGTATTTCTGTTAAAGCAACTATGCAATTTTTATATAAAAATCAGGTGTATATAATTATCTGTACATATTGCTGTTTTGTAATGTTTGCTTTTATAACGGGTTATATTCGTCCTAATTTTAAAAATACTTTTGATATAATAGATATTGATCATAAAACCTATTATATATTGGCAAAATATAGCGATACTTTTATTTTAGCTAATGAGATACATGCAAATAATGATAATTTTTATATTTATAAATTATCACCTAATTCGTTATTTCATATAAAAGTAGTGAAGGTATCTACATCTAAATAATGTACTTGTACATCAAAGAATAGGGGCAGTAAATTTAAAATGTTGATGGACTAATTTTACAAAGGCATAGTAGACAAGTTTGTTGCTAATGTTTGTTTTCTTTAAACATTAGCAACCCTTTTTATTTGGCATAGTAGACAAAATGGTTGCTAATTTCGTGAAAACTATGCCTTTTATTTAAAAAAATCTTGTATAAACAACATCTTACATCATTTGGAATGGAAATCAATTTAGCCCCTAAAAATTGTAATGTTATAATAACCTACTAGGCCCAAAAGGCGGAGCAATGATCCAAAGATGTTTTAACGGAATATTGCTAGGTTCTGCTGAAGAAGTTCGCAAGCAGTTTTGAAAACCATAACTGCCATAATTCTCGCTGGTTAAACATTTTCCCGTATTGGGGTCTGTCAGAATAAATGCCCCCGTATCGGTTGGGACTAACCTAAATAAAGTGTCTGTTTGTCCACAGGGTAAAGTACCACCATCTCCAACCAAGCAACGATCTTCTTTATCAAATACTTTAAATTGTACGAACCGACGATTTTTAACAATAACATCAACAAGTCGCCACTGCACCTCTTTTGGATCATTCCGATCGTAGCTACGATTAGATACAGGCTCACCCGTATTTAAACTGCGTAAAGAGATAATAGGGGGCTTTATTTCAACAACATCAGGATAAGTTGATGGTGTTGGCGTAGGTGCAGGTGGCATCGGTGGTGTTTCTGCAAGGGAAAACTGGCATAGTCCTAATGTCATCAATAAAGTAAAACGCTTTAACATAGTTCCCCCTTAACGTTTTTTCACAAAGCTGACTGGGAAATGATCAGAGGTAATCTGCGATCTCATCTGATTAAACATAATGCTGGCACTGACCGTTGTATTTTGTGTGGTTTGATTCGCATTGTGTAATACTGCATAATCCAATACATTGCCAGAACGATGGGTAGGTTCCGTTGGTGCAACAATTAATGTTGTATTGCGAAGCTGTGGTTCAGAATCTAAAGCCTCTTGCATACGACCAGGTGCTCGGTTGAAATCTCCTACTGCCATCCAATTGATATGTCGTCTTTCCTCAGTATTAAAGAACGTATGAATATTTTGAATCAAACTTAGTGAATCTGCTCCTCCAGATGAAAGAGCATGAATACTAAAGAAAGCATCATTATCAATACGAATGCCTATGGCTGGACGAGAGGTTAATACACTAGAACCAGAGTTAATCACATATACTTCGCTTGCCATACGACGAGCAATAATCGCAAGATTAACTCGATTTGCCCCGACATCTAAGCGAGAGTAATAGATATAAACATTATTTGGACGACTTCTTGTCCCTAAGTTCCACACATATTCATCAATTGGAAAGCCAACCCCCTCGGGCTGAACCATTCGGCGTGTATGAACGGCGGTAGATGGCAATGAGCCAGCTTCTTGAACCATTAAAATACCTGCCGCTTGAGGCCCCGTCAAAAGCTGACGAACATTGATGTTCCATTTACTTTCATTAATCGCAGAAGAACCTTGCAAGTTCCACGTTGCAACCGTATAGTTTTCCAAATTTGCCAAGACAATTTGAGGAAGTAAACAACATACTAATGCTATAGCTCGATTAAATAACGTCATTTTTCCTCCTATAATGGATTAGCACTAAGTAATGGTGGTGTGAGATAGAACGTTTGATCGTGTAACGGTGTAATACGTTTATCATCACAACGATCCAAAGTCAGCGTAAAATAGCCAGTGGTACTCACCGCATTGTAAGTTAAGCAACGCTGCTGGGAAACACTTTTAATGAACACCGATCCTGTCGAGGTTGGCAGTAACTCAAAATCTTGATCTAAATTATTTGGATCACAGCTATCTTGAATCACACCATTTCCATAAGCCTGCATACAAGATCCCATCTGCTGATTAGTAAAACGAAAATGTTCTTGACGGAAGCTCCGCTCAATTCGCCAATTACGCAATTTGCCAAAATCTTGAGAATTAAGCGGCGGATACATCCAAAGCCAGCTACGACGATCAACAGACCACATCGTAATCACCGCCCCATTTTGTCCCATAATGCTGATAAAGTCGTTAAATTCGGCAGTATTTGATGGACTGGTTGCTAACAAATTGACCGTTGGTGGGCCAGGCAGTTTTAACAGACTTGTTGGTAAAGGGGGCGTAGGGTTTAGCGTTTCCTCAAACAACGCTTGATCATCCTTTTTCTCTTCCTGTGGTTTTTGCGTTTTTTCACAACTACAACTGCAACCAAGTAAAGCACTTGTAAAAATAGCAAGTGAAGTTAGATATGTGAGCTTTCTCATTTATATCTCCTTGTGATAATTTGAGAAAATCTATAGTCAATGTTTACTTTGATCAAGAAAATTTACAACGTAACTCTGCAAGTTTAAACAGCAATTTACTATTGTGTTTGTCAAATTAATTAAGCATTTTCACCCTCTTTGGCTAATTGTAACGGTGGAACTTCCTTGCCGATACGTTGATAAAATTCGACAACAAAATCATCAAAGCGATCTTCATCAATCGCTTGGCGGATTTCTGCCATTAAACGTTGGTAATAACGTAAATTGTGAATGGTGTTTAATCTTGCCCCTAAAATTTCACCGCATTTATCAAGGTGATATAGGTAGGCTTTGGTGTAGTTTTTACAGGTGTAGCAATCACATTCAGGATCAAGCGGTGAGATGTCATTGCGATATTTCGCATTGCGGATTTTGACAATACCGTTGGTGACGAATAAGTGTCCGTTGCGAGCGTTGCGAGTTGGCATTACACAGTCGAACATATCGATCCCACGGCGAACACCTTCCACCAGATCTTCAGGTTTGCCTACGCCCATTAAGTAGCGTGGTTTATCCGCAGGGATTTGTGGGCAAACATATTCTAAAATGCGGTGCATATCTTCTTTCGGTTCGCCAACGGCTAAACCGCCCACCGCATAGCCATCAAAGCCGATTTCAACCAGTTTTTCTACGGAAACTTTACGCAATTCTTCATAAACGCCCCCTTGAATAATGCCGAATAACGCATTTGGGTTTTGTAATTCGTCAAAGCGATCACGACTGCGTTTTGCCCAACGTAGCGACATTTCCATTGACTGTTTTGCATAGTCAAAGGTCGCTGGGTATGGGGTACATTCATCGAAAATCATCACAATATCCGAGCCGAGATCGTGCTGAATTTCCATAGATTTTTCTGGGGATAAAAAGACTTTTTCACCACTAATTGGGTTTTGGAAATAAACGCCTTCTTCTTTGATTTTGCGTAATTTGCCTAAACTAAAGACTTGGAAACCGCCAGAGTCCGTAAGAATTGGACCGTGCCATTGCATAAAATCGTGTAAATCGCCGTGCTGACGCATAATCTCTTGCCCTGGGCGTAACCATAGATGGAAAGTGTTGCCAAGCAGAATTTGCGCGCCTGTTTGCGCCACTTCTTCAGGGGTCATTCCTTTAACCGTGCCGTAAGTCCCCACAGGCATAAATGCAGGGGTTTCAACGTGATATTCGCCCTTTGGACGAGAAAAAGTTAATCGACCACGACGAGCGTTGCCGTTTGTTTTTTTTAGTTCGTATTTCATTTTTGTTCCTCAAATAAACAGTCTGAGTAGAAAAGAATAAGACGAATAGATATTTGCCCTACAAAATAATTTAGTAGGGATTAAATGTCTAAATTTGCATATAAGGCATTATTTTCGATAAAATCACGACGTGGTTCTACTTCATCACCCATTAATGTTGTAAAGAGTTTATCTGCTGCAATTGCATCAGTAATAGTAACTTGTAACATCTTACGTGCTACAGGATCCATCGTTGTTTCCCAAAGCTGCTCAGGGTTCATTTCACCTAAGCCTTTATAACGTTGAATGGTTAAACCTTTACGAGATTCTTTAACCAACCAATCAATGGCTTCGGCAACACTTTCTATTGATTGCTGGCGTTCACCACGTTGTACATACGCTGTAGGTTCAAGGAGATCGCTTACTTGTTCGCCTAATTTAGTAATACGAGTATATTCATTACTTGTAATAAAATTGAAATCCAAACAGTAAGTTGTGCTAATTCCGTGTGTAGTAACAATTACTTGAGGTTCATAAATATGGCGTTCTGCATTATAAAATACCTCTGCAACATAAGTACTTCCACTAGTTTCTTTAGCTGTTAAGATCTCAACAATTTTGTTATTCCAAGCGGTCACTTCAGTTTCATTTTTTACAAATTCTGTCGTGAGGGCTGGCTGATAAATTAATTCATTCAGTAAAGCAGTTGGATAACGACGGGTTAAACGCTCAAACAATTTTTGAACATCATTATATTCAGCAATTAATTTCTCAAGTGCTAAGCCATTTAATGCTGGCGCTTTATCACTTACGTAAAGTGAAGCACCATCTAAGGCTAATGCTAATTCATATTGCTCCATTTCCGTATTATCTTGAATATATTTCTCTTGCTTACCTTTTTTCACTTTATAAAGTGGTGGCTGTGCAATATAGACATAACCACGTTCAATTAATTCTGGCATTTGACGATAGAAGAATGTCAAAAGCAAGGTACGGATGTGTGCACCATCGACGTCCGCATCGGTCATAATAATAATTTTATGATAACGCAATTTCTCAATGTTATATTCATCACGACCAATACCTGCACCTAATGCAGTAATTAACGTCGCAACTTCTTGTGAAGAAAGCATTTTGTCAAAACGTGCCTTTTCTACGTTTAAGATTTTTCCTTTTAACGGTAAAATCGCTTGGTTTTTACGATCACGCCCTTGTTTTGCGGAGCCACCTGCAGAATCCCCCTCAACTAAGTAAAGTTCAGATAATGCAGGATCTTTCTCTTGGCAGTCTGCTAATTTACCCGGTAACCCCCCTAAATCCAATGCGCCTTTACGACGAGTCATTTCACGAGCTTTACGTGCTGCTTCACGGGCACGGGCTGCATCAATGATTTTAGTCACAATATTTTGAGCATCATTTGGATTTTCTAATAGATATTCCTGTAGTGCTTCATTCATTGAGCTTTCCAATGGATTTCTAACTTCAGAAGAAACTAATTTATCTTTTGTTTGAGAAGAGAATTTTGGATCTGGTACTTTCACTGAAATAACAGCGACTAAACCTTCACGTGCATCATCACCCGACGCATCAATTTTGGCATCTTCTTTTTTTAGTTTTGCCCCTGTTTCCATATAGTTTTTCAAGGCACGGGTTAATGCACCACGGAAACCTGCTAAGTGCGTACCGCCATCACGCTGTGGAATATTATTGGTGAAACAATATACATTTTCGTTAAAACTATCATTCCATTGCATTGAAATTTCAATGCCTATACCATCTTTTTCTGTTGAAAGATAAAATGGCGTTGGGTGAATTACGTTTTTACCTTCATTCAAATATTCAACATAAGCACGGATACCACCCTCATATTTGAAATGTTCTTCCTTATCATTACGTTCATCAATTAAGCGAATCGATACACCTGAATTTAAGAATGAAAGTTCACGTAAGCGTTTAGATAAAATCGCATATTCAAATTCCGTTTTATTTTTGAAAATATCATAACTCGGCCAGAAACGGACGGTTGTTCCTGTCTTTTCTGTTTCGCCAATTACTGCTAAAGGTGCATCAGGATCTCCTAAACTATAAAATTGTTCGTGAACGTGACCTTCACGACGAATAGTCAGTTGAAGTTTGGACGAGAGGGCATTTACCACTGACACCCCAACCCCGTGCAAGCCGCCTGACACTTTGTAAGAATTATCATCAAACTTACCGCCTGCGTGTAATACGGTCATAATAACTTCCGCCGCAGACACTCCTTCTTCAGGGTGAATCCCCACAGGAATACCTCGCCCATCATCTTGCACAGACACTGAATTGTCCGAATGAATAGTCACGACAATATCATTACAGTAACCAGCTAAAGCCTCATCGATTGCATTGTCCACAACTTCAAAAACCATATGGTGTAAACCTGTGCCGTCATCAGTATCTCCGATATACATACCTGGACGCTTACGTACAGCATCAAGACCACGTAATACTTTAATGCTAGAAGAATCATAGCTATTTGGTTGATTTTGTTCTGACATTGTTGTTCCTATATTAACTTAAATTGACAACGGCAAAATCTGCCGAAAATTAGGCAGGATTATATCAGAAAAGGGAAAAAGGGGGAAGGAATCAAACGTACTCAATAGGATTTAGCCAAATCATTACCACAGTAGGTCGCATTATTTTTCAGATAGTAACACATTTTTATGATTGAGGCTTAATTTAGGATTATTTACTATATATAATATCCAGTACATGTGATGATGTAATACTTACACAAAAGGATAACTATATGTACATTTTAACTCCTCAAGAATTTGTCACTTGGGACGAACCGATTGAAATGCTTTATGCTTGCCACGGAAAGGTCAAAAGTTTCTGCCGTCAGTTACAACTGTTGCCAGATTACTTAGCGAAAAACGGGGTAAATCAAGCGGTCAAAAATGATGTACAGCAGATCTTAAATTACTTCAATCGATCTGCACCCTTACACCACGATGACGAAGAAAAAGATTTCTTCCCAGCATTGATTAAGCAACGCCCAGAAGCGCAAACGGACGTAGATTTGCTCGAAGCACAACACATTGAATTACATCAAAATTGGGACGAACTCTCCGCCCAATTAGTCGCCTTACTCAATGGCGAAATTCAACACATTGACCGCGAGTTAATCCAACGCTTTGTGGTAGGTTACGATCAACATATTGCGATTGAAGAACCGCTTTTTGAATTAGGGCGAGAGCATCTAAGCCAAGAAGAACTCAACTCAATCGGGCAGATTATGGCAGAGCGCCGTCGGGTTTAATGGTGAATTATTCACTTGATCTCACCGCTTACCGTTGCCCTCTTCCTCTTTTGTCGGCAAAAAGGGGAATGTTACAGTTGAATAGCGGAGAAAGTTTGAAACTTCATTTTAATAAAGACGTTTTATTAAACGATATTATTTTATTATGCCAAGAAATTCAGTGCGAGCTCAAAAGCAAAATAGAGTCAGAAACAGAAGTTATTTTATTCATCTATAAAGATAAGGCATAGTAGTAATACTATACCTTATTGTTTATTTAACTGTTGCTACCATCATCACCATCATAAAACTGACGACAGCAAGAATGAAATGTTTGAGAGAAAAAGGTTGCTCTTTCTTGAAGGCTTTTGTCGCATAATAAATATACATCACCAAAAAGAATAACTTCGCTAAAATCCACGTTTGAAAATCCATGGCGAAATAGACAAAAATGCCCACACCAGACAGTAATAACAAGCTATCAACAGCGTGTGGTGCAATTTTTAAGAGTTTATATTGTCGCCAATCAACCATTCTTGCGGAAAGTAATCCGCGAACCAGTAATAGCATTAAGCTTAGGTAAGCTAAACCAATATGAGTATAAAAGATCGTTTGCATTAATTTTGTCCTTATTTAATTTTGTTCAATAATTGTAGATTTTAAATATTGAAAAATTTCACGATAATTTTTCGGTGGTTTATTTGCTTGCTTCTCTTTCTGTGCGGCACGGATTAAATTGCGTAAATGCTGACGATCCAATGTCGGATATTCATCTACAAGCGGATTGATCGCACTGTCGCCTTGCTCAATGAGTTCATCTCGAATTAACTCTAATTTGTGCAATAGGGCTTGTTGCTGATTATGACGATTTTCAACTTTATCCAATGCTTCCTGAATAGGTTCGTGATCGACATTGCGTAGCAATTTTCCGATATATTGAATTTGACGGCGACGAGCTTCTAAACGTAAGCGTTGCGCTAACTCAATTGCTTCACGCAAGGTATCATCAATAGGCATTTTAGCAAGATTAGCACTATTCAGTTCTATCAAACTTGCCCCTAATTTTTTAAGATGTTCCGCATCACGTTTAATTTCACTTTTACTTACCCAGATGATCTCTTCTTCCTCATCTGTCCAATCAATCTCATTACGTTGTTTTCTAGCCATTGCTATTCCTTTCTTTTACAAAATTTGCGTAGTTTAGCAGAAATTTAGGGTAGAATGGCGAGATTAAGTGAAAAGAGAACAGTTTTACAAAAATTTTCGCTAATCCTACCGCTTATAGAAGGAAAATTATGTCATTTATTACCAAACAAGAACTTCAAGCTCAAGAACAAACCTTACGTCAAGCCGTTGAAATTGCACTGGATTTAGCCCAAAAAGCAGGTGCAACGGCGGAAGTGGGTGTAACCAAAGTCGCAGGCTTATCAGTTTCTACACGCTTAGAACAAACAGAAAATATTGAATTTAACAACGACGGCTCACTCGGTATTTCTGTCTATCTCGGTAAACGAAAAGGCAATGCTTCAACTTCCGATTTGCAACCAAAATCTATTCAACAAGCGGTTGAATCGGCACTTGCAATTGCAAAATATACCTCAGAGGACGACTGTGCAGGTTTAGCTGACAAAGAAATGATGGCATACCAAGCCCCCGATTTGGCGTTATATCATCAAGCAGACATTACCGTTGATCAAGCGGTTGAACTGGCTATTGAAGCGGAACATTATGCACTACACAGCGATGATCGCATTGTCAATAGCGAAGGGGCAACCTTCAATTCACACGCAGGCATTAGAGTTTATGGCAACACACACGGTATGCTACAAAGCTACCTATCTAGCCGATATTCCCTCTCTTGTAGCGTCATTTCAGCCTATGAAGATCAGTTAGAGCGAGATTACGAATACACTATCTCTCGTCAATTTGACCAACTTGCCTCGCCAAAATGGGTTGGGCAACAAGCTGCAGTCAAAGCCGTTGATCGCCTAAACCCTCAAAAACTGGCAACCTGTGAAGTTCCTGTGATTTTTTATAACGACATTGCCACAGGGCTTATCGGACACTTCGCAGGTGCAATTAGTGGCGGAGCTTTATACCGCAAAGCCAGCTTCTTACAAGACAAGTTAGGTGAGCAAATTTTGCCGACTTGGTTTGAAATTAACGAAAAACCGCATCTACTTCGCCAACTTGCTTCATCACCTTTTGATAGCGAAGGCGTTTACACTCGCGATCACCAAATCATTAAAGATGGCGCATTACAGACCTATCTTTTAACGACATACAGTGCTAAAAAATTAGGTATGCAAACGACAGGACACGCAGGCGGTATTCACAACTGGCTAGTCAAACCTAATCGCACAGGGGGATTAACTGCATTACTTAAAGAGATGGGAACAGGTTTACTTGTCACCGAAATGTTAGGCAGTGCGATTAATGGCGTGACTGGAGAATATTCACGGGGAGCTGCAGGTTTTTGGGTTGAAAATGGCGAAATACAATATCCTGTTGCAGAAATTACCATTGCAGGACAGCTACAAGAGATGTTTAAAAATATCGTTGCTGTTGGTGATGATATTGAACATCGTTCGAATATTCAGACAGGTTCAATTTTATTGGAAAAATTGAAAGTGTCGGGAGAATAAAACGATGAAAATTATCTTCAGGCTGTAGTAATATATGCATAAACTTTTTATACAGTAGGAAGACCAAGTGTGGCGTTCCTACTGTTCTTTCTTTGGTTCAAAGCTACATAATACTAGAAAACTGATTAACATAATGTAAATACATGTTTCATGTGCTTGACTCATGGTAATAGTTATTTTTGTATATAAGGCAAAAATAGAGCAGTAAAGTTTTAAGGTACGACAATGATTGTAACGATAAAAGATCTTGCTAAAGAAGCAGGGGGTTCTTTATGTACGGTTTCTAAATGTGCTAAATGGCAAGAGTGGCGTAAGTTTAGACAAAATTGAAAAAGTACAGCGTGCGATTGAAAAATTAGTCTACCAACGCAATATGCAAGCGGCTCAGTTAAAACGAGGTGTAAGCAATAAAATTGCGATTATTCTGCCAAATATTATTGATGTAAAATATAGTAGCCTGTATGAAAATCTGAATGCAAACTTTCAGCAAGATAATTTTATTTTTGAACTTTATCTCACTTATAATCAGGAAGAAAAAGAGCGAGAAATTATAAAACGGATTAAAGAAGAAAATTATCTTTTTGTTATTGCAGACAGTTGTTTAACAACTGCAAAAGAATATGGTAACTTGTTAGATAAATGCTTATTTATCGAGAAATTTTAGACGGCAAAACCTTTATTCATTTTGATTATACCAAAGTTATTGATGACTTTATTGAAAACAGGGAAAAAATCAGTTAGATAATGTTATTTTTGTAAAAGATGAATGGGTTGATTGGAGAGAAAGGGATTATCATTATTTAATTACACAAGCAACTCAAGCCAATATTCAATTAAAATTTATTGAACCCACAGGAAATAGCCATTTACTTGCCTTTGAGTTGGCTCATATTGAAAACATTTCAGCATTATTTATTTCTTCTTTTGAAACTGCCAAACTTATCCATAATGCCTTTTATTTTTCAGATAAACCACTTCCAAAAATATATACTTTTTATCATAATAGTTTTAATGATGATAATCGTTTTATTCAATATAGTTTAGATTATGGTTATATTAGCCAACAACTTTTAGCAAAAATAAAGCAAGAAAATAATATCGATAATCCCCATCATTTTGGTTTTTTAGCCTTTGAAAATCATAATGTATTACCTACACAATTAAATTTATTAGCGATTTCAAACCCCTCTATTGAAGCACTAAAAAAACTTATTCCCCATTTTAGAAAATTAACGGGAATTGAGGTGAATATTGAAACCTGTGCATTTTCAGATATTCCAACAGAATTAGAAAAAAATAAAATGACAAATAAATATGATATGGTGCGAATTGATATGGAAAGTTTACCCTATTTTGCACAATCTTATTTATTACCCTTAGAGTTTCTTTCTTTGGAAACATTATCGAACTATTTTTCAAGCAAAATTCTTCAGAGTTTTTGTCAATTTCAACAAAAAATTTATGCGATTCCCTTTGATCCAAGTTTTCAGATGCTTTTTTATCGTAAAGATTTATTTGAAGATCCTAAAATTAAGCGGTTATTTTATGAAAAATATAAGCAAGAATTGGTGTTGCCAACCAATTTTGAGCAATTTAATAAGTTATTACCTTTCTTCCAATCAGGTCTGTATGAATATCCGCAAATTGAAAAAGGATCGGCATTAATTATTGATGATGAAGGCACATTGGCAAGTGAATTTTTTGTTAGATATTACGCTATTTGCCTATCTATTTTTGCCAAGGGGAAAATTGCCTTAAATAGTCAAGCAGTTGTTGAGAGTTTATCACAGCTAAAAACTTTATATCATCATTCGATTTTATTAGAAAAATGTTGGTGGAAAGAAGAAGTAAAATTATTTGAACAAAGGAAAATTCCGTTGTTAATTGTCTATATGAACCACTTTTCACCGCTTTCAAGTGAACATTCTAATAGTCCGATTGGATTTACTAGCGTACCCAATGCTCGTCCTTTATTAGGCGGTGGCTCTTTGGCAATTTTAAAACAGACGGAAAAACAGACCGCTTGCGAGTATTTTATCCATTGGTTTTTACAAAATACCATTCAAGAGCAATATATTCAGTTGGGCGGTATGTCTGCACGAAAAGATTTAATGAGTAACCCAAGTATTACCCAAAATTTTCCTTGGCTTGCTTTGGCAAAACAGAGCGATTTTCAGGGCGTGCGTGAAAATATATTAAATGATCAAGCGGTGAATTTGCGTCAAATTGAAGCAATCATTGGGCATGCGGTGAAAGATTATTTATTAAAAGATCTGAGTATTGATAATACATTAGCACAGATTGAGCGAGAGATTGGGGTGTTGAATGGGTAGAAACACGGCGTGTTCTTATCATTTAATTATTCGTAAAAGCTGATTCTCAGCAGAGACAGGCATAGTAGACAAACTTGTCTACTATGCCCCACAAAATGGTGTAATAGACAAAACTGCCACCAATAATTGTAGACGTTTTAAACAGAAAAACTTATCTGCAACTAACGCAAAAACGCAGGAATTTTGCTTTCGTAAGCTGCAATTTTTTCTTCGTGTTGCAAAGTTAAACCGATATTGTCTAAACCATTTAACAAGCAGTGACGACGGAAACTGTCGATTTCAAAAGAGTAGGTTTTTCCATTTGCCGAAACCGTTTGAGCTTCTAAATCGACGGTAATGGTCGCACCTTCATTTGCTTCGACATATTTGAAAAGTTCATCAACTTCTTCTTCGCTTAAACGTACAGGTAACATTTGGTTATTTAAACTGTTGCCATAGAAAATATCCGCAAAACTTGGGGCGATAATAGCACGAATGCCGTAATCATCTAACGCCCAAGGTGCGTGTTCACGGGAAGACCCACAACCAAAGTTTTCACGAGCCAATAAAATGCTTGCCCCTTGATAACGTGGAAAATTTAGCACGAAATCAGGATTTGGCTGTTTACCTTCATCATCTAAAAAACGCCATTCGTGGAATAAGTGAGCGCCAAAGCCGACACGGGTCACTTTTTGTAAGAATTGCTTTGGAATAATTGCATCGGTATCAACGTGCGAAGCATCAAGTGGAACTGCTAAACCAGTATGTTGTTTAAATTCTGTTGCCATTTTCTTATTCCTTAGTGTAATTCTACGTTGCGAATATCGACGAATTTGCCGTGAACAGCTGCCGCAGCCGCCATTGCAGGGCTAACCAAGTGAGTACGTCCGCCACGACCTTGACGGCCTTCAAAGTTACGGTTACTGGTTGAAGCACAGCGTTCACCTGGCTCTAAACGGTCATTGTTCATTGCCAAACACATTGAGCAACCTGGTTGTCGCCACTCAAAGCCTGCTTCAATAAAGATTTTATCTAAACCTTCTTTTTCCGCTTGTTCACGCACTAAGCCTGAACCTGGTACCACTAAGGCTTGAACACCATCAGCGACTTTGCGTCCTTTTGCCACAGCCGCCGCTGCACGCAAATCTTCGATACGAGAGTTGGTGCAAGAGCCGATAAATACTTTGTCGATAGCCACATCAGTCAGTTTAATACTGTGCGGTAAGCCCATATAAGCTAAGGCTTTTTCCGCCGATTGACGCTCAATCGGATCTGCCATATCCTCAGGGTTCGGGATCACATCATTGATACCGATAACGTGTCCTGGGTTGGTTCCCCAGGTCACTTGTGGCTCAATCTCGCTAGCTTCTAAAGTGACCACAGTATCAAATTCTGCGCCTTCGTCCGTGTGCAAGGTTTTCCAATAAGCGACTGCATCGTCCCAATCCTTACCTTTCGGTGCAGACGGACGATCTTTTAAATAAGCAAAAGTGGTTTCATCTGGTGCAATTAAACCTGATTTTGCACCAAGCTCAATCGCCATATTACACACGGTCATACGACCTTCCATAGATAAATCACGGATCGCCTCACCGCAGAACTCAACAACGTGTCCTGTACCGCCAGCCATCGTAGTTTTACCGATAATGGCAAGCACAATATCTTTCGCCGTAATGCCTTCACGCACTTTGCCACGCACTTCAATTTTCATTTTTTTTGCACGGGCTTGTTTTACCGTTTGAGTTGCAAGAACGTGTTCAACTTCTGATGTACCGATACCAAACGCCAATGCACCAAATGCCCCGTGTGTCGCCGTATGAGAGTCGCCACACACAATGGTCATACCTGGAAGGGTTAAACCCTGCTCAGGTCCCATAACGTGAACAATACCTTGATTAATATGGTTGATGTCATAAAGGGTCACGCCAAACTGCTCGGTATTTTTTGCCAGCTCAACCATTTGGATGCGCCCCATTTCGCCAGAACCGCCTAAGTCACGGCTATCGGTAGGTACGTTATGATCCATTGTTGCAACCGTTTTGGTCGGCTGACGCACTTCACGCCCCATCGCACGCAAACCGTCAAAGGCTTGCGGTGAAGTCACTTCGTGAACCAAATGGCGATTGATATAAATTAGAGGTGTTTCACCTTCAGCTTCGTGAACAACGTGAGCATCAAATAATTTTTCGTATAAGGTTTTTTTCATAAGTCCAACTCTCAAATGCAAGGGGACAAGCGGGGGGATCACATAAAAAATTACCACAACATTTCAATATGGAACATAAACGTGGGGACACACTGCGTGTGTCCGTTTACCGATATCATGTGGACACACGCAGTGTGTCCCTACATCTTGTTAAAACTTCTTACAAATCCAACCGCTTGTAAAAGAATGATTTGGAATATATCGCTACTCAAAACAAAAGTAAAATGCTATTTTTGGGAAAATTGCATTTTTTTATTCTGTGAAATAGGTTTTAAGTTGGCATATTAAGTGATATGTTAGCATATTATGCTAAATCTTCTTGTTTTTATGGTTTTAAGATTTAATGCTTTGGATTTATTAGAATTTTTATCAATCGAAAAAAGATTATCTGTTTTATGAATTAATAGGCAAAAGTCATTGAAGTTGCTGATTTCTACAAGAGAGAAAATAATAGGCAATAAATCCAACTACCGTACAAGCCGCCATCGTATAGAGCATTGGACGCTCGCTGGTTAGCGGAACATGGGATAATCCTGCCCCAACTAATGAACCAATCCCAAAGCGAGCAGTACCAGCTACGGCATTGGCGGTACCTGCCATTTGTGGATAGCGATCTAAAATTGCCGCTGAAGCATTACTACCAATGGTCGAAACCATTCCTACAAAAAATGCTACGCCAATTGCCATTGACCATAAGCCTAATTGCAATGTCGCAGAAATAATCAGCCAAATACCCGCTAGGAGTTGTAAGCTCATTCCAATGCGTAACATTTTTTCTGAGCCGATTTTGGTGACAAGTCGTCCGTTGATAAAGGTCATCACCATCATCACAGCTATATTTAGCATAAAAAAGTAGCCAAAGTATTCAGATGAAACCCCATAAAGCCCAATATAAACCAGCGAGCCAGAAGTAAGAAAGCAAAACATTCCTGCAAAGGACATTCCACCAACGAGAACATATCCTAACGTTGCTTTATGGGAAATCAATGTCGTAAAATTTTGTAGTACTTGACGAAAACTCAACGGCATTCGATTTTCTGTACTCAAGGTTTCAGGAATAAGCGTTGCTACTAAACAAACGCAGACAATCCCCATCACCATTAAAATATAAAAAATAGCGTGCCAATGTAGCCACTTCGCTACATATCCGCCTAAAATAGGCGCTACGAGCGGTGCGATCATCGTAATAATCATAATGGTGGACATTAATCGGGCAAACTGGTTGCGAACGAATATATCTCGCACTAAAGCCCCGAGTACCACTGCAGGTGCAGCTCCAAATAAGCCTTGTAATAGACGCAATAGATAGAAATTTTCAATACTCAATACTTGTGTTAAGAAAAAAGCTGCGACAGCCCCGCCAGATAAGCCAAGTAAAATAATCGGTTTACGTCCGAAACTATCGGCAATTGGTCCCCAAAAAAGTTGCCCAATTGCAAAGCCGAAAGTAAAAATCGCAAGAGTTGTTTGCACCTTTTCTTGAGATACCGACAGATCTTGAGCAATATCGAGAAAAGATGGCAGATACATATCAATTGCAAGCGGTGGCAACATTGAGAGTAATCCCATAATCACCACAAAAAATCCATTTGGTTTAGTTATCTTGTTCATTTAAAAACTCGCTACTTCGTCTTCAGTCAAAGCTCTAAATTCCCCTTCAGCAAGAGTTTCATCAAGCACCACATTACCAATTCGCCAGCGGTGCAATGCAACCACTTTGTTTCCAAGAGCAGCAAACATACGTTTGACTTGATGGTAACGCCCTTCGCTGATAGTTAAATTGACATTGTAATCATCTAAAATTTCAAGGGTAGCAGGTTTTGTTAAGGTTTTTTCACCACGCAATAAAATGCCTTCGGCAAATTGCGTGGTATAAAAATCTTCCACGGGATCAGCAAGGGTAACTAAGTAGGTTTTTTCACAATGATGTTTGGGGGAAGTAATGCGGTGTGACCATTGTCCGTCATCGGTTAATAAAACTAAGCCTGTTGTGTCAGCATCTAAACGCCCTGCACAATGTAATTTTGTGGTAAGTGGATAGTCAAAAAATTGAAATACTGTCGGGTAGTCGCCATCATCGTGAGAGCAAACACAATTTTGTGGTTTATACAGCATAAAATATTGCCCTTCATCAACCCAAGCTAGCGGTTCGCCATCAAAACAGATCTCATCTTGCTCACTGATTTTGGTTGCACTATTTTTTTCAACCACACCATTAACAGTGACTTGCCCTGTCCGTAGAGCTTTACTTGCCTGAGAGCGAGTAAACCCAGTGTTTTCTGCTATAAATTTATCTAAACGCATGTTTTACCTGAAAATTGAATAAAGTGCGACATTATATCTACATTTTCATAACAAGGTTAAAGATATTGACAATATATTGATATTATTCCACCCACAACGGCAATTGCATTTTGACGCGTAATCCGCCTAATGGGCTTTTTTCTGCTCTAACTGAACCGTGATGTTGTCGTATTGCATTGGCAACAATAGATAAACCAAGCCCTGTTCCCCCCGTTTGTCTTGCTCTGTCTTCTTGAACACGATAGAACGGACGGAATATTTCTTCATATTGATCTTCTGGAACACCTTCTCCATCATCATCAACAAGAATATAAAGATCGCTGGTATCAATATAAAACATCACTTTTACGGTTGTTTGAGCATATTTTTTGGCGTTGCGAATGACATTTTCGACGGCACTAGCTAACAATACAACATTGCCATTTACAAAGTAACGCTCAGGGTGGAGGATACGTTGGCTTACGACTAAATCAAATCCACTTTGTTCCAATTCAAATTTGGCATCATTTAATACATCGTCCCATATTTTATGGATTGGAAAGACTTCTCGCTCTAGATGGTGATTAGCTTGTTTACGAGATAGAACCAATAAATCGTGAATCATTGTGTCCAGTTTTGTAATTTCACCTTCAATACGAGTAATTTCACTGCTTTCACCATTTCGACGAAGCAAGAGAGATAAAGCTAATTGCATTCGAGTCAAAGGGGTTTTTAATTCGTGCGAAATATCGGATAAGAGACGATGCTGATAGTTGGTTAGTCGTTCTAATGCGACAATCATTTCATTAAAACTTGCTCCTACTTGACGGAGTTCTTCAATGCCTGAGGTTTCTAATTTGGGATTGATGGCTAAGTTTCCTCGTGCTACTGCATTTGCGGTTAAACGCAGTTCTTTTACTGGTTTGGCAATGCGGTACGATAGCCAGATCATCACTGGGCTACTGACAAAAAGAAACAAAAGTAGCATTATCCAAGGCGAGTCAAATAATGTATTAATGAGCTCTCGTTGAGGGTTCACTTTTTTAGTGAAATAGAGGTCGTAAGTGCGAGTGTGAGAACTTGCAAGAAAAGGACCGTAAAATTCCATTGTGCCGAAGCGTCTTTGTAATGGTTGGCGGTGATTTTTTGCCTTATATATAAAAGCGTGGAAAGCTTCATTATTTTCCTCTCTTATTCCTGCTAATTGTTGTGAGGCGTGATCAAAGAGGATAATGTCAAAACCATTAATAGATGCTACAGAGAGATTGTGGCGAAACACTTCGTCTAAATTATATTCTTGTTCTACATATTTGGTTTCGTGCTGTAAAAAGCCTAATTGAAAATCGTCAATTTGCTTGAAACGACGAGTATCTAAACTTGGCAGTAAAATAGCAAGAGCCAAAATAATGGCAATGGTAACCATAAAAGAGGCAAAGATTTGATAGGCTAAATATCTTCGGAAATTTCTAAGTTTTAACATAACGGCTAACCTATAGATAGAAAAATCCCCCAACTATACACAAGCTGAGGGACTTTATTTTGTTATGATTATTTTTCAGTCACTAGTAAATAACCACGACCACGCAAGGTTTTAAACCAAGGGAGATTATCATTACGCTCAGGGAGTTTTTTACGCAAATTAGATATATGCATATCAATCGCTCTATCGTATGGCGTTAAACGTTTACCTAAAATCTCAAGGCTTAACAGTTCGCGTGAGAGAATTTGTCCAGGGTTACGCATTAAAATTTGTAACAATGCAAATTCTGTTCCTGTAAGATCTAAATCTTTTCCTTCATAAATCGCTTGCTGGAGACCAGGGTGAAGCTCAACGCCACCAAATTGTAGTAATTTTCTGTCATCGTCATCATTTATAACGAATGTTGTTTCAACAGGTATACTTGGTTTCTGTGTGATTGATCTGCGTAAGATAGCTTTTATACGTGCAACCAACTCTCTATCGTTAAATGGTTTTGGTAGGTAATCATCTGCACCAAGTTCCAAACCAAGCACACGATCAATTTCGTCATCTCTTGCGCTTAACATGAGAACTGGGGTTGAGTATTTTTGACGAATCTGTTTTAAGGTTTCAATACCATTAAGAATTGGCATCATGACATCAAGTAGAATGAGATCGTAGTTCTGTATCTCTAATTCAGTTAAGGCATCTTGACCATTGTGTACAGTATGAATATCAAAGCCTTCAAGAGAGAGTGATTCTGAAAGTAATTCAGTTAAATCTACATCATCGTCAACAAGTAAAATTTTTGGCATAGCTCTATTTCCCTATTCCATTGATCATTTCTTGATTATTTACATAAATTATCTTTACATAAACAAATCTATAGTATTACTTTGCCTAATCTTGTCAATTTATTCCACTTTTTTTATTTCATTCCACAGAAAATCTAGTTCGGATAATGTGCAATCTTGAGGTTTTTTCCCTTGAGAAATCAGATAATTCTCAATTTTCCTAAACCGATTTTCAAATTTTACATTTGCATTGCGAAGTGCAGTTTCTGAGTCAATTTTGTGGTGACGGCATAGATTGACTGTTGCAAATAATAAATCGCCTAATTCTTCCGCCAATTTTTCAGGCTGCTGTTGTTGAATTTCTTCTTGAACTTCGGTGAGTTCTTCTTCTACTTTGGCAAGTACATCTTGCGGATTATCCCAATCAAAACCGACTTTAGCACAACGCTTTTGCAATTTGTCTGCACGAGTAAGGGCAGGCAGAGCAAAAGGCAGATCATCTAATATAGACGTTTGCTGTTTTGCTTCTTTCTCTTTAGCTTTCTGTGCTTCCCAGTTTTGTAGAGCTTCTTCACTGTTGGTGGCAGTGGTATCCCCAAAAACGTGTGGATGGCGATAAATTAATTTGTCGTGAATATCGTTTAGAACATCTTGAAAGCTAAAGATTCCTTCTTCTTTAGCTAATTGACTAAGAAATACCACTTGTAGCAACAGATCGCCTAATTCTTCACGCAAAGCGCTACGATTTTTAGTATAAATTGCTTCCGCCACTTCATAGGTTTCTTCCAATAGATTCGGGAGCATTGTGTCAAAGGTCTGTTTAATATCCCAAGGACAGCCTGTTTCTTTGTCGCGTAAACGCTCAACGATGTCTAAAAATTGCTGAATGGTTGCCATAGTGTTTTCCTTAAAAAGCGTATTTGCGAGCTTTAAAAAATAATTAAAGATTGAAAGAAACGGTTTTACCTGTTGTTATGTATAGCACTTAAACAAAAGATATAGTAGGGACGCCACGCTTGGCGTCCAATGTCAATATAATTTTTACAAATATCAATATCGTAGGGACACACTGAGTGTGTCCGCCTGTAAAGTAAGGTTAAATGAAACAGACGCCAAGCGTGGCGTCCCTACGGACACTTTAATTTAAATGGTTCATTTTTTATTTACGGATACACGCAGTGTGTCCCTACTATTATGAGTATATTTTGGGTGTTTTATGGATTGTAATCAACAGCTTTTTCAAGCGCAATGTGAGATTTCAGTCGAGTTAATCTGTTAAAACAGTTGGAAAATAGTATTAGCATTTGTCAATTTTAGTGAAGATAGGTATGCTTGTAACGTTCAAAAATCGATTTTAAGGAATGATTATGGATCTCGCTTATTTACAAAAACTCCCCCAAGAAGAATTTCACACTCGTCGTCAGCGTTTGTTTGAACAAATGCAAGACAACTCAACCTTGATTGTCTTTACCGAAACAGAAAAACGCCGTAATAACGACTGCGACTATTTATTCCGTCCAGATAGCTATTTTTGGTATCTCACGGGATTTGCTGAACCTAAATCAGCGTTAGTGTTGCTGAAAAAAGCAGGGCAGTGTGAGAGCTTGATTTTTTTACGCAAAAAAGATCCGCTAATGGAAACGTGGAACGGTCGCCGTTTAGGTATTGAAGTTGCACCACAGACGTTAAACGTCGATCAAGCCTACGATATCGAAGATATTCAAACCATTCTTGCAGAAAAATGGACAGATTTGACCGCTTGTTACTATGCAAGAAATGTGCAAACGTGGGGCGATCAGATTGTTTTTGCAACCTTTGATGCCATCACTGCAAGCCGTAAAAAAGCCCCAACAACTTTGATTGATTGGCAACCGATACTCTCTGAAATGCGATTGTTCAAATCTGAAGCCGAAATTGCCTTATTACAACAAGCCTGCCAAATTTCAGCCTTTGGGCATTTACGAGCAATGAAACAAACTCGCCCAAACCGTTACGAAATGGAAATCGAAGGAGAAATTCAATACGAATTTTCTCGTTTTGGCTCTCGCTTTGCGTCCTATAATCAAATTATTGCAGGGGGCAATAATGCGTGCATTTTGCACTATAATGAGAACGATCAAGTGTTAAAAGATGGTGATTTACTGCTAATTGATGCAGGGGCAGAGTTTGCAATGTATGCAGGCGACATCACCCGAACTATTCCCATTAATGGCAAATTTTCTACGGCTCAGAAAGAGGTGTATGAAATTGTATTGGAAGCCTTAAAAGAAGCGACTAAACTGCTTGTACCGCAAAGCTCGATCCAACTGGCTAACGATAAAGCAGTGCGTATTATGACAGAAGGAATGGTACGTTTAGGCATATTAAAAGGCAATGTTGATGAGTTAATTGAGAATAAAGCCTACCGACAATTTTATATGCACGGCTTAGGACATTGGCTAGGCTTAGATGTCCACGATGTCGGCGACTATGGCAATGAACGAGATCGACCGCTTGAAATCGGTATGGTGCTTACCGTTGAGCCTGGATTATATATCCCGAAAGATGCCGATGTTCCAGAGCAATATAAAGGCATTGGTATTCGAATTGAAGATAATCTTTTAATCACCGAATACGGCAATAAAAATCTTACGTCAGGCGTGCCGAAAGAGATTGCGGAGATTGAGGCGGTAATGGGGCAAGCGACGAATTAATCTCTTGAATAAGCTAGAAAATAAGACTAGACTCACTTATCGGACTAAGAAAAAGGGGCTGTTATGCTAAATCAATCTTTAGAAAGTGTGAATATGCACGAAGCAAAAACCAATTTTTCTCGCATTGTTGAAGATGTGAAACGTTTTGGAAAGCCGATCATCATCGCAAAATCAGGTAAACCACAGGTTAAAATTGTGCCTTTGGATACTATACAAAATGGCAGTCGCTTTGGTTTTATGAAAAAGCAAAATATGCAAATTCCTGAAGATTTTGACCGCTTGTATCAAAATGAAATTGTGGCAATGTTTGAAGGAAAAGAGGAATGAAGATCTTAGTAGACAGCCATATTTTGCTTTGGCTTGCGTGGGATAAAAAAGAAAACCTATCGCCACAAGCGGTGGAATTACTTGATGACCCGACCAGTGAAATCTATTTTAGTTTAGCAAGTTTATGGGAAATTGCGATTAAATCTAGTTTAGGTAAACCTGATTTTGACATTGATGTAGAAGCCTTAGAGCAAGGCTTAATTCAGGTAGGTTGTCGAATGCTAGCTATTGAATTACCCCATATTCTAAAACAAGCTCAGCATCCTTTTATTCATCGAGATCCCTTTGATCGTCTATTAATGGCTCAGGCGGAAGTAGAAAATGTCTTTTTTATGACCGCAGATACTATGATTTTGAAGTATCAGAAACCTTATATTATCGACGTGAGAAGCTATAAAAATTGAAATTTTTGACAGCCCCATATTTCCGCTAGAATGCAAAGCACCATTTTTTATAAGAGGCAAACACAATGACACAAGTTTATAATTTCAGCGCAGGCCCGGCGATGATGCCGACTGCCGTATTAGAAAAAGCACAAGCAGAATTGTTGAATTGGCAAAATCAACACACTTCAGTAATGGAAGTTAGCCATCGTGGTAAATTGTTTATGGAAATGATCGCAGAGTGTGAACAAAATTTCCGTAAGCTCTATAACATTCCTGAAAACTACAAAATTTTATTCCTACAAGGTGGTGCGAGAGGGCAATTTGCGGCAATTCCGATGAACTTAATCGGCGAAAAAGGCAAGGCGCTTTATTTAACTAGCGGTCATTGGTCAGCGACAGCGGCGAAAGAAGCTCGTAATTTCTGTGAAATTGATGAAATCAATATTTTAGAGCAAGGCGATGAACTCAAGGTGGGTAACCTTGATTTTAGCGAGATTGCAGAACAGTACGACTATGTTCATTATTGCCCGAACGAAACCATTAGCGGTGTGGAAATTTTTAATGAGCCAAAAGTGGGCAATGCGGTGTTAGTGGCTGATATGTCCTCTAACATTCTCTCTCGTGCTATCGATATCAGCAAATTTGGTATCATTTATGCAGGCGCTCAGAAGAACTTAGGGCCGGCTGGGATTATCCTTGTGATTGTGCGTGAAGACTTGATTGGCAAGGCTCGCAAAGCAACGCCATCTATTTGGAATTACGAAACCCAAGCTAACAACGATTCAATGATCAACACACCACCAACATTTGCTTGGTATCTCTGTTCATTGGTATTCAAACATCTGCTTGAACTAGGCGGTTTAGCTGAAATTGAAAAACGCAATCAAGCTAAAGCAGAATTACTTTATCGCTACCTTGATAACAGCAATTTCTACCGCAACACCGTTGCTAAAGCGAACCGTTCTTTAATGAATGTCACCTTTACCACAGGCAACGACGAACTCAATGCAAAATTTGTGGCGGAAGCGACCGCTTGCGGTTTACAAGCCTTAAAAGGTCACAAAGTGTTAGGCGGTATGCGTGCATCAATCTACAACGCAATGCCGATTGAAGGCGTACAAGCGTTGATTGCGTTTATGCAGAAGTTTGAGGCAGAAAATAAATAATTTATTGTAGGGACACACTGCGTGTGTCCGTTATCAATGTTTTTCACGTATTTTTGATTTCATTAATATTTTTCGGACACACGCAGTGTGTCCCTACGAGTAGATTTTTTTTACGGAGATATAGTATAATGCACAGCACAGCACAGCACAGCACAGCACAGCACAGCACAGCACAGCACATCTGGCTGAAAATTTAGCTACTCAGCAAGCAGATCAACAAGCCTTTCTCAACAAACTCGATGCCGACCTTTGGAAAGCTGCCGATAAACTTCGCCAACAGCTTGACGCTGCCAACTACAAACACATCGTTCTCGGTTTAATCTTCTTAAAATACGTTTCCGACAGCTTCTCGGCACAACAAGACATCATTAAACAACGCTACACCGATCCAACGTCCGATTTTTATCTCGATCCGACTGCTTACAGCGAAAGCGAACTTGCCGATATTCTCAATGCCGAACTGGAAGAACGGGACAACTACGCCCAAGACAACGTATTCTGGGTGCCGCAACAAGCCCGTTGGGACGAAATCAAAGTCGTGGCTCGTGCTAACATTGGCGACAAAATCTGGGACGAGAAAACCTTTAAAGGCATTGCCAACTTGATTGATGACGCTTTTGATGCTATCGAACAAGACAACCCTAAACTCAAAAACGTCATTCAACGCATCAGCCCTTATAAAGTTGATGAAAGCATTTTATTAGGCTTAATCGATCTCTTTTCCGACACCAACTTCACCCGTCCAACCCTAGACGGTAAGCCGATTTCCTTGGCGGCAAAAGATATTCTCGGTCACGTTTATGAGTATTTTCTCGGGCAATTCGCCCTAGCGGAAGGCAAAAAGGGCGGTCAATATTTCACGCCAAAATCCATTGTTACCCTGATTATCGAAATGCTCGAACCCTACAAAGGACGCATTTACGACCCTGCAATGGGGTCGGGTGGCTTTTTTGTGCAAACAGAACGTTTTATCCGCGAACATCAAGGCAACGTCAGCGAAGTGAGCATTTTCGGACAAGAGTTCAACCCAACCACTTGGAAACTTGCCGCAATGAATATGGCAATTCGTGGCATTGAATTTGACTTCGGCAAAGGCAACGCCGACACCTTCAGCAATCCTCAACACCGTGATAAAAAAATGGATTTTGTGATGGCAAACCCACCGTTCAATATGAAAGACTGGTGGAACGAAAGCCTTGCCCAAGACCCACGATGGCAATACGGCATACCGCCCGAAGGCAACGCCAACTTTGCGTGGCTACAACATATGATTTACCACCTTTCGCCAAACGGACGAATGGCGTTGTTGCTTGCCAACGGCTCAATGTCATCGAACACCAACAACGAAGGCGAAATCCGCAAAAATATTCTCAAAGCCGATCTTGTGGAAGCGATGATCGCCCTGCCAAGCCAACTCTTTACCAACACCCAAATTCCAGCCTGTATCTGGATTTTGAACAAAAACAAAGCACGCAAAGGCGAAGTGCTGTTTATTGACGCACGCCAACTCGGCTATATGAAAGACCGTGTCTTACGCGACTTCACCGCAGACGACATCGCCAAAGTCGCCGACACCTATCACAACTGGCAACAATCCGCCGACTACCAAAATATCCCTGCATTCTGCTACACCGCAAGCCTTGACGAAATTGCCCAAAACGACTTCGTCCTTACCCCAGGGCGTTATGTCGGTGCTGCCGAACAAGAAGATGATGGCGTACCTTTTGCAGAAAAAATGCAAGAACTGACCGCGCTTTTACAACAACAATTTAAGCAAAGTGCAGAATTAGAAGCCAAGATTAAAGCGAATTTGGGAGGGTTGGGGTATGAGTAGTTTATCGAATTTAACAATTCATTCTATAGGCGGAGGTTGGGGAAAAGATGTAGAAGATGAAGGACTAGAACTAGTTGCTGTTATTCGTGGTACAGATATTCCAAACCTTGAAATTAATAATATTCAAGGTGTTCCTTTTAGATATGAAACACAGAAAAAAATTCAATCTAGATTGCTTCAAATTGGTGATCTAGTTATAGAAATATCTGGGGGAAGTGCTAGCTCTAAACAAAGGACTGGGCGTTGTTTGTATATAACTGACGAATTATTGAAAAATTTAGGTGGTAAAGTAATACCAGCAAGTTTTTGTAAACTGCTAAGACTAGATAGAAAAAAAGTTAATTCAAAGTATGTCTATTATCAAATAAAGGCAATGCATCTGAGTGATGAAATTGCTAGCTTTGAAAATCAATCAACTGGAATTTCAAATTTTCAATTTAATAGATTCATAGATGAAATAAGACCTTCTATTTTAGATATTGAAGTTCAAAATAAAATTGTTAATTTTTTAGAAAAAATCGATCTTAAAATAATTAATAATATCAATATCAATCAAACCCTAGAACAAATCGCCCAAACGATTTTTAAAAGCTGGTTTATTGATTTTGACCCCGTTCACGCCAAAGCCAACGCACTGGCAAGCGGACAAGCCGCTGAACAAGCCACCCAAGCGGCAATGGCTGTGATCAGTGGTAAAAACACGCAAGAATTACACCGATTGCAGACGGCAAATCCCGAACAATACCAACAACTATGGGAAATCGCAGAGGCATTTCCGAGTGGGGTTGATGAGAAGGGAGTGCCGAGGGGGTGGGCTGTAAAACGAATTGAAGATGTTATCAGAAAAATCCCAACTGGAAAAAAATATAGCCAAAAAACAGCTTTTGAAGTTGGAAATATCCCCATTTTGGATCAGGGAAAATCGGGTGTGATTGGCTATCACAATGATGAAGCAGGAGTAAAAGCAAGTATTGAAAATCCTGTTATTGTATTTGCTAACCATACTTGTTATATGCGTTTGATTAGCTATGATTTTAGTGCTATTCAAAATGTCTTTGCATTTGTTGGAAAAGAGAGTAATGTTTTGTGGACTTATTTGGCAACTTTAGGAAAGCAGGAATTTACTGAATATAAAGGACACTTTCCTGATTTTTTAATTAAAGAAATTATTGTTCCAAATAATGAGCTAACGGAGCTATTTGGTGTGGTTGTAAAAGAACATTTTCAGCAGATAGCTTGTAATGATAAACAGAATAAAACTTTAGCAAATGTAAGAGATTTATTATTGCCTAAGTTATTGAGTGGGGAGGTTTAGAATGAAACCCGACATCGATACGACCCGTGGTTGTAGGGACACACTGCGTGTGTCCGCAGGGTGTTAATCAAATCAACAATATATCGAAAAATATTGATAACGGACACACGCAGTGTGTCCCTACGGGTTGGTTGGGTTTAATTGAATTTGCAAATGTTAATTTAAATCACAAATATGAAAAAACATTGATAACGGACACACGCAGTGTGTCCCTACGGGTTGGTTGGGTTTAATTGAATTTGCAAATGTTAATTTAAATCACAAATATGAAAAAACATTGATAACGGACACACGCAGTGTGTCCCTACGGGTTGATTGGATTTAATTAAATTTTGTATGTTCAAAAAATATTTATCCGTAAAAACAATCTTGTTCCCATTGTATAACATTGTTCTGGATATAATCATAAATAAAATTGAATGCTTTTTCGGAACGAATAATGTGTTCGTGGAAACGGGGTTGCCATTTAAATGGAATTTGATTTTTAATGGCAAAACTGGTTAATGATGATTTTATTCCGCGAACAATGGCGGATAAATTGTTGCTTTGTCCGTTACCGAAATAATGTTGATGTTTGTCTGTATCACTGTTTATGGTGATGATTAAATGAAAATGGTTTGGCATTACGGTAAAAATAGGTATTTCGATAAATTGATTTTGTCTTAAATTTATTGTGTCTTGAATGATATTTTGTAATTGTTTACCTAATGTTGTTAATTGTATTGTTTGATTTTGAATTTCGCCAAAATAATGAATTTTATTTTGGGTACAAACGGTTACAAAATAACAGCCATTTTGATAGGTATCCCATTTTACACGGACAGATTTGCGATTTGGATAATTCATCAGTATCTCCTAAAACGGACACACGCAGTGTGTCCCTACGGGTTAATTTGTAATGTAACGGACACACGCAGTGTGTCCCTACGGGGTTGATTTTATTAGGATTTTAATTTGGTAGGGACACACTGCGTGTGTCCGCCAACGAATTTCATTCAACGAAAATTGGAACAAATTTTGATGGAACCAAACACATTCCATCAATCATCAAAAATCATTTTTTCGATCTGTGTCGAAAAAATAAAATAAAAAAGGAAAAAACAATGCTCATCAACGAAAACACCATTGAACAAGCCTGTTTGCGATTTTTGCAGGAATTGGGTTGGGATTATACGCACGGTTCGACCATCAATGCCGATGGGGAAAATCCTTGGCGGTTGCGGACGGACGAGGTGGTGTTTCGTTCGGTGTTGCGTGAGGCGGTGGAGCGGTTAAATCCGCAGTTGCCGTCTGCCACGGTGGACGAAGTGGTGGCGTTGGTGTGCAAAACGGATATTACAGATTTAACGGAGCGTAATCAACAAGCCTATCGCTATTTGCGTGAGGGCGTTCGGGTGGAATATCGGGAAAATGATGAGCAAAAGGTGGAGTTTGCCCGTTTGATTGATTTTCAACAGCCAAGCCTGAACCGTTTTGATGTGGTGAATCAGCTGACGATTTTGGGGCGGAAGGGTAATCGCCGTCCTGATGTGATTTGTTATATCAATGGCTTGCCTGTGGTGGTGTTGGAGCTGAAAAATCCCTTGAAAGAGAATGCGGATTTGCCACAGGCGTTTAATCAGTTGCAGACGTATAAGCAGGAAATCGGCGATCTGTTTGTGTATAACCAAGCCCTTGTGATCAGCGATGGTATTTTGGCGAAGGTCGGTTCGCTCACGGCAGATTTTGAGCGGTTTACCCCTTGGCGTGTGGTGGACGAGAAGAGCAAGCAACGGATTTCGTTTGAACACGAGTTGGAAGGCTTGGTGCGTGGCTTGCTTAACCCTGCGAGTTTGTTAGATTATATCCAGAATTTTATTGTGTTTGAGCAAACCTCAAGCGGTCGTTTGGTGAAGAAAATTGCCGCTTATCATCAATTCTACGGCGTGAATGAAGCGGTGGATTGTACGCTGTGGGCGGCGAGCGAGCAGGGCAATGGCAAAATCGGGGTGATGTGGCATACACAAGGTTCGGGCAAGTCGTTGTCGATGTTGTTTTATGCGGGCAAATTGTTGTCGCAAGCGGAGTTACGCAATCCGACTATTGTGGTCGTTACCGATCGCAATGATTTGGACGGTCAGCTTTATGCCACCTTTTCAGGCGGTCAGGCGTTAATTCGTCAGCAACCTGTGCAGGCAGACGGCAGGGAGGCGTTGCGTGAAGAACTTGCCAAGCGTGAAACAGGCGGTGTGATTTTTACCACTATTCAGAAATTCGGTTTGCAAGAGGGCGAGCAGGCTCACCCTGTGTTAAACGAACGACACAATATTATTGTGATCAGCGATGAGGCTCACCGTTCGCAATATGGTTTTAGCCAAAGTATGAAACTCAATGAGCTAAATCGTACAGGGACATACCGTGTCGGCTATGCAAAACATTTGCGTGATGCTTTGCCAAATGCGTCTTTTATTGGTTTTACCGGCACGCCGATTAGTCTTGAAGATAAAGATACGCAGGAAGTGTTCGGTAAATATGTGTCGATTTACGATATTACCGATGCGGTGGAAGATGGGGCGACAGTGCCGATTATTTATGAAGCTCGACAAATTCCGATAGCACAGAGTGCCGAGTTTGATAATGTGGTGCAAGAAGCCCAAACGTTAATAGATGAAGATGATGAAAGTAGCTACAACTTCCGTTTGCGTGAAAAATTAATGGGAACAGAGGGGCGTTTGAGCCGTTTGGCAGAAGATTTTGTCAAACATTTTGAACAACGCACCGCTTTAATTGACGGCAAGGCAATGGTGGTGGCGATGAGCCGTCAGATTTGTGTGAAATTGTACGAAAAAATCACCGCACTTCGTCCAGAGTGGCATAGCGATGATGTGAATGAAGGGGCGATTAAGATTGTGATGACGGGGTCGGCGAGCGATCCTGCGGACATTCAAAAGCACATCTATTCTTCGCAAGATAAAAAGCTGTTGGAACGCCGTTTTAAAGATCCTGATGATCCGCTGGAAATTGTGATTGTGCGTGATATGTGGCTAACGGGTTTTGATGCCCCTTGTTGTAATACGATGTACATTGATAAGCCGATGAAAGGGCATAATTTAATGCAGGCGATTGCACGGGTAAACCGTGTGTTCCGCAATAAAAGCCGTGATAATGGCGGTTTGATTGTGGATTATGTGGGG
Source organism: Glaesserella parasuis (assembly GCF_002015085.1). Lineage (GTDB taxonomy): Bacteria > Pseudomonadota > Gammaproteobacteria > Enterobacterales > Pasteurellaceae > Glaesserella > Glaesserella parasuis. The sequence goes on from NZ_MUXW01000017.1 coordinate 50,438, forward strand.
CTAACCAGCGAACTTCGAGAAGCGACAGAACAATATACTCGCTCGCACGGCAAAGGGCAGATGATCCACAATATCGCCGAAATTAAGGCAAAGATGTTGGAATATATTGATGTTGTGCGTGGGCAGTTTGCTACACCTGTGAACGATCAGCCGTTTAAGCTGTTTGATGCCTTGAAAATTGAAGATGAACTGGCGTTGTTCAAGCAAGTAATGTTGGGGGCGAACCATATTCTCGCCTTAGATCATCAAACGGTTGCGGATAAAACCGAGAAAACCCCAAGACGCAATGCGTTTTTAAAAGCGGTACGTTTGGCGAAAAAAGGCTTTAGCTTATGCGGTGCAGACGGCGATGTTCAGCAGTACCAAAAAGAGCTTGCCTTTTATGATGCGGTGCGTGCGATTTTGGCAAAACGTGAGCCAAATTCCACCGCTTCAAGCGAAGAACGTCAGTTGCAGTTGGTGGCTTTATTGAATAAAGCGGTGGACGCAAGCGGTGCGATTAACCTGTTTGATTTGCTCAATCGTGAACAGCCGAATATCAACATTTTGTCGGAAGAGTTTTTAGAGAAAATCAGAAACAGTCAAACCAAAGAGCTTTGGCTGTTGGCGGTGGAGCGTTATTTGCGTAGCCAAATCAATGAAAAAGGAACAGGCAATTTGGCGGTGCAAAGAGATTTTTCCGAGCGTTTGAAAGAGGCGTTAAACAAATACCACAACCAAAATCTCACCATTATGCAAGTGTTGGAAGAGTTGCTGAATATGAGCAAGGAATTTGCCGAACGCTTGCAACGTGGGGAGAAATTGGGTTTATCGCCAGCAGAAATTGCCTTTTACGATGCCCTTGCCCGCAATGAAAGTGCGGTGCGAGAATTGGGCGATGATGCCTTGAAAAACTTGGCAAAAGCGATTACCGATAAACTGCGTAAATCCGCCACTATTGACTGGCAATATAAAGAAGCCGTGCGTGCCAAAATGCGAAACTTGGTGCGTGTAACGTTGAGATTATTCAAATATCCACCAGATAAATGCGATGAGGCAATCCAATTTGTGTTGGAACAAGCGGAAGTGATTGCGGATGAATTGACGACAGTATAAACTGCAACGAAACATTAAGAAAAAAGGAACAACAATGCAATTTATCAACATCGCCAATGAGGGCGTGAAAACTCTTGCCCCTTATCAAGCGGGGAAGCCGATTGAAGAACTTGAGCGTGAGCTTGGGATTTCAAATATTGTGAAACTTGCCTCGAATGAAAACCCCTTCGGTTTTCCTGAAAGTGCGAAACAAGCGATTTTAAAGCAGTTGAATGATTTAACTCGCTATCCTGATGCCAATGGTTTTGAGCTGAAAGCGACCATTGAGAAAAAGTTTGGGGTTCAGCCTAATCAAATTACCTTAGGAAATGGCTCAAATGATCTGCTTGAGCTGTTTGCCCATACGTTTGCCAGTGATAAAGATGAGATTATTTATTCGCAATATGCCTTTATTGTCTATCCGCTTGTGACTAAAGCGATTAATGCGGTAGCGCGTGAAATTCCTGCAAAAGATTGGGGACACGATTTGAGAGCCTTTGAGCAGGCGATTAATGACAAAACCAAGTTGATTTATATCGCGAATCCAAATAATCCGACGGGGAATTTTTTATCGCAACAGGAAATTGAACGCTTTTTAGACAGAGTGCCTGTAAATGTGATTGTGGTGTTGGACGAGGCTTATACGGAATTTACCGATCCTGCTGAGCGATTAAATTCTTTTGCGTTAGTGCAGAAATATCCGAATTTGATCGTCTCTCGTTCGCTGTCTAAAGCCTATGGTTTAGCTGGTTTGCGTATTGGTTATGCGGTTTCTCACCCTGAAATTGCGGATTTATTAAATCGTGTGCGTCAGCCATTTAACTGTAATAGTCTTGCGTTAGCGGCGGCAATTGCAGTGATGCAAGATGATGATTTTATTGCGAAAGTGGCAGAAAATAATCGTAATGAAATGCAACGCTATGAGGCGTTTTTTAAGGCAAATCAGTTGGAATATATTCCATCTAAAGGCAATTTTATTACGGTAGATTTGAAACAGCCTGCACAGCCGATTTATCAGGCGTTGTTGCACGAAGGGGTGATTGTTCGTCCGATTGCAGGCTATGGTATGCCAAACCATTTGCGTGTGAGTATCGGGTTGCCAGAGGAAAATGATAGATTTTTTATGGCGTTGAGGAAGGTGCTGATTTAGAAGGCATAGTAGACAAATTTGTGGCGTACCACTTAAAAAAATGGGCTTCCGATGGAAGCCTATTTTATTTAAACCCGACCAACATAACTAATACAATAAAAACGAGATAAATTGATGTGGGAATACGTTGGAATACGTGGGAATAAATTGTTATTGTAATAATGTTTCAATATGTGAAAGAAAATAAAGCCTAAATTTTTAGGCTTTTTCTTCGTCTTGCAGTTGGTTAATTTGGGTTAAGATTTTTTGCTTTTCGTGTTCTAATTTGCCTAATTTTCGGTAAAGTGATGATAGTCTAGGGCTATCAAAATTTTCTGTTATTACTTTGGCTAGTAGGTCGTGTGTTTGAGATTTTGCGGTAAAGCCGTCTAACCGCTTTAATGCTTGGGCGTAGCGGTGGATTGTGTTTTTCCCTATGTTGTAGCCCTTTTCTTTTAACCAGTCGCTGATTGCTTCGTTATGGCTGTAAAAATTGGCTCTAATTTCTTCTTGTAATTCGTTTAAAACGTCGTGGGGTAGTTTGGTTAGTTTTGTCATCTGATTTCTCCTATAAAAACGCCCGAAAAGCATCGGGCGATATAGGAGCAATTTTAAAGAAAGGGCTATTTTTCGCTTTTAGCGTGGTTTAATAATTATTTAGCCTAAAATTTCAGCATCTAAGATAGCTTGCATTCTCTCATCTATTTCATTATCTTCTTTTTTAAAAATACCGCGTTCCCAATCTAACAAATTATTACCGTCTGCAAATTCGTTTAAATTGAAATAGCTTTGAATTTCATTAATTTCTACATAAAGTTGCCCTATAATACCGCTCATAAATTGGCGGTGATCAATGTTTGTTTCATTGCTATGTTTTTCTAATTCATCAAAAGCTGGTCTAAGTTGTGCGATTATTTGAGCTTGAATACCATAAGCAATTAAGCTGGCTTTTTCTCTTAAGATTGCTCCTAATTCATCTGGCGTAGCTGTTTTAATTAACTGCTTGCTTTTTTGTAGGTCTAAATCTAGCTGATTTATGCGTTTATCCTTATTCTCATTCACTCGGCTTAATGCTTCGTAATTTTGCTGGCTTTCTTCTAGTTTTTGTGTGGTTTCTTTTAGGGTTTCGGCTTGTTCTTCAATAGTATCACTTAATTTTTCAACCATTTTTTCAGCTTCCGCTAATTTTTCTACTAATCGGCTTTTATCTTCATCTTCTGAAAAATCTATTTTTCTAATATCAATGATCGTTTCATCAGGTAAAGTGCGTAAACGTCGCATTTCTCGGCTTGTTAAACCTAATTTTACGCTTGCTTGATATAATTCTTCTCCTAAAACGCTAAGATTTAATAATTCATTATCAACGGTGCTAATACTTAAATTTATGCTGTCGCAATATTCTTTAAATGTATTTATTCTTTTGATTTCTCCTGTATTATCATCAACAATAGGTAAGTTTCGATAACCTTTACTTTCTTTAATTTGTTTAAGCTGTTGTAACCGTTGGAATGTTAAAAATTTTTCTTGAAAAATAACTTGTTTTACCTGCCCTCTAAGCTCAATTGCTAGGATTTGTTCCTTTTTCAAAGCATTTTCAACTCGATGAAAAGCATCTATTTCTTCTTTTGTGATCATTGTCATTTTTTACTCCTATTGGTAGAAAATCCGCACTTCAAAATTAAAGTGCGGTCTGTTTTCGGTTAGTTTATTGTTTACAATTTTCAAGTAAGCCGTCAAGCTCTTCTAGCTGTTTTCCTGCCGTGCTGGTTATTGCTCTAAGTAAACGGCTTACGCCGTCGCAGTCAATTTGTTCTACACTATGGCAAGACAGCGAAAGTAAATGATCTAAGGTTTCAAGGGCTAAAATTTGATCTCTTAAATCACAAACAAGATTTTGACAGTCTAAAATTTTGCTGGTGTTGCTCATTTTATCCCCCTTAGTTTACTGCTAAAGCTCTGATTTTATCGGCTTCATCACTAACGTCTTTTAGGCGTTTTAAGACGTCAAATAAAGGCGCAGTACAACAAGAAAATAAATCGGCTAATGTTTCATAACTTAAAGATCGGTTATTATTCATTTCAAGTAACATCAGCTCAAAAGCAGTGCAAGCCCCTTTCATTCGTTCAAGTGCAACAAAATCATCTTCACTAATTAAAAAATGATGGTCATATTGAAAATAGGTATTTAAAAAAGCGTTGGTTTCAACAATAAAACGCTGTTGATTTATGGCTGGTTGTAGCTCGCTTAATACTGTTTTGTTCATTTTGCGTAATTCGCCTAAAGCTTCTAAGCAACGTTTAATAATCGGTGTCCAGCAGTCTGTTGTTTTATCTATAAAGCTAATGGCGGTTTCAATGGAAAGCCAAAAATCAAGCGTTTCATTCAGTGCTTTATTTTGAATAATTAAATAATCCTGCTCAGCCTGAAAGCCTAAATTGTTTAAATGTTGTTGGCTTTCTTTGGTGGTTGGATGCCAATTAAAAGCAACGTGCGCAAGCTCTTTTAATGAAATAAAATATTGTTGGCGGTTATTGATAAGTTTTGTTTGAAGAGAAAAGGGGAATTGTTGAACGTTCATAATGAACTCCTTTGTAAATTTTCGAAATTTTGCCCTATAAAATAGGGTGCCAAGGGGTTCGAAAGCCCTACAAAGACGGCTGGAGTTATTCCCCTTTCGGGTGTTGTATTCCTCGCCCCCTCGGCATTGAGTTTAAATAAATTGTCCTTTTCGCCCTAAAATCGCAAATTTTAGGTACAAAAAAACCGCTTGATCTATCGGGGCGGTTATCCGCTTTGTAGTAAGGTTTCGACACCTTGAAAACAATCATACACCTTTTAAGGCAAATTGCAAGTTTTTTTTCATAACGCTATGAAAAAACAAGAAAGGAAATAAACTAACCTATTGATTTAATGAAGATTTAATTATTTAAGAAATTCATAACGTTATGAAAAAAGACCGCAAGCGGTCAATTTTCCCTTTCATTTTACCAACCTTTCAAAAAAAGCCCCGTTTTAGCCGTTTTATGGCGTAAGCCTAACAAGTATAGTCCTTTTGTTGTTTGGAGTGTTTATAAACACGCATAAACGCCTTTTTTCGCCTGTTTGGGGGATTGTTTGAGCGTGGGGCGGTTCGTTGCTAGTGGTTGTGGGGTTGAATTTCTTTAATCTAGTTTAAAAGGCGTTTTTTATAAAGTGATTTAAAGTATCTGCACAGTTTGAGAGTGGGGGGACGTTATGCAAAATAATGCAGAATTTACGTGGGAGAATTTTATTTATGGGATAGGTAATGCAGTGCAAGAAGTGGCGGAACAATTTGGAATAGAAAATACTCAAGCGTTATACGCTGCTTTAATGGAGAAAATATCATTCCATTGTGGGGGGAGTTCGATCTATATCCCTAAAGGGGTTTCGGATAAAGCTCAGGCAAATGCAAGAAATCGTTTAATCGTCAAAGAGTTTAATGGCTTTAATCACGCCTATTTAGCTAAAAAATACGGCGTTTCTTTACAGTGGATTTATCGTATTTTAAAAAATCAAAACAAGGAACAAAAATGCAATTAATTGAAATTTTTAAAGCAGGCAAGCGTAAAGATGCTAGTGGAACTGAAGTAAACATTACAACAGAAGACTTGCAGAACGTTGTTCAAGCCTATGATGTAAACACGTTTGAAGCACCGGCTGTTATTGGTCATCCTGAACATAATGCGCCGGCTTATGCGTGGGTGAAATCCTTGCATTTAGAAAATGATGTCTTAATGGCAGAGTTTCAACAAGTCGATCCTGAATTTGCTGAAATGGTTCAAAAAGGGCGATTTAAAAAAATTTCGGCGTCTTTCTATTTACCTGACAGCGAAAACAACCCTAAAAAAGGAACTTTATATTTAAGGCACGTTGGATTTTTAGGGGCTATGGCTCCAGCAGTAAAAGGCTTAAAAAGTCCAAGTTTTGCGGATAATGAGCAAGGCATAATTGATTTTACTGTATCTGAGGATTTTTCAGAGCTTGAAAAATTAAAAGCTGAAAATGAACGCTTAAAAAGCCAATTAGCCAGTAAAGAAAAAGCGGATATTTTAGCTTTTGCAGATGGGTTAATTCGTCAAGGTAAATTAGCCCCTATTGCAAAATCTCAAGCGGTTGAATTATTGAATTTTGCAGAACGTTACGATAAAGGCGATGTAATTGAGTTTGGCGAAAATGAAAGCCTATTGCAAAAAATGCAAGCCTTTTTCAATGCACAACCGCAAATTATTCATTTCGGTGAATTTGCTACAAAAGAGCGTGCCTACGAAAAACAAGCCGTTGATGTTGTTAAATATCCGCAAAATACACCGCCTGAAATGATTGAGTTAGATCAAGAAATTAGAGCTTATGCAAAAGCAAATAGTTTGAGCTATGCAGAAGCATTTGATGTTATCCATAACCGAAAAGGAGAATAAAATGAGCCTAGCAAATAAACGTATTCAAGACCCTATTTTAACTGAAATTGCTCAAGGTTATCACAACAATGAATTAGTTGCTGAAACTTTAATGCCAGTTGTTGAAATTGAAAAAGAAGCGGGCAAAATCCCACAGTTTGGGCGTTTAGCCTTTCGCACGCGTTCAACCGTTCGAGAATTACACGGCGATTCTAACCGCTTAACCCCTGAAGATGTAACAAGTTTAAGCGTGGAATTAAAAGAACACGATATTGAATACCCTATTGATTATCGTGAAGATAATGATGCCAGCTATCCCTTGAAAAAATACGCCCTTTCTGTTGTTCAAGATGTCATTGCGTTAGGGCGTGAAGTGGCTGTTGCTGAAATTGCACAAAATGCAGATAATTATTCAGCTGAAAATGTTGTTACACTGACTGAAACGCAACGTTTCACAAATGCAAAATCTGACCCTTTAAAATTTATCAATGACGGTTTAGAAGCTGTTTCTACTACTATTGGGCGTTTGCCTAATGTCTGTGTAATTGCTTCAGATGTTTGGAAAATTTTAAAAGAAAATGCAAATCTTTTAGAGCGTATCAAATACACGCGCACGGGCATTTTAACCCCCGAAATTTTTGCTGAACTGATTGGCGTTGAAACGGTAAAAATCGGCGCAGCTTCGCAAGAGAAAGACGGTAATCTAGAAAAAATTTGGTCAAATAGCATTGTTTTGGCTTATGTTGCAAACGGTAAAGATAAAGGCAAAAAAGGCAATGTTTTTGAGCCGTCTTACGGTTACACTGTAAGACGTAAAGACGGCTTATTTGTTGATACTTACCAAGAGAAAGGCGGTAAAGTGGAAATCATTCGTTGTACGGATATCAACGCCCCTTTCCTTGTCGGAAAATCAGCAGGTTACTTAATTAAAGGTTGTATTAAGTAAATAGGTTTTACCTTTCAATCAGATTGTTTGCTTGCACCATCAAAAATGGTTTTCTGATTGATTGAAAAAACGTCACTAAAGACGCTAAAAAGACTAAAAGGGCTTTAACTACTCCTTCAGTTAAAGCCCTTTTTCTTTAAAAAGTGAAATTTTATTTCAGTATATGAAAAAAGATGTGATGATAATTATCTCGCTTTTTTGTGAAAGTTATGTCGCTAGGCTTTATTTATTTGTAAGAAATGGGATTTTCTTAGAATTTGTATGAGATACCAGCGAAGTAAACGATAGGATCAAGTTTGATTTTTACTTCGTGTGATAAACCTAAAGCATCAAAATTTGCTTTTGTTTTAATACGGGTGTACCACATTGCTGTGTTTAATGATACTTTCTCGGTGAGTTTAATATCAATACCAGCATTAGCAACAGGACCAAATGAGTGTTTTTTCACTTGTAAATTGGTAATTGCAGGATTAAGAGCTTTAGCACCGAAGAAAAGGGTATAATTTAACCTCAACTGGAGTTGTTGTTTTTGAGCTAGAGTTTGCATTAACAAAAACGCCCCCTGCACGAACAATAAAGCTACCTGCTTCGTGTGCTACTGCTGAGCCTGCTAATAATGCACTTCCTAAAAATACGGCTAACGCTGTTTTTTTCATTTTTAATCCCTCATTTTGTTATAGTTGAACATCAAAAGTAATTGTTTTGTTATTTAATGGTAAACATTGTAAGAATAAGTAAGCAAATGTTTTTTGATAAATATCAAAAAATAGCGGTTTATCAGGAAACTTTTCTTAATATACCCATTAGCGTTCTGTCAAAATTTGATCCAAAACAAATATCTGTATCTATTTACAGTTAAACTGGTTTTATATATAATGTTTTTATATACAGTAATTAGGTGAGAAAAATGTTATGCAAGCAACCATTGATATTCGTTTAGCCAACTTACAAAAAATGGATCAAGGTAAATTCAACAGACTTTTAGACATTGTGGCAGAGCAAGTCGAAAAAGCATTTCCAAATACGATTGTTCGAGTTCGACCTTCGGTATCTAATAGTGATCTTGCTGTTTTTGGGCTAGGCAAAGAGGGAAAACAAAAAGTGGCTACCTTTTTGGAGCAACTTTTTGAGGAAGGATCCGCCTTTGATGAACTGCAAGATGAGTATTATTGATTGTCTTGTTTTTGCCAAAACTGACCGCTTGGTAAGACACAAACGCTAACAGGTTGTGAATGGTAATAAAAATCGATCTGATAGGCGTGTAAATAAACTCTATCGGCTTTTTCACCACCATAAAGCTCGTCGCCAAGAATGGGGCTACCCAGACTTTTCATTGCCACACGCAGTTGGTGAGTTTTTCCCGTTTTCGGCTGGAGGATAAATTGGCGTAAATGAGGGGCAATCGATATAGAGTGAAAATGGGTAATCGCAGGATTTTCTGTGGAGTGGCATAATTTCCAGCTTCCATTTCGGCTTTTTGCCATATCACCGATAATTTTGCCTTGTTTCTTTTTCGGTTTTGTTGTTGCTAATGCCCAATAGGTTTTTTGGATTTTGTGTTGAGCAAAAAGCTCGCCAAAATAACTTGCACTTGTTGGGTTTAGGGCAAGGATCAGCAAGCCTGAAGTGACTTTATCAAGACGATGAACCAGCCACACTTGTTCTACACCAAGCTGTTTGGCAAGTTGTTGCGTTAATCCTTCCGCTTGATCGTCCTTATGAACGCTAATCCCTGCAGGTTTATCAATAATAATAAAGTCTTGATGTTGATAGCAGACGGTAAAGTTCATCATTTTTTGTTATACTCTTTCCATTAAAAAAGATACTTTAACCTTTATTGGAAAGAAAGCAAATGGCATTACACATTTATTTAGTGCGTCACGGTCGAACAGAGTGGAACATTGAAGGGCGTTTACAAGGGACTGGCGACTCGCCTTTGGTTGAAGAAGGCATTTTAGGAGCAAAGAAAACAGGAACCGCATTGGCGGATATTCCCTTTACGGCTTGTTATTCTAGCTTGATGAAACGCGCCCAAGATACAGCTGACTATATTATTGGAGAAAGAGATATTCCCCATTTTCATCATCGAGGTTTAAATGAATTTAGTTTTGGTTTATGGGAAGGGCAGAAAGTTGCCGATCTGGCGGAACACCCCGAATATATCCTATTAAAAACCGCCCCACATCTTTATCAAGCGATTGAAAGTCAAGGGGAAACCTTTGAACAGCTCTATCAAAGGGTTACTCAGGCATTAGAACAGATCATTGCTCGACATCAAGAGGGGGAAAATGTCCTGATTGTGTCGCACGGAATGACATTAACACTGCTTACAGCCGTATTAAAAGGGATCCACTGGCATCATTTCCGTGATCCAGAACAGCACACTTTTGTACAGAACACCGCCCTGAGTATCATAAAAGTTGAAGGGGAAAAGCGAGAATTAATCGAATTTAATAAGACAGAACATTTATAAATCTCTTCCTAAATAACTTACTAAAATTGGTGTAATAGACAAATTGGCACAGTAGACAAATTTATTGCTAAAAACGGGCTTAAAGCCTTATCATTCAAGGTTTAAACAATAAGGCGAGATATTCTCTCGCCTTATCTTATCTTTTTCCAAAAATTAGAAATTCGCATTACGCGGTGCGCGTGGGAATGGAATCACTTCACGAATATTTTGTAAACCAGTTACATATACGATTAAACGCTCAAAGCCTAAACCAAAGCCTGAGTGTGGCACTGTACCATAACGGCGTAAATCACGATACCACCAATAATCTTCGGGGTTTAAGCCCATTTCAACCATACGTTTATCTAACACCTCTAAACGCTCTTCACGTTGTGAACCACCAATGATTTCACCGATTCCTGGCGCTAATACGTCCATTGCGGCAACGGTTTTACCATCATCATTTAAACGCATATAGAACGCTTTAATATCTTTCGGATAGTTTTTCACGACTACTGGAGATTTAAAGTATTCTTCTGCAAGGAAACGTTCGTGTTCAGAAGAGAGATCGATACCCCAAGAAACCGGGAATTCAAAATCTTTACCTGATTTAAGTAAAACTTCAATCGCATCGGTATAGTCAATTTGAGCGAAGTCTGAATTAATAAAGTTCTCTAAACGGCTGATTACCGTGTTATCAACGTGTTTCTCAAAGAATTTTAAGTCATCTTTACGTTCTTCAAGTACTGCACGGAACACATACTTCAACATATCTTCAGCCAGTTTTGCATTATCCGCTAAGGTTGCAAACGCAAATTCAGGCTCAACCATCCAGAACTCTGCTAAGTGACGAGTTGTGTTTGAGTTTTCTGCACGGAATGTTGGACCGAACGTATAAACTTTGCTTAATGCACAAGCATAGGTTTCGCCATTTAATTGACCAGATACGGTTAAGAAAGACTCTTTTCCAAAGAAATCTTGGCTGAAATCAACTTTGCCATCTTCACCACGCGGTAAATTTTCTAAATCTAAGGTCGAAACACGGAACATTTCTCCTGCACCTTCTGTATCTGAAGCGGTGATTAACGGTGTTGCAACCCAATAGAAACCTTGCTCGTGGAAGAAGCGGTGAATGGCTTGTGCTAAACAGTGACGCACACGTGCTACCGCCCCGATTAAGTTAGTACGAGGACGTAAGTGAGCAACTTCACGTAAGTATTCAATAGAGTGGTGTTTTGCTGCCATCGGATAAGTATCAGGATCTTCAACCCAACCCACGACTTCAACAGATTTTGCTTGTAATTCAACCGCTTGTCCTTCAGCTGGTGATTCTACAATCACACCAGTCACAATCACAGAACAGCCTGCAGTTAAACGTAATACTTCATCTTGATAATTACTTAAATCGTTATTGATAATGGCTTGGATAGGATCGAAACAAGAACCGTCATACACGGCTAAAAATGATAAACCAGCTTTTGAGTCGCGACGAGTGCGTACCCAACCACGTACAGCAACTTCTTCCCCTACGGCAACTTTGCCAGAAAGAATCTCTGAAATTGTTGGAAATTTAGACATGTTTATACCTTTTAAAATTTTGCTCAAGATTTTGTGGAAAAATCGTTAGATTTATCGCAGACAGTCGATTATAGAGAAATTTTCCTTGTAAGACTAGTAAAACAAGCGGTTAAATCCCCTTTAAAGAATACGATATTATGTGGCAGCTAAAAACTAGTGTTGTGTAGGGTGGGGATAACCCCAGTCCCTACGAAAAGTTATAATTTATGTAAGTGCTACATAATGTTAGGTTTTAGAAACTAAGATCTAAGCCTAAGATAAAATTTCTGCCTATTTGTGGTACATAGGGGTGATAAGAGTTGTGAATGTAAACGGCTTGATTTAACAAGTTATTTCCCGTCAAACTAACGGTATATTCCACACCTTTTATTTGTCTGCGGTAATTTAAACTCGCATTGAGTAATTGATAGCCTTTTGTTGAACTTTCTAATTTGGAGACTTTATTTTGTGTAAAGACTTTCATCCATTCAACTGAACCTGAGAGGTAGTCTGTCAATTGTGCGTTAAATCTTGCCCCTAAACGTATAGGCGGTAGACGTGGCGAAACACGATCTGCCTGTTTAATCATCTCTTTGCCTAAGTAAGGACGATAGTATTGCTCTTCTGGTTCATCATATTCAGGATCGTAATCAGGATTAAGAATTGGCTCTCCATAGACATCATTTAATCCTTTTATGTCGGGTAGCTGTTTTAATTTTCCTTTTACCATATCGCCAAATACACTGAATTGATAATCAGGCGTAAAACGGTAGTTAATAATGCCTTCAAGTCCATAAAATGTGGCTTTAGCTTGATTATAACGGCGCATAAAGAGGTTATTAGAGCGATATAATGTTTCATTGTAGATATAATTATCAAAATTATTGTAATAGGTTGATAATTTGTAATCTAATTTTTCTGTATGGTAGCCCAAACCTAATTCAAAATTATTGGAAATCTCTTTTTTTAGATCTTTGTTTCCATATTCAAACGAGTTTGTTGCCAAATGTTGTCCGTGGTAATAAAGCTCCATCGGAGTTGGTAAACGTTCATTATGGGAAGCTGTAAACGAGAGCTGATAGTCTGGGTGGAAAAACCAATTAAATGCCCCAGTATAGGAGATGGCTTTTTCATCATAATCAGATAAATCAGGATCAACCTGTTTACCATAAGTCCTCTCATTGAATTTTTGTTGTTTTTGAATCTTAGCTAAATCATAGTCAATATGAATATTCTGCTTTTCAGTTCGCAATCCTAATTCAATCGCAAAGTTATCCCAAGCGTATTGTTCCAAAGCAAATAAGCTAATTTGCTTGTTGCGATTATCCACTAAAGGCCATTGAACTTCACGGTTGTTTGGTGTATTAGCGCTGCTTTGCAGGGTTTGATACTGTACGCCAAACATTCCAGTTAAGCCACCAATTGGCGTATGAAAAAACTCCAAGCGGGCATTTTTGCCTTGATTTTTGAAAATATTGACGGGTTTACCAAAATCTTTGCTCTTATCTACTCGGTTTGGGTTGATTGTATCGCCTGATTTTCCTGCGTCTTTTTCATCGTGATAGTAATCTGTTTGAGCATAACTTAGCTGAATTTTATCCAACATCGGCAAAGGTTGTTTAATCTCTCCCTTTATATCAATTCGTTTAGAGTGTAAATCTACCCAAGGTCCAATATGGGTATGATCGTGGTCGTGTCCATAAGGGTGATCGTGGCTATGGCTTGGATCGAGATCGTAGTCTGTACCACAATGAAAGTGAGGATTTTCTGTGACCATTTCATCACTCATTAAATGGGGATAAAGATTGGTATAAGAATGCTTTCCTTGCAATCTCATATCGTAAATATGGGCAATACAAGTATCAAATTTATGATTATGCCCAGGTAATCCATATCTGTCTTTACGCTGATTATAAGACGCTCCGAGATAACCTTTTTCACCAATAAAAGATAAACCAATAGTTCCTACTTTTGATTGATGATAAGTATCTGGCACATAATTTAATGTTTCACCTAGTTTAATTTGTGGCACTTTATAATTTTGCGATTGACGATCTAACCCTTCAAGTCGTAAAGCTAAATGTTTCCCAATTCCAATGGTTGTACCTAGTGCATACACTTTCTCTTTGCTTGCCGTATCAAATCGACTGGAAAGTGTCACTTCATAACCTTTTTTAGGCATTTTATTTGGAATACGTTGATCAACGATATTCACAATTCCAGCGGGAGAGCTACTTGCATAAAGCAATGTTGAAGCACCGCGTAAAATTTCTACTTGATTAGCAAGTAGAGTATCTGCAGTGATAGCGTGATCGGGAGAAATATTTGACATATCAACAACATCAGCATTATTTTGCAAAATCTTAACTCGAACACCTTCTTGCCCTCGAATAATTGGGGCGCTTGCTCCACCTCCAAATGGGGTGCTATGTACGCCTAATTCACTAGATAGAGCATTCCCTAATGTTGCAGAACGATTTTTGAATTTCTCTCCATCAATAATAGCATCACTTACTTTTAGAAAACTTATCGAATTTCCCTCAGGAACTTTTCCCATTACAGAAATTTCATCAAGTTCAAGCTGCTCTGCATTAATACCTAAGCAGCATAGTAATAAGCTAAATGCTAAGCTAAATGCTGTTGTTCTGTTGTTGATCATTACCTCTCCTTTTAAAGCCATAAAAAAATAATGGGATAATGTAACAAAAAGACAAAAACGGATCAATAACCTCAAATTAATAATGGGTATATAACTTAAAAAATGAAAAAATAATTGTTCAGTACCACGATTTTGAATGAAAAAGTGATACACTTTGCTTTGAATTATTCTATTTGGGGTGCTCTATGTCGGAAATGCCTTCACGCGAATTTGCTGCGATTGATTTAGGCTCAAACAGTTTTCATATGATTGTTGCAAGGATTGTTAATGGCTCAATCCAAATCCTTTCTCGTATTAAACGTCGTGTACGTTTAGCAGAAGGATTGGACGAGCATCGCCACTTAAATCAAGAAGCTATAGACAGAGGCATTGCTTGTTTAGCACTCTTTGCTGAACGTTTAAAAGGGTTCTCACCTGAAAATGTGAAAGTCGTAGGAACTTACACATTACGCAGGGCATTAAACAATCAAGATTTTTTAACACAAGCACAACAAGTATTCCCATTTCCGATTAAAATTATCTCAGGGCAAGAAGAAGCACGCTTAATCTATTCAGGGGTAAGTCATACACAACCAGAAAAAGAGCGTAAATTTGTGGTTGATATTGGTGGTGGTTCGACAGAAATGACGATAGGGGATGGCTTCACTCCATTACGAGCAGAAAGTCGCCATATGGGCTGTGTGAGTTTTGCAAAACGTTTTTTCCCTGCTGGTGAACTAACTCAAGCACGTTTTGAACAGGCATATCAAACAGCGATGGAAAAAATCGATGATTTGGCGTGGGAATATCGTGAGTTAGGTTGGCAACACGTTCTAGGCTCTTCAGGAACAATTAAAACTGTGAGCAAGGTGTTGATTGCAAATGGCTATCGAGATGGATTAATTACAGAAGCACGTTTACAAACCTTGATTGATCGTTGTTTAGCATTTCATTCACTCAAAGAAATTCAGCTCAAAGGATTATTGGAAGAGCGTGCCGATGTCTTAGTGCCAGGGCTTGCCATTTTACTGGCGTTATTTCACACCTTCCATATTCAATCAATGCGATATTCCGATGGGGCATTGCGTGAAGGAATCTTATATGGTGTTGAGAGCGGATTCCAAGTTGGAGATATTCGACAACGGACAGCAAAAGCCCTCGCAGAACAATTTAATATCGATCAACATCAAGCAGAACGCATAAAAGACACCGCATTACGTTTGTTTGATCAAGTGACCGCTTGGAAAAATAAACGTCAAATACAGGAATTACGAGAAATCTTACAATGGGCAAGTTTATTGCACGAAGTCGGTATTTCAATTAACCACAACGGTGCTCATCGCCATTCTGCGTATATTATTGCAAACCTAGATCTACCAGGTTTTGATTCTGAACAACAAACTTTGTTAGCCACATTAATGCGTTATCACCTCAAAGGATTTAAACGACACGATCTCAAAATTGCAAGTCGCTTTCAGCACCCTGATATTTTAACCCTATTACGCATATTCCGCTTGGCAGTGTTACTAAATCGTTCACGTCAAGCAACGAATATTCCAATGGAACTTAATTTATCTATCCAAAATTCATCGTGGCATTTATCCTTTGATAAAGTATTCTTGGCGCAGAATCCTTTGATATTGGCGGACTTGCTTGATGAGGCTAGGTATTTACAAGCAGTTAATTTGACGATTGATTTTAGCTAAAAGCACCTTATTAAATTTATTATTATGCTATTAAAGTAAAAATTGAGTAAAAATAAAATTTTCTTATTTATTTCATAAAAAAAACTAAATACCATTGCCATTTGCTCTCTTTTTCGGTATATCTACACCCAGTTAATTTTTATCGAAAAGAGGACATTTTATGAGCCAAATTTATGAATCCATGCGTAGTAATATTCATATGTTGGGAGATTTTTTGGGCGAAACGATTCGCGATGCCCAAGGGAATGAAATTTTAGATTTAATTGAAAATATTCGTATATTGTCTCGTGCATCACGCTCAGGTGATGAAAAATCACGTGAGCAACTTCTTGATATTCTTGCCAATATTTCAAACGAAGATGTTATCCCTGTTGCTCGTGCCTTTAGCCAATTTTTAAACTTAACGAACATTGCAGAGCAATATCACACGATTTCTCGTCACAATAAAGATGCAACGTTAGGTGAACGCTCTATGGGTGCTTTATTTACTCGCTTAAAAGCGCAAAATGTGCCTGCTGAAAAAGTAATTGCGACCGTTGAAAAACTGTTGATTGATTTAGTGCTAACCGCTCACCCAACAGAAGTTACTCGCCGTTCTTTAGTGCATAAACACGTTGAAATTAATCGCTGTTTAAGCCGCTTGGAACACGATGATTTAACCGATGCAGAAACCACAAAACTTAAACGTCGTTTGATGCAATTAATTGCGTTAGCTTGGCATACCAATGAAATCCGTACTCAACGCCCGACCCCTGTTGATGAAGCAAAATGGGGTATGGCGGTAATTGAAAATAGCCTTTGGAAAGCGGTACCTGAATTTTGTCGTCAATTAAATTTCCATTTAGAGAAAAACTTTGGTGTTCAGTACCCTGTTGGGCTTGCACCTGTGCGTTTTTCTTCTTGGATGGGTGGTGATCGTGATGGTAACCTGTTTGTTACCGCAGAAACGACACGCAAAGTGTTGCGTATGAACCGTTATAAAGCAGCCGAGCTTTTCCTTGAAGATATTAAATCATTAGCCGACGAGCTTTCTGTTATTCACGCAACAGATGCCTTCCGTGCAAAATATGGCGATCATTTAGAGCCATATCGTGTGGTGGTGAAAGATCTGCGTGCCAAACTTATCAAAACCTTAGCTTATTATGATGAACTCTTGCAAGATAAACCGCTTACCATTAGCCGTGATGAAATCTTAACCGATGACGAGCAACTTTGGGAACCGCTCTACGACTGTTATCAATCACTACATCAATGCGGAATGCGTATTATCGCTAACGGTGGCTTATTAGATTGCTTACGCCGTATTCGTTGTTTTGGTTTAGGTTTATCTCGTTTAGATATTCGTCAAGAAAGTACTCGTCACGAAATGGCGATTGCGGAAATTACACGTTATATCGGTTTAGGGGATTATTCACAATGGACGGAAGATGATAAACAAGCTTTCCTTGTGCGTGAATTAAGCTCTCGCCGACCGCTTGTCCCAACCAACTGGACACCAAGCCCTGAAACGAAAGAGATTTTAGATACCTGTAAAGTGGTTGCAGAACAGCCTGAAGGCGTGATCTCTGCCTATGTGATTTCTATGGCGCGTGAAGCCTCTGATGTACTAGCGGTTCATTTACTCTTAAAAGAAGCAGGTTGCAAAACAACCATTCCTGTTTCACCGCTATTTGAAACATTAGACGACCTCGATCATTGCGAGAAAGTAATGACCGATCTATTCAATATCGGCTGGTATCGTGGTGTGATCAACAACAAACAGATGGTAATGATCGGCTATTCTGACTCTGCAAAAGATGCTGGTATGTTAGCTGCATCTTGGGCACAATATCGTGCACAAGAAGCGTTGGTGAATTTATCTGAGAAATACAATGTAGAATTAACTTTATTCCACGGTCGTGGCGGTACTATTGGCCGTGGTGGTGCGCCAGCTCACGCGGCGTTACTTTCACAACCGCCTCGCTCACTCAAAAATGGCTTGCGTGTCACAGAACAAGGGGAAATGATCCGCTTTAAACTGGGTTTACCTGCCGTTGCTGTATCAAGCCTAGACTTATACGCTAGTGCGATTTTAGAGGCCAACCTTTGCCCGCCGCCAGAACCTAAACAAGAATGGCGAGATGTAATGGATAAAGGCTCGGAAATTTCTTGTGACATTTATCGTGGTATTGTGCGTGGCGAACCTGATTTTGTGCCGTATTTCCGTGCAGCAACGCCTGAACAAGAGCTTTCAAAATTACCACTAGGCTCACGCCCTGCAAAACGTAATCCAAATGGTGGCGTAGAAAGTTTGCGTGCAATTCCGTGGATCTTTGCGTGGATGCAAAACCGCTTGATGTTGCCTGCGTGGTTGGGAGCTGGTCAAGCGTTACAACAGTTGATCGAACAAGGTAATGAAGCACTATTAAAAGAAATGTGTACCGAATGGCCGTTCTTCTCAACCCGTATCGGAATGTTAGAGATGGTCTTTAGTAAAGCGGATTTATGGCTTGCAGAACATTACGATCAGCGCCTTGTACCACAATATTTACACCGTTTAGGAAATACCTTACGCAATCAGCTTGCAGCGGACATCAACAGCGTTCTCTCTCTTGCTCACGAAGGGCAATTAATGGCGGATTTACCTTGGGTAGCAGAATCTATTGCTCTGCGTAACGTTTACACCGATCCACTTAACTTACTTCAAGTTGAGCTGCTTCACCGCTTACGTGCTGAAGGCGAAAATCCAAATCCAGCCTTAGAGCAAGCGTTGATGATTACTATCACAGGTATTGCGGCAGGTATGCGTAATACGGGGTAGGGGAGTATATTCTGGATTACAACCTCTTAATGAATTCTAAGAGGTTGTTTTTTTAGATATTATAAAAACTATTTAATTATTAGGATTTCATTATGGAAAAATTAACACTAAATCCTATCGCTCGTGTTGAGGGCGAAATTAATTTACCGGGTTCAAAAAGCCTTTCAAACCGTGCGTTGTTGTTAGCAGCCTTGGCACAGGGGACAACGCAAGTAACGAATTTATTGGATAGCGATGATATTCGCCATATGCTCAATGCCTTGAAAGCTTTGGGGGTGAATTATCAGCTTTCTGATAATAAAACCGTTTGTACCGTTGAGGGCGTGGGCGGTGCGTTTCAGTGGCAAAATGGTTTGTCGCTGTTTTTAGGTAATGCCGGCACCGCAATGCGTCCTTTAACAGCGGCACTTTGTTTGAAAGGTGAGCAAGAGGCTGAGGTGATTTTAACGGGCGAGCCGCGTATGAAAGAGCGTCCGATTAAACATTTGGTTGATGCGTTATTGCAAGCGGGGGCTTCCGTGCAATATCTTGAAAATGAAGGCTATCCGCCGATTGCTATTCGTAATTTGGGTATTCAAGGCGGCAAAATTCAGATTGATGGTTCGATTTCTTCGCAATTTTTGACCGCACTTTTGATGTCCGCACCCCTTGCCTCCGGAGATATGGAAATTGAGATTGTCGGTGAGTTGGTCTCCAAGCCTTATATTGATATTACCCTTGCGATGATGAAGGATTTTAGCGTGACAGTGTCGCATAATAATTACCAAACTTTCTTTGTTAAAGGTAATCAGCATTATGTTTCTCCGCAAAAATATTTGGTTGAGGGCGATGCGTCCTCTGCCTCTTATTTCTTAGCCGCAGGGGCAATTAAGGGGAAAGTGAAAGTGACGGGGATTGGTAAAAATTCCATTCAAGGCGACCGCTTGTTTGCGGATGTGCTTGAGAAAATGGGCGCGAAAATCACTTGGGGCGAAGATTTTATCCAAGCAGAGCAGGGGGAGCTTAAAGGCATTGATATGGATATGAACCATATTCCTGATGCGGCAATGACGATTGCAACTACCGCTCTTTTTGCTGAGGGTGAAACCGTTATTCGTAATATTTATAACTGGCGTGTGAAGGAAACAGATCGCTTGACAGCAATGGCAACAGAGTTGCGTAAAGTTGGGGCGGAAGTGGAAGAAGGGGAAGATTTTATTCGTATTCAACCGCTTGCGTTAGATAAGTTCCAACACGCTGAGATCGAAACCTATAACGATCACCGTATGGCGATGTGTTTCTCTTTGGTGGCATTGTCAAATACGCCACTGACGATTTTAGATCCGAAATGTACCGCAAAAACTTTCCCGACGTATTTTGATGAATTTGGGAAGATGTCTTGTAATTTTAGTAGGGAAGAAAAATAATCTTATTGGGATTGAGGCTATTTTAAACAAGCATTAAGAGGATTCAAAAGACGGGTACTGTCTACCTGTTAAGGTTTTAATTACTATTTTTTGTCTATTATGCCAAAGTCTTTATTAAGGGTAACAAATTAGGGGCTAAAGTAGCCCCTAAGAAATTATTCAGTAATTGGCACAATGCGTACAGCTGAAGCTCCCTTATCTCCATGAGTGAACTCAAAATGAACTTTTTGTCCCATTTTTAAAGAGCGGTAGCCTTCTCCTTCAATAACTGAAAAGTGAGCAAAAATATCACCTTCATATGAGTCCGAAGTGATAAATCCGAATCCTTTGGCGTTGTTAAACCATTTTACAATACCAACTTCCATAATAATGTTTCTCCCTTAGTTAGATTATGATGTAAATTTTAGTCAGATATGTAAAATGTGCAATAGGAAAAGTTAAATTTTACGACATAGATCACAAATTTTTATTCAAAATCGAATTGTGAAAATCTTCCTATGCTTAATATTTTAGTGCATATTTAGAATATGATATACTTATTGTCTCTATAATGAGCTAAAAGGAATAATAATGGATACATTAAGGGTGGGCGATACTGTACCATCATTCTCTCTATTAGATCAAAATTTTAATTGGGTAACTCTAGAGCAATTTCCAAACAAAAAATTTCTAATTTATTTTTATCCTAAAGCATTAACACCAGGTTGTACATCACAAGCATGTGGTTTACGTGATAGCAAGGAAGAACTTGATTCTTTAAATGTGATGGTTCTGGGCATTAGTCCTGATTCGCCAGAAAAGCTAGCAAAATTTCTTGAGAAGAATAGTTTGAACTTTATTCTATTGTCGGATGTGGATCATAAGGTAGCAGAAGCATTTGGCGTGTGGGGAAAGAAAAAATTTTTAGGAAAAAGTTATGATGGGGTTCACCGAATTAGTTTTTTAGTGGATGAGTATGGCAAAATTATGTCTGTATTTAATAAATTTAAAACAAAAGAACATCACCAGTTGGTAATTAACTTTTTAAAAGGCAATAGTGATGGCGAATAAAGCTATTTTTCTGGATCGAGATGGTACAATTAATATTGATCATGGCTATGTACATGATATTGATGATTTCAGGTTTATTAAAGGCGTTGGCCATGCATTAAAGCAATTACAAGATAAAGGATATATGCTAGTGATAGTGACTAATCAATCTGGAATTGCTAGAGGCTATTTTAGTGAAGCACAATTTCATCAATTGACAGAATGGATGGATTGGTCATTAGATGAAGACTATGGTGTGGTATTGGATGGTATTTATTATTGTCCTCATCATCCTGAAGGAATTGGTAATTATAAAAAGGCTTGTGATTGTCGTAAGCCAAAAGCTGGTTTATTGCTACAAGCTATTTCTGATCTGGATATTGACCCTTCAAAATCTATCATGGTAGGAGATAAATTAGAGGACATATTAGCTGCGGAGAACGCTGGGGTGAAAGTGAAAATATTGGTTCGGACAGGTAAACCAATTACACCTGAAGGTGAATTAAACGCTGATTATGTTATTGATAGTGTTGCTGATTTACCTAAATTCATAGATGGCCATGTAGATGAAATGATGTAGTGAACACATTTAAATGTTGATTAATCTTAAAAGGAGAATGGGTAGTTTTATTTAATCAAAGAATATTGAGGTATAATAGCATTTGATACATCATATTGTATTTTTAAATAGTATATAGATAAAAGGTTTGTTTATGAAAAAACATCACATTGAAACTATGATATCTTCTCAAGAAGTTCAAAACCGCATTACTGAGTTAGCAGAACAGATTAATCAACATTACCAACATAAAAATAGCCAGAGTCTGGTTGTTGTTGGACTGTTGAGAGGATCTTTTATGTTTATGGCTGATTTGGTGCGTAAGTTAAATTTACCTGTCGAAGTCGATTTTTTAACGGCATCAAGTTATGGATTAAGTACAGAATCGAGCAGAGATGTGAAAATCTTGAAGGATTTGGATAGTGAAATTCAAGGCAAAGATGTATTAATTGTAGAAGATATTATTGATACTGGTTTTACCCTTAACAAAGTGCATGATATTTTAAATTTGCGCGAACCTTCCTCACTTGCGATTTGTACTTTATTAGATAAGCCTTCTCGTCGAGAAGTGGATGTACCAGTAGAATGGGTTGGCTTTGCTATCCCCGATGAGTTTGTGGTGGGATATGGTATTGATTATGCACAGCATTATCGTAATTTAGATTACATTGCGAAAGTGATTATTGATGAATAAGAAGTGAAACTTTCAATTAAATTAACCGCTTGTTGATATAAACTTCAAGCGGTTTTTAATTTCTAATTGGGCTTTAGTATCTAGGAGAGTTTATGGGGAAAAAAATATTATTTGTTTATTTGGCGATGTGTTTATCTGCTTGGGCTACACAGTCTCAGTCATCTCCAGAAATTGAGAAACTAAAATTACAATGGCAGAACGAGCAACAAAATATCTACCGTCAATTTGAAAAGCAAAGAGTAAATTTTTTGCTGCTTGAGACTTTATTACGAGAGATGGAACGAGAGGGAAAATTTTCTAATGCGATATTTGAGCGAGTGGTGCATTTAGAGGCAATGTTGCTTGATTACCCTCTGATTGAAGAGATGAAATGGGCTATATTAAATACTAAACTAAAATTGAACGCTATTTCGCAAGAAGAAATTCTGCACTTTATCAAGCAATATCCGCATATCGCAAAACGCAATAAGCTGGAACAGTTCCCGATAGAAATGTGGTACAAACAGCAAAAATGGTCAGAGCTTCTAGCCTATAGCGACAAAGTCGGTGAGCTAAGCGTTGCTAATCAATGTCGGGTGTGGGCGGTTCAATATCAAAGCCAAGCAGATAAATTACAGTTAAATCCAGAAGCGGCACAAGCAAATAATCTGGCTCAACCTTTATCGCCTGAGTTAGCTCAGCTTTTAGCAAAGTTTGATGATTTTTGGATCAATAACGGCTCATTGCCCTCTGACTGTGCGAACTTGGAAGCCTTCTGGCGAGATCAGGGGTTAAAAACCGAAGATAAAGTGAAGCAAAAAGCGGTCAAATTATGGATAACAAATGCAAAATCGGAGTTAAGCCAGTTAGCGTTAAATAACCAAGATGTCGAGTTAGGAAAATGGCTTGCCGATTTACAAAAACTCTTGTCTGAGCCGAATTATTTGCAACATTTTATTGCGAAACAACCGCTTAACGATCTCAATAAACAGCTTGTATTGCACGCTTTCCCCAAACTTCTCAAAACATTGCCTGAACAAATGCAAAATGTGGATTTTGCCCCATATCAAACTTGGGCAGAGCAGTGGCAACTTAGCGAAAATCAAGTACGTGAATGGAAAATCCAGTTTCTACAACGCTTTTTTGATAACACAACACCCCAGTTCCAGCAGTGGCGAGATGCACAGTTAGCCGAATTAAAAGAGGATAGTTTAACCGAACGCCGCTTACGAACGGCGATCTGGCAGAAAAGCGATTTAAATAGATGGTTAGTGCTATTAAGCCCAGAAACCAGAGCCAAAGCGGAATGGCGTTATTGGTTAGCCAAAAGCCAGCCGGCACAACAAGCGGCTATTTTCCAGCAACTTGCCACAGAGCGAGGATTTTATCCTATGTTGGCGGCTCAAGCCCTAGGACAGCCTTATCAGCTCGTATTGCCAGCGATTAACAAATTAACAGAACAACAAACCCTTAAATTTAAGCCTCAGCTTAACCGCATTGCAGAGTTAAGGGCGTTAAAACGGCTGAGTGCTGCCAAAATTGTTTGGGTAGATTTACTGCAAGCGGCGAGTTTTGACGAAAAAATTGCATTGAGTAACTTTGCTTTGCAACAAGATTGGTTTGATTTAGCCGTTGAAGGAACCATTCAGGCAAAAGCGTGGGATTATTTATCGCTACGTCTGCCAAATGCTTATTCGGATTGGTTTGAACTCAATTTACAGCATAAAAAAATCACTAAAACCTTTGCAATGGCAATCGCTCGCCAAGAGAGTGCGTGGAATGCTCAAGCACGTTCGCACGCAAATGCAATAGGGTTAATGCAGTTATTGCCAACCACAGCAAGCCAAACAGCCAAAGCAAATCAACTGAGCTATACAGGGGAAAAAGATTTACTCGACCCTTTTAAAAACATTATGTTGGGGACAGCCCATTTAGCAGAGTTAAATGAAACCTACCCAAATAACCGAATTTTAATTGCGGCGGCATATAACGCAGGGCCTCACCGAGTGAGCCGTTGGTTAGAACGTGCAAATGGCACTTTGGCGATGGACGAATTTATTGCCTCCATTCCTTTTGTAGAAACAAGGGGATATGTGCAAAATGTATTAGCTTACGACTATTATTATCAGTTTTTGTATAATGAAACATTAGTTTTATTTACGAGAGATGAAAGAGAAAGAAGATATTAATTCTTTAATGAATAAAAAGAATAATGAAAAGTTTTATTGGAATACTTTAACTAAAGTCTATTTTACATATGAGAAACAATAGCGTGATAATGTTACGAAAATCCTTTTTTTTACCCCTGTTTTTAACGGGCTGCGTGATGGTACCACCGCAATTTTCGATACCTGAACAGGTTAATTTTCAAGGTAAAACCTACCAAAAAGTGACCCAAAATCAGCTTGATGAAATGCAACAATCGCTTTTTTTACTCAAAGAAAGCTCAAAAGATCCGAATAACTGGCAACAAGGCATTTTGTTGTTTACTGATAAAAACAGCCAACAAAAAAGCCTTGCTGATAGGGTGGAGTTACGTCAGCAAACTTTCGCTAAACAGCCTGATACCAAAGCGAAAGTAGCGATTGTCGGTGACGAGCTACAAAGCCAAGTGCTTTATCCACCAACAGAACGTTTTAACGATTATCAGCTGGAAGTCACCCGTGGGCAAAATTCTCAGTGTGGTTACAGCCAAATGCAGTTCTCAGACAAGCGGTCTGTTTCTGCAAAAAATTTGCAAAATCCAACCGCTTATATGAAAGATCTTCAGCAAATGGCGTGGCAGTTTTCGCAATTAGCGTGGCAAATTGAGTGTAACTAATGGAAAAACAGTATAATCAATATGTAAAAAGAGCAGCGAACTTTGCTGTGATTGTCGCTGCTACTTTAATTATTGCAAAGGCGTTTGCGTGGTGGCAGACAGGATCGATGGCGATTTTGGCGGCAATGACGGACTCTCTTGTAGATTTGTTCGCATCTTTAACAAATATGCTCGTGTTACGTTTTGCTTTACAGCCAGCTGATGACGATCACACTTTCGGACACGGCAAAGCGGAATCCCTTGCCGCCCTTGCTCAAAGTGCCTTTATCACTGGTTCTGCAACATTCTTATTACTACAAGGTATTCAACGTTTAACCGAACCACAATTAGTACAAAGCAGTGAATTAGGCATTGCGATTAGCTTGTTCTCCATTGTTCTTACTGCTGCATTAGTTCTGTATCAGAAAAAAGTGGTGAAACTCACTCAAAGCCCAGCGATTGAGGCCGATTCGTTACATTATCAAACGGATCTCTATATGAACGCAGCAATTCTTGTGGCAATGATTTTAAATATCTACGGCGTGATTTATGCCGATGCCCTATTTGCCATTGGAATTGCTCTTTATATTCTGTTTAATGCAGCTAAAATGTGCTGGGAAGCGGTGCAATCCTTGTTGGATAAAGCCTTACCCCAAGAAGAAGTCGATCAAATTTGGGCGATTGCCTTGCAACACCCACGCATTATTGGCATACACGATGTCAAAACTCGTCGTGCAGGGGCAATTCGCTTTATTCAGCTACATTTAGAACTGGACGATCATCTGCCTTTGGTTGTCGCACACGATATTACCGACAGCCTAGAACAGAAAATCTTGGCAGTCTTTCCTCATTCGGAAGTGATTATCCACCAAGAGCCAACGACGATTGTAAAACAGGAAAATGGATTGAAAAGTGGCTAAATCATCAAGACGATTCTTTAACATCCTATCCACCGTCCGTTGCATTTGGGATTAGACGACAATGTTAAGTAGGCTATGTGATAATGATTAAATAGCAGCCTGTTCAAGAGACGATGCGGTGTAAAATATCCCATCTAAATCACCGCTTTCATCAGATTTCCCGCCTATTATTTCTAACTTTTTTAATAATTGACAATAAAAGTTGAAAAATGCTTGTTATTTTATTCTTTATTTTATGTAAATGTTGTTTTTTTT